>MENI01000062.1:0-810 GCA_001768195.1 Bacteroidetes bacterium GWA2_40_15 | reverse complement strand
GCAGGGGGCGCAAAGGCAAGACGCAAAGATCACAAAGAGCTGAAAATATGTCCTGACTTGTGACGCTTCACAACATTAGTGCGGTTCTATTTTCTAACATACTGAATAAGAATGATAAAGAAATCATAAAGTTGATTTTTACCGCACTAACACCTATTTCCTGTGGTTTGTATTCGATACAGCGAGTCAAAGCCTATCAAGGTATATCGCTATTCAGGCAGTCAGATACGTTGACACAGGTCGATCATATCCACAATGACTGTGTCGGTGACGAGGCTTAATTGACTGTTTTGGGTATTGTTGACAGAGTCGGGTTCGCTGGGGAGAAGCACCACTTTTCTAATGGATAATGCCACGCAGTGGCATTATTTTAATAACCCCCGGTGAAACCGGGGGAAAGGCTAAACAAATGATTTTAAACCCTGAATGGGTTTAATATTGTGGAAAATTCAGTAAATTAGTACACTCTCGCTGTTTAACTCTAAAATTTAAAACCATGTCAAGTTATCGCCAACATCTTTATCATCTTGTTATAAGAACTAAGGATAGTCTCCCTGTGATTAATCAAGATCATGTGGGTCAGCTTTATTCTTATATTTCAGGCATTGTAAAAAATAAAAACAGCCATTTATACTGGATAAATGGCGTGGAAAACCATTTTCATATGCTCACTGATATGCATGCCTCGATTGCACCTGCAGATTTTCTGAAGGAGCTAAAAGTATCAACTTCGATTTGGATGAAAAGGGATGATCTTTTCCCACTATTCAAAGGTTGGTCCGATGGTTATGGTTCGTTTACATGCTCATA
>MENI01000061.1:48660-83143 GCA_001768195.1 Bacteroidetes bacterium GWA2_40_15 | reverse complement strand
CGAAGCGTCGGGACGGGGTGGTTGATTTATTCGTTTTTTTATCTTTACATCCATGAAAAACGAGAACATCTTCAACAGAAAAGGCCTTAAATCTTTCAGATCATCTCTCAGGAAAAGGTCCACTTCGGCTGAAGCAGCATTATGGGAGATGTTAAAATCAAAACAACTTGACGGAAGAAAATTCAGGAGACAATTCAGTATTGGTAGTTACATTGTCGACTTCTCTTGTCCTTCAGAAAAACTTGTTATTGAACTTGACGGAGATTCCCACGGGGAATCCCATAGAATACAGGAAGACGAAAACAGGGATAAATTCATAGAGAGCTTAGGATTCACAGTATTAAGATTTGAAAACAGATTTGTATTCCGTGAACCTGAATATATAAAAAGTGAGATAAGGAAAGTTTTCAATAAAAAATAAGGAAAAAAGATCTGATAAACCACTCAACCACCCAGGCCGCAGATTGACTTTGCAATATATTAATTATCATTGCACTGCGGCCACCCCTCCTTCAAAAGGAGGGGAAACTTATACCATTCTTTCCTGCCACAAAACTTCACTTAGGTTGACGGCTATGCCCCCAGGAGGGGAACTCTCTCCTTCATCTCTTTCAAGCCCTTCAACTTTTCAACATTCTGTCGATCCTCTTCATCATCTCCATCATTGACCTTCCGTTGTGATAGGGGCATTTCCAGGGATCTATCTTCCAGTCATTCCGGTAATAAGGAGAGGGATCATCGGGTGGTTCAACAAGAAAAGGAACACCGAGCCGGTTAAGCTTTGTATACCATTCACCCCGTTCATGATCGATCAGAAAGGTGTCGATAAACTTCCATGATAATTTAACTGTATTCCAGTACTTTGCATCTTTTGTAATTTCGAATGCATTCATGAAACCTACCATGGTTTCTGCCTGCTGCCACCAGTGCTTATTTGTTTTAACATGACTTCCAAACCGGGTCGATTCAAGGAAGAGGCCACCATCTTTATCGACAGCCACTCTTTCAATGTTATCCACCATCTTAACAGCAACAGGTCGCATCCTTTTTAAAATATTCTCATTGCCAAGAATCTCAGCTGCTTCCCACAGCAGCCATGATCCTTCAATATCATGACCAAAGGAACAGATCCCTTTTGATGATTCCACCTCATTGAATGACTCATCGAAAAAAATACCAAAATGACCTTCGTCCCTTATTATCTTCCCCGGAAAGAGGATCATCAGTTCAGTCAGCCTGAGCTCAACTGCAGGATCTTTCCAGACCCTGTACAAGGCAGCATATGCTTCAAGAACATGCAGATGGGTGTTCATCGACCTTGGTTCATTATTGTCAGCCATCCTGTTTTCGCCATAGATATTCCAGTCGCGTGTAAAGGATTCGCGATAACCCGCATGATCAGGATCTTTTGCTTTCGCTTCAAGAAGGCCGAAGAATTCCCTGATCTTATACATCACTGATTCCAGTGACCTGAACTCATAATATTTGCACAGAGCATAGAGGACAAAGGCCTGGGCATATGTATGTTTTATATCGTTGGCAACCTTATTGACAGAAGATAATTCCATATAATAGCCGCCATACTCTTTATCTTCAAAATCCTCAGTTACTACCTTGTAAGCCCTGTCAGCAATGGCTGCATACTCCACGTTACCTTCAAGCATGGCTGCTGCCGAGAAGGTCCATAAGATCCTGGCATTCAGGACACTTGTCTTGTTTGCAGTGAGAACAGGATTGCCGTCAAGGTCGACGGCACCATAGAATCGATGTCCGTTTTTTTCAACTCCGTACTTCATCCAGTATGGCAGGATATCATAATGAAGTTCGTTATGGAAAAAGGTGCGGTATTGCTTTAATTCATTGATTACAGATCTCATTTACAGATTCAATTAACTAATTTATTTATTTTGCCACTAAGGCGCTAAGGCACAAAGGGTCACCAAGGTCTTAATAAATGTTACTCCAATTTAAGTTTGAAGGTCTCTATTGAGTTTTTGCCAACCTTAAGATTGAATGATTTCCCACTAAGGTTTGAAACTTTTTCTTCCTCTTCAATCAGGTTTGTCTTGTAGATTTTCGTAAGTGGCATAAACATTTCGAGTTCAATATTCTGTTCTGCACCGCTCATATCAGTCATCCTAAGAGTAATGCTGTTATCATCTTCGCTTTTCTTTAAAGCTGTAAACATCATCAATTCTCCACTGACTGAAAAGAAACTCTGTTCTTCAGGAAGAGGTCTACTACTGCCGCTGATCGGATCCATGGTCGAATATAGTTTATTCTGGCCCTGCTTCCCTGACCGGAATCCGTTTTTCCATCCCGGTTCATGTATGTAGAGGGAGAAGGAGAAGTGATGATCACCAAGCTGTATATAGTCATTGCCTTCCCAGTGACAGCTTTTACGGGAAGCAAACAGTATGGGCTGAATAAACGTTGACTGAGCAGGATCGGGAGTTGGATCCAGATAATCGAAAGCTATGACACTTGAACTTATCGTAGCTCCAAAACTATCATCAGAAGCATTGACCCAGTCGATCAATGTGCGGGGATGTATAAGCTTACATTCTGTGGTGTACATATGGCCGGCAGCTCCTTTCAGCTCATCCTTTCCCACCTCAACAACCCCCATGGGAACCTCATAAGTTACTTTTGAAGATCTCATATTCAAAGGGAATGCTGCCCTGAACTCCCTGTAAAGAATTCCTTCCCAGTTTTTAATATCTATCTCAAAATCAATTCTTTTGATCTGGTTATAGATAATAATTGTCTCTTCAACTACGGCATGTTTCACAGGCTGGCGGTATTTGAATGATGTAAACACAGGGCCCTCACTTACCTTTTCCCATTTGGTGTTATAAAATCCGATTTTGTCAAATCCTTCCATAGAAGGCTGTTGTATATCAGCAAATTCACCTGCTCCATTTCCTACTGACTGCATTGTAAAAACCTCACCCAGTGCAAATTTTGAAGCATCAATTATCTCTTTCCCGAGTGTCTTGTCATAAAGCCTTTCAATTCCTCCTTTTCCGAAACGGACTGAGAAGAACTGGTTCCCGAATACGGGGTTAAAGACTGTGGCAACAGACTTTTCAACCTGTTTAAGTGGTTCGGCGTAGAAAGTTGAGTATCCGACAGAGGGAACACCGGAGGCAATAAATGAGACAGTGGCTGATCTGAGTGAACCATCATCGTAGTACTTTTGGCTTTGCAGCTGACTGTTAATCACCTTTTTATCACTATCAATAATCTTCACCCCGAAAGCCTCGCCCTTGTTAAAACGACATTCAAAAGTTACAGGATCGTCTCTTCTCCAGTTCAGGCCATTAAATACCACCAGGGGAATACCTGACTGGATGAAATTGATCTTTGATGCAATCCGGTTGAGCGCTCCGTTAAGAAGATTTGTTGCATCCTGTTCTGCTTTAACAAATTTGCTCAGGAACAGCCGGTCAGTTATCTCCCCGCCTTTGCCTCCCCATCCATGGTCGGGATATATTTTTGCTTCCCATGCTTCATCAAAGGCAGCAACATCATAGTTCCGGAAGGTTCCCTCGAGCAGACTGTTTATTGCAGCAAATTTCTCAGCATCTGGCAACAGGATATCGGCTTCCCTGCTGGCTGTTATTGCGTAATGGTGAGAGGGTCCGTGAATATAGAGCCATACTGCAGGGCGCTCGCCTGAAATCGGTTTTATTTTTGTTGAATTTTCACGGATTGCGTTGAGACAGGTATTAAGGTTTCCGTATCTGAGCGGCGGAAGTGTAACTTTTATCTTCTCTCCCTTCTCATTTTCGATTACTTTGATGCTGTTCCACAGAGCCATGAAGGGATCACAATTTTTTACCGGCTTCTGGTCCCATATGAATTCATAATTGAGCAGAGCAGGAATAATCACTTTTTTTGATTTTGAATCATAATAATTCCCCCAGAAGAGAACCTCTTCCGCCATCTGCCTGATCCCGGCCTCACTCTCCTTGCCAAGGATGTTATAGAAATCTATATAATGCCCTGATGAGAACATTGTCACCTTTGAATTGTCAGGGCTGTACCAGTCAAAAACACCCTTCTCATGACGGCTCACAAACATATTTTTAACTCCTGACTTTGCCAGGATCTGGGACATTTGTAAAGTACGTCCGGGAACATCCGAATTATAATAGGTATCTGATTTGTAGCCGTTAAAGTTAGAAGTAAGCCATTTCTTGCCAAGGTATAACTGCCTGATAAGCGACTCCCCGCTGAACATCTCCTCGTAAGGCTGAGTATATGTTGCACCTATCAGAATCCTGCCTTCATCAAGACCTTTCTGAATCTCTGCTTTCTTATCAGGGTGGCGGTTCAGATATTCAACAATTATGGAGGTCTGTTCGATATCCATCTTGAAAGAGGGATCTTCCTTAAGCCTCTTAAGATAGGGAGTCATCCAGAGTGTATCACGCAATATCACACACTTTTCCACTTCATCAACCCAACCCAGATCCTGATGTGTAGTGATTGAGAGCAGTATTTCGCCTTTCGAAGCAACTGAAGCTGAGATTTCCTTCAGTAATTTATAAGTGTCGTTATTACACTTAAAAACAAGACCATTACTTTGAGAATAGATTGATAATGTGATTATTAATAATACTATTGATACGAGAGTTTTTTTCAGCATAACATTTTTTTTATTTTAAACACAGAGTACACAAAGATTCGCACAGAGGACACAAAGAATCCAAATCAGTTCATTCTCTGTGACCTTTGTGTATTCCTTTGTGACCTTTGCGCTAAAATAATTCATTTATCTATTTCATAAACAGCTTAATAGTCTCAATTGAATGGTGACCGATCTTCAGATTAAGTTTATTACCTGAACCCGGTATTTCGTTTCCCTCCTCTTCAATCATATTAGTAAGCTCAGCTTTTCTGAAAGTCAAAGGGATTCTGATATCAGCTTCCGAATCGATACCCTCAATATCATAGCAACGGACGATTACATTGTCATCATCTTCACATTTTTTTATAGCACTAAGGATCAGATTCTTATTCTCAACAGAAACAAAGCTCAGCGTTTCAGGCATGCTTCCGGTTTTCTTTGAAGGATCTGTAACAACAGCCTTCATTTGCTGGTTTGACTGAATTGCCTGACGGTAGCCTCCTCTCCAGTCGTAGGTATTTGAATAAAGTGAGAAAGAATAGAAATGATCTCCTGGCTGAAGGTAATAATTTCCTTCTCCATGACAGCTTTTGCGGCTTGCAAGAAGCAAGGGCTGCAGAATTGTGTATCTGACTGGATTTTCTGTAGGATCAATCCAGTCAAAAACAGCTACATCTGAACTTATAGTAACAGAATTCTTTCCATCAAATGCCGAGAACCAGTCCTGAACCTCCCGCGGATGCACCTGGGCACATGGAGTACTGTAAATCTGTGAAGCTTTTGAGAAACCGGCAGCACCGGCCATTTCATCCCTTCCAATCCTGACAACACCCATAGGTACTTCATATGCAACGTCTGAAATCGTCTGGTTAAGCGGGAAGGCCAGCCTGAACTCGCGGTATCTTTCACCATTGAAGCCCAGAAGCTCTACCTCAAAGTCGATTTTTTTCAGATCCTGGTAAAAAATAACCCTTTCAACAACAGTGACATGATTTATTGCTTTTTTAAATTCATAAACATCTCTTACCGGTCCTGAAGAAACCAGGTACCATGGCTGTTTATACTGGCTCATTTTCTCAAAGCCTTCCATTGTCGGCTGCTGTACATCAGTGAATTCACCGGCACCATTACCAACCGATTGCATGGTAAACAATTCTCCTCCAAGAAATTTATCAGTATTTAAAAGACTGGCCGACAGCTCTTTGTCAAATATTGATTTTAGTCCCCCATCTGCAAATTCAACCCTGAAGAAATTATTTTCATAAAAAGCTCCATCAATTTTTGAAGTGCTTTTGAATACAGATGGTTTCTCCTTCACCAGGTAATATGTTTTATATCCGACTGAAGGTACTTCCTTTGCCACAAAGAGAAATGTTATCACTTCATCCCTGTTACCTGTAATTTTGTGGTCATCAATCAGCTGGTAGGGTATCTCACTCCCTTTTTCATCAAGCAGCTTAAAAGTATTCATGTCATTTCCCTCAACATTCATTGTGAATCTGACAAGATCCGTACGTTTCCATGACAGAGGATTAAATACAGTTACAGGAATTCCTTTTCCTGAAAAGTTTATTCTTGAAGCAATATTCTTAATTGACTTATCCAGAACTGAGGCAGCAATATCACGACCAGTTTCATAGGCAGTGCGGAAAGCCCTGTCGGTAAGGTCGCCATGCTTTCCTCCCCATCCGTGATCGGGGTAAATGGCGTTTTCCCATGCCTTTGTCAGTTCAGCCTGGGGATAAGCGGCAAAACTGTTTTGCTGGAGAGCGTCGAAGGTGGCAAATTTCTCTGCTGCAGTCAGCAAGCGTGAACCTTCCCTTGATGCTTTCAAAGCTTTCTGGTGCGACGGGCCATGAATATACAACCATACATCCGGACGTTCTCCTTCAATTACATCAAAATTCGGTTCCCCATTCGCGGCAGCCTGCAAGAATTCTGTACCGGTGGCATATTTTATAGCAGGTTTCCCCAGTGAAACTGACTTTTTATTCCAATCGGTAAAGAATGCATCATAATCGGGTGGAGTGGCGAAGTCATGTGAATAGATGAACGGAAACTCCGGATTCAGCTTTCTTTCCCTGAAATAACCGTTCCAGTCGGCAATCATTGTTGTAAATACTTTTGTTAGCTGGCTTACATCCGTATTTGCCTGTCGTACAGGGATTCCAACCTCATCATACTGTCCGGGAGTGTAACATGTTATATAGCTTCCATCCGGACTGTACCATCGGTATATTCCGGGCTGGTGACGGCTGAACTGCATATATGGGATGCCTGCTTTGGATAATATCTGAGCCATCTGCAATGATCTTCCGGGAACATCTTCGTTCCAGTATGTTTTAAAATCACAGCCCGGGAGAGTTTTTCTGAGCCACTTTCTGCCAAGATAAGTCTGACGGATCAGTGATTCACCATCATACATCGATTCATAAGGTTGTTTGTATGTGGCACCCCAGTCGAGACGCCCCTCTTTTGTATATTTAAGTATCTCATTCCAGGAATCGGGGTGACGAAGCAGGTATTCCCTGAGGCTTAATGCATCTTCAACCGAAAATTTGAATTCCGGGTTTTCCCTGAGCCTTTTCAGAACAGGTGTAATCATCATTTTATCACGGAATTCAATACAGGCACCGATGCTGTCCATCCATGCAATATCCTGGTGAGATGAAGGAATTACACTAATGGTTCCGCCTTTAAAATATGAATAATCAGTCTTTTTTCCGGCCTCAGGTTTATTAGTCTGACCGAAAATATTTACGGACATAATAAGCAGAAAAAGAACAGGATAGATCCATTTTAGACTCCATGGAAGTGTCTTCATGTTAAGTGTTTTAAATTGAAATGCATTAAATCAATAAACTACATCAAGTGTAACAAATCCTTTAGCAGGTACTATTATTTCACTTATCACAGCTGCTCCATTAAGTTTAACCGATTGAGGCTTCAGGCTTTTCCATACCAACGTTACAGATTCAGGTTTGTCCGAAACCGAACGCAGGCGGATCTTTGATGGTTCGCTTCCGTTACCGGATTTAATTATTGTAACATAGATACTGCTGCTACCTTCCACTGTGAAAGGCTGTCCGGTGATTACATCTTTCTTAAGATTTGTGGCAATAAGAGGCTGAGCCTGTTCAAGACCAAACCTGTTTGCTGATGCAGCATCATATTTTGTGTTGTGTGGAAGAATTCGGTACCTGAAAGATACAACACCCTCCTGGTTCAGAGGGAAGTTGGTGTGCCAGTGATTGTTAAGAGCCCATGAATAGATTGTAGGTGATGACTCAAGTTTACGGATCCACCTTGGAGAATTTGTGGCTGCTCCAAGAACATTGGCCGATAATGTACCATTTTCAAACATAGGCGCATCGAGTGAACAGAAGGTAACGCCCCTCTCTTCGTTTGAGATATCGAGCCATCTCTGAAAAGCGATCCAGTTGCGGTTTGCAGCGGCAAGCTGGTCTTTCTCAAGCTCAACGATTCCCCAAGGTATGTCAAACATGGTTTTTGGGGAGGGAATGTTGAAGCCGAACCCGAAATGTATTCCCTCTTTTTCCGTTACTGCAATTTTATCTACAGTATTCTTAATTTCAAGGTGAGACCGGTCAGCTATCAGTGTAATTTCGCGGGTCAGGCTCCGGCAGCCTTCAGCCTCTGATGTCACCTGAATAGTTGCCAGTAGTGGTCCATTTTCCTTAACTGCTATTCTTACATTTTGTGCTGCCGTTGCTTTCTCAGGACGATCCTCACCATGAAGGTACCTGTAACTGTTTACCAGGGTGGCTGATTTATTGTCGGCAAATTCATAATTGCCGCTTATAAAGCTCTTAATATCACCGGTCTGCTGATCTATGACCACTTTAACTATTCCATTATCCAGAACATTACCAAAAGCGATTCCATTCACATTCTTAACTTTCCGCTCTTTAAGGATATATTTTTTTGAACCCATAGATGGAATCTGGCTAGACATGAAGACGAGCTCTCCGGTTGTAAGTTTCTGAGCCGGAACATATTTCCCCCGGCCATCCACAACCGAATTGTATTTCCCGGCTTGTCCGGGTGTAAGATAAACAAGTCCGCCGCGGCTCCATGAAAGTGTATTGAATACCCCTATCTCACTGCTCCCTTCATCTGTTACATTTTTCAGTGACCTTTCAAGGACTGATTTGCTTATATCTTCTCCCTGCTGGAAGAATTCAAACTTAACCTTAAGAATATCATTCGTGATTGGCTGTCGCTTAGGATCCATATAGCACCAGGTATGCTCAGTGCCCATAATGATGTTTCTCCATGCCTCACTGATCTCTGACCTTGGAGCAGGATCAGCAGGATTGAGCATTGACCAGAGTGTTTCAGCCTGTATCAGTCTCTCCTTTGAAGCCCTGTTCATGGCTGTCTGTTTTGCTGCAGTCCCAAGTCCGTCAGTCCAGTATTCTGTAAAATCACCTGAAAGTACGGGCAGTTTATCTCCATACTTCAGGTCGAATGCCTGCATCATCTGAGTAGCGCTGGCAATTACAAGATGAGGGTAGGCATAATCCTCGTTCCAGCTTTTTACAGCGTCCGGAAGATCGGCGTCGATGGGAGTATTATCAGCCATTGCCCATGTCATCAGGAAGATATCATAAGGATAGTAATCTGAATTTTCAAGCACAGGTAACTTATCTTCGAGATATTTATCGATGAAAAAGGCACGTGGATTATCTGTTTTGACAATCTTCAGCAGTTTTGAAGTATCTGTCTGACCCGCCATTAATGGCCAGTACTGAAATCCTTTATAAACAGCTCCCGGATTATAGCTGCCCGGCTGGAAGAAGAGAATTTTTGAATTGCCGTCGGGACTCTGCCACCAGAATGGTTTGAAACTGAAATCGGTGGAAAGACCGACCCTGTCGGATCCGTTATTCATTGCGAGACAATACTTTATCCCCAGTTCGGAGGCAACAGGGACAATTCCCCAGGTCATGCCCGGGATATCAACCTGCACAAGAGTTTCAATCTTCTTACCGGTAAGCTCTTTCATTGCTGCGCACTCACGGAAGAACTCAAATAGTTCCTCTTCGGCAGCAGCAGTAGTGTTTGTATGAACATAGCCAGCATCGAGATGCAGCCAGCCTTTCTGAACTGCTTCCACAATTGATTGTTTCTGTTCCGGAGTGGCATTCCTGAGGTATCTTTCAACAGGCCAGAGAACTTCGGGATTCCAGAGATATCTTGCATCCTTTGGGTAATCCTTTGTCTTCTTTGCCAGATCGATACCGTAAACCAGGTTTCTCTTGTGAATCAGCTCCACATTCTCGTGAGTATTTGTATATCCAATATCAACATGTGAATGAGGATAAATATAAACGGTCCACTGCCTTTTCGGAGGCACGGTTACAATACTCTTAATCTCACGTTTACCGCTACGTAGAATGAATTTTACTTCGGAAGCTGAATTAACAGCAACCCCATCCGGAAGCTGGACAGATAAACTATCAATTGGCTCAATTACGTCTAATTGAACGGTTTCTATTGCTCCCTGGCAGTCGATGTCTACAGTCCCTTTTCCGGAAAATTTACTTCCGGAAAATTTTAGCAGTACTTCCCGTCCTGGTCTTCCATCAGTTCTGTGACGGAAATAGGGTTTTACAGTACATTCAATTGATTCCGGGAAAAGAGGTCTGGATGACTTTTTCTGGGCGTCCATTATTGGTACGTCAAGGACACTCAATATTGATATAATGATAATAATCTGATACTTACGGAACATATTCATAATATTTATTTTCAATAAATATATGAATAATTATATTGCTGTGCGATGCACCTGCAAATATTACGGTTCGCTGAACCTACAAATATTGCGGTGCGATTCACCTCAAATGCTGGCGCCGATTTGTAATCGGTGCCTAAACAATATGGCACGGATTAATCAATTCAGATAATTTTTGATCAAAATTCTTTTATCAATTCCAGCATTTTACGGTCGAGCTTATGACCTTTGAAGTCTTCATATTGCACATCAGCCCTTTCGCTGTCGAGGATTCCAAAAGCACCCCTGAAATTCCACATTGCCCATCCCCATCCTGCTTCCTTCCATTGCCCCATAAGTTCCCTCATCCATGCAAGCACAACATAGTGAGGTGTTTTGCTGAAGGCACCGAATTCACCGACATGTACTCCCACTCCCATTGCCTGTACCTTTTTCCAGGGTTCGATCATCTGCAGGCGGATCCTTTCACTGTTCCATTCTGCTCCCAGCGATATTCCCCAACGTTCTATCTTATCCTTATAAGTCTGATTCATCTCATCGCTGAGATACCTCAATTCTGTGGACATTTCGGGTACAAAAGGCCATGCCGGGACAGGCCATTTATCGGCACCGTCCACCCACCCTGCGAGGTAATGTGTAATCTGTGAGGGTTCATATCCCCTGGTACTCTGGACTATATTAAGATCAGCCAGTTCCGGCATCGGGTCCCTGCCCCACCACATACCGTCAGCAAAGATCAGACGGTTCGGATCAACATCTCGTATAGCTTTTACAACTCTTCTCATAACCTTTGCATGAAGATCGACGGGGAGAGGTTTTGTCCTTTCAAAATCGAGTGATGCCGGTTCATTGACCAGGTTGAAACTCACATTTTTATTAGGTATTCCCTTATATCTCAGGGCGAAATGACTCCAGTGATAATCAAATGCCTGCTGTGCCTCCTCATCGAGCCAGAGGTTAAATGGTTCACGGAGTGATCTGTCAACAGAGAAACCAGGTGCTCTGTGAAATGCAACATTAACATGAATGCCATATTGCTTTCCGAATTCTACTGCCTGATCGACCTCCTTAAGAATCTTTTCATCAAGTTTCTTCCAGTCGGACGGATCTGCCCAGCAGCGATATGACATCGGGAGGCGGACAAAATCAAATCCCAGCTCAGCCATAAGGGCAAAATCTGACTCCCTGAAAGGATCATTACTGTTTGAAGCAATGAATTTTTCAAGGAGGTTGAAGCCCCGCCACCTCGGAATTGAGGAGGCTGTAATGTCCGGTTCAGGTTTTGGTTTACATTCGGAAGCAACTAATGCCAGACCGGTAAGTGCAGCAGTTGTCTGAATAAATTGACGACGGGTTACAGATATCTTTTTCATAGCAGAAAATATTTAGGTTACTAAAATGAAATCTTGTATGTTTCGATGGAATTTTTGCCAAGGCTGATTTCCAACTCCTTTCCCTTCTCCGTGACAACTCTTGTGAGAGGAAAGCAATATCCCCTGAAGCACGGTGTAATCAACCGATTCACGTCCGGGATCAATCCAGTCGGCAACAGCCAGGTTGGTTGACATGGTAACGCCCATGTAGTTGTCCTGCCTGTCAAGCTCCCTGTCAGTTAAAGAGGTGATGCCGCCGGGGCCTAATTTCACAGAATAAAAACGGTTCTCATAATAGTTGGTCCCTGCTTTTATCTCACTGTCAGAATGAGTCCTGCCCTTTTTCAGAAAGTATGTTTTATATCCTAACGACGGAATATTTTCCGCTTCGAATGTCACAGATCTCTCCGTTCCTTTTATAACTATCTGTGAAGGGATTACTTTACCTCCTGCATCATATACAATCCATTCCGTCCCTTTCAATCCTGAAATATCAACTGTGGCAATACCAGAGAATTCCTGGTTTACCTCACTTTTATCAAGCCAGGCCTTTACAACGGTTCTTCCATCAATTGCCTTATAATCATATGGTTTATAATAATTTACTGAAATTTCTTTCTGTGCCATCAATAAATTGCCGGAGAGCATCAGGCACACGATCAGGAGCAGGCTTACATTCCTCATAAATAACAATTAATGTTTAAAACCAGTTTAATACTTACCGGTATTCATATAGCACCAGTGTCCGGGGAGAAAGGTCTTTAATACTTACAGTATTCTTATTTCTCGACAGGACAGCTTTTCCATCGGAAGGAATGGTAAGCCTGGCCTGCACTGAAGATACCGCAGGCAGTTCAAGCCAAACATCCACCTTTTCATCATTAAAATTCTCAATTATTATAGTATTATCCCCCAGCAGATAAAGACTGACCTTGTTAGGAGCATCGAATTTCATTCCCAGGGGAGCCAACAGTTTATCCCTGATAGGTTTGAGTTCAGCCTGAGTAAGTTTCAGAAGCTTTTTGGGATCATCTCCAGTTTTGAACACCATCAGATTTTTGTTCTCCAGCAATGTCTGATCTGTAAGTCTTTTTGCAAGTTCTTCAGTAATAAGCACCTGTTTGCCGGAATTCAGAACTCCTGCAAGCTTGCCTGAAAATGAGGGATCTTTAAGTGCATGTGTTGTATATATTACAGAAGCATGATTGCTCGTAAGCTCATGTCCGGGAACAAGGGGAAGTCCGAGCATTCCGAAGTAACTAAATATATAGTTCTCCTTAATCGGCTCGCTGTTAGGAAGTTTAGGCAGATAAATACCTTTTAGCGGTTTGTCTTTTATCAGCCTTGCCAGGTCGAAAAGCAGAGGTATCTCCTTCTTCAATTTATCTACATTCTTTATTGGAGTACCATCATAGCCATCATATTTATTTGTCTCGGTCAGCAGGCTGCCATAGTGAAACAACATTATCTCCTTTCCATTTCCCAGAACAGTCTGCCGTGCCTGCTCAACATAAAACTCAGGAGTTGTTCCAAGTGCATCAATCCATCCTCCGCCAGCCTTACCTGCACCAATACCATCGAGCCATCTCATGATGAAGAACGCATTATACTGAACTGTACCTCCCGGTTTCAGATCGAAATTATAATCCCGTGTTTCTGTACCGACCCATGTGAAATCATAATCTTTAGTCTCACGAACGACCTCATATCCCCGTTCCTGGAAAAAATCATACCAGAGCGGGTATTTAATTATGACTTTAGCATTTGGATTTTCAGCCTTCGAGGGTTTCAGGATATGGTCGCGACTGAACTCAACAAGAAGATCGCTGCGGAATTTTGCCCAGGTAAGATCCCCTTTGGCAGCTATACAATCCTCGCATGTACACTCAGTAAACAGGAAATCATCAATCATTATCAGATCAAAGATTGAGGCTGTATATTTGAAAATCTTTTCAAACTCCAGAACTGTGCTTTCATTTACATAACAAGGTGTCTGCCCCCATCCGCCGACACCATTTTTACCAACCTTAACTGTTGTGACACAACCCGCCACGTCAAAACCCTCCTTTTTAAAACGGTCTCTCGCTTTAATAAGAGTTTCTTTTTCAGCATAATATCCGCCACGGAATGATTCAATAAAGACATTTGTAAGGCCTGTTTCTTTGCACCATTTTACTGCAGCTTCCAGACCTTCTGTGGTGTTTATCTTATCACGGCAATCCTGTGCCGTGAACAAAGTGGAGATTCTCAGAACATCCTTGTTCTTGTTTGCAGCATCCCATAATGGTTGGGACCAGACTGAAACTGAATAAAAAAGTGTAACCGCTGTGAACAGAACGATTCCCGACAGTCGTTTTAAACTTGTTCTCATATTATGCAATGTATTAAATAATTGATAATTATAGTTTCTTACTCAATAAGTGTGCAAAATCCGCCATTGGCTGAAATTGTTACATGCAATGTACTATCTTTTGTTACAATTTCTTTACGGATACGGAGATTTGTCATTTCTTCTCCGGGCTTGTCTTCAAAAATTTCAATCTCATATTTACCATCTTTCATAAATCCAAGATTAATGTCGATCTCTCTCTTTTCTCCCGAATTAATACCGGCGACAAACCATTTATCGCCCTTCCTGCGGGCCAGACATATATAATCTCCGGGATAACCATCAATAAACCGGGTTTCATCCCATGCAGACTCTAGTTTTTTCAGGAAATTCCTGGCTGGTGAATTAAGGTAAGCATCAGGTCGATCGGCCATAACCAGCCATCCCGATTCAATAATAACTGACAGAGCCAGCTCATGAGCATAAGTAGTTGTTCTGGGAACTTCGGGGCGGATTGTAAAAGTAACCGGGGTATAATCCATCGGACCAACCACATTGCGTGTAAAAGGCAGTGTGCAATTTTGTTCAGGTGAAGGGGAATGATTTCCTTTAAAAGTGTAATATTCTGCTCCCATAACAGCTTCGAGGGTCATAACGTTAGGATAGGTACGGCGCTGTCCTCTCGGCATTGTCTCTCCGTGAAAACTGACCATCAGATTTCTTTCGGCAGCATCCTTCATGGCATAATTCCGGAATTGCATAGCATATTGTTTATCGGAATCTATATAATCTATCTTAATCCCTTCTATTCCCAGATCAAGATATCTCCCATAAATATGATCGCGGCCTTCAGGTGTTTTTAAGATATTTATCTCATCCCAGCCATAAACACTGATATTTTTTAATCTTGCATATGAAGTAAATTCCGGAAGCCAGTCAGTTGTTTCCCATAGTTTTGATGTTCTGAAAGGTGAACCTACAAGGGAAACATCAAATTCAATCCATTCCCAGTTCATTTCAGCAGCGAGATCAACATACATCTTCAGAGTGTCGATATAGCTGTTTGCCATCCAGTTACCCCACCATGGAAATACTGCCACCCCCGGTTTGATCCAGCTCATATCAGAAATCACAGAAGGCGGATTGAGGTTCTCAACCATAATGGATCCGGTAATGGTACCAATATCAGTACCCAAAATAAACGTTCTCCATGGTGATTCCCAGACAGATTCCATTGAATAGTTTTCTTCCGGAAGCTCTATTTCCATTTCATTACCCGTGGCAATCTTCTTAAGATGACAGGCAGGCTGATTGTAGACAGATGCTTCGGTCAATAATAACCAGAAATTGTTATCAATATGCATCAGGGCAGGAAATGAAAGTGCCTTTATTCCAATGGTATCAAAAAGTCTCTCCTGATAGATATTTTCATAATGAGGAACATAATCCATTATCCAGCTCATTGTATTCAGGGGCATTCCGAATCTGGTTAATTCCTTCCTTACAGTAATGCCTGATGAACTCACAATAACATAGCGGAAAGCAACTCCGTCATCATATGCACGGCAAACAACCTGAAGAATTTTACCGTGCCTGTTTTTAAAGCTGAAGACTGCCTCATTTGCTTTGTTGATGTAAACAGAGGTTTTTCCTGTAGGCAATGAATATGTTTCATCAATTACCGATCTTACTGTCCTTTCATGTGAAAGACCTGAATTAAAATCAAAGAGGGAATCTGTTAATTCCATGCCCATCATTGATTGCATTATTGCATCTGTCCCGTGTGACAGGACGGAATAATACAATGTACCTTTTTCATTTAATTCCAGCGAAATGCTGTTTTGTTTATCAGGAGATGTAACTTTCAGATTCCTTGTACACGATGCACCTAAAGTGAGCAAAAGCACAGCTGCAACCACACTCAAAATAAATCTCATACTTCTCATAATGAGAATTTTATAATGTTTTAACAATAATCTGTTACAATTTGAAGAAATCCATAGCATTATCCCTGAATATCCTTCCTGCAATTTCGAGGGCCAGCTCTTTGGTTAACCATCCCTTATCAACTCTTTCCGAAAGAACTGTCGCAACCACTTCCTTCGCCAGCTCAAGTGATCCTATACTGTCATCGATCCAGGAAACATCGCCTCCCCACATGATCTTATTATATGGTACAGCATCAAGCATTCCATGCAAGGTACTTACAGCTTCAGTTTTAGATATCTGAGGAAGCCATACAAGGTCCAGATGGACGTTGGTAAAATTTTTCCCGATTGCAACAAAATCGCCCGTCCATGGATAGCCGCCATGGAAAAGGCTGAACCTGGCTTTGGGAAATTTAAGAAAAAGGTTAAGAAGCTTCATGGGCTGGCCGTTATCGAGACGGCTGTTATTGCCGGCCAGATAACCTGTATGGATCTGAATGGGCATATCAAGGTTAATCGACTGCCGGATAATATGATGGAAGATAAAATCCTCAAGCTTCTTCCTGTCGGCCCATTCAAGTTTAACCTTTTTGTTATAAAGCACTGAGGCCTCTTCAAAGGTGACATCTTCAAAATATATACTCCTGCTGTAAGCCAGTGTATTCTTGATAGCTACCGCCCCATTATTTTTAAATATTCCAAGTACCGAACTCACAACTGAAAGGTAGTCGTCAAGGCTTTCGGCAACAATCTCCTTCCTGTTCATCAGCTTTAGTAATCCACTTGCTGATGTTACTTTTTTGTTTTCAGCTGCTTCGCTGACAAGCATTACAAGACTATTTATATTGCAAACCAGACGGAAGTATGAAGTATCAATATCAATATTGAAGTGATCCCAGTACTGATCAAGGATCATAGTTTTAAATTTCCCTTTTTTATAAACTGAGGCAAACCACGCATCATAGTTCCTGTAATTATTTGCCAGCATTCTGTCATATAATGGTTTTATATCCTCTTTCCTGAGATATGGTTTCTCATAATCATACAGGATCCTGAGGGTATTCATGAACTGTTCATGATAACTTGTTGCGCGTGAATAGTTATAGTAACTGCCGGACAGTTCCCATAGCTTATCCGCATCGAAGCCATTTTTTTGTAATTCCCTGAATGAGGGAGCGCCGGCAGATGTCATATCTGCAGGAAAGTATGATATGCCATTAAAGAACTGAAAATCAGCTGAATCACCAGGCACCTGGATGTGCTCATGAGTATCAACTATCTCTATGGTTTCGAGATAGTTACGGATCTTATCATATGAACTCTGCTGACAGGCAGCAAAAAGCAACACGGAAAGAAAGAGCAGATATTTCTTCATGGGATTCGTTGTTTGTTTTAACTAATTTATTTGAAACCACGGAGTGACACTGGGTTACACGGAGTAAAACACGGAGTATAAAACAGTGCAACTCCGTGAAAACACCGTGTAACTCCGTGGTAATTTTTTTTGAATTCATCGCCTTCTACCTGGTAACCATTTGGATCTACCTCCTGTTTCTGCCAGGAACTTCATTGCCTGCTGATGACAAATCAGTTGTGCATCAATCAGATTATCAGGAGATTCAATTTTTCTCTCCTGAGTTACCCTGTTTCCGGAAAATGAATGGCTGGGTGATTCAACAACCACACTCAGGGCGCCGCAATGGTAATTTAAAGCCCCGTCGAGATTGTAGGTACTGGTTGCTGTACGGGAGGATTTACCCTCTTCGGCAGGATCATTTGTATACTGAAGATCTTTCAATGCAAGTTCAGAATGAACATAACTGAAAAGAGTGTCGAAGAACGGAAGCAGGGCTGGTTCACCCAAAGGTCTGTGCATAAGCATGAATACCGCACCAGTGTGCATATTTATAATAAGGTCTGGTTTCTCTCTTTCAGTCAGGTCAAACAGAGCCTGAGTTTCGGGCTGAATATCACCAAGAAAATCATCATGCTGAATATTTACTCCTGCATCATTGGGGTATCCGCCAGGAAAACCGGGTTTAGAGAAATCCATCGGAATGAACTCCTTTATCTGTGGCCAGCCTGTAATCTTTCCCTTATCATCACCACCAGTGTTAAGATACTCTGCTACAGTAAAATCGGTATCACGATACAGTTCCATCCGAAGGGGAATCCTCTCCCTCCCATCAGGATTTACAACCGGAATAAGGATAAGCCTGTCAATTTTTGTGGCTAACTCATTTATTAACGGCCATTCTTTTCCCCTGAGGTCTTTTCCTGTTTCAAGAACTGAGATCAGGTTAACAGTACCGACGATACCTTCAAATTCCCCACCGTGCACTGCCGACATTCCCATATATACAGTTTTGTCATGGTCAGGCCCTCTGTAAGCCTTAACATCACCAAAACCGAGTGACCCGGAGAAAGTTGTTGTGCCTTTTCCCTGACGGCCTGTCCCATAAAGTACAGCTTTTATCTCCCTGCCACCTGCTGATGTACCAATAACTTCAATCTTGCCTTTCTTCACAATTTTGTCAAGAAAGGCATATACTTCCTTATACTCAGATACCCAGAAAGGGGGAATATCCGGAGCCTCTCTCAGATAATCTGCCGGGATCTCAAAAGAAAATGACTGCTTTTCAGCAACGTCAGGCTGCTTACAGCAGATCAATGATATTGTGATGATTACCAATATCGCAACAGGAGTGAACAGGTGTGTTTTTTTCATGATTCAGATATTAATTATTTGTTTCGAATGATTATAAGTAAGCCTTTTTTGGCAGGAATTATAAGATTGCTAATCGCAACATTTTCTGCTGCTTCCTGGAAATCCTTTATTGCAGGAATGAAGATATCGGCTTCCGACGGATCAATACCAAGAGCCTGCCACCTGATATTCAATGAAACAGGCTGGTCCTTATCACTCCAGTTGGCAACGGCCAGAATTGATTCTTTCTCACCCTTATACAGTGAGGTGAAGATTTTGCTGCTGCTGCTTCTGACAGGGTAGTTCTCTTCCCAATAACCAATAAGAAGCATATCTGCGATTCTATATTCGTCCCAGAATTTCCATATTTCAACAGGTGTATTTCCAACCCATCCTGCGCGGTTTGTGATGCCATAAACCATTCCCCTCCATGGATTTCCGCCTCCTTCCAGCATCTGGCCCGGCAGTCCGAAGGGTATACCCGACACTTCGATCAGCCAGTGATCAGGCGAACGGTCATAATCACGTCCCTCACCTATCCAGACAAGATCAAAATATGGCAGAAGGTCCATATACAGATTGAGACAGTCAGTATAACCTGCCCAGTCGTTGAAATGGTTCCAGCTGTGAAGATCCATCCTGCCCTCCGGGCGGTACTGGTCAATAACTTTCCTTGCACGCTGAAGTGTATAACGGTCAAGAGCCGAATCGTCAATGTAAACACCGTCTATTCCGATATTTTTAACCATCCACTCAAGGCCGGCAACATAGAAGTTATTAAGGCGTCCGTCGGGTGTTGTGATGACAGACAGGTCAATCTCATCCTTGAATTTCCCCTCTTTAATAACATTATACCAGGCAGGGATATATTTCTCTCTCAGGTTTTTAACCAGCCATTCGTTGGGTCCTTTTGAGTTTATAACAGTTTTGCTTTCGTTGCCCGGGCCGGGAAAGATAATCTCACCGTCAAGACTGTAGAAGGCCCGGAATTCGGGCAGATTCTTCGTAAGTTCCCTTGTGGTATAGTAGAATTTCATCCTGATATTCTTATCATGAGCGTCGGCAACCAGGTTCTTCAGTTCAGCAACATTTGGATCGAGGTAAGGATAGTTGATGAAGGGATAGATATCCTCAGCATGGTGGATATTGATGACATTTGCCCCTGCATCAATGGCTGCAGCTACTTTCACAGAAGTATTTGTTCCGCCGCCATGGTAATATCTCTCACCGAATTTATTCTTTCTGTCAATTGTTCTGAAAGGTGTAAGAAGCAGTTCAAAATTATAATTAAGAACTTCCCCCTCGCTGATTTCTCTGCTTCCTGAAAAAGCACTTATTATTACATCATTCCCCTTTTCAGAAACATCTATGCCGCCTTTTCCTTCATTTCCCCATGATGTCGGAAGATTCAGCGGACCGAACCTGTAATAGACATTTATGAGTGGCCTCACATAATTCTCAGCTTTCAACTTAATTCTCATTCCGCCGTTAACAGATCCTATCCACAGCATATCCTGATTTTTGGAGACATCCCATTTCCACTTCCAGACAGAAGCCCGGTATCCTCCCTCATGTCCGAGGCCCATCATATATTCTGCTTTATTCTTTACTACAGGGACCTCAAGACGGATATCCCTGATCTTCAGAGTTTTTTTTGTGATAAGTTTCAGGCTGTATTCAACAAAACCGTCAAACTCAAGATGCCCGGTAACCTCGAGATCAGCCTCATCTGATGAATTGGTAACTTTCCAGTTTATACCAGCATCGGATTTATCAGTGAAAACAAGCTCCCCGGGAACAAGCCTGATAACTTCTCCCTGCTGCTTTTCAATTATAAACCTGAAAGGAGTTTTAACGACATATTCACCCTTTTCATTTATCGATTGATTTGAGGATTCAAAATAGCTGACATATGAAGCAGGAAGACCATTGTCAGCAATAGTCAGAGAACGTCCGAGGATGCTCAGTTTATTTCCTTCGGCTTTAACCGGGAGGAAACCTTTTGTGACCTCATTGTTTATGCCGGTACGCGAATTGAGCCAATTAAGCCGGGAGAGCCTGGCGCCCTCATCATAACCATGGTCAGGAACCGGTTCACCGGCGACCTTCAAGGCGATATCAAGACTCTGTTTCTCTCCTCCTGATGAGACAGTTACAGTTCCTTTGTAAGTCCCGGCAGCAGCACCTTCAAGGTCTATGCCCATCCAGAGAGCCTGCACCCGTCCGGCCGGGATATTAACAACTTTACTGAACGGATTACCCTGAATATCTATTCCACCCTTATTGAAGCAGGTTATCTTACCGGCTTCTATTTTCTTTTGACCTCCGGCAGTAAGATCTGTGAAATCGACCTGAATATCGGTGACATCGCTTTTTATTGCCCATACTCCTGCCTGGAAAACAAAGTACTCACCTGGACGTGCATTCAGCTTCAGCTGCCGGCTGTCCAATGCTTCCTTTAATCTGTTCTCAGGAATGGAATCAAACCATTTCAGTGGTTTTTCGCGATATTCAGGAAATACCATAAATGATTTATTTTCGATCTCCCTGGCATATTTTATAGAAGCCTCTGATGTTGAAATATTGTGTAAAGGCTTGTCATTGCAGCTGGTAAAAACAATCACCACTGCAATTAACAATGTGATTTTTTGAATTTTACGAAACAAGGTTTCTCTATTCATGATTCAAAACAGATAAAAGAGAGTATGATAAAAAGCTGTAATAACAGGTCCTATTTTATACAAATATAACTGATCTTTCCTGACGATTTTGATATATAGAATACTATTTCAAACATTTTCGTTTCTTTAATGTAACGTTTTTTGTATATTTGTGTTATGTTAACAACAGATAAATCACTTGAGAGGATTTTCAGCAGACGTGCCTGGTATAAGGATTCGGGCATAAACGGGTCAACAGCCCGTGTTTACAAAAAGCGTTTTATTGAACAGGGCCTTGATATGGAAACACGGATAAAAATACTGGAAGCATGCGGCTTTAAAATGGTTCAGGAGATGAAGTGGGAGGATGATAAGAAAGAGGAAAAAATAAAGGCTGACCTTTTAAAAAAGTTACAGGTTGAGAATGCATTATGGTCATTCAACAAATCCTTATTTTCACAGATCCCTGATGATTTACTGATTGAAAAGGTTCTGATTCATCTTGATATTGATTCGATCAGTTCTCTCTTAACACTGTTTCCAAAAAAGATGATCAGAAACATATGGAAAGTGAAAATGTTGTCTCAGGAGCCTATGTACCACCAGTTAAACCGGTTATACGCTTTTTTGTATTTCGATATCAGTAATCCGGACAGGTATATCCGCGATTCTATAAATAAAAAATATAAATCTATCCAATGCAGGGACTAACCAATGATACAAGGAAGATATTCAGGGCAGTTTCATTATTGCCCTGTCTGAGGAGTTATATTCTTATTGGTGGAACAGCCTTATCTTTACAGATCAATAAGCGAAAAAGCGAGGATATGGATTTTTGTACCTGGACCAAAAAACTGAAGAATGACAAGCCTACTGTCGATTGGCCAGCCATTGAAAGAGAACTGGAAACTGCAGGTAAAATTGAGTCAAGAGATATCCTGGGATTTGACCAGGTAAACTATGTTGTAAAAGGAGTAAGGGTTACATTTGTTGCCAAACAGGAAAATCTCAGTCCGGTTAAAAAACCGGTAGCTATACTCAATAATATAACAGCTGCAGACATTAGTGCAATCGGGGCTATGAAAATTGAGCTGATACTACGCAGAAGTGAATTCAGGGATTATTATGATATCTACTCAATTCTGAAGGAAGGCATCTTATTGAAAGATATTGTTAATACAGCTGTAAAATATTCAAATCACAGGCTCAAGACAAGAGACGCACTTGCCTTTTTATCAAATGGCAGCAATTTCAAACCAGATAAAAGTTTTGTTCTTTTAGAACCTGTTTACAACGTAGATCACAAGGGCATTGAAGAATATATTAAATCCGTAATAAGGAAGGAGTATATTTAGAGAAGCCTGAGCCGGAATATATATTCTTAATCAGATTTAATGACTGCCGGATTTATTTTAACGAATCAATTACCAAATTGATTTTAATTCATTTACTTCAAGTGAATGTATCTTAAGGCCTCCCTTAAAAGCAAGACCTTCATCAGATTTTTTCTCCTTAAGTACCTCGGATATGAAGAGTTTTCCATTTCCGATATACGCCTCAACGGAAGTCCTGTCAAGTATTATTTCAATATTAAATCTGAAAATTCCGGGCTTATCGCAAATATATGGGGCGCCATTAATCCTGTTGAAATTACCATCGAAAGAGACAACAGGATTCCCTCTGAAGAGGACCTCGGTTACCCAGCCATGGACAATTTCGAGATCCATTTTAACATGAAGAAGATCACTCTTAACTTCTTTCAGTTTTTCAGAAGCTTCTTCGCCTGTCAGGTCTGTCCAGAAATGTTTCTTATCATGAAGGATTGCTATTTCCTTAACAGGTTCACAGAAAAGCCTGATCCCTTCAGGAGTTGTTCTTAATGTAAGTTCGCAGGGAAACAACATCATCTGGTTAAAAGGCATGCCCTTGTGTTCAATCCTGCCCCAACCAATCTGAATCCTTCTTCCATCAGGTACATTGTTGTAAGTCTGGGCAGCATACTGACTTCCCCAGGAATAGTAATACTTGCCATATTCCGGAATGAATTTCTCTCCGTCAAAATTGCCTGTTATATAGGTACCTGAAGCCCCGTACATTACCCATTTCTTATTCTTCTGGTTTCCGTCAACACCAAGTTCGAAAAACTCCGGACATTCATAGTACCCCGGAACAATACTCTTTTCTTCCCATTTCTTAAGATCCCTTGAATTGTAAATTATATTATAGTTGTCATTATATAGCACCATCACCCAGGTTTTCTTCGGTTCATACCAGAATACTTTAGGATCGCGATCAGGACCGAGAACTGGATTACCTTCATATTTTGTGAAACTCCTGCCCCTGTCGGTACTGTAGGCAACATTCTGTGACATTTTTTTGCCTGCAGCAGTATAGAGCGCAACAAGTGCATCCTTTCCCCAGCCTGCAGTGTTATCCTTGTCAATAACTGCCGAACCCGAAAACATTGTTCCTAGTGCATCAGGCTCCAGTGCAATTCCAATCTCCTCCCAGTGAACAAGATCTTTGCTTACCGCATGTCCCCAGTGCATATTCTCCCAGAATTTTTCAAACGGATTGTGCTGATAGTAAAGATGATATTCACCATCAAACCAGACCAGTCCGTTAGGATCATTGTTCCATCCCCTGCGTGATGAGAAATGTACCTGCGGACGGTTTATTTCTTTGTAAAGACTGTCCTGGCCGGCAATATATTCATCCTGGTAAATATTCTTAAGTCCTTCTGGATTACCTGTATATGAAATAGTAAGAGCTTTACCTTTATATTTTGACACATCGTAAAAAACCCAGTAATCAGGTTTTTCCGGTGCAAGACGTATTACAAATTCCTTCACCTGCCTGCCATCTGCGGCAAATGTCATCTTTGCACGATCGGCAGCCTGGGAAACGGGTAGATTGAGATATCTGCTCTTAACAACCATTGAGATCTCCTTTATTTCACTTTTGCCGGTTTGCTGGTCTTTTGTGCCACATGAAGAGATCAATAGTACTGATGATAAGAAAAGCAGCTGTTTGATTTTCAGATACATGATATAGATTTTAATATACTGATTTTAACACATTCATCTGTTCATTAAACTTATCTCCTGCTAATACATGAACTCACCCCCTCAGTCCCCCTCTCTGCTCCGCAAAGAGGGGGATGCCTAAGGATGTATATTTCTGGACATTAAATGATATCTTCAAGAAATCCTTTAATTTTCAAAAGGGCTTCATCCATGCTATTCAGCTCTTCATTTTTTAATCTGAGAATATGAAGTCCAAGCTTTTTAAGTTCATCATCTCTGAACAGGTCATATTCAATTGTGGTTTCATTTATCGGACCATCAAGGATTTCAGAATTGGTCATATTCTTTCTAAGCTCTCTGGCACTTTTCTTTATTACTTTGAAATCAAGATAATTACATTTACCCATATATTTTTTATCACATAAAAAACAGCTGATATTTGTAAGTCTCTCACCCCCTCTCTGCTTCGCAAAGAGGGGGCCGGGGGGTGAGTTCATGTGAAGTGTCAGTTGCCGGATTCATGATATTCTTTTTACTAAATCAGCAAGTGGAATTGTGATCAGTCTGCCAGGCCTAGACTATTTCCAACTGCCTTTATCTGTTCCAGATGATGTGGCAGTATTTCACCTTTTGGGGTTACAACAACCTCAAGGCATAACACTCCTTCATTCTGAACAATCTGTTTTGCCTTTTCAACCAGATCGGCTGTTTTGAACTGGTTCCCGCTTCCACCCCATTTTTCACCGAGGTAAGTAAACAGGAACCACTGAACACCTGGTTCAACCCATCGCGAAGAAGGGAACTCATCAATTGTCATCTTTTCACCCGAGCTGTAATCACAGTAGGGAGTGTTAACCTGTATTTTTCCGAAACCATAATTATATGTAACAATGCTGTTTTTGTTGCCTGCCTTTGCAGCGAGGGTGTGAGTGCTGATGTTATGTTTAAGCGACATATCCATCCTTGTACTTTTGATATTATTCCATGAGTAGAGTCCGTCGAACCACCACCCTGCTACATCCGTACCATAGCGCAGACTCCACTCCCTGATCATATTTTCAAGTATAGGCTGGTTGTACTGGCTTGTGGCAGAGTCTTTTCCGAAGGAGTACCGGAATTTTTCCGAGACAAGCCTGTTGCTGATGGGTGGATTTGAAGGCAGATAGAGAATAACAGGAATATTGTATTTCTTCAATGACTTTATAAGGTCCATCGGCAGATCCCGCTTTGAGCAGAGATCTCCCGGACCTGAACCGGCAATACTGTCGAATGCAGCATTGGGGGAACAGTAGTAACCTGAGTTCTGACCAAGAGTGAACATAACATAGCCGGCACCTGCCTCACTGGCTTTCAGGGCAAAATCGTCAGTATTGAAGCTGTCAACAGCGTCGTTCCATTCCTTTGAACCCCTATCCTGTACAATATTTGAGCTCAGGTAATGAACCATTATACCGTAGCCTGCATCGCGGAACCAGTCGGCATTGGGATTGCCCTTAACTTCAACAGAAACAGATGAAACAACTTCAGCAGAGATTCTTTTTCCCCTGTCCGAAGTGCAGGATAATATGCATTTCATGAATCTGCCTTCATAGGACGTCAGCAGAACGATTTCATCCGACCATATACCGGGAAGCTTTTCCCAGGCACTATCTGGTGAGGGTGATATATACCATGAGATTTCAGGAGCCGAATAGCCTTCCGGCAGATCATACTTTATTCTAAGTATCTGTTTTGCGATCAGATCGCCCTCAAACCGAAGGTTCGTGATATTATCGGTTCTGCAGGATGAAAAAATTGAAATTATCAGAAGCAGCGTGAACAGATTGTTTTTCATACTTTTAATTTTATGTTTCTTGTTCCAGGTTCCAGGTTCGTGATCTATTACCGATTACCGATTACTGATTACTGATTACCGATTACCGATTACCGATTACTGATTACTGATTACTAATTACCTGCCGCCTTCCGCCTTCCGCCCTCAGCCTTTCTTACTTTTCCACATAATTAAACGCCAACCCGTTATATGTCCTCGCAAGAAGTACAATATTCCTTGCATCGCCCTTAAGGCTGTCGGGATGAACAGAGAGGTAATAATCGACCGGAGGCATTATCGATCCATTCAAAGGCTTTGTAAAACCATAGAGACCAATATTTTTTCTGATTGCGTCAGGTATAACAACAGCAGCATCCTGACCGTTCCAGTTTGCCAGGCAGGTCACCATTCTAGTATGTTCGCCAAGCATTGCCTGTGCTGAAGCGGTTGTAGAGGTATCCCCGGCTTCATTCAACACCCAGTCAACCTCCCTGAGCATATCAGAGCCTGCAATATCCCTGCTTGTAAGCTGGCATGAAGTCAGCCATATAATACACTCCGGATCTGTTTTCTTTACTGTATATTTTATTCTCTTCCAGGCTCTGTCAATAGCTTTGCGGCGGAACTGAAGTTCTGTATCAGGTGTAATGTTTTCAATTCCGGGAAACGGCTGATTCATAAGTTCAGTGAACATTTCCTGCTCACAGGGAAGCCACTTCAGCGGGGGATATGGTTCCATTGTTGCACCCGGATTCCAGAGCCAGTCGATGAAAACGCCGTCGATGCCGGTCTTTTTTATTGCATCCTCTATTGAAGCACACAGGAAGTCGAGATACTTTGTAGTATAAGGTATATGCGGCGCTGACGGAACTCCATAGCTTAGATCTGGATTTTCGAGTCCCCACCTGGTGTTGGAACCGGCACAGAAATATCCGAATACCTTTATATTCTTCTGATGTGCAAGTTTCACCTGTTCAGTGAGAAAATCATGTTTAAGTCCGGGCTGTTCAGGGACAATACCGTTTTTATACCAGGCATATCCGTTGCATGACACCGCAAAAGACTGTATTACATTGCATCCCAGGGAAGCATACCATTCTACATGGGCGGCAGGATCTGCATCGGCCCAAAGACCAGGGGCAGCAAATCCGTTAGGGCCGCCTTCGCCCCAGTTAAAATCAATATCATAGGCTTTTATAGGCTCATTGTCAAATGGTTTCGGATTTTCAGCACAGCTTAACAGGATGAACGATGCCAATGCAATAAAAAGTGAAGGGGTCTTCTTCATCGGATCAGGTTTTTAAGGAGAGGTTTAATAACAATAATAACTACTAAGATATTTAAAAAGAATTTAAATTCATTAACCACAGAGAATACAGAGTTTGTCAAAAAAGGCTGGATTTTGTACCCAATAGATTATACAGTACTTAAAGTTAATCAGACCCCTAAATCCCCCAAGGGGGACTTATTGATATACAGAATTTTACCAAGCCCCCCTGGGGGGGATGGGGGGTCAAAAACAAATTTTCAACAGCACTGGTTGTGTTCTCTGTGTTTAAAAATTTATATCTTTAATCCAAAAAGAAAAATCTGCATTAATTATGAAACGAAGTGAAGTGAACGAAATCATAGCCGGTTTCAGGGAATTCCTTGAAATGCACAGGTTCATGCTGCCTGAGTGGGCATACTGGTCTCCTGAAGAATGGAAGGGGAAATATGATATCTGTGGCGAAATCGTTGACAATAAACTTGGATGGGATATCACCGACTTCGGAAGCGCTGACTTCAAAAGACAGGGTTTGTGCCTCTTCACAATCCGTAACGGGAACTGGGATAAGCAGGACAAAATGTATTGCGAAAAGATAATGGCAGCTGATGAAGAACAGGAAACACCAATGCATTTTCACTGGAACAAATCAGAGGACATAATAAACAGAGGTGGAGGAAATCTTGTGATGGAACTCTACAAAGCCACTGACACTGATGGTATGTCTGACCAACCTGTTGATGTAAGTATTGACGGGATCCTGAAAACTGTCAGGGCCGGTGTTCCTCTGATACTCAAACCCGGACAAAGCATATGTCTGAAACCCAGGGTCTATCACAGGTTTTATGGAGAAAAGGGACATGGCAGAGTACTCATAGGCGAAGTCAGCATGGTCAATGATGATGCCAGCGATAACCGTTTTTTCGGAAAGATCGGCCGGTTTCCTGAAATTGAGGAGGATGTAAACCCATTACACCTGCTTGTTAATGATTATCAAAAATATCTTTAAACTGATATAGTAATATAATGTCCAAAATAATAGTTTCAGGAGTCGGTTGCTGCCTGGTTGATATGCTGTATAATGATATTGACTTCAGAAGCAATTCTCTAAAACCCTGCCTTTCAGTTAATCGTGGTGACGGAGGCTTAACCCCCGGGCATCTTGTTTTCAGGGAAGAATTCGAAGAATTCTGCGGTAAACCATTCGATACGGTCCTGAGAGAAATAACCGGAGGAAGAAGTCATGACAAGATAAACATCGGGGGACCCTCCATTGTGTCATTGATAAATATCGCTCAACTGGTTGATAAAAATCAATGTGAAGTACGGTTCTATGGGCGTGGCGGAAATGATGAACCGGGGAAATACCTGATTGATTCGCTGGGAAAAACACCTGTTATCCTCGGTGATTTCAAACTTATTGCAAAACCAACACCTTCGACTGTGGTTCTGTCTGATCCTGCTTACGAGAACGGTCACGGTGAAAGGATGTTTATAAACTCAATTGCCGCTGCATGGGACTACGGTCCTGAAAACCTCGGCAATGACTTTTTCAAATCTGACATTGTAGTTTTCGGAGGAACTGCTCTTGTCCCACGGATACATGACAATCTCACATCCCTGCTCGGTAAGGCAAAGGCAAATGGCTGCAGGACTGTCGTTAACACTGTTTTTGATTTCAGGAGTGAGAAGTCAGATCTATGCGACAGATGGCCTCTTGGTGAGAGTGATGACAGCTATAGTCTTGTCGATCTTCTGATTACAGACAGGGAGGAGGCTCTTCGTCTGAGCGGGGAACGATCATCTGATGATTCCATAAGATTCTTCAGGGAAAAGAACGTTTCATCTCTTATTATAACCAACGGATCGAAAAACATCTCAGCATATTCTGACGGAAGATTCTTCACCGCAGTTGATAACTTAGAGATGCCTGTTTCAAAAAAGGTTACTGATGAACTACAAACTGTCCGTGGAGGAGACACTACTGGTTGCGGTGATAATTTTGCCGGTGGAGTTATAGCCTCTGTCGTTAACCAGTTTAATTCAGGAATAAGCCTCCCTGATCTAAGGGAAGCCTGCAGCAGGGGGATTGTATCCGGAGGATTTACATGCTTCTACCTTGGCGGAACATTTTTTGAAGATCATCCCGGGGAGAAAAGGCTGAAAATTGAACCATACTATGAAGCATACCGAAGACAGATTGAAGATTGATCCAAAGAAGATTGTTATTTTCGGCGCAGGCAAAATAGGCCGTTCTTTTATCGGACAGCTTTTCGGATGCAATGGCTATAAAGTTGTATTTGTGGATGTTGACACTGAAATTGTAAGATTACTGAACCAACGAGGTTCATACAGGGTGGTCATCAAGGGTGATCCGGAAGAAAATATAATAGTCCCGGATGTAAGTGCCATACCAGCAACCGACAGGCAGGAGGTGGTAAATGCTGTTTCTTCAGCAGGAATTGCTGCCGTATCAGTAGGGAAATTTGCACTTGAGAAGGTTATTCCGGTTATTGCTGCCGGACTTGAACTGCGTCAGAAACTGAATCCATATTTCCCTCTCGATATCATTCTTGCCGAGAATATGAGATCTGCGGCTGAATTTACAAAAGAAAAACTTATACAATACCTGCCGGAAGGATATCCTGCAGATCTCTTAGTGGGACTTATCGAAACCAGTATCGGAAAGATGGTACCAATAATTCCACTCACCGAAATAGAAAAGGATCCCCTTGTAGTTTTTGCCGAGCCCTACAACACTCTTATCCTTGATGGCAAAGGCTTCAAATCGCCGATACCTGACATTCAGGGCCTTGCGCCAAAGACCAACATAAAAGCGTGGGTTGATCGCAAAGCCTTCATTCACAATCTGGGTCATGCTACAGCTGCCTATTATGGCAACTTTCTTCATCCCGCGATGGAATACATGTATGAAGTTCTTGAGGACAGGAAAGTTCTGGATTTCACAAGGGATGTTATGATGCAGTCTGCAGATATCCTTTGCAGGGTTTATCCTGATGATTATACGCCGGAAGATATTGAAGAACATGTAGATGACCTCCTGTACAGATTCAGAAACAAGGCTTTGCAGGACACTGTTTTCAGGGTAGGGAATGATCTGGTGAGGAAACTTGGATCAGATGACAGGTTCATGGGATCCATACACCTTGCGATGCAGTTCAATATGCCTTACGATCTTATAATGAAAGCCATGTCGTATGGTTTCAGATTCAGTAAAGGGGATGAAGAGGGTAATCTTTTTCCCGAAGATATAAAATTACTGCAGGCTCTGACTGACAACTTTGAGAACACACTAATAAACTTACTTGGTCTTCATCCTGTTAATGAAAGAGATACAATTGACAGATTTAAGAATCACTACTCCTCAATGGTCTAAAACAATAAATCTGCCTATATTTGAATAGTAATTATACCATCGGACTGAAAATATAACTGAAAGAAATTAAATATGGACATCAATGAGATTATCAAATCGGACATCAGAGCATCCCTCACAAAATCGGGATTACTACTGTTCCTTTCCGGCTTTTTTATTTTTATGGGAATCATAACAGGTGAGATTTTTTATACTGCGGAATTCAACACCCGCGATAACTACATCAGCGAACTGGCAGCAAGCATAGATCCCGAAACTGCATTCCAGAAGCTTTCGGCCCATATCTTTGATTACACAATGATAGGTGCCGGACTTATGGTACTGGCAGCTACCTGGTTTGTCCATAAGATATTTAAAAAATACCTTATGACCATACCGATGGGGCTTCTGGGTATAGGACTTGCAGGTGTGGGAGCATTTCCGGGGGATATGGTACCGTGGCATGGAATATTTGCACTGATAGTATTTATAGCAGGAGGTATTGCAGCGATAACTTCCTTCAAAATAGTCAATTCACCGCTCAGATATATTTTTGTTGCGTTTGGCATCATCGCCCTTGTCCTGCTCTCTTTTCAGAAGTATTTTATCCCTACACTGGGAGTGGGTGGCGCCGAGAGGTGGCTGTTCTATCCGGTCGTCTTCTGGATTACAGGTATGGGAACCTACCTGTTGGGCATAAAGGATGGTCACAAAAACACCCTAAGAGTATAGCTTCTTAAATCATGACAAGAAGAGAGGTAATTAAAACTGTCCTTGACGGTAAAAAGCCACCCTATACTCCCTGGTCATTTAAATTCACAGTCGAAGCAAAGGATCTGCTTATCAATCATTTCGGAACAGATGATATTGATACCGTGCTACATAATCATATTCTCACTCTGGGCGCTGACATAGGATTTTTCGACCAGATCGGAGATAACCTGTTCCGCGATGTATTCGGGGCCGTTTGGGACAGGAGCATTGATAAGGATATAGGAAATATATCAGGAAGCGTAATAGCTGAGCCTGGATTGAAAGGTTACAGTTTTCCTGATCCGGAAGATAACAGGTTCTTTGAAGATATTAAACCATCAATCGCTTCACATCCCGACATGTTCAGGCTATATGAGATCGGCTTTTCACTTTATGAAAGGGCATGGACGCTGCGTGGTATTGAGAACCTGCTGATGGATTTCATGGTAAACCCTGAATTTGTTCATGAGCTTTTTGAAGCGATTGCCGATTATAACATTGCTCAGCTGAGACAGGCCTGCAAGTATGACATTGATGCAATCTGCTTTGGCGATGACTGGGGTCAGCAAAGCGGACTTATAATGGGATACGAAACCTGGAAGGAATTTATATTCCCGCAGCTGAAAAGAATGTATAAGGCAGTGCATGATGAAGGAAAATATGTCTTCATACATTCATGCGGTGATGTTGATGAGCTTTTTGATGATCTTGTTAATATTGGTCTCAACTGCTTCAATCCCTTTCAGCCGGAAGTGATGGATACATTCAGCCTGATGACAAAATACCGCGGCAGGCTGACATTCCATGGCGGACTATCTATTCAGAAGACTCTTCCCTACGGAACGAAAGAAGAGGTAATCTCAGAATCACGGAAACTTCTAAAAGCCGGATCAGAAGGATCATATATCTTCTCCCCTTCCCATGCTGTTGAGGGTGACACATCTCTTGAAAACATTCTTACCTTTATTAATGAAGCACAAGCTCAACTGAAATAGAATATCCTTGACAGAACACAAGAATATCAATACAAAATATGTCCTTTTCCTGTCGATAGTTTCAGCAATGGGAGGCTTGCTTTTCGGTTACGACTGGGTTGTGATAGGAGGCGCCAAACCATTTTATGAGAGGTATTTTGAGATTACCTCATCTGCCACGTACCAGGGCTTTGCAATGAGCAGCGCACTGTTCGGATGCCTGATAGGAGCAGCAGTTTCGGGAAATCTCACAGACAGATACGGAAGGAAGATACCTCTGCTGTTTTCAGCTTTTCTTTTCATTTTCACCTCCCTTGGCACCGGTGCCTTTAATTCCTTCACCTCATTTATGATATTCAGGATACTTGGAGGAGTTGGTATAGGAATAGCTTCAAATGTATCACCTGTATATATAGCAGAAATCTCTCCGGCTCATATGAGGGGCAAGCTTGTTGCAATAAACCAGTTTACAATAGCATTTGGTGTCCTTGCAGCACAGCTCACAAACATGATAATAGCTCAACCAGTTCCTCTGGATGCCACTGATGCGATGATAAGAGATTCGTGGAATGGTCAGATGGGATGGCGCTGGATGTTCTGGGCATGCGCCATACCTGCAAGCCTGTTTTTCATTCTGATGTGGCTGGTTCCTGAAAGTCCCCGATGGCTCACCAAAGCCGGGAAAACAGATAAAGCCTTAAAGGTTTTTGAACGGATAGGTGGAAAGGAGTATGCAAAAAGTGAAACCGACGAAATAGCCCTTACACTCGCAGTTGACGGAAACCATAACACAAAAGAGAAATTCACCAACCTCTTTTCAAAGCAATTGGCTCCCATTATCACACTTGGAATTATCCTGGCTGTTTTTCAGCAATGGTGCGGAATAAATGTTATATTCAATTATGCTGAGGAGATTTTTTCAGCTGCAGGTTATGGTATCTCAGGCACTCTGTTCAATATTGTACTGACAGGCACGGTAAGCCTTATTTTCACAGTTATTTCAATGTTCATGGTCGACCGGTGGGGACGTAAAGCACTGATGCTTACAGGGGCGGGTGGTCTTGCCGTAGTGTATGTGATAATTGCAGCAGGTTATTATTTCCAGGTAAAAGGCATCTTTATGGTTTTCTGGGTAGTGACTGCCATAAGCATTTACGGACTAACCCTCGCTCCTGTAACATGGGTTTTGCTTTCAGAGATATTTCCAAATAAAATCCGCGGACAGGCTATGTCAGTTGCTACTTTTGCACTATGGCTCTCATGTGCAGTTCTGACAATCTCATTCCCCTTCCTGAACAAAGCCCTGAGCACATCAGGCACATTCGGTGTTTACGCCGCCATCTGCTTCATAGGATTCTTCTTCATTTTAAGAAAGCTTCCTGAAACAAAAGGCAAATCGCTGGAACAGATCGAAAGAGAGTTAACATGTAAATAAGTCCGGATTCCGGCTAAAGAATAGTAAAGCATGAAAAGACGAACTTTCCTGACTAAGTCTCTGACCACAGCAATTGGATCATTTATCTCTGTCATATCTCTGGAGGCTATATCTTCAGGCAACCATCAACAGGCTGTCAGTGATGCGATCATGGATTCAAATGATATCATTCCTGCACCTGATGATCCGAAGCTGTGGGATCAATGGCGCAGGGACCTGCATAACTGGAGAAGCAGGAAACAGCAGGAATTAAAATATGATGGAGGCTCATACCGGACAGTGCCGTTTAACTGGGTCACATCCAATTTTGCATGCTGCTTTGTAATGATGTGCGATTCAGATTTTTATGATTCCAATACGAATGAATACACTGTTAATAAGCTGATTGAAAGAGGTAAAATTGAATTTGGAGGATATGACAGTGTTGTGCTTTGGCATGCTTACC
>MENI01000061.1:634-48580 GCA_001768195.1 Bacteroidetes bacterium GWA2_40_15 | reverse complement strand
ATGCAGATGGGATATTTCTCGATACCATGAAGAATGCACCTGATTTCAGGGAGAAACTTGACAATGTAAAACCGGGAATAGTGATGGAGGGAGAAATTGCACTCCCAGTTGAACATGTGCAGACTCATCATATGTCCTGGGCACAATGGTTCAAAGACAGTTACGTTCCCGGTGTCTACAGGAATAAATGGTTTGAGCGCTGTCACATGCAACATGCCATTTCCAGGTGGAGCCCTGTTAAATCAGATCAGATCCAGACTGCCTGGATGAATGGCAGCGGAATACTGATCTGGGAAAACGTCTTCGGCCAGTGGCTCGGATGGAACGAAAAAGACAAGGGAACTTACCGGATCATGAAAGCTATCCAGCATCAGTTCGCAGATATTTTCTCAGGTGAATCATGGACCCCTCTCTCACAGGAATCACCTCTGAAAGGAGTTTTTATTAATCTTTGGGAAAAGGATAAATTAAAACTCTGGACTCTGATAAACAGGAATGAATTCCCTGCTGAAGGTGTCATGATGGAAACTGATTATCAGGAGGGAATGCATTATTTTGACCTGGGATCAGGTCAGGAAATCCATTCAGGGAAAAGAGGACCGGTAGTAGTCAAAGGACGAATTGATCCCAGGGGTATAGCATGTATTCTTTCGATACCTGAGAAAGAAACTGGTTCTGCATTCAGAAATTTTATTGTTCGTCAGAATAAAAACCGGCTAAACAGATCCGGCGATATTACCATCCCGGTATTAAATAACAGGGTGATCAGCAAAACCGGTTCAGTGAAATATCCTGTACCGATGAAGAGTATGGTAAGCATCCCAGCCGTATCCGTAAATTTGACTATGGAATACAATTTTCGCGAATGCGGAGCATATGGGAATATGCAGGAACATCTGGCAATTTCAGCAAAACAAAAATTACACTCAATCTGTACAATCTCAAAGCAGGTCAGTATAAATAGATTTGCAATCGACGAAACACCTGTCACCAACGCTCAGTATCAGGAGTTTATAAAAGCTTCAGGGTACAAACCAAAATATCCGGAAAGTTTCCTTAAGCACTGGATTAACGGGAAGATCCCGGCCGGTAAAGAAGATCATCCTGTGGTATATGTTGATCTTATTGATGCAAGAGCGTATGCCATCTGGGCAGGCAAGAGACTTCCTTCTGAAGAAGAATGGCAGATTGCTGCGCAGGGACCAGATGGATTAATGTATCCATGGGGAAATGAGATGGAGGATAACAGATGTAACCGTAATACCAATGGCGTAACCACTGCTGTCAAAGCATTTCCGCAGGGAGTATCTGCATACGGATGTTATGATATGTGCGGAAACACATGGGAACTTACAGGAAACGAATACAGTGACGGAAGAACTAGATTTGTAATACTTAAAGGAGGGTCATGTTTCAAGGCCGGGGGATCGGTATGGTATATGGATGGAGGACCACAAAAAAACAGCTTCTTTGCAAAAATGCTCCTGATGTGGCCAGGACTTGACAGATGTTCGACGGTCGGTTTCAGATGTATTACTGATTTATAACCAGTACCTACCTGATCTTATACTTTCTTACCTGAAGCGGTTGCAAATCAGGTAATTCATTAGCAGGCTTATCGAGATAGAAGTATGATGTAGCTGCAAAATCATCGGATCTGTAGAAATTTGTCCATGCAATCGGTAGCTTCGGATCATTAAGATCAACAGTACTGTCCTTCTTATAAATATGTATGAAGAGTGGTGCCTGGTGAACAGTTATCGGGATCAGATCAACATTTTGCTTTTGCAGGCCGATAACAATATCCTTGTTATTACCTCCTATTTGCTGGATGGTCACCCTGCAATCGGTCTTAAAATATACAGGATCGATTATATGATACCTGTAAAAAGCCCACTGAAGATTTTTACTGTCGGCAATAAGACACCCGGTATATTTATTGAAGAATGCTCCCTGACCCCATGCAGTTCCAATATAATCCTCTGTACCTGAACCTACTAATGTAGGCAGATCTTTGTCTCCATCAAGATAAATTTTCACTTCTCCCTCACCCCACCAGCAGTCTTTGTAATCGGGATTGGCATTTACTGATAAGTTTGTTCCGAGAAATCTTCCTTTACCCTTAACTGCCGGCATTATCTCAAAATCGTCGGCAAGCAAAGTGGCAGTATCCCTGTGCCAGCAGCTGTGGAAATAGAGGTAGTTCTCATCCCATTCCTTTATCATCTGCAGATTTACATCATAAAAAATCATCGGAAGGTGAGAATCTGATTCATTGACAAGCTCTATTCTGGCAGATTCTCTGAACGGCATCTGTATGAAACAGTTGAACGACCGGCCTTCAGGATTTGCAAACAAAGCATTTTCATAGACTGCTGTCTTCCCCAGCCCTATCCCGAAGAAGTCTCCGAATGGCACATTAACAGCAGGTTTTTCAGAATTATCCCAATAAATCTTTATAACAAGACTTCTTAACATTTCAGGTGAACGGTCACTTATTGTTATCCACATCCTGTTTATTATACCCGGACCTTTTATATCCAGGATGGTTTTTGTTGCTCCGGCAGTAATGCTGTCACACGGATGTCCTTTTGCACCATTGTTTTCTATTCCTCCCCTGCCTTTTGAACCGGTGATATTCTCAAAACTCACCCACCTTGGTTCCTGAAAGTCAGAGTATTCATACATAGTTGACGGTATTTTGCCTGAATAGGTTCCCGAATCATTTCTTCCGCTACTACAACTGTATAACAGCGTGAATATCAATGCTGTAAATAATTTTATTTTCATATGGTTACATTTTTTAGATATTAATTTATATCGAAAATTATCAATAATGCTGATAGAGATGCCCCGCTTGTGCTACAATGACAATATTTCGTAAGAAAAACATTATAAGAGACATATATTTTTATTCTGAAGACCTGTTATGCATTTTTTTGTACCTGAAAATAGTATTTGTAAGATTTCTCTGTATTGTATGAGGGAGATCCCTCTCCGCCATCCGGCGGATCGGGATGACATGTCCGTTTTTGGTCACTGGGGAAGGGAGAAGAGAGCGGGCAGTGCCCGCTCTCTTCTCCTCACTCTCCTTAAAAGATTAAGACTGTCATTCCGAATCCCGCTGAGGCGGGATGAGGAATCTCCTGCATATACATTATGTTCTCTTTAATAAATATTTTTCAGTAGATGGTATAACTTTTTGTATTGTTCAAATTTTGTGTTGTAATGTGAATGAAGCTTTGGTTCAACTTTTGAAACAGGTTTTACCCATTGCTTTGTGATATCCGCCACTTTCATGTTTTCGTGATACGCCTTCGCAAGCATTGCAACACCCATGCATCCTGCCTCATTTACATCGAGAATGCTAATTGGCATGCCAATAACATCTGATTTGAGCTGGACATGCTTCAATGATCTGGCTCCACCGCCAATTATCCTCAGCTCCTTTACTTCATAACCCGATTGCTTCAGTATGTCGAGGTTAAGTTTAATCTCAAATGCCACCCCCTCCAGAAGCGCTCTCATCAGTTCTTCTCTTTTCACTGACAAATCAAGTCCCAGGATTGTCCCTTTTACTTTAACATCAAAATAGGGAGTCCCTGAAGGGGTGAAATATGGAAGGACCATAAGCCTTGTTGGTTCATCAGGCATTTGATCCATAAGCAATTCATAGGCATCACAATTCTTCTCCTTTGCCAGATGCATTTCTGCATCTCCGAATTCATCCCTGAACCATTTGAGAATATTGCCTCCGGTCAGACTGAAAGCGACTGTTGCATACATACCTGGTGCAGTATGGTCGTAGGTACATAGATTGCTTCTGCGGAGTTCATCTGTAAACACCGGTCTGTCAAATGCAGGTGTAATACATTCAACAGTTCCTGACGAATAAACAGCTATACCAGATTCAATGGCTCCTGCTCCCAGTCCGGAACAAGGCTGATCGTGCCCTCCGGTTACAATAAATGTCTTTTCTGACAGATGAAGTGCTCTGGCAATTTCTTTACTGACGTATCCGGCCAGTGAACCTGAACATAAGGGTGTGGAAAGTTGCTCAATCCTGATTCCCGACTTTGAAAGTATGTCAGGGTTCCATTTATGATTTACCACATCAAACAACATTGTTCTTCCTGCCATCGGCCAACCCATCGACGGTTTCTTAATCCCAAGCCGGAACTGGAGCAGGTCTTCAAAACAGAATATCCTGTCAGCCATTGACCATATATGGGGTTCGTTCTTCCTCATCCATAACAGCTTGAAAAGTGAAAACATAGGATAAGGTGTATGCCCGGTAATTTTGTATAGTCTCTCTTCCCCGAATTCTTCAACCCATGGAGCAATAAGGTCATTTGCCCTGATATCGGAGGATACAAGAGCATTGCACAGCGCTTTGCCATCTTTATCAACCATGGTAAAAGCTTCTCCCTGACTTGAGATTCCAAGGCCTCTGATCAAACCCTTTTCAACTCCTGATGCAGCTTCCCTTATTACATCAAAGCACTTCTCAATAACCTCATCTGTATTGAGTTCAGCCCATCCTGTATGCTTTGATATTATATTATACTCCCTGTATGAAAATGTAACCTGGTGGCCGTTCTCATTGAAGACTACAGCTTTGCAACCACTTGTACCTATGTCAATTCCCAGGTAGTTATGCATATCCAAATGATCAAATATACCAGAGATTCAGATAATCGAGCACAATCTTCTTCATCTCACCAAATATTATATCCTGCCTGTAGACAGTAGTGTAATGAGAAAGGGATGCCCTGGCAGATCTTTCGACCCCGGTACCCAGAAGAGCTTCATTTATCATCTGTTCAGTCTTCTCTTTACCGGTTACCTTTGCAGCATTTTTTACCATATCTTCAAACAATACAGGCGCACTGTTCCGCTCAAGGATTGTCCAGATATTGACTTTTGCAATACCATCGGTATATAGGTTTCTGACCTGATCATTACTTACCGATGAAGTGCCATGAAGAACAAGTTTTGGCCCGGTCAGTTTACTGATTTCCCTGGCAAGGTCGCCGTGATACTTAAGATCGGCTGCACTAGCCCGGTGTTCTGTGCCCAGATTCGCCACTATAAAGTCAGCGCCTGTCTGGTTAAGATATTTTACTGCCTGTTCAGGTGTTGTCAGATCACTTCTTTCATCTCCTGTGGCATCTACGATTTCATCGCATGCTCCTTCAATAACTATTATTTTACCACACTTTTCAATAAACTCAGCGGTCAGTTTGATATTCTCGTCAAATGGCAAAGCGGATGCATCGTACATAATCATAGAGAATCTGTTCATATCCCACCCGAGCAACGGCTTATCGCTGTCCCATTGAGTATGGTCAAGATGGATCATTACATTGAGTTTCTCAAAAGGAGATCCCTTCGACGTAAGCACTTCGATATCAGCCATAAACAGCTTAAGACCAATATCCCACAGACGTGTATGAGTATAGTATACCGACTGGGAGCGATGGCTGTACTGGTTTGTAATACCTATCGTAACAGGAAGATCAGGCCGGCCAATCTTATGGCTGTAATCAAGTGCTCCGGAAAGAATAGCTTCTGTTGTTGTAAGATTTTCTGAATTGAATGTCGGAATAACCCACTTCCTGCTGGCAGCGTCCTCATAAATATCAAGGACTTGTTGTCTTTCGAGAATCAGAGACATTATGTTTATGTTATGATGTTATGATGTTATGATGTTATGATGTTATGATGTTATGTTTGCCTGTAGCCTGTCGCCTCTTATAGCGCTATTGCTTTAATCCCTGTCAGTTCACAAAATGCTTTAAGCTCTTCATATAGATGTGCTCCATAACCGAGACATGCATATTCATTGTTCCATGCCTGCAGCAGGGCTTCTAAATCGCAATGCGCCTTAACAAAGCCATGAGGCCAGAAGGGGATTCCGCACTCGAGACGGCGTTTCTCAATCTGATTTTTGGGAGGTTCAAAAATGGTACAGCGTGTAATAACCATTTCGAACTGCCCGTCATTTCTTCCAAGTCGGGCCAGCACACCCTCTCCTGCTTTACAGACAAGGTCAACTGAGATACCTCCGGCCTCACCTTCAGTGGGAATACCGTGTTCAGCAAATCCTGCAGGGCCCAGCTTTCCGGCCAGGGATGGCGGGCAGGCTCCATCGCCGATAATCTTGATCTCATTATTTGTCTTGTCGATATGCTGCAGATCACCATAATATACCGGTTCCTGGCTAAGATCTGTAAGGCATTTGACAGTAAGAGCCGTATTGAAGTCTCCAAGTGTAGACGTTCCCATACCATCCTCAAGCATCATGCTCTGTGCAAAACAGGTTGCACTGTATTCATCGCCAAGCCCGGGAAAAGACTGAATCGTGTAAAAATTCCACTCACTCTTCTTTATAAGTTTCTTTATTGCAAGGTAGAGACGAATTGATTTTTCTGCCTGTTCATTTTCAGGAATTGGTTTTGCAAAAAGTTTCTGTATCCTCTTCTTTGCTTCAGCTATTTCGGATTTTGTAATCTTTTTAGCTGTGTCAAGCAGTTCTGATGTATCTCTTGAATCAATATCAAGTCCGAACATTTTCATCCATTGTGACGGATCGGCAGCGCCGCATGTCTGTCCCATGCCCCTTCCTCCGAATGTACCTATGGTGCTCATGTTCAGGCTGTTTTTCATAGCACTCGCACGGCAATATGAAACAACCTTTTCAACCTCCTTCGGATCTTTTGAACTACCGTAAACAAACCTGTGCTTCAGCCCGATCTCTTTTAAAGCTCCCTGCATTACCAGCCCGCCTACGGGTCTCCAACCCTGACTTCCCGGATTTGTCCAAAGCACAATTCCTTTTGATGTGGTAGCAAAATCGCGGATTGCAGCAATCATGTGGGCTGCCCATACCCATGTACCGGAAAAGAGGACAATAGCATCGATGTCGTTCATTTTCTTAAACTTATCGAAACATTGCCGTGCTTCTTTTTTGGAAGCAATCACAATGTCGTATTCAATCAGATCAAGTCCGCTGCTCTTTAATGCCTTTTTTGCTTCTGAAACAATCTTACTATCTACAAAAGTATCACCCATAGGATCTTTAAGACCATCTTTATGAACTCCATAAACTATAAAACCGATTTTTGTTTTGATCATAGATATTTTATTTTAATGTGAAATTATTAACAGAACCAAGTGAAGGAATTATTTTGATTATATTCTCAAAATATATCTTTTTAAGTACCTCTTTCGGCAGTCCGATCCCACATATCGGCCATCTTGCTCTTTCAAAAGTTCCGTCGTAATCGGGCGAATAAAATGACTCATCATAAGTCTCCAGAAATCTGAAATAGGTACGGTACATCTCTGCCGAACTGTCAATATTTGCAGGCATATCCGAACCAAAAATGATACGGTTCTGATGACGTATAAAAAATTCTCTGGCACTATATGGCTGACGGCCAAGCTCATCAAGCCGTGCTGAGAAATCTATGTAAGCATTAGGACATTCATCAAGAAAGTCTGACACATAATTAATGTTTTCGGCATAGTTGGCGAAATGCGGAAGAATAAAAGTTGTATCCGGATGTTTCTTCACAAGGTCATCGCGCCTTTTCAAAAGATCGATCTTCCGTGGAAATTTCGGATCGGAGAAACTCCAGGAGGGGAACTTAATCAATGACTCATAGTGTTCATTTTCACGATTCACAGGTTCAAAGAAACCTGAAGGATCAGCCTGGTGGATAAGTACTGGTATTTTTAATCTGCCTGCCTCCTCCCATATCGGAGCAAGACGATCGTCATCGCAGTTTATGAGTTCTCCGGAAGAGTCGCGGTAATGCAATCCAAGCTCCTTAAGTATTTTAAGGCCTTTTGCTCCCTGGCGGACATGATCATTGAGTGTCAGAATACATTCATCAACAAACCGGCGGTGGTCTGTAAATAGCGGTTCATCAGCGGGATGGGCAAAACCGGACATTGTGAAGCAGTAAAACCTGTCCGGATACTTAAGAGAGCAGTTCTCAAGGAAACCAGCCATATCACCAGGTTTGATCCTGTAACCACCACCACCAAATTCAATCATAACATTGCCGGTAACATCGCAATAGCTTGCAACGCCAACCTCATCCATTGTCTTAATTACCCTGTCGACCTGCCAGTTGCCCCACAGGTGGTTATGAGCATCAATCACAGGAAAAGATGCTTTATCGATGTGTGTACGGTTTGTGACGAGGTAAATATTCCGGGCCATTTACAGTTATTTCTCTAAAAGTAAGAAATATTCATCAAAAAATGCCTGAAACATCAGTACACGATTTTAATGATATTGCCTTGAGTTTTGGATTCGAAGGAGATGGATATGCTGTCATATTGTTCAGCTTCATATTATTGACTCTGACAGCTTCAATTGCATAAGTATAATGAGGTTCTTCCACACCGTCCCAGGTTACACTTCCCTGATTAAAATAGATATTTCCGGCATTCTCAATATAGATTACAGGGACATTTGCTTTATAAATCTCCTTTCCTGCTACTGTATTCGGTCTAAGGTCAAAATTGCCTCCGCTGACTTTCTCCAGAGCACTCTTCCGTAAAATAAAATCAAAATTGGTGAAATAGATATTCTCCAGTTTTGTCTCTTCAGATGCATACATAATTATCGCATTCTCTCCCCTGCAGGTTATGTTGTTAAAGTGAATATTCTTAATAATCCCGATCGGGCTGTCAGGTACACCCCGCAGAGCTGAAATTTTTATCGGTTCCCCATTCCCCCACCAGTCACCGGTATGCATACGAGTTTCAATACGGATATTTGTAAAATTGACATTCTGCACTGAACCCGAATCCCTTACAGTTATGTTTATACCACAGTTGGAATCGAATATAGTAATATTGTCAAAGTTGTAATTCGACATATGATTCTGATCCCATCCTCCGATACGGATTCCGCTTGAGCGGGACTGAAGTATGCAGTTCGATACATTTATATTCTGCGATGGTTTTAAGATATCTTTGAAGCCAGGGTCGCCGAAGTGATGAGCATAACCTGCAAGTACAATGCAATCATCACCACAGGTTATAATACAATCAGATAAATTGACATTGCTGCTGGAAATAATATCAATTCCATCGCTGTTTGGAATAAGAAGGTTATTGTTTATAGCACCAAAATCCATCACATTATATACAGATGCATTTAGTGTTAAAGATGCCAATGCAAAGAATAGGGAGAACAAAATGCTCTTTATCATAGGTATAAATATTCCGGTGCTCTGCACCTTAAAACCGCTAATTAACCTTTATTTCTACAAATATCTCGGTGCTCTGCACCTACTTAAAAAGATTCATATTCGGGACTGAACTCATTGTAAATTCGAGGATACTACCGCTCATTATCTCCTCATGTGTAATATATGACCGGTTCAGAACCTCTCCGTTAAGCTTTACCTCCTGGATGTATTTATTTTCATTTGAAGCCAGCGGTGCCTTCACAATAAAGAACTTTCCGGGACCTGTTTCAATTTTTGCCTCCTGTACTATCGGAGAGCCGAACTGATATTTCAGATCGGAGGGATTTACGGGGTAGATCCCGATAGCACTGAATATGTACCATGCCGACATCTGTCCGCAATCCTCATTACCGCATAATCCGTCGGGTGCTGTTGAGTACATTGTTGTCTGTATCTGGCGGTTAAGTTCCTGTGTTCGCCATGGTCTGCCGCAGAAATTAAACAGGAAAGTTGTATGATGTCCCGGTTCATTACCGTGAGCATAAGCTCCGATCAGACCTGAAATGTCAGGAGAGGCCTCTTCTCCGGCAACGCCCTGTTCTACTTTAAACAACTGGTCAAGCTTTTCGGCAAAAGGCTCCTCTCCTCCAAATAACGACATAAGACCATCGACATTGTGAGGCACAATCCAGACATACTGCCAGGCATTGCCTTCAGTATAATCGCTCCCTTCATGTTTTGAGAAAACCGGATCGAACGGTGTAGTCCATTTTCCGTTGCTTAGTTTTCCGCGCATAAAGCCGGTCTCCTTATCAAAATACTGACGATAGCTCTCAGATCGTTTAAAGAAATATTCGGCATCTTCGGTTTTTCCAAGTTTTCTGGCAACTGCTGCCACAGCCCAGTCATCAACTGCTACTTCAAGTGATTTGGCAACTGATTGCGGCACCTTATCGGCAGGCTTATACCCGAGTTTGTCATACAGGCCCATACCATCACGATCATTGAAAGATGTTGCTTTCATCGCTTCGTATGCAAGCTCCTTATCAAAATCGCCTATACCCTTGAGGATGGCTTCTGCTATTACCGATATGGAATGGTTTCCGACCATGCAGAATGTCTCATTACCCTCGAGTTCCCATACAGGTAAAATACCGCATTGCTTATAATGATCAAGCATCGATTTAACCATATCGTTCACCCTTGTCTGCTCTGTAATGGTGAAGAGCGGATGCAGGGCCCGGTAGGTATCCCATAATGAAAAAACTGTATATCTTTTATATCCCTCCGCTTTCTGAATATCACCGTTAAGACCCTTAAACTGGCCATTCATGTCGGAGAACAGAGCCGGGGCTACCATTGTATGATAAGAAGATGTATAAAAGATCTTTTTCTGATCTGCATCTGCAGAAGTTATGGTTATTTTGGAAAGCTCTTTTTCCCAGGCATCTGATGCTGACTGCCGTGTTGCTTCAAAGTCCCAACCCGGAAGCGATGCATCAAGATTGGCGATTGCATTCTCAATGCTAACTGAAGATATGCCAATCTTAGCCAGAACCAGACTGTTGGAGAATGAAATAACCCCAACTGTTCTTCCTTCTCCTCCTGCATTTCCGACAACAGCATTTGATAATGGAGCAGAAAACCTGACAGCGAAATAGACATGCTGGTCCTTCGCCCATCCTGTTGAGAGCCGGGTTCCTGTAACCAGGTGATTATCAACAACAGTTATGTCGGTTTTATAAGGCTTATCCCAGTTTATTGCAAACCCGAGGTTAATGATAATATTCTTCTCCCCCGTTTCGGGAAATGTATATCTGTGAAGACCTGCTCTTTCAGTTACTGTCAGCTCTGCCTTTACACCATTGTTCTGCAGAGTGACGGAATAATAACCGGGAGATGCTTCCTCCTCATCATGGTTGTATTTACCTGAATATCTTTTAACAAAGTCAGCATTGCTTTCACCATCAATGAATGTAACAGGGGTTGTGACAGGCAGAAACGAAATATCAGCAAGATCGCCTATTCCGGTACCGCTCAGGTGGAGATGGCTGAAACCGGCAAGTAAGCTGTCGGAATAATGGTATCCTGAACACCAGTCCCAGCCCTGGGTTCCGTTATCAGGACTAAGCTGAATCTGCCCGAAAGGCCAGGCAGCTCCGGGATATGTATGTCCGTGAAAGGCAGTTCCGATGAAGGGATCTACGAAATCTGTCAGACGCTGTGGCATTTTTTCATTGTTATTATTTCCGGCACAGGAAACAAGAAACAAGGTACAAATTGCAAAAAGAGGAACGTATTTTGACATTGTTTTTGATTTAGAGATTTTAGCGATAAAGTAAAACAAAGAATGATGAATATTATTTTTTTATTCTGCCGTTTTCAATTTCAATTATCCTGTCAGCAATTTTATCGGGTATGTTACCATGTGAAGCCATTACAAGAGTTACCTGCTTATGCATTTTAAGATTAATGAGATGTTCCAATATTTCTGAAGCAGAAATTTCATCCACAGAACCTGTTGGTTCATCTGCAAAAATAACAGATGGCTCCTTCACAAGGGTTCTTATAATTGCAACCTTCTGCTGTTGCCCGACGCTCAGTTCTGATGGCAAAAGATGTGCTTTATCCTTCAGATCAAACTGCTCCAGATACGATATAATGATTCCCTGAACCATTTCCCTGTTCAACTTCTTTGGAACAAGGGCTATCTCAATATTCTCATAAATATTATAAGTGGGAAGCAGATTGAAACTCTGAAATATTATTCCTATATCATTCAATAAAACATTGCTGAGCGAATCATTTGGCAAGTCGGTTATACAGATGCCGTTAATAAATACTTTGCCGCCTGTGGGCCTGACCAGTCCGCACATAAGGTTCAATAGGGTTGATTTTCCCGCACCGGAGCGACCCTTTATAAGAAATGCTTCATTACGATTGATTTTGAGACTGATGTCATCAATGGCACTAAACCTTTGATTATTACGTGAGTATTGTTTACTCAGAGATAAGCATTCAATATAAGGATTGCTCATTGTTAGTATAGAGTAAATATTTTTCAGGAATAGTAATTAAAAATAATTATTTATCATATCACCAGCCTTTGTACGATGAAGCTTTATGATCGGGAAAATGCTTGCCATCAATGCTCCCGCCAGTGAAAGATACAATAGCAGAGGCAGTTTATCCGGCTGAAAATAGAATTCAAGTGAATTAAAAATCCTGATCTGATAATGGTTCAGCAGATTGATTATCCCTAATCCGATTATAATCCCAAGTGAAGCTCCCATTAATGATTGAATAAGGGATATTGATAATATCTGTCTGCTGAGTCTGGAGTCGGACCATCCAAGTGATTTAAGAATACCGATTTCCCTTATTCGTTCCATAAGAGAAGTTATCTGGGTTTTGGCTGAAAAAATTATCAGGAAGAGAAAAATAACAATGGAAAGGGCAGATGATGTTCCTTCTATAACTGACATGACTTCGCTTGCCGGTTGATAACAGTTATAACTTGATACTGAAAGGTAACTCATCTTTTCCTTAAGCTGACTTATTACCCTGTTCTGGATTCTTGCATCGGATACTTCCACCACGATTATATTCATATCAAAACCTGTTGATATGCAGTTAAGACTATCTTTCAGGATGGTCCGTACATGTTCAATCGGGGCATAAAGATCTGCTTTGCCTGGCTTAATGCCTGAGTTTACTATTCCGCCAACGACAAGCCTCCCTCCATATGTTTTTAGAGTATCTCCAACTGAAAGTTTATGTGCCATTGCAAAAGATTCTTCAGCAACAACCTCATCTGTATTTCCTGACAGATATCTTCCTTCTATCAGGTTTGTGGATGCACAGACATTGTTCCTGGCAGCAATGCTACTTGTATCTATACCTCCAAGCGAAATGTTGCAATTGTAGTATCTGTCGAAGATCTTATATAAAAGATACGGCGCAGCGTCTTTCACTCCGGGAATTTCCCGCACGGAATAAATTAAATCGCTGTTTAACATCATTGTATATCCGCCTTCAGCAGTAAGGGAACCATCTGATGCATCATTGTCAGTGGGAGAACAACAGGAACTGCTGCTTGGTATATAAACAATAAAATGAGTGCCTGTTGATTTAAGTATACCGACTGAATCTCTTTCACTGGTCATACTGACAGAAACGACCAGCAATATAAAAAGGACTGCTATAGCATATCCGCTTATCCCCGCAATTGTTCTCCACCGGTGACGGAGTATTTCTTTTATAAGATATTTCATTGAGACTTTTTTTGGATTTCGTCACCTGCCAGGCGACACGACTTTTATTTACTTGTTTATCTTTTCATTACCCCACAATTCATCATTATTCCCATGATCAATCCTCCATGAATTCCTCCATAAGTGTATTTCAGAAGCGCCGATAAGCGGTTTATGCTCCCTTTCCTCTTTTGTAAAAGATTTTGGTAGCCTGGATGCGTTATCCTGGTACCAGTAGGCTACAGATGCCAGGTCAAGTGTAAGGGTATTATTATGACCATGTTCGATTGTAAACCTGCATGATTTATCAAAATAAACAGGATCTGCAATAAAGAAGCGGTAAACATGTGTATGACCAAGCCATCCGGTTTCATTATTCACCCTGGGATATCCATAGTACGGATGGGAGAATAGCTCCTTCGGACACCATGAGGTATTAAAGAAATCCTCAGTGCCTGTACCATTAAAGGTTGGCAGGGAATCTCCGTCGATAAAAACCATTTCATCTCCTTCGCCGTACCACATTGTTGTCGGGCAATTTACATAGTAATTCACACCAATAAAATGTCCCTTTCCTTTAATATCTGCAAAAACATAATTGTCTTCGCCATACTTATTCTTCCCTGGTGCACCTAACAGGCCCCATTCATTTTCTCCATCAGGATGTGCTTCAGTTATCTCATGATTATACCATGCGTGGAAACGACCGGAATTTTCCGGCAATTGTTTCATCTCTACATAGTTAATATTATAATAAAAATTCGATATTTCCCTTCCGGTCTGATTCTCGATTTCTACTCTTGCTCCTTTGGAAAAAGGCATTGAAAAGTAACAAACGTATGATTTTCCGGCTCCGGGAGCTATAGATAAAGGTACACTTACAAAATTGTAAGTTTCGTTCCATCCATTTCCAAAGAACGGCCCTATCGGGGATTCAACTGATGGATAACTATTCCCGTCCCAGTACATTTTTATAATAATGTCATTCCTGCTGAGCTCGTTTGCCATAGGAGCAATAGTGATCCAGATATGTTTAATCACTCCTGCACCCTTTACATCCATAAGTGTGGCAGTTGCTCCATCCTTTATTTTAACCAGGCAGTCGCCGTTACCTCCAGTTTTATCAAAACTGCTCACCTGCTTTGATTTTACATCTTTCTGAATCTTTGAAAGCTGAAATAATTCATCCCCCGGAACCTGACTTATAAGCAATGCGGGGAATAAAAACACGATAACAGAAACGGCAATATTCTTCATTTAAGTAAATTTTTAAATTTTAGTTTCAACACCTGACACCATTATCTTATCAGCATCAATCTTACCATAGACTGCATTGATAAAAGGTTTTCCCCCTTTTAAACCAACATTTCCAAAGCCTGTTGAAGTTGAGAGGAAGCTTGTAAAATCACCTATCTTCGAATCAATGTATAATGTCCGGTCAACTGCATCATAACGGACACCGGTCAACCCTTCAATCAATGCATAGCTCGACATGGCACGCGCATACCAGTTCCCACATTCATACTCATTGAACGGATTACGTACCCTGCCGTTATATCTCTCCCTGCAAACACGCACAATCTCAAGGCCTTTCTCAACTTCTCCCTTGAGCATCAGATGACTTGCAACCTGGTATTCAATACCTGTCCAAACCTCATTACTGTATACAAATGGAAGTGACAGTTTTCCCTCCTTGGGCCAGGTGCACAAAAGCAGCCCCCCATCCCTGCCGACGGCATATGTAGGTCTCTGCGGATTGGAATGGTTATAAAGCACTTTCCTCAGGTTATACTTATGAATCGCAACGAGATTGCTTTTTACCATTTCATTGTCGACGACCTCATCAAGTCCGCAAACTGATGCCATCCACATCCCCAGTACACCATCCGAAAGGCAACCTTTACCATACTGATACTTCGGGCCTTCTTTTTTCATTAGTTCCAAAGCCTCATCAGAATAACCTATGTTAAGACTTGTCTTTGCAACTTCAACCGGACTGGGCGCTTTGAGTCCTTCCCAAACAACTTTCTGGATAAAATATTCACCATCATAAAGATCGGTTTCCATAAAAGTTTTGCCTTTACCAAGCAGGGCTTCATAATCTTCAGAAGGTGAACCTGCAGCTTTGCTCATCTCAATAAAGGCAGTGAGGGCGCCAAGATAAAAGCTTGTACACATACCATCAGGTCCCCAGAATTCAATATCATAGGTGTTGTGATGCGGTTCTTCAAGGTAACCTTTATGGCCGGGATCCCAGGTTTCAATACAATAATCGATACTCTTCTTTACATAAGGAAACATATTCTTCATCCATTCTGTATCGCCACCTATCCGCCAGTCCCTGTAAACTTTCATTATACCTCCAAGCTGGCCATCGGCAGCCGCATAGAATGTATGTGCAGGTTCAGAGATAGGGATATTGGCCCTGAAGGTCTGATGCCCCTTATCATCCTGGCTGACCATGAACTCTGTCTCTCTGAGGGTTCTCTCAAGTGAAGGAAAAAGGTGAGGTATCGCCTGGGCATAATTCCAGACATGAGTACATGACCCGTGACAACAGCCGCTGTTGTCTCCACAACCTTCCCAGGCCCAGAGTCTTCCATCGTCCTGCCTTAGTACGGTAGGAGATTTGATAATTGTGAGATTAGCAGCCACAGCCTCAATAACCTCTGGTGGTAATGTAGACGAAAAGAAGGCATCGCGGAACAATTCACTCTTATGCTTAAGATCATCATAATTCTTATTCCAGTATTCTGTAACCTCAGTCAGGTTATTGAAACGTGAAGCATACCAGGGCTTGTAAACCGGAAGTTGCTTTCCGGCTGATGCTGTTATTCCTATTGATAATTTTGTATCAGGCATATACCAGCTGAAGCGGACCTGAATAGTCTTCTCCTCTCCTGCTTTAAGTTTTAAAGGTACGTATATTGAAGCTCCCGGCGCGTTGTTATCGACCGGAGGATTGGAAACCAATGTCCCGTTTTCAATATTCTTCCACAATATCATAGCCGGATCAAACCATGATCCCCTGAACCAGCAATGATCAACTACAGCATTGTCATCATCAACGGAAACTGCATAACCGGTGTTGCCTGAAGGGATCTTTTCACTCCCTTCACTTGTAAGTACAAAACCATTCTTCATGCTTAGAATTCTTCCGGTTCGTTCGGACACAATATTTCTCGAGTTCCATGAAAATACAGCCTCAATATCGGAAGATGAAGTATTTTTGAATTTATATTCCATTGCTCCGGCCGGAAGGCTCGAATTATCATTATCCGTCGGTATGAACGGACTCCATCCTGTAACTTCCGCACTGAGGGGAATATCACTATCCTCAAGTACCAGAGTTGCAAAAGGGAACCTTGGCAGAAAGCGTCCGTTTTTAAAGCGCGGATAACCGTAGTTTTTTCCTGCGCCTCCATTTCCTGAACCCCCCATTCCAAACATCTTCCATTCAGGAACCTGAGCCTCAAGCGCCTTTGCCGCATCTTTATGACCTTTTATACTTATTGCGGCGAAAGCATAGGGTTCATTGAACATCTCAGGTCTGTTGTTTATTGAAAGATGAGACAGGGAACCTGCTCCATCCATGCAAAACATACCTGCACCTATACCCCCGATCGGAAATGAAACCCTGTCGAGATACTTACCGGTATAATCGCCATTGAATTCATGTATGGCCTGACCAGTTCTTTCGTTCTTTGAAGAACAGGAGAAGATTATAAGTGCTCCGAAAAGAGCTGTACCCAGCTGTAATAGTGTACCCTTTTTCATATTTAAGTAGAGTGTAGTTTAAAAATATTGAGTTATTTATTCCAGAGATGTTCAATCTCTTCCAGTGACTTACCTTTTGTTTCAGGCACATACAGGTATGTGAATAACCATTGGATAAATGACATCAGTGCCAGAAAAAGAAATGTTGCAGCGCCTCCGGCTGATGCCAGAAAGTGCGGAAAAAGCAATACTACCAGAAAATTAAATATCCATTGTGTAAAAGAGGCAAATGCCAGAGCTTTACCCCTTATGCGGTTTGGATATATCTCCGATACAAGGGTCCAGAATACCGGACCGATACATGATGAAAAAGATGCCAGAAACAGCATTATGCATACAAGTGTGAAAATACCTTCCATCTGGAGAAAGAATGAAACTGCAAGCATTATCAGCGTTATTGCCATACACATTGAGCCTATAAGATATAACCTTCGTCTGCCGACTTTATCAATGAAAAGTATTGCAACAAAAGTGAATAACAAGTTAATAAGGCCAAGTATTGAAGTCTGAAGAAGGGCATTTTTTATCTCCACTCCGGCAGCCAGAAGTATTTTGGGAGCATAATCAATTACCGTATTTATACCACTTACCTGAACTAATACTGCCAAAAAGAAACCTACTATCATCACCTTACGGGAAGCTGGTTTGAATATCTCCCCTCTTGAAACAGATTCAGAATTGTTGTCGAGAGATTCTGCTATTTCCTGTATTTCCTCCTTTGCAAGTGATTCACCACCAATCCTTGTCAGTACATTAAATGATTCCTCTTTTCGTCCTGCTTTATATAGCCATCGCGGACTTTCCGGAATGAAAAACAAACCAATAAAAAAGATAACAGAAGGAACTACACCGGTAGCGAACATCCACCTCCAGTTATTGTCTGCATCATGTAACCAGTAATTAATGGTATAGGAACATAAAATTCCAAATACGATTGCCAGTTGATAAACTGCCACAAGCATACCACGGTTACGTGCAGGAGCCACTTCTGCCACATACATCGGGGACAGAACTGAGGCAGCTCCGACTGCCAGACCTCCAAATATCCGCGACAGGACAAACAGCACAGGTGATGTGGCAATGGCAGTCATGGCGCATGATAGTGCAAAGAAGAGAGCAACATAAATCAATACCTTTTTCCTGCCGAATTTGTCAGTCAGGATACCTGAACCAAAAGCGCCAAATATAGCTCCCATCAGAAGAGAGCTTACACCCCAGCCAAGTTCCAGTTCGGTCCATCCGAAATAAGCCTGAATAAACGGGACTGCGCCGGAAATGATTGCAATATCAAACCCAAACATCAGTCCGCCCATAGTTGCAATCATGCAAATAAAGTACAGATAACTATCGTTCCTTGTCATGGTTCAGGTTCAAGGTTCAAGGTTCAAGGTTCAAGGTTCAAGGTTCAAGGTTTCAGGTTCCATGTTCCAGGTTCCAGGTAAAACTAATATCAGGGCATGGACGGAAGACTCCAGCCTTCTCGGTAAGTGTGTTTAATATACTGTTCTGCACTTTTAAGAGCATTGAAAGTCTGATATTTTTTATCGAATGTAGGGTGGCCATCAACAACCTTAAAATCATCAGAGACCATTATTTTCAACTCTTCACCTGCCGATATGTTAGTGAACCTCATGTTTTCGCCATCCCATGATAAAGCTTTGTTGAGACCCTGCAATCTGACCGCCAGCACTCCAAGCATAACCATCTCATTAAACGGTCCTGCATAGGCAAAATTGGAAGAGCCTTCTGTTCTGCTGTCAGGTGACTCTTTGCATGCACGGATCCAGTCCTGCTCGTGAGGTCCGTTTGGATAGAATGTATCGCCTCCCGGGATTCGACGCAGGTATGGCTTAACATCAGGAATCCGTCCCGAAAGTAATCTTGGATTATACCCACCGCAGCCACACATGAGCGTATCTTTTGAACCTATAAACAGACAACCTCCAAGTCCGTCGGCCATAAGATTCTCACCCTCAGGCAGAAGATCAGTAAGGTTTGGCAACAGGCCTCCGTCATACCAATGCACTTTCACCTGCGGGAAGGCTACCTTAGGCATATTATCGCGGGCAGGGAATGAAAACTCCACTGTCTCGGCCTGTGGAGCTGATTCGGTATTAATCGATGTTGAGCTGCCACGCACTTTGTCAGGATATCCCAGTTTCAATGCCCTGTAAACAGGATCCAGAACATGACAGGCCATATCGCCAAATGCACCTGTACCAAAATCCCACCAACCTCTCCAGTTCCATGGTGTGTATATTCCGTTAAACGGGCGCATTGGTGCAGGACCAATAAAGAGATCCCAATTCATTGTTTTCGGTACCGGCATCACCTTTGCTGGCCTGGGTATACCCTGTGGCCAAATTGGTCTGTCGGTCCATGCATGAACCTCCCTGATCTCCCCTATCTCATTATTCCAAATCCACTCACAAAGTTTTCTGACATCGTCATGTGAGTTGCCCTGGTTTCCCATCTGCGTGGCAACTTTATGCTTTTTGGCCAGCTTTGTAAGCAGGCGCGACTCGTATACTGAATGAGTCAGAGGTTTCTGGCAATATACATGCTTACCCATTGTCAATGCAGTCGCAGTGATACCGGCATGAGTATGATCAGCAGTAGCTACCATTATTCCATCGATGGAGCTTGCCATCTCATCTAACATCTTACGCCAGTCCCAGTATTTTTTTGCTCCAGGAAAATCTTTGAAACAGACATCTGCATATTTCCAGTCCACATCGCATAGCGCTACTATGTTCTCTGTATTCATCCCCTTAAGGTTGACATGCCCCTTGCCTCCGATACCTATTCCTGCAATATTGAGCTTATCACTCGGAGCTTTTCTGCCAGGTCTGCTTATTACATTACCCGGAAGAATAGTGAAAGCAGCAGTTACCAGTCCTGTTTTCTTAAGAAAATCACGACGGGAGTTTTGTGATTCCGACATAATTATGATGATTTAAAAGTGCTAAATCTCTTTCAGCTTAATACTTCTGTACCAAACCTTTGTTCCATGGTTCTGAAGCGAAATATGGCCTTCATCAAATTTACCCCAGTCAGGGAAATCCGCCCATTTTCCGCTATTCCGCAGCTTATTCCACTCGTCTGAATATTTTTCGTATTCTACAACAACTTCGCCATTCAGTATCTGGGTAACCTTATTATCCTTTACATAAAGGAACAGGCTGTTCCACTCTCCGACCGGCCTGAATGGTTTTGCTTTCGGGGGATACATTGCATAGTTCGAGCCGTTTATCTGCCAGTCTTCAAGTTTATCGGGCCATCCTTCATGATCAATCACCTGGAATTCCGGGCCTGTTTCATAAGGAAACTTATAGATCGTATCCTCTTTAATCTGGTAGATGATTCCGCTGTTGGCAGCCGGTGTCAGTTTATACTCAACACTTAAGACAAAATTCCTGTATTTCCTGTTTGTAATAATATCCTGACTCTCAGCTCCTCCTGTTGTATTCATTGTAAGACTGCCATCTTCAATCGCCCAGCTATCGGGAAATACTGTCATATTATATCCACGCCAGCCATCTGTTGTGGCGCCGTCGAATAAGATCTGCCATCCGTTACCTTTCTCCTTATCGGTAAGTGTATTCGGAACAGCTTTCTTATCAATTTCAGCATAGAGGCCATTGGCATCCTTCGGTTCTGAACTGCTGCAGCTCATCAGACAAGCCGTAACAACAGCAATCAACCCTGTCTTTAAAAGTGTTTTCATAATATTATCTCTTTAGGTTAAACAATTTGATATTAAAGTGTTAACTGGTTGCCTGATTTTGTATTGACCCTGACACCGGTATTTCCACCTTTTGAAAGTGTAACATCCACCGGAGTGTTTGACTTGTATGAACCGCATGTGAAATCAGGCACGGTAATTGAGTTTGAACGGTTTGCTACCGACCATTCGCTCAGTGGAGCCACGCTGCTCCAGAGGGCTGCATCATAAACATCCTGATCGAGAGGAATACCATTTCTAAGGCAGTCAATCAGCCTCCAGTCCATCATGAAATCCATGCCCCCGTGACCACCAATTTGTTTGGCAAGTTCCCCAATACGTTTGACAATTTCCGGAGTATACTGAGTTTCCAGCTCTTTCATTTTAGCTTCATCAAACCATTCATGAGAGGTAGCAATTCTTCCGGGTTCAGGATACTTCACTGCAACTCCCTTTGTACCGCTGACAAGATGTATTCTTGAATATGGACGGGGAGAGGTTACATCGTGCTGGATCATAATTGTTTTGCCTTTTTCAGTGCGGATGACGGTTGTATTCATATTACCCCGATAACCTTTGGTAACAAATTCTTTGTAGAAATCATCCTTACTGGCCAGTTCTTCTGCAGTAACTGCCATCTGAAAATCGTTTGTTGATACTGATGTCAGGTAATCCATCCTGTCGCCCCTGTTAATGTTCAGAGCCTGACTTACCGGTCCAAGTCCGTGAGTTGGATAAAGACTGCCAATCCGGTGCTGGTTTTCCTTAAGACGCCACATGTCAACATATGCATCCTTGCTGAAATTTGACTTCAGCAGATCGTGAATATATGCTCCCTCAACATGAAGTATCTCTCCGAAGAAGCCCTGCCTTGCCATATTTAATGTGAGTAGTTCAAAGAAATCATAACAGCAATTCTCAAGCATCATGCAATGCTTCTTTGTCTTTTCCGAAGTTTCGACAAGCTGCCATGCCTCTTCAAGCGTTGTACATGCCGGTACTTCAGATGCAGCATGTTTTCCGTTCTCCATGGCATAAACTGCCATAGTAGCATGAAGGCTCCATGGAGTAGTTATATACACCAGATCCAGCTCATTGCTCTGACATAATTCCTTCCATACTTCTGTTGATCCGGTGTAACCCTTGGCTGCAGGCAGACCGTTTTTAGCCAGTATCCCCTGTGCTTTTTCAACCCTGTCGGGTAGTTTGTCACAGAGAGCCTTTATCTCAAGACCATCAATCTTTGCCAGTCTTTCAACAGCCCCCGGTCCGCGGCTGCCTAAGCCGATTACTCCAACACGAACCACATCAATCTTTGGTGCAGCAAATCCGCTCATATTAAACAGCTGTGAATGAGACCTGTCGGCAAGCTCTTTTATGGCTGCAAAAGGCCCTGATTGCTGACTTTTTTCACCTGTTGTACAGGAACTTAATGAAGATCCGGCTAGTACTCCGGCTCCGGCTGCACCTGCAATTTTGAAAAAACTTCTTCTGTTGGTTTTCATGGTATCATCTGTTTAGGTATAGTTTTTATCCCAATTCATTCAATATACGAAAAGATCATTAACAATTTAAAGAGATTTTAAAATTAATACTAATCTTCTCTCATCCAAATAAAATTTTAAGATGCTCCTATCCTTAATACTTTGCTAAAATGATGAAAGGGTCAATCGTTTATTGCCTGACCAGTAAGGATCTTAAATTTCCATTCAGTATCATCCATAATCTGATTCTGGGTCTGTTTCATTATGACACCAATGATTTTTTCTGCCGGATCAGCAAAATATGAAGTGTTGAAATAGCCTCCCCAGTTGAATGTACCTGTCGTTCCCTGACCTCCCTTTTCTGCACCCTTTTCCGTAAGGACACCAAATGCCAGTCCATAATACCATTCAGAATCGTCACCCCATACTGAGTAATTCTGATTCCCCATTATAGCCTGCACGGTGGTCCTGCTCAGGATTCGTTTCCCGTTGAGCTCACCTCCGTTAAGATACATCTGTAAAAAAGTTGCATAATCTTTGGCTGTACTCGATAAACCTGCTCCTCCTGCAAAATAGCTTTTCGCCCCTTTAATGGGATATTCGGGATCATAAGATGTTACAGGAAACCTTTTCCATGAACCATCTTTTGGTTCCTGAACAGTCACAAGCCGGGCAGCTTTTTCCTCAGGTAGATAAAACCATGTGTCACTCATCCCCAAAGGATCGAAAAGGCGACTCTTCAGGAACTTATCAAATGGCATTCCGGAAACAATTTCAATAAGATATCCAAGAACATCGAGTCCTTCGCTATATGTGAATTTCTCACCAGGATTATGGTGTAACGGCAACTTCCCCAGCTTTTTTATATTTTCAGCAAGAATTACATTTTCTGTTGTAAAGGCATCAGTAATACCTGCTTTATGGTATATCATACGAAACCGCTCATCCCCATCAATAAATCCATATCCTACTCCGGATGTATGAGTAAGAAGCTGCCTGATAGTAATTTCGCTTTTTGCAGGTTCTGATAAATAACTGGTATCCTTAGGATTAAATGATTTAATCAACACCGGATTCTTAAATTCAGGAATATATTTTGAGATAGGATCGTCGAGCCTGAATTTACCCTCCTCCCAGAGTATCATAACTGCTGTTGCAGTTATTGCTTTAGTCTGAGATGCTATCCTGAAAATATCATCTGTTTTCATCGTCCTTCCGGATTGATTATCAGCCATTCCGAAAGCTTTATGATAGACTATCCTTCCATTCCTCGCAATAAGGGCAACAACACCCGGTATGCTGCCATTATCGACTGCCTGCAGCAGCATGGTGTCGATCCTGGCAATCCTTTCAGATGACATGCCCTGGCTTTCCGGTGAGGCTGCTGAGAAGGAGGATGAATTCTTAATTGCTTCCGGTCCTGTGCAGGATATAATAAGGATAGCTGTAAGTAATGTTAAAAACAGGTTTTTCATAAGAATAATATTTAAAGGTTTGACGGTATTACGGTGCGACGGTGCGACGGTGCGACGATGCGACGGTACGACGGTGCGACGGTGCGACGGTACGACGGTGCGATGATACGGCATTTTAATTTTCTTCTAATTTAAAATCATTTCTGGTTACACCAACCTTTCTTTTTACACTTTCGATATCGGGGACAATATTTGTTTCAAAAGGCTGGCGGATATAATAATAGGATGTCAGTGCATAATTCATTCTGATATCAGCCCAGTGCCAGAGTTCGATGTTTGAGCTGACCGATCTTTTAAATGGTATTGCATCGAGAGACCGGTGCCTCATATTTACTGCCACACCCCATGACATATTGCCTATTCCCACCGGCTGTGAAACAAAAGGATGGGAGAATGCTTCACGGCGGGCAAAAGAATAACCATAGTAATCCTCTGAACCTGTTCCGAAACTGGAAGGAAAAGCTTCTCCATCAACAAATATCTTTTCATCACCTTCGCCCCACCAATGGTAAGTATTGTTGAATAGTGTCACCTGATCACCGACATATACACCTCTGCCTTTTATGTCTATAAAGTTCAGATCAAAAGGGGAACCATTTTCATCTCTGCTCTTAATCCGGTAATGCTCATGCCATGAAGCTCCAAAATACATACTTTTCTTCTTCCAGTTATAATTACTGACCCCGGTTATGATATCAAGATGAACATTTTCAAAGCCGTAATTAATTAATCTGATATCACAGCTTTCACGGAATGGCATGATCCAGTATGACTCAAGGATCCCCGTTGAGTCGGTTTTATTCATCATTGTCCTGTGCTCATAAAGAGTATACCCCGTGCCAAAAAATTCGCCAAGCGGTGTCCATATTGTCGTTTTGCCATCGAATGAAACCTTAATTACCGTTGATTTTAAAGCCTGGTTCATATCATTTGCCTTTACCCTCACCATCAGCTTACTGACAGCACTGTTTTTCTCTGTTATCTGTATAACAACAGAATCGTCCGGAAGAACTGTGCTTTCAGTTTTTTCCTCCCAATCTGAAATTATGTTTTCATCAAGCAGTTGCTCACCGGTGTTATTGAAAATAGAACTTGCCGATCCGAGTGCTTCAGCAGTAACAGATTCAACTTTTGTTTTTTTGGAATAAGCCCTGTAACCAATATTATAGAAAACATCAGGCCACCAGTATCCGCCTGGCACTTTAATGCCCTCATAATCATATAGTAATCTTAGTGAGTCACATTCATAGGTTATCTTGCAATGTTCAGCAAAAGGGATCGGTACATAGAAATTATGATCATAATCCCTTCCCTCTTCTCCGAGTGGAGCACCTTCCTGAACTGATGCCGACAGAGGGTAACCTGCAACCATATCTCCGCTCAGAAGATCGCGGGGAGCTCCTTTCAGTACCGGGACCGTATCATTATCAATATAGATTCTGATTATCCCATTCTGACCTTTATAAAATGTCATCCACCATCTTACAATTGCACCCGGACCATCATCATCGAACATTACGAATTCGCGTCTTCCATTATTCTCTTCAACTCTGATGAAATGCGACATATCGGCATTTGCAAACCAGCCGGAGCTGTCGGGTGATACGGAAGCCCTGTTATAGCTGCTGAACTGCCTGTGCTTAAATTGGATATCAGGGAAATATGTAAGGGCTGACCTGTTGGTCATTTCAGTAAGCAGAGATTCGAGCGTTATCGTGTCAGGATAACGTTTACAGCTGACCAAAATAAAAATTATGATCAATACACAAACAAAGAGAATTCGCTTTATCATTTCTTACCCACAGAAATTACTTCTCTTTTTTCAATGCTCTTCTCCACATCTTCCCGGTAAAAAAGGGCAGGTCTCATTTTCTTTTCCGACATCATCTGCAGCTGATCGCCGTAATGTTTACTGCCAGGCTGGGATGAATTACCATAACTTAGCAGAACCAGTGATCTGACTTTCCTGCCGAATTCGGTTACAGCATAATATGTATCACCTGCAACAGTTCTCATCCGGCCATCAGAATCACCGGCGTAATACATTGCTCTTAGCACGCCGTAATATTCAGGTCCTCCATTTGACGGAAAATCATATCCGTTAATTCTGAGTCTGAATATCTCGCCAATGGAGACATCAGCTGAGCCATATTTCTTTATGACATTCTCTGCCGCCTGTGCAAGTATTTCAACTGCCTTTCCAGGATCCTTAATTCCACGTGGTGTAGATACAGGTTCTTCATTGCTCCAGGGTATTTCTGCCAGATTGCCCCTGTTGTCCCACCATTCAGCAAACAAAACAGCACCCCTGCTCCCAGGGTCAGTTTTTCTGTCCCATTTCTTCAGAACAGCCGCTGCATCGGTAACCCTTTTATCAGACGAACCTTCGGCAGCCTTTAACAGATCATCAAGAAATCTGTCGGCCGACTCCATGCCTGTATTAAGTTTAATATCAACCATATCCCCGAAAGATAACTTTTCATGGTCCTTAATAAGGTTTACTGCCCTCTGAGGCCTTAGCCCCATCCTTACAGGTGCCATATATGGAGGAAAATCTCCGGGTTTAAGAACAGCTGGCCATGTGCAGTTCCAAGGAGGATCGTTGCAGTTTTGTAGGAATCCTGACGCAGGATTAATAACTTTGGGCAGTGATTCATATGTATGATATTCCTTCCATATCATATCTGAACTGGTTCCGTTTATTGTTCCGTTCCAGAATGAAAAATCACCGCTTTTTCTGACAGGAACATTACCATTGAAAAGATAAAGGATATTGCCGTCCCTGTCGGCATAAACAACATTGAACATTGGATTCTGCAGCATCTTCATTGCTTCCTCAAACTCCGCAAGGTTTTTTGCTTTTCCCATTTTATGATACTGTTCAAAGATCCTTCCGTTTTCGAGGCCGGCAATTCTCACAGCCCAGGCTTTATCACCTTTTTCGGCGACAACTGGTCCGTGTTCTGAATACCTGAAATCAAATTCCTCTGTTGTCACTGAACCATTTTTTTCGAGTATTTCTATTGATGCAGTTTTCTTGTTAAACTGAACGATATTATCATCAAGGATATAGCCACCATCTTTCAGTTCCAGTTCATACCTGTCAGATGCATCAATTGTATTTACCGTATGTGTCCAGCCAAGATACTCATTGAAAGCTATTATAACCGATGGCATACCTGCAAGAGATACTCCATAAACAATGAAGTCATCCGAAACCAGGTGAGCCTCATACCATGTGAAAAAGTCTGACCATGGCAGATGAGGATTACTGACCAGGATTGCATTACCAGATTCCGACCTTACAGGAGATATTGCCATTGCGTTTGAGCCCGCTTCTGTTAATCTTTTCACAGCATAAATATCATCCATTGCAAGAAATTCAATGCATAAAACCCTGATTATATGGGCCATAACATCAGAAGCAGTAACAGGCAATATCTTCTTATAATCATCAGGAATTGATCCCGGATTCTCAGAGGCATAATCATTAATTCCTCTTACGAAGGCATCGAGGTACGACTTATACTCACCACCCATATTTTTATAACAATCCTCAGCCTTTTCATTTATCCTGAAAAGATTTATCAGTTTATCCGATTCCAGGTAATCTCTTCCAAAGAAAGCTGCACTCTTACCTCTCGCCTGGGCGTAGAGTTTTAATATAAGGTTGCTATGGCTATGCATCTGTGCCTTACCGTATGCATAATACATCTGTGCAGCATCCGGTGCATATATATGAGGGACTCCGTAATTATCCCATAGAATCTCAGTATCCTGTTGACTTTTCCCGCTATTGCAACTCCCTGTTAAAAGAAGGATTATAGCAGGAAGCAGTGTTAATGTTTTTTTCATCACTATTGATATTTTAAAAGACTTTGCCTACATCAGCCAATTTCTGGTTGAAAAGTTTTTCAGAAATAAGACTGAGTTTCTCCTCACTTCCGGTAATATGGAATATCCTCTGCTTATGTGTTACTTTACCTCCGGGAGGAAGCATTGCTGCAGGTGATGAGCTTTCTATCTCATAGAAGGGACCCATTATGCTTCCATCATCCACCGGGCCGTCATTATATGAATTGACAGCATCACCGCTGAAAGGATCATCCTGTGTTCCCCACTTGCTGTTTACATATTTTGTTGGTTTCTCCGGAGCAGAATACCAGAGCAGGGTAAGTACCATCTTTTCAGGATCATAACTGCCACAAAATGGCAAAGCACGCTGGGGAGTTATACCAATTTTGCTGCGGTGCTTACCGTCAGTCCTGAAGAAAAGAATGCCATCTTTCACAACAAGTCTGTCGGAAGGCACTTTCCCGAAATAATCGTCATTTACAATCTTGCCAGCCTCTGCCTCACTGCCTTTCCTGAATGGTATAAAAACCACTCCTTTCGGAGAGGGGTTGAACATTGCAAGCATCCATACCGACAAGGCGCCTGTCTTTTCACTCCAGGCTGACTGGCCTTTGTTTATAAGTATATTTTCAGATTCATACGCCACAAATGAAAGTGATTTGTCGATTGGAATTCCCAGTGCAATTTCAGACTCATCCGAATTAAGAAGCTTTACATTTCTTTCTATCCCTATTTCCATTTTTGTACCGGAAGCATTAACAAGTGAGAAATTCTTCGTGAAACTTACCTTGCCGGAAGATTGGTTGACAACATCGAATGGTTCTGTATCTATCGCTTTGGGTACGATCCAGTTTTCAAAAACCTGTTCAGTTCCCTCCCTGAAATAAATGGAGAATGGTCCGCCTTCAGGACCGAGCCAGAGCCTCTCCTCACCTCCGAAGGGATTGAACTGACTGCTGACCTTGCCTTCTTCAATGAACCTGTAGTTTATCCAGCCGAAACTTGCTCCATTTTCTCCGCCAACGGTACTTGTCATGACTCGTCCCTGCCAGGCGGGTACAAGAAGAATTCTGGCTTCTGAATTATTATCCTTCAACTCGATTGTTTTAATCTTTTCTTCGGATAAGAAGGCCACATCGTAGCCGTATGTTCCTTTTAAATTTATATCATTCATCTGGACAGGATTTTTATTGGTCGAAGTTGAACAAGCTGACATAAAAGCCAGCAACACAACCATCAGTTTGAGGTTGTATATAAATTGAGAAGTTGAAATCATAAATTGAATTAATTTTTTGGTTTTGGGGCTATATACAGAATATCTTCCTTCATTTGAACAGCCTTTTCATGGCGGTTAGAGATCAGGATTCCTGCCAGGATCAGTATAGCAAGGATAAGCAAGAGAATGAATGGTCCGCTCTTTATGAATTCAATTATAAAATAATCCCTTTTCATTTCAGACAAGGATTATGTTTAAAGAACTTTACTCAACATTACACTAACCTATCAAAGTTACAAAAAAAAATTTGAATAAGCTGTTATCTTACACTGCATTCATCCAGACAAGCTGTTTTTCAATATTATCGCTAAGTCTGTAGGGTTTTATGTGATTGGACAGAGGTTCTCCGGTTATTTTTATTTTGTTTATGTCAGCTGTTCCAAAGCCGGCCTGGGCACAATAGTTAAGATATCCAACTTTGGCAAAGTCTATGCCCATCAGTTCTATCCCAACCCTGTCTGCTGCGAACCAGTCGGTACTGGCAACACATACTCTGTGATCAACAGGAGTCCCCCTGTTGGGTCCGTTACCCTCCATTCCTTCAAAGCCGTCGATAACAGCAAGATGAGGATGAAGTTGACGGGCAAGAGCATAAAGATTATAATTGAGCCCCCTGAACCCTCCACCGTGAACTATTGGTTTGTCATTTACTGTACCTGGCTTTTTTGATGGACTCCAGGAGAATCCTATATCTTTAACCGGTGCTCCCAGGACAATATTTTTAAGTGATAATGTAGCCAGTACACGGTCGTGAGTCTTCATCCGGGCCACTGATACAATATATGAATCCGGATCGAGCAGCATCCCGGAGACTCTTACTGCATGGGGTTTGAAATCCCTTTCATCAATCACATGGATAATTTCAATCTTCTCACTGTCGAGGTCTACAAGCTTAACAGGGTATTTATTAAGCAGCTTCATGTAACCATAATTTGAGAAACCATCCATTGTAGAACCTCCGGCTGCCGATTCAGCTATTATACACTGATTGAGCTTCCCTATCGATTTCATGAATTCGAGTACACCTTCGAGCGTATCGACATGAGTAGCACAGAGAGGAATATCTATTGAAACATTATTCGGTTTAAGAACAACTCTCTTCTTTCCGATAGCCTGTGCAATCTGTTTTGAGAAAGGTTTGAGAGCCCGGAAAGCCATGTCGGCCCTGTTATCACCTGTTGTCAGAGCTACCTCTGAAGAATAGTTCTGAACTGCTCCGATAGATGCAAATGTATCAAATGGTCTGATCAGTGTGGCACCAATTCCACCTGCTACAGATGCCTTTATGAAATTACGGCGGTTGTATGAATTCATATCTGTGTATTATTTTAATTAACGGTTGTTTAAATCAAACGGTTTTCGAAAGTTCGTTCCTGTTCTCATATACCTTTGTTATGGCATTAACAATATCATCCATATCGCTTTTGCTTCCCAGCAGGGTGCTCTGATAGAATGCAACAACCTCATCGCAAACCTGGTCATTTCCGGGAAGGTTATTCTCATCTCTCCATTTTTTCAGACGGGCCTCTGAGAATAATCTCTTGTATCCCCTTGAATTAAATGCCTCTTCAAACAGGAGATCTTTGTTCTGTTTGCCATAACCGCCTATTATAGGAATACCTTCGGCCACAACAGCATTCATAAATTTTTCCTTGGGTATATTATTGAACACCTCTTTTTTATACCGGAAGGGATATAGATGATATACTGCTCTGGTTGCACCACTGGCCGGCTTTACAGGTATAATTCCTGGAATCTCCTTTAGTTTTTTGTCGAGGTAAAGAGCATTTTCAAGCCTGATATCATTGTCTTTTACAATACGTTTCATCTGTGAAAGAAGAATAAGAGCCTGCGATTGCTGCATTCTGAAATTCCCTCCGCGATAGGGATATCCCTGAACAGGTTTCATCTTACCATGTGGCCGGCCACAGTTATGAGCTGCATAGGCACGATCCATAAGATCTTCATCATTTCCAAGGATGGCACCTCCTTCTCCTGCAGGAAGATGCTTGGAATTTTGAAAACTGAAGCAACCAAGGTCTGCAAGAGTTCCTGTCTTCTTGCCTCTGTATTCAGCCAGCCATGCCTGGCACGCATCCTCAATAACCTTGAAATTATGTGCTTTAGCGACCTTATTTACTCCATCCATATCTACAGGCAAACCATAAATATGCACAGGCAGCACAGCAACTGTACGATCAGTGATCTTAGATTCAATTTTTGAGGGATCCATCAGGAATGTTTCCGGATCAGTATCAACAAATACCGGAAGTGCTTTATGAAAAAATATTGCATTGTACGTTGCAATAAAAGTATAGGGTGAAACAAGCACTTCATCTCCTGCATCCACACCCAAAACATCCATTGCAGTTATCAGAGCAGTAGTGCCGCTTGCAGTTGCAAGGCAGCGTTTGGCACCCATCAGTTCCGCATATTTCTTTTCAAATACTTCCACATGCTCACCACTGCCTAACCACCATCTGCCAGTGCGGAGCATATCAACAATCTCTTTCTCAGCGGTAGGATCCCATACGGGCCAGCTGGGCCAGGGTCCTTTATGTACCTTTTCTCCTCCCAGGACCGCCAGTTTTTCTTTGGCAAAAGAGCCGGCACCCAGAGAAGATAACGGCCAGTTAATCATTGTTCCTATTGCTCCTGCCGATGTTGTGGCAATTACCTCACGACGGGTGAATTTTCTTGTTTTCATGGTAAAAAGATTATTTGAATATTTTTAAAGCCAATAATATTCTGAAAATAAACAACGAATACGCTGATCAAATTTAACTATTATACCCAAAATAAAGGTATTTTCTTTTATTAAAAATTGTTAATCTGTAATATGTCCTGTTTTCACACACAGTACTGTCCAATTATTTTACACTTACAAAATATCAACATATGGTATGTAATTGATTATATGATTTTTATAATTATGGCATATTCTTTGGCATTTAACAGGAAATACTATTGAGAAATGAAAAGGCTTGCTTACTTAATAATTCTGTCAGCAACATTTACATTCCACGAAATAACTGCACAGGAAAAGAAATGGACGCTTGAAGATTGCATTAATTATGCTATAACCAATAACATAAATCTGCAAAGACAGAAACTTCTTACTGAATCAGCAGAAGTCAATTATCTGAAATCGAAAATGGATGTGTTACCGACCCTCAACGCCGGAACAGACGCCAACGTAGGCTTCGGAAGATCGGTTAACCCGGTAACAAACCTGATAACATTCAAACAGAACCTTAGTAATTCGTACTCCATAAATTCTTCAGTTGACCTGTTTAACGGACTGACAACACTTAATACAATCCAGGCCAACAAATTCCTTCTCAGAGCAGGAGTTGAATCAGAAAAGATTGCCCGCAACACACTGGTTGTAGAGATCATGGGGCAGTACTACCAGGTAATATATACCAAAGGTCTTGAAGAGGCATCAAGGATGCAGCTTGAACAGTCGGAGAAACAGCTTTTCAGAATTACAAAAATGGTTGAAACCGGGAAAGAGGCACTTTCAAAACAATATGAGATGGAGAGCAGAGCTTCATCCGACAGACTGGCGTATACTGTTGCACTCAGCAGAGCCAGCCAGGCTCTGACTACACTGAAACAGATGCTTCAGATTGGTTCTGACACTGGTTTTGATGTTTTGATGCCTGACCTTAACTCCATGATAATTACAGATAATGACTACAAAACCGACAGTATCTATTTAATTGCCTCTCAGATACTTCCCAGGCTTAAAGCTATTGAATATGAACTGCAGGCCACCAGCAAACAGTATTCAGCATCCAAAGGATTTGTTTCCCCGAGGCTGTCTGTTGGCGGGGCTGTTTTTACCGGGTATTACAAGGTTATAAATGAAACAGATATTGACCAGGCCTCATTTTCGACACAGCTGAAAAACAATAACAGTCAGGCTGTATGGCTCTCGCTTAACATTCCGATCTTCAATAACTACACAACCGGCAGAAACATAAAACTTGCAAGGATAAGAAGGGACGATGCCTCACTGAGACTTGAGCTGGAAAAAAATAACCTTTATACAGAAATTGAAAACGCATGTCTCGATTTTAACAGGGGAAAGGATGAATACATGGCGGCAGCTTCGAACCTTGAATATAACAAAAAATCCTTCAATGCCGTTGAGAAAAAATTTGAATCGGGACTTGTTGATGTAATTGATTATTCAGCTGCAAAAACAACTCTCTTCACCGCAGAAACCGAATTACTAAGGACCAGACTGCAGGTTTTGATCAGAAAACTTGCGATACAATTATATTCAACAGGAGACTATCAGAACTTAATATATAATTAACCCAAAAACAAAACTGAAATGGATACCCCAGTGGAAAAAATGGACAAACCAATTGCAAAGAAAACAGGAATTCAAAAGAAGCATATTATATATTCCGGAGCCGGTTTAGCCTTTATCGTACTCATCTATATGGCTTTTTTTACAAGCCGGACATCAACCTATAAGGTGGAGAAAGACAAGCTTATTATTGAAACTGTAATTGAGGATCAGTTCAACGATTATATAACAGTTCCGGGAACTGTGGAACCCATAACAATCATCTACCTTGATGCCCAGGAAGGCGGAAGAGTGGAAGAGAAAGTAATAGAAGAAGGATCAATGGTAAAAAAAGGAGATATTATCCTGAAACTTTCCAACCCTGATCTTCACCTGAATATACTTGACAGTGAAGCACAGCTTGCAGAGAAAGAGAACTTCCTGAGAAATACCCAGATCAATATGGAGCAGCAAAGACTCCAGATTAAAAAAGATCTTGTAAATGTCAAATATGAAATTGAAAGAAAGGAGAGAAACTATCAGCAAAATGTCATTCTTATGAAAGACAACCTCATATCGAGGGAAGATTTTATAAGGTCGAAGGAAGATCTTGATATGGCTATTCAGTCAAAAGAACTGCTGATTGAACGTCAGAAGCAGGATTCCTCTTTCTACTCAATAAATATCAACTCTATGATAAATAACCTCGACAATATGCGCAAGAACCTGAATCTTGTAAGGCAAAGAGCAGAGAACCTGAATGTCAAAGCCCCTGTTGATGGCCAGCTGGGTCTTTTAACTCCCGAAATTGGTCAGTCTATACAGCGCGGAGCAAACATGGGACAAATAAATATACTTACTTCTTACAAAGTAACTGCCCAGATCGATGAACATTATATTGACAGGGTAAGAACACAGCTGACGGCAACCCTTGACAGGCAGGGCAGTTTATTTAACCTTGTAGTAAGGAGGGTCTATCCTGAAGTAAGGAACGGAACTTTCAGGATCGACATGATATTCAGGGACACCATGCCCGATAATATCCGGACCGGTCAGACCTATTATACAAGCCTCCAGCTTGGCCAGCCGAAAATTTCATTACTTGTACCAATCGGAGGATTCTTTCAGGAAACTGGGGGGCAGTGGATATTTGTTCTGGATGAATCTGAATCTTTCGCAACAAGAAGGAATATATCAATAGGAAGGAAAAACCCACGGTATTATGAAGTACTGGAAGGGCTTAAACAGGGCGAAAAGGTAATTGTCTCAGGCTATGAGACATTCGGTAAAAATGAGAAACTGATTTTTAAATAAAATAAACAACCATTCATAATTAAAGCCATGATTAAAACTAATGAATTAACAAAAGTCTTCAGAACAGAAGAAGTTGAGACCACAGCTCTCAATAAAGTAACTATCAATGTAAAAGAAGGAGAATATGTTGCAGTAATGGGTCCTTCCGGATGCGGAAAATCCACTCTTCTTAACATACTGGGATTACTTGATAATCCATCTGCAGGCAGCTATATCTTTAACGGAACGGAAGTTGCAAATCTTAAGGAAAGAGACAGAACCATGTTCCGTAAAGGGAATATAGGATTTGTATTCCAGAGCTTTAACCTGATTGATGAACTTAATGTTTATGAAAATGTTGAACTTCCGCTTATTTACCTGAAAATGAAATCGGGTGAAAGGAAGAAAAGTGTTGAGGATGTCCTTGAGAGAATGAAGATCAGCCACAGGGCAAAACATTTCCCGCAACAGCTGTCCGGCGGACAACAGCAAAGGGTGGCAATTGCACGTGCAGTTGTTGCTAATCCCAAGCTTATTCTCGCTGACGAACCTACCGGTAACCTCGACTCAAAGAATGGTATTGAGGTAATAAATCTTCTGACCGAACTAAATAAGGAGGGAACAACCATAATAATGGTTACTCACTCCGACAGGGATGCCGGTTATGCTCACCGCATAATCAATCTGTTTGACGGACAGGTGGTGTAGCACCCTGCATGGATGGAAGGCCCCCGGCCTCCGCCTGCCGGCGGAGGCCACCCCCTGAAGGCATAGGCGTTAACTTAAGAGTAGTATTGTAAATACGGTGATTGAAAAAGTTTCCCCTCCTTTTGAAGGAGGGGTGTCCCGACGGTAGCGTCGGGACGGGGTGGTTGATTTACTTATTCTTGTTACCTTTATTTCTATGAAAAACAAAAACCTGTTCAACAGAAAAGGCCTTAAATCTTTCAGATCATCTCCCAGGAACATGTCCACTTCGGCTGAGTCAGCATTATGGGAGAGTATAAAAACAGGGATAAATACCTGGAGAGCATTGGATTCACTGTAATAAGGTTTGAAAACAGATTTGTATTCCAGGAACCTGAATATTTAAAAAGTGAGATAAGGAAAGTTATCAATAAAAGAAAAGAATCGAACTGATAAAACAATCAACCACCCCGACCGCAACCAACCTTTGCAATACTTTAACTATCAACGTGCTGCGGCCACCCCTCCTTCAAAAGGAGGGGAAAATGTTATGACCGACCTTAAATTCGATATTAAAAGCTGTTTGCCTATATTGATCCTCTCGGCAAATCTTTTTCAGATTGCTTAAGTTAACGCCTATGCCCTGGGGGGGTTTGGGGGTATCAGATCCCGTATTTCCTCATCTTATTGTAGAGTGTCTGACGGGTGATGCCCAGCTTAACTGCAACCTGGCTCATATTACTGCTGTACCGTTTGAGATTCTCAAGGATCATCTTCTTCTCCATTTCATCAAGTGTCATCTCAGAAGTATTTGTATGTTTTGGAGCTGAAGAAAATACAAAATCGGAAGATTTTAAAACAGGTGAATCACTCATAATTACTGCTTTTTCAACAGCATGCTGTAGTTCACGGACATTACCGGGCCATTCATGATTGGCCAGTTTCTCAAGAGTATTTGTAGTAAGCTTTATACCCTCTTTGCCATAACGTTCACCTAATACTTTCAGAAAATAATTCGCCAGGATTGGGATGTCATCCACACGATCCCGTAACGGAGGTACCTCAATCAGGATTGTATTAATCCTGTAAAGCAGATCTTCTCTGAACTCACCATCCTGCACCATCTGCATAAGATTACGGTTTGTTGCACAGATAAGGCGGATATCTACAGGTATCTGCCTGTTCGATCCGACTCTGACCACATATCTGCTCTGCAGAACACTCAGAAGTTTTGCCTGCGACTGAAGAGAGAGGTTCCCAATTTCATCCAGAAACAAAGTACCCTTATGAGCTGACTCGAACTTACCCTTGCGGTCATCCCTCGCATCGGTGAAAGCTCCTTTTACATGACCGAACAGCTCACTTTCGAAGAGGGATTCAGTCAGTGAACCCATATCAACACTTACCATCAGTTCACCGGTCCTTTTTGAGAGGTTATGAATTTCCCTGGCTACCAGCTCCTTTCCGGTACCATTCTCTCCTGTTATAAGAATATTGGCATCAGTGGAAGCAACCTTCTTTACTATATTCATTACATTGATCATGGTAGGTGAAGCTCCAAGGACTATCTTCTCTCCTCCCCTGTTGATCTCCTTTTTCAACTGCTGGTTATCACTTTGCAGGGAGGATGCTTCAAGACGCGAGACACGTAACTGCCATGCAACATTAAGAGTCGCCAGGAGTTTTGAATCATCCCAGGGCTTGAGTATATAATCAGCTGCCCCATCCCTTATGGCCCTTACTGCCAGCTCAATATCACTGGTATCAGTGACTATGACAACACTGATGTTTTTATCGTATTTAAAGATCTCCTTCATCCAGAAAAGCCCCTCGTTGCCATTGTGGACACCCGATCTGAAATTCATATCGATCATCACAATATCAATATCATTGCTCCCGAGTATTTCAACAATCCTGTTTGGATTGGTAAGAGTCAGTACCACCTCAAATTCCTTTTTTACAATTTTTTCAAGTGCTTTCAGAACATCCCTGTTATCATCCACTATCAGTACTGTGCGTTTCATTTCAGGTATTTTATTTAAATAACTATAAGGAATAAGGAATAAGGATCTATTGATTTTCTTCGTTTACCCCGACCCCAAGGGGAGCGAAGAAAATCAATTTACTCCCCCTGGGGCTGGGGTAAATAAATTGATTTTCAAGCGACTTTGAATTGATTATTCATTATTACTGATACTCATATTTATTCAAAAGACGGAAGAAAAAATATAATGTGTCAAAAAAATAGACATTTTTTTTTATTCGGGCAGGGAGACCCCGGAGAAAAGGGTAATTATCTGAATTTTAAAGTATATGTCACTGAAGGAACAATTGGTATCAAATAATTGAATTTAAAAGAATAATTAGCCCAGTAATACATGTTTACAGGATTCTTACGATTATAAGCATTAAAAATGTCAATACTTAAAGAATTTTCACCCAATTTGTTCTGCTTTTTATAGTGAACACCTAAATCAAGCAGGTGATAAGCAGGTAACCTGTAATTGTTTATCGGTTGTAATCAGACCATTAATTGCAATTTTCCTGCCTGTATCTGGGATATCCGGATTTTCCTTTTTGTAACAATCTCTTTTTTGTTCCCTATTTGAAGCATAGTGTCTCTTAGGCTGGAAATTAATCCGGGTGCGGTTTTTATCAGTGGGCAAATGATTAAGCAGTAAACGGATTGCGGAATTCGGATTGCGGATTGGGCAGGTTTAATCAAGTCTTTATTAGTTCAATTTTTTTTTGAAAAAGTCAATCGTTTTTAAAATTATCTCTTTAGATGTGTCATTATTTTCGGAAGTGTCAAATGAATGAGCGCCATGATCGTAATTAATCAATTCAAACGGTAAATTTTTGGACAATAATTCATTAATGAATTCATCAGTTGTTTTGATGACAAGTTCCCAGTGATCCAAGCCGGATCTGACAATTAAAGTCGGTACTATGGAAACGTATTCACTCTTAATTTCATAAGCAAAACCATTTTCCCCTGACATATCCTTCACTTCATTTAGATATTTTGAATTTAAAGTTGTGGTAAGCCCATAGTAAATTGAATGACATTTAAACTGAGCTGTCGAATTCACTTTATTTACAGCCAGAAGAGAATTCCCGGAACAGGACCATATCCCAATCCTATCAGGATCCAAATGCAAGTTCTTTGAGTTGGAGACAATATAATTAGTCAGATAGTCAAAATCACTTCCCGGAGAACTGGTTTCATATACAATTCCTATTATTCCATGCACCGCCATTAATTTTGCCCAGTCTATATAACCCTGAACTTTTCTGAAATTTATACGCGCGAATCCACTGACGAAAATCACACAGGGAAATGATTCATTGGCAACCTTCATCACTGGAAAATAGAGATCTGCCTTTAAACTGTCCTTATAATTGATTTGTTGACTCTTAATGGCATTCATGAGAGGCTCCTCGTAAACCAAATGCCTCTTCAAGATACTTTCCTGACTAAATGCTATTTGGGAAATAACAATAAATAATAAGGTAATAGAACCTGGCTTATTCATCGTAAAAGGTTTTAACTTTACTTTTTCACATTGCCCTGTTTTACACTATCTATAAATTCCGAAATCAGCCTGTTAAATTCATCCGGTTTATCCATATTCATTATATGACCTGCATCTTTTATTGAAATCTTAACAGAACCTGTAATTTCTTTTTCCATTATTTCCGCAATCTCCTTACAGGATTCCAAATCATATTCTGCTGTAATTATTAAAGTGGGGAGTTTTATTTCCTTTAATCTGGAAATCGCCGGTGGTTCCAGGGATTCAATTTTGCTGCTATTCAGATGACTCCAGTAAGAATACTCATAACCCATTATTAACAATGCATCAAGAGTAGCAGGATTTCTCACAGATCGGGATAAACAATTATTTCCTTTCCAGAGGTAATCCGTCGCTTCTTTTGGTCCATGATTTTTCAGGATCTCGTTAACTATCGGAAATACGGCAAATAAAGAATCTGCATTTGAAGATTTAAAATCACCGGATCCAAATCCACCTGCCCATGGTCCAATAGGAATCAGCGACAGGCACATTTCAGGATAATCTATTACAAAATCAACGGCAATACCACTTCCCATCGACAAACCACAGATATGTGCTTTTTCAATGTCAAGGAACTCCAATAATGCTTTTAAATCATTTCTGTGGCTGAATAGTTCATCGGATTTTGGTACTGCGGATTTTCCAAAGCCCCTTACATCATATCGGATTACCTTATATTTTTTAGACAGTGGAGCAAACTGAAAATCCCAATGCCTATGGTCTCCAAAATTACCGTGAACAAATAAAAGTGGTTTTCCTTTACCTGCAACTTCAAAGTATAATGAAGTTCCATTTACTTCTGCGAATCCGCTTTTAACAGTTGGCTTATTATTGCATGAAATCAATAAAATAAAGCTGAGTGTAGCAAACAATACTTTTTTCATGAGGCCTGATTTTATTGGTTAACTTTCAATACTTATATGATCTCTTTACTTCAACATTTATTTATCTTCTTCACTGGAAAACAGGTCAACCATATAGAATGAGTCATCGGCATTCTTAAAGTATGTTCTACATAATGGAATCTTTATACCGTTAACATTTAAAATACCGGAAAAAACTGCATAAAAATTCATCATACCTTCCTCTTTAAATCCCTTCATCGAATAATTTGCAGGATCAAGATAAACAGTCCAGTTACTTCCTTTGTAAAAATCATTTTTTGTCTTAACAGGATCGTAAGTAAAGGTAATAGCCAGGCAATCATTACCCTGAAACTTAACGGTTTCAACCTTATCTCCCAGGATCAATCCCGAAGTTTTTAATTCCATCAGTATTGCAAAATGGAAATAGTGCCACCCTTTCATCTGCCGGATAGTTTTGCACTCATCTTCAGATAGATTTTTGTTGCCGCCATCAACCGTCTGGAAACACTCACCTTTTTTAATTCCCCTGATTGTTTTTGCAGCAATCCGGGAGTACTGATAAAAGTTTTCTTTGGTCTGAATTTCAATTATTTCCCCTCCCGAATTACGATTGCCAGGGAATGCTGTAATTAAATGGACCTTACCGGCATAATCATTCCATTTTTGAAGTGGATCGTGAAAATAAATTGCTTTGGCCAATTGTTCCCCACTGGTTTGAGCTGATGTTCTTTTAAAACTGCTTGTAGCTAAAATAGCTATAGATAGCACCAGAATGTAAGCGAACTTTTTCATAATTACTGATTTTAGGTATTATTTTAGAATTATATTGTTATTTGTCTTTCCTCATTTTTCAGGTCTGGTTTAGTGTTGCAACTGGTCATCAGTAAGATACCTGCTGTCAGTATAAAAACAATACCTGCGGAACTTTTTGTTTTTATCATCCTTTAATTTATTAATAAGTCACTACAATCCATGTAATTTCATTTGTTCGTATTAAATGAGTGTAAGTACCCCTTCCATTCCCCCTTTTCATTCTTTTTATATACGTCCAGATATTTCCTGTCAAATTCAACTACAGTATTGTCAGACTTTGATTTCATATAAGCTATCCATGACCATCTGTGTATTGCAATATCATCTCTGATAATAATTTCCTGAGTCGTCCAGGTTGGTAAAGAAAAAGAATAGTCTGTGAAAAATTTATCAAGAAATGCCCTCAGGCTGTCCCTGTTACTTATAGATTTCATTCCCTGTCCAAGGAAGATAAAGTCGTCCGTGATATAGTTAAAGTAGTCATCAACGTTTCCTCTTTCAGCTGCTTTAATCCAGTTTAAACAGTTCTCGTTAATTTGTTCTTTCTCATGTGAATTGTCAACCTTGTTTGTTTTGGCACATCCAGGCATTATAATCAATGTCAGTAATAATAAGGTGTTTAGAGTTTTCATGTCTTTTAACTTTTTCTGGTAATTATATACACTGTTGGGAATAGTTATCATCGTTTTTTACTGAATTCAAATGTTTTATAATCAGATTCATCAGGAGGGCCCGCAATAATTTGAATATTCGGTTTTTTAGTAAATGTCATGATAACGGACGCAAATGTAAATCGCTTTCCATCTTCATTATATGTCCTGCAAACAGGATTATCCTTATTATCTTTTGATCGTAATGCTTCTTTTATCAATGCCTCGCTAATTGCTGAATTGGTTGTCATTCTATTTTCGACTGCTTTAAATCGAATATAGCTGTTTGAGCTTGTTGGTCTTAATTCATCACCCAAATTGGGGTCATATTTTGCAAACCATGGCTTTATATCATCATTTACAACAGGGTGGTTGGTATGATAAACTGTTCCGTTTTCATTATTTGGGTCGAACCGAGCCACTTTATTTGCAGACACTTCAAAATCATATACTTCGCCCTTAATGCCAATAATATAGTTTTGGCCGGAAGCATGATTTACTGATTGGATAAAGTTTAACACGTCTTCCTTATCTGTCGAATTTATGATGTGTCTAACTACAAAGGCAACGGGTAATCCAGTTGAAGAAGCTTTTAGCTGCATTAGAGTATTTACACATACGCCTATCCCTTCCTCGTTCAATCCGTTCAAAGCTATTAACCCAGGATAGGTTAATATCAATTGTTCTGGACTGTTTTCAGTCCTATTCAGGCGCATAAGTACCTGGAAACCATCCGTATAATTGTCAAGATCCATATTCTGCGAAATATAACCTGGCTCGCCATTTCTTGAAGGTACTCCCAGAGCGCTGCAATGATGATTATCCAGGTTATTTATGTAAACCCAAAATTCATCCAGAAGATTTAATATCAACACATCATTAAAGTTTTGTTCTGATCCAACAGAAATTCCCTTAATCTCTTCATACAATTCTGGTTTCCATTTCTTAATGGCCTCATCAAATTCAGCATATTCAAAAAAATCCTTGAGTACTAAATCGGCATCTTCTCCCACCGAACTTGAAGTGTTCTTTTTCCAAGCACTTATTATTTCTCCAATTTCCTTTTTTAGTTCTTTACCATGCTGAAGTCCGAGTTCATAGCCACTTCCTGAAAATGAAACAGTTTTAAGTTCCCTATTTGATCGTTGATCAAAACATCTTCCGTATAAGAATAGCGCGAATAGAATGATTATTATTTTCTTCATAAGTATGGATTTTATTATTGCCAACGGTCAAGTACATGCGTAGTGCGGGATTTCGGAGCGATTCATTGTCCGTCCACCGCAAAGTTTATTGGGAGCAGAAAGACTCAATTTCAGTTTTTCAGCCCGCGCATGAAGCTTATGTTCTTTTTCTGATTATTTGTACAACTCATCATGAGTAGAAGTATAATCAGTACCGGTATTGTTAAATGTTTCATGATTTTTTAGTTTACAATGTTTAATGAACCACAACCTGCGGTATATAATTCGTATTAATTGCATATATACTTTATTCAATGTATAGTACTGAAACATGGCAATCCATACTAACATTGGAGCACAAGTCAGCTTCCTCTGTTCACGCATAGTAGCTTCGTAACTCAATACGACGACACTATCCCACCACGAGGCTGAACTTGAAATCAGATATTTCTAAAACAACTCCGGATCATAGAAAAGGGTATAACCGGCCACAGATGGTTAAGACATTTGATTATTCCACATCCCACCATGTGAGCATTTATTTTTTTACTCTCGTAATGGTCCACTCAGTAACTTTTGCATTATCCCAGGTATCTTTGTTGCCTCTAGACTTAAAAATAGATGTAATTTTATCCTGTGTTTGAAAGTTCATTTCCCATAGCGCCGTTATGTGTGAATGGTCTGCATTAAATCTTTCAAAGCTTATCTTTTTGTCAGAATCAAATTTTCCCATATCATAGGATATGAAACCATTTGGCCACAGAAAAACAAAATTCACTATCTGATCAGGCAGTTTGTTTTTCCCGGTAAATCCAATGATTCCCTTCACGGTTGAATAAGTTTTTCCTTTTGATTGAAAGTACCAATTAGATAAATATCCCTTATCTGATGGGATCACCTCCCATAAAGCTGTAGTGTCCACTCCGGTTTCTGTTTTCCAGGTACCTATAAATTGTTTCATCAATTCGACCTGGTTAAGGTCTTGCTGAGAGGATTGGGCGGTTACACCCAGTGAAAACCAAATGGCAATTAAGCCAGTAATAAAAAACCTGCTGATTTTTTTCATGATAATTAATTTTTAGTTAATATGAAACACAATCTCAATAGTTTCCTGGCAGGAATTACCTGTCAATAAAACAATAACAAATAGTGTTAAAAAGTACGTTTTCATGATTAGTTAGTTAGTTTAATGTTACTTGTAGTAAGTATGAGTCCCAGCGGATTGAACAACTTTCCAATTTTTTTCGGATTTCGTAAATAAATACAACCAGGCACCTTTGGATTTAATGGTATCCCCTGATAATAACACTATTCCCCAGTCGAAACTTGTTGTATAAGAAACTGCATTTTCATTTATGACAAATGCATGCCCTTTACTAAATTCGAAATGGAAAACCTCTCTCAAATTAGAAATAAAATCACGGGTTGGTTTAGCAATACCTGATTCATAATCAGCTATAAGTTCTCCATCTCCGGCAATTACAAAGTTCTTTTCATTTGACCAGAAATTAAGTAACCAATCTGTATCGTGGCGTTTCACAGCGTTTGCATAACCATCAATAATTTCTTTAATTTCCTGAGTGATTTCAACTTTTCTTGTATCGGAAATACTTTCCTGTTGACTGCAGCATGTTAATACGAATATTATTCCACCAGACATGAAGTAATTTTTAATATTTCTCATATGACTATTTATTAATTGTCTCGATCTAATTAACATGCCATTGCTCTCATGCCCCTCGCTCAGGGTGATCTATAAAACAACAATCGGATTTACGACAGAACCTGTACCTCCAATGACTATCAGCGGCGCAATGACAATGAAAAACTCCCAGGTTTTATATTTATTACAGGCTTCTGCCAGTTTCTCTAAATCTAAATTCCACAGCGTAGGTAATCCCATAAAAGGATTTGAAATGGAATGGATCGGATATATCGCTGAATACACTTTATTCGGGGCTTCATCAAAGTCAGATCCCAGTAAAGCGCTATCATAAGAAAAAAGAAATTCTAATACAGATGGATGTAAGCCCGGCTTATTACCATTAGTATTTGGGGCACCAGGATTTGAATAAAAATAAGCGTTTCTTCCACAATTGATAATAACAGCATCCCCTCTGCGAGGCTGAATATTTTCCTGCCTTGCAAAATCCTCCAATTCCCAGCCCTGTACCGGACGATCAAGTGGAATAAAAGTACTTCCCCTTAACTTAGGAATGTCATAAAGAATACCCCTTGTGACAATGCCATCACGCCAATTCTCAATTCCATGGCTTTTTGCACCCTGTTCGGTAATATCAGATTCCGGAAGTCCATTATATAATTTTCCATCGATGCTAATCGCATGGTTCAACGCATCAATATGGGTTTCTGTATAACCATGCGCAATAACGCTAATTTTGTCTGAAGCTACTCCTATCTTTCCTTCTCCCCATTTAAATGAATTTCTATTAATCCTCATACTAAATCCTGCATTTGCTATTGGACGACCCAATGAAATAGAACGACCCAATCGGATTGATTTTTGTGCGATTAATACTGTATCTGAATCAATAAAGTTCAGGGTGCCCAGTTTATCATTTTCACCCCAACGTCCCCAATTGCTGAATCTTTTACTATAGTCGAGATATTCCTCATCAGTTGGAGGTGTGCGCTTTATTCCCTTTAAAGCAATTAAACCCGGCTTTAAGGGTTTGGAGTTATTTGAGAGTTTTGTGGCTGGCTTACAACTGGCATTTAGGCCCATAAAAGCAATTAGTCCAGTCCAATGTAAAAATTCACTTCGTTTCATAGCATCTTAAAATGGTTTATTAAGGTCGAAAATTTTTAGTCCAGCCCTGTTTCCTTTCATTTTGTTCATTTAAGTTCCAGGTGTCAGCTGTGTATTGTTTTAGTATTTCTTTATTTCAATTTGAACTTTAGCTTAGTCAGTTAAAGTTGCAGTCTACCTGTCACCATAACCGACAAAGGGTTTACATTTTAAGTTAATTGCTTAGCTTGACAGCTCTTCGGACACCTGAAATCTGACCCTTATCATTCATGTTTTCGTAGGTCATGGTATCTCCCGACCAGGACCTGACTCTCGACCAAAACTCTGTACCAATTAACTTCGGGTTGGTACAATAAGTAATGATAAGCTTTACGGTGTCTCCTGACATCTTATGAGTTCCGGCCTGGCTGATCATTGGCCCCGATCCGTCAGAGGGACCAGACAGAATAACGAAATGTCCATTCCTGATAACCGCCTGTCCTTTGCGAGGTGGAAGATATTCATAAACTCCATCTATTCCGCTTGCTGCCTGCAAAATCTCATGCTCATTACTTACTCCCCATTCCTCAACTGCTTTTCCATCTGCATTGTTCCGGGTAAATACCATATCCTTCCAGGTAATTATTTTACCTGTCGGTTTATAACCCATATACTCACCGGTATGAGTACCGGTATTCGTTCTTAGCCATGCCTGCATATCTCCTTCTGCAATCACCGGATCAACTTTAACCTGGAGATCAGGAAATGCTGTTCTTCTGCCCGAGACGAACTCTTTAATAATCGAAGGACCCCGGCCGCGATAATCATCGGTAAATACTTCATCTGCAAAGTCTAAATTACCTTTGTTAAAAAGCTCATTGTTGGCTTTTACTATTAAGGCTTTGTTTTGCTCCTCTTTTTTTGAGGATTGATCACAGGATTGGATTGCCATGACAAATCCAATAATTGTCATTAACACAAGGCTTGATTTGAAGTTATTCATATTGTTTGGTTTTTAGTGGTGATTTCTTTTTAGATGTTAAACTCAATAGAACCTTTAGCTTAGTCAGTTAAAGTTGCAGTCTACCTGTCACCATAACCGGCAACGGATTTACATTTTGAGTTAATTGCTTAGCTTGACAGCTCTGTCGACACCTGTAATCTGACCCTTATCATTCATGATTTCGTAGGTCACTGTATCCCCTGACCAGGACCTGACTCTCCACCAATAAGATGTACCAATTAGCTTCCGGTCTGTACAATAAGTAATGACATTCTTTACGGTGTCTCCTGAAAACCTATGGGTTCCGGCCTGGCTGATCATTGGCCCCGATCCGTCAGAGGGTCCAAACAGATAAACGAAATGTCCATTCCTGATAACGCCCTGTCCTTTGAAAGGTGGAAGGTATTCAAATACTCCATCTATTCCGCTTGCTGCCTGCAAAATCTCATGCACATTACTTACTCCCCATTCCTCAGCTACTTTTCCATCAGCATTGAACCGAGTGATTACCATTCTCTTCCAGGTATTTTTTTTGCCTGTCGGTTTATAACCCATATAGTCACCGGTTTGAGTACCGGTATTCGTTCTTAGCCATGCCACCATATCTCCTTCCGCGATCACCTGATCAACATTAACCTGGAGATCAGGAAATGCTGTTCTTTTCCCCGAGACGTATTCTTTAATAAACGCAGGACCCTGACCGCGATAATCATCGGTAATTACCCCATTGGCGAATTCTAAATTACCTTTGTTAAAAAGCTCATTGTTAGCTTTTACTATTAAGGCTTTGTTTTTCTCCTCCTTTTTTGAGGATTGATCACAGGATTGGATTGCAACGACAATTACAATAATTGTCATTAACACTAAGTTTGATTTGAAGCTTTTCATATTGTTTGGGTTTAATGGTGATTTCTTTTTAGATGTTAAACTCAATAGGACCTTTAGCTTAGTCAGTTTCAGTTGCAGGCTAGCTGTCACCGTAACCGGCAACGGGTTTACATTTTGAGTTAATTCTCCCATACTTCAACAGTCTCTTTACCTATATTCCGTTGCCAGGTGCCAACAAAAAAGGCTTGCGCTAATTTAAGTTGGTCAAGGTTAAACGTAGCAGTTTGTGCGTGAACCAGTAGAACAAATTAGAAGGGATACAAACATCAGGTTAGTTAAAAAGAATGTTTTTGTTTTCATAACTGAAAGATTTTAGTTATAAAAAAAGATGAAGTTGGCAAATCATAACATATGTACTGAGCAATTCATATAATTACCAATTTATGCAATTATTTCTATACAGGAGTACATTTGATGATATATATTTCTGGAAATCATTCTGTTAATAGATTAACAACAAATGGTCAATAAAAATACCTAATAATAATATAACATTAAGGAGGGTCAAAACAGGTTGTTGTTATAGATAGCGAGACAAATCCGCCGATATCAGACAGTTTTAAAATAGAACTAACCATAGTTTTATTAAAATTATGAATTTGAAGTTATTATGATTAATAATTTCTTTGTTTTATTAATCCGGTAAGTATGAGGAAATTCTCAAACAAGTGTCGACCTGTCTCCTGATAGTTTTTTTTATTAATTCAAAATCAGATCTTAATTTACCGGCATTAAGTTTTTGAAGGTCTGAATCCTCTGTGATCGATGATTCAAGAAGATCATTTGTTAGTTCAAAATGAGATTGAATAAACTGAGGGGAAACGAAAGTATAATAGTTTATTAATACTGATGCAACATTTACCTGAGCAATCCGTC
>MENI01000061.1:0-617 GCA_001768195.1 Bacteroidetes bacterium GWA2_40_15 | reverse complement strand
AAGTATAATAGTTTATTAATACTGATGCAACATTTACCTGAGCAATCCGTCTTTAAGGTAAATAAAACTCAGGCAGAACTTATCAAATTTTCAAGGCCATGACAGTTAAATTATACGCAAACGAGGTAGTTCTTAAGGCAGGTGATACAAACCAGGTTAAAGAGAACATGAAAATAGAAGGCAAACTTATCGTAACTAACCAACGGATTTACTTCAAACCCATAAGGGATGAGATGGAAAAGTTCAATCTGGAGATATTGTTTGACAATATTCTCGAAGTAATATATTACGGAAGTGGTTTTTTTACTCCAAAAGGATTAAATGTTGTCACCAGGGACGGACAGAACCATAAGTTTCCACTAAAAAAACGAGATGAGATAGGTCAGCTTATAAACAAAATGTATTAGTCTGATATTAAACTATATAAACCCCCGATTATCATTTTGCACCTGAATATCTGTCTGAAAGGCAGATATTCTCTTTTTAAAACACACTTATCATGCGTCCTCGGTAAGATAAGTTTTTTTTAATGATGTTCGGGGTGATCATTAACCGGTGTGTGAGGATGGAAGTATCCCATTTCATGCATACGGTTATGAATGGTCCTGTGAGCAGAT
>MENI01000060.1 GCA_001768195.1 Bacteroidetes bacterium GWA2_40_15 | reverse complement strand
GAACCGTTGCAAAACCCGACGAAGTCAAAATCAATGAGTTTTTTATGCTTGATTCCTGATACTCATAATATATTTTAATGATTCTTCGTATTGTCCATGATAGAAATACTTTTCTGCTACCCAAATGTTATTTGGATACTTGGTATAGACTTTGAGTATTTTTTCCATGCCTTTATCAAATTCTCCATATTGTATCTCTAAAGAACCTATATCATCAAGATATATCATTGTATCCCCATGCAATTTAAATGATTCAGTATAGTATTTCTTCCCGATCTCATGGAATCCGGCCTGATATGTATAGGCATAGGCCAGTTCTTGTAAAATAGCTACGAGTTCTCCTGAATGATTTAAGCTTACAGCTTTATGCAAACATTCCAATCCTTTAACATAATCTGAATAGTAAAGACTGCTTAAATACACCCATGATCCTTTCCTTCTGTAAGCTTCCCAGTTATTTGGATTATAATTTATTGCTCTATCGAATTCTATTATTGCCTTCTCAGGATTACCGGTATTGTTATAATATAGGGCTCTACGTAAATATGCATCATCCAGATGAGCATCATATGAAAGTGCCTTATCAGCTAGAATTAATACAGAATCAAGGTAATTCTCATTAAAATATGACTCTTTCGAATTCCAGTTTTTGGCCATGTAAATCCCAGCCAATCCACTATAGGCCATTGCAAATGTAGAATCAGATTCCAGGGCTTTGTAAACCAATTCTTCCATTCTTCTCAACGTTTTAGGAGTGGTTCCTGGGAAAGGATTTCTATAATATACCTCCAAAACTTGCTGGTAAAAATCATAAGCTGTTAAGCTCTTGGTAGGGATTATTTCAATAATCTGTTTTTCTTCAGGTGTTATTGCTGCACCCAATTCCCCGGCAATAGATTGTGCTACTTCGCTTTGTAAAGCAAAACTTCACTCCATTTAATATTGTATTCATCCCCCCAAACATGACTTTCCTCATTCGCTTTAATCAACTGAACAATCAATTTTGCATCATCACCAAACTTCTGAAAACTGCCTTCAAGCATATACACCACATCAAGTTCTTGACCAATAGTTCGTGTTGTTTTAGTTGTTCCCCGGTATTGTTCTACAGAAGTCCTGGACATTACACGCAAATCCTTGATCTTTGAAAGATGAAGTGTGATAGCATCCATCATGCCATCGGCAAGGTATTGCTTATCAGGCTCATCACTTATCAACTTAAAAGGTAAAACTGCGATTGATTTATCTTTTTCAGAGGCATCCTTAACATGTTTCCCGCTATTAATCACCTTGTACAGAGCAATCACCCCAACGACGCAGAGAAGAATTGAGAGAGCTGTTATCAGCCATCTCTTTGATTTTTTAGGAATCATAACCTTAGCTGATACATCATTGCTTTTATCTTCTTCAGTGTCATGTACATTCTTGTCAGCTGATACTTTTCTTGCAAAAGCAGCAGGCTCTTTTCCTTTAAGACAATGTATGATCTCATCAATGACATTGGCTACCTTATTGACCTGATTTCTATAATTTGTCTTGTTCGAGTTTTTCTCCTCAATATCCTTTGGAGTAAGAGGTCTGTTCACTCCCTGCTCTTTATAGATAAACTCAATAGCTCTCAGTACACCTCTGAGTTCCTTTTCAATAAGCGATTTATCTTCAGGGTGCAGATCATATATTTGAATTGGAAGGACTCTGTTTGCTACATTGCCATTAGGTAGTTTTACCTTCAATCCGAACTGATCATTTGAAGCCTGTTCAATGAATGACTTGAATTCATGCTCCCATGCAAAGGATTTTGGATCACAATAGGTGCGTGATATGATTGGAATAAAGATTAAACATTTCAGTTTATCTTTCAATGAGGCATCAACATCATGTGTTTCCAGCAATCCGTCGTGAGGGTTGATGTCAAAATAAACACTTATCTCTTCTTTGAATGTTGACTCAAGTTCTCTCCATTCAGGTTATTAACAAACTCTGTTACCCAGCCTTCATGTTTATTATCCTTCTGACGGTAGCTGATGAAGATGTCATATTCAAACCCTGAGATGAGACTCGCCATGCAGATGGTTTATTTCTATAAAGTTATGAAAGAGTTGAATGCGAGTCAAATAAAAATCAATCAACACATTATTTAACCTAAATTGATAACACTTTTACATGTTTTTCTCTGTTCAAAAGATAAGAATCCTGATTAAAATTAAACGTATTAAGTTATCCCATTCTGATAAAAGATAATATTTTACGTTTTTAACTTCCATGTTATTTTATTTAATAATATTGTAAAATTACTTTTGTAAATTGTGAGAGGGGAAATACTATAATGAATAATAAACTATCACTCTACCTTTTATTGCTTTCTTTGAGCGTAGTGTCATGTGTGACTACCAGATTAATTGATTATTCCCAGATATCTGTTCCACAGGAAGGTGGATACCAATTCAAACAAATAACATCGGAAGAACAGATAATCTGGGGACCTAGAGTCATTAATAATGGTGGGAAACTGCAATGGTTCACAGGGTCAATGTTTGATGTCTCTGACGATGGAGGTTATATTGTTTATATTGGAGTCACAGCTCCCGATCAAAAGGAGGGAAATGTCTATGTCAGATCCACGACGGGAGGTCGTAGTTCTGTGCAACGTACTTTTGGTATTTCTGCAACAGGTCCTTGTTTTTCTCCCGATGGGAATTCAATATCTTTCAGCGGAACTTTCCCAGGTCAGGAGAAATCAAATATCTGCATGGTAAATACAAACGAAGGAAGCGCTATACAACACCTTACAGAATCTCAATCAGGTGTGGCATCTGCACCTGTTTTTTCTTCAGATGGCCAAAGGATATTCTATACCAGAGGAATTCCTTCGACAACATATTCAGGAACTACTCCAATCACTACCTGGAAATATTATATCTGGTCGATGGACAAAAATACATCAATCGCGACCCAGTATGTTGAAGGTTCATCACCAGAATATGTTCCGGGAGATAAACTTTTATTCACAAAATCAAATACCACCACTTCCCAGGGAGAAATATGGATGCTTAACCTTAAATCGGGACAGGAAACGCTTATTCTAAGAGATAATGTAAGGGGTTTCTCAACTCCCAAGATTTCACCAGATGGTAAACGTGTATTGTGTGTCCGATCCACCCCCGGAGTTAAACCACAAGACACAAACCTGGATATATTTATTGTCAACATTGATGGCACTGGATTTCAACAGCTTACTTTTCATCCAGGCAATGATAATTCCCCCTGCTGGGCACCTGATGGGAAATCTATATATTTTCTCTCTCAGAGAGGAAATGCCCAGGGGAGTTATAATATATGGAGTATCGATCTTGTAAAGTAACCACCATATATATATATTTAAATGAAAATAAAAATTTTGACAGGAGCGATCCTTCTCATGATTAGCAATTTTGTTTCATCTCAGTTTGTTGGTGATGGTGCCTCGAGCCCTCAATCAAATAAATCAACGACTGCTGGGAAAGCAAATTTTTCTATCAAATTCGGCGCTGCAATGCCGCTTTCACTTTATGGGACTACTCCTAATCGCAGCTCTATCCCACAATATTCTTCTGGAGTGATGGGAGCAAAAACAGGTTTTATTGTAGAAGCGGGGATGGGATTGAACCTTACCAATCCTGATAAAATGGTTGGATTCTATTATTTCCCGATATTGGCTTCTTACTGGAAGACATCCCTGGACTGGAGTAGTATAGGTGGATTCTTTTCAAATAAAGAGATATATTCTAAACCAGTAAGCATTATGGATATAGCACAGAGATATGGAGTTTTTGTTAACCCTATAGATAACCTTTCTTTGGCATTTTATTATCGTCCAGGATTAATTATTCCCTTCAAATATGAAATTGCGCATGAATCTACCTCAGCAGGTGAATCATTTCTCTTTACTGGTGAAATGGCTATTGCTGAAAGTGCTCCAGCTTTGATGATGTCTCATACAGGGGGATTCTCAGCAAGATATGGTATTGCTGCAATTTCTATGGAATATTACACCGCCAAACCAACATATGATGTTACGTATAAGGATATTGACACTAGTCCGACTATGAATGTAAACGTAAAATCAACTGGAAAGATCCCTGTAAAGTTGTTGGTGATATCTCTTGCATTGAACTTCTGAAAAAAATAATTGCCTAATTGTTTTACATTCCCTGATAATAATATATTTGATCTTGGAGGAAGCTCTGAAATTGCTTAATCTTGAAAATATTTGATATGAGGCTTTCAAATGGTTCCCAACTACCCTCAATCAAATTCAGTCTACGGCTCGCCGTCGCGAAGGGCCGAACGTTTAAAATTTGCCCGGTGGGCAAATTTAGTGACGGTAGCCACCTGGGAGGGCTGTAAAGCCCGTTTCATTGGTGGCGCCGATGTTGGGGCTGGTCCAATGAGCGGTCCCAGTTTCTTTCATTTTGCCTCCTGCAATAATTTTGCCTCCCAGATACGTTATCAGTGTTTCCCATTGGGTATCGGTAGGCACATGCCAGTTAGGGGGGCAAATTTTTCCTGTGTTAACAGTGTACCAGTTGTACATTGCTCCATAAGCAGATTTATAGGTAGCTGCATCGTTATTGTACCAGCAATACCCGGGAGTTGATAAATTGATCCAGGCTGTATTATCCGTAACTAATGGTATGGAAGAGCCATCATTATACTTCGTTGTTTTAAGGTTTTCCTTCATCCATATTTGCGTTCCTATTGTTATGGTATTATAAACATTGCCATCTATATCAGAAAATTGCCCCGACATCAGTGTTGTAAAACTTACCTGTGTACCATAAGCTGTACCCACACTATTGGTTGCATAAGCTCTTAAATAATACTGAGTATTTGGAGTAAGCCCAATTATTGAACTTGTAAATGCTCCTGTGGTGCCAGCATCAGTAGTTTAGTGGTTAATGCAACTGTCGGATTTGTTGATGTGCTCCAGCAAACACCTCGTGCAGTAACAGGAGCTCCTCCGTCATTAGTTGAAGTACCATAGCAATGTCCATGCTGGGTAGCTCCCTCGCCAATATCTACAACTGTACCAGATATCTGTGCAGTATTTGGTAATACATTATTGACCTGACCTGTTGCGACCATCAGCTTTTTCTCAACCTTAATGCAGGTTATTATTACTGAAAATAATACCGATAATAGCCCCAGAAAAACAGTGGTGCGGAATATATTTCTCATGTTTTAAGAATTACCGGTTAAAGTATCCTGATTACGTTGTTGAATTATTTGCGAATAAATATAAAATCACCCCCCTGATCTCCGACATCCTTTATCTCTCCATACTGAGGAATAACGTTGCTGTTGTTTATTACGGCTATCCTGAAACTGCTGAAAAGCTGTTCACTTGAGAGGTACTTCTCCTTATTGACATTAAGCCGCTCTATCATATATTTCAGAAATGCGCTCTGATCAGGCACTTCTGTAAGTGTACCGCTGGTCATTGCCTTTCTGCTTGGAAGTTCATAAAGCTTGTTGACTGCAAGGTTGGCATCGCTGAAGGCTGCGCGTGTCTTAAAAATTGATCCTGCAAAACATGCATCTGTAATAAGTAAAGTATGCCTTGAATTTACCTCACGCAGGAAATCCCTTAGCGCACTGTTGCGGAACCAGTTCAATGTGCTGTTTTTCCTTGCATCTGAAGGCAGCCAGAAACCTGTCTCTGAAGTCTTATTCCAAACGCCATGTCCCGCATAGAATATCAGGAAACTATCAGTAGGCTTCACCACTTGTGCAAAATAATCTAGCGATGTCACTATATCGGACATCGTTGCATTTTTTAAAAATTTGATATTCTCCTTCTCAAAAGTATAGAAGGAGGTAACTGCATTGTAGAAAGACTCTGCATCCCTGATGCAAAAATCAAGCGAGTTGATATCAGGATCAGCATAATCGTTGATACCAATTATCAATGCATAGTACTTTCCGGCACCTATCGGCACTATACTGCTTGCAGCGACAGCAGCTGGCATTATGCTTTCAACGACTTCCGGTACAGCCTTAGTAAGACCAGGATCAGGTTTATTATTTATCAGGATTGTAGCCTCGCTGCTGCTCACAACCTGTGCATTAATACTTATGATCTGCAAAAGAATAATTGCTGAAACAAACAATTGCTTTTTCATCTCTGTAATGCTTAAAATTTATATCTCAAAGTCAGTAGTGCAGCTCCGTTTAAGGGATCTGCTGAAGGGGAGAGTGTAAGTGGCTTGTACTTCAAAGGCTGATACCTGTTTGGTGTCAGTGCCACCCATATAAGGTTTGTTGTCCAGATCGCTGCGGCAGTAACAAATAATGCACCCGACATATTAGCCTGTTTTTCCGCCTGATTAAGATAATCGGCTCGCTTCTTAGGATCAGTTTCTTCTGCCAGGTATTTATCATAATTTGACTTATAACCACTATATGTAACAAGTCCGCCGGCAAGAGCTCCATATGAAGCGACTCCCATAAGCCAGAATGGTTTGCCCTTGCTCATTTTTGACTGTCCAAGTCCGGGTACCAGTACCGAAAGGAGTATTGCCGAACCTTTATTGTAGGATTTCACATATTTCTCTGCATTTACCTTTACAGTAACCTCTTCATTCAGAAATACAGAATCTTTTGCAGGTTCCCAGGTGATAAGTTTATTCTTGCCAGGCTTTATATCCCCTAAATCACCAGAAATTGAATTCATTTTCAGGATTTGCCCGTCTTTCTTCTGAATCACTACCCATACATAGAACTGATCTGACTGGTTTTCATTAATAATATTATATGAGATTAGAAGCTTTTGTCCGTCAAATTCCAATTTGGGAATTCCAATCTGTGGCGACTGGGAAGATATACTTAAAGAAATAAAAAGAAGAAAGACTGACAGAAAGAGTTCTTGTTTATTCATAAGTGAGGAATTATGATTTTGCAATAACATCTTAATATTCTATCAAATTTACAATTTGTTTAACCAAAATGCAACTTAAATAGAAATCCACCCACCCGGAAAACCCGGATGGATGGAATAGTCAAAACCTAAATTAGTAGAGTGAACAGAAAATCTGTCAGGAAAGTTACTGATAATAAACTCAGTAGTAAATAAAAGAGGTAATCATTGTATCAAACACATATTATGTTGTATGAACATATGATTATTTGAGGTCAGACAAAGTTCCCTCCAGCATCTACTGATTCCAAACAGATGACTCTTTTCTAAGTTGATCTCAATTCAACATGTTTTGAACCCTGTAAATTTCTTTTTAAGCAGTCTTCAGGTGTTTCGCAAAACACTCTTTAACATATTGCCACATGGTTTCGGACAGAACATGTTCTGCTCCGGGTTCGATGTAGGAAGTGAACTTATCATCAGCGCCAGCTTTTTTGTAAACTTCAGCAATCCGCGATAATCCTTTTTTTACAGATTCAATCGGACTGCCGGAATCCATTTCCCCGAAATTCAGATGAAGAGCCCGTGGGGCTATAAGTGCCGCTATTTCAGGTGTATCACCATACTTCTTCCATCCGGGGACGAAGTTGGGAAAACAATGGAGGATATGCGTCTCCTCAATTGCATCGTAAGTTGGAAGGCAGCAGTTGCCGATTATACATTTCAGTCTGGGTTCCAGAGGACCAACCAGCCATGCATGTGTCGAACCCATTGAATGTCCGTAACAACCCAGCCGGTCAGAATTTACCTCCGGTCTTTGACTCAGGAAGTCAACAGATACTTTCATGTCAAGGATGTCCTTCCATGCAAGGGATCGTCCCCTGACCACTTCACGCAGAAACTCAAAGCGTTCATAGTTTCCGCCCTTGAGTTTTCCTGTCGGATCCTGCCGTTCCTCGAAACAGAGAGAATCGGGGCAAAGAGCAACATACCCTTCCCTGACAAGCGCAACAGCAGTAAAATGCATTGGATTACCTGCCAGTCCTGCCGGTTCTGATTTACCCAGGTGATACTCCCCGTTATGCTGGTGCCATACAGCTATTCCTGGTGCCGGGTTTGAAGATGTAACATTGTCGGGTATCAGTATTAGGGCAGGAATTATTTCTCCCGGCTGCACATCATAGGTAACCGATTCAATGCGGTAGCCATCTTTCTGAATGGTCTCCCTCAACACCGTATTCAATGGTACCTGCTCTGGGAAAGGACCTCCAAGACACTCCAGGTACATGGATAGAAGATCGTCTGATGAACTATTGTCTGAATCAACAGGTTTGTTCTCTGTAGTACAGCCCTGGATTAGCATTCCTGAGGCAATAGCTCCAAGACCAATTGCGGCATTTGTTTTCAGGAAACTGCGGCGATCATGCTGCTTCCTGACGGAAGTATTCTTTTCTTTCATGAATAAAATGGTCGAGTAAAAGCAATTATAAACAGGACTTCGATCCTATTTCGTCATTATTTCATTACAGTATATGCCCAGCTTTATCAAATCCTCACGATTCTTTATTTTGATGCCTTCCTTCCGGATAAAGTCTTTGAGTTGAGTCGAGTAATCGGGGAACAGTTTAATAAACTGTTTTTCATTATTGAATTTTTCCAGCTTGTCGCCCATACTCACCCAGTATACTGAAGAAGGAGTGATCTCTACATTCTGAGGCAGTTCTATATAAGCAACCTCCTGGTACTGATGTGTTACCGGAGTAAGCTCAAATCTCTTAGTTGCCGTGGGGCCTACCGACCTGTTCTTTGAACCGTAACCCGTATCACTGCCTTTAGGGGTGAAATGGCTTTTATTCTGAAGAAACAGGGTAACATTTCCACTTGTAAGGATCTCATAAAATGCATTGTTAAAAGGAATGAACATCCGGTTTTCAATGAATATTTTTTCGATGCTCTGGGGATTCTTCGAATATCTGTATATTCCTTCCAGCTCAGTGATCATTCTTTCCTCAACCATGTTGTAGTTGATCATGGCAGTAAATTTTGCGCCATCTTTCATTATTATTATCCCCTCTTTAAACTGTGGAAATAGAAAATGTGGCAGGGGATTTCCTTTATTGTCCTGACGGGCCGATCCGATCAATGGTAGCACAACAAGAAACAGGACAAAAAAACCGGCTTTAAGAAAACTATTCTTTAACATCATTTTCATTAATTTAAGTGATGAATTCAATCTGTCTGTTCAGGTAATCCGAACAAAGCAACAAAAAATGAGCCAGATGTTATAAGGCTATTAAAACTCGCGAATTTTAATATTCCTGAACCATACGGTGTAACCATGATCCTGGAGACCTATAAATCCCTCCTTTGAAATGCCCTCGGTAAAGCCCGGGAATGTTTTGAATTTGCTGTTCTCCACAAGTGCATCCCACCCGGGAGTCCACAAAGTATATTCTAACACCTTCACTCCGTTCTGGGTATGGGTAACTTTTCCGTTCAGAACCTTTATAACAATTGTATTCCACTCTCCGGCAGGATTAACTGTCTTTGGGTCAGCGGCTATCATATCATAAAGTGAACCGGCAAGATGGCTGGGAATTTTGTTGTCGGTTGCGTCAACGTTATCGAGGACCTGGATTTCAGGGGATGCATAGTATATAGGTTTATCCGGCACCTCCCTTACATTGAAAAAGATGCCTGAATTTGCCATTTTACTTGCTTTCCAGTCAATCGAAAGTTCAAAGTTTTTAAACTTCTTTTCACCAAAGAGGATATCCCCTGCGGCACCCTGGCCGGGTTCTTTTCCCTCGCCTGTAAAAACTTTCATTGCGTTATCTTCAATGATCCAGTTTTTTGGCATTGCTGTTCCGTTGCACTGACGCCAGCCGGTAAAATCCTTTCCGTTAAACATAAGTACCCATCCTTTTTTTTTCTCCTGTGAAGTAAGTGCATTTGGTTTCTGGGCACATGCTGACGTTATTATGAGTGCAGCTGCCATGCATGACAAAATAATGTTCCTTTTCATAGTATTGTTTTTAAGATTGGTTTCCGATGCAAATTAGGGAAAAAATTCGATTTTACTCCATTACTCCTATAAATGACTAACTGCCAGGCTCTAAAGGGGGGTATATTTCGTTTTATATCAAGCGTTTGTTAAGGGTAGGAATAAGACCCCCTTTAGGGGGTGCTCTCCGCTGGCCGGCGGAGAGCGGGGGCTTTCTGTCCATGCAGGCTGCTCCTTAAGGAAAGCTTGGCCGTGGGGATCTTATTGAGGCAGTTATTATATATCATATAATCAATTAATTACAACAAATGACTAAAATAATAGTCATTTTTGTCGAAAAATATTTGCATGACTATAAAAATAGTCATATCTTTGTAGTGAAGGATTGGCAAAATCAGGCTGAAGGCGAAGGGCGAAAGGCTGAAGGGGTTATTCTCTTGTGTCGTGAGCCGTGAGTCGTAGCCCCTTAATAATAAATGGTGTATGCAACTGACACGCGCAGAAGAACAGATCATGCAGATTTTATGGGACAGGAAAGAGGGTCTCGTAAAAGATATCCGCAACAGTTTCAGTGAACCGAAACCGGCACGTAATACCGTGTCGACGGTTCTCAGGATACTTGAAAAGAAAGGACACGTCGGACATAAAGTCTATGGTAATGTTCATCTTTACCATCCGCTTATTTCAAAAGGTGAATATTCTAAGAGCCAGCTTTTCGGACTGATGGAAAGCTATTTTAATAACTCCTTTCCTGCAATGGCATCATTCTTTGCCAGGGAGAAAGACCTTACCCTGCAGGAACTTGAGGAGCTTCTTGAGGATACGAAGAAGGAATTGTCGAAAAGTAAAAGAAGAAAGTAATGGAAGCATTCACCCTTTATCTGCTTAAGTCAGTGATCTGGCTTTCAGGATTTGCACTGGTTTATCTTCTGTTCTTAAGAAATGAAAGGTTTTTTACCCTGAACAGGTATTATCTCCTTTCAGGGATCATCGCCTCATTTCTGCTGCCTTTAATAACAATCAGGTATAGCGTTGTATTACCGGTAGTTCAGGTGACTCATTCTGAAACTTCAGTTGTAAGCAGTTTTGAAAATATATCCGGCACCAGTGTACCTGATGCAGGATCGTTGTTAATCCTTCTCTATTTATCGGGGATCATTTTTGTGGGGTTTATGATAATACGACAGAGCAGATCGGTTCTCCGGTCTGTCAGGAAAGCTGATATCATTACATCCTCCCCGGTAAAACTTGTAAGATCATCTGATTATCCCGGCTCGTTTTCATTTTTCTCTTTTGTGTTTGTCAATCCTTCAGTTACAGACATTGAGATAAGGGAGATAATGAATCACGAAATGGTACATATCAGGCAGAAGCACTGGATTGATCTTGTGCTTGGCGGGTTACTCTGTATGTTGCAATGGTTCAATCCTTTTGTCTGGATCTATGTCCGGTTCATCAGGCAGAACCATGAATATCTTGCCGATGAGGTGGCACTGCAGCGCACATCCGACCCGGCTGTTTACAGGGTGACTCTTCTGAACCAGATTGCCGGCTCACCGGTCGTCAGCCTGGCGAATTCATTCAACTATTCACTAAGTAAAAAAAGATTTGAAATGATGAAAAATATAATCATATCGCCATACAGGAAGATGAAGGTACTTTTAATCCTTCCTGTATTTGCAATCGTATTGTATGCTTTTGCAAAGCCGGAATACCGGTATGAAACCGAAAACATGGCCGGAAACTATCCGGGTCCGGTAGCACAGGACAGGAGTGTTAAAGGCACCGTTATTCAGAATGAAAACGGGAAACCACTTGAAAAAGCAGTAATCGTTGTTACCGGTACAACAACCGGTACCACAACAGATGCAGAGGGACACTTCAAATTTGCGAATATTCCTGATGGGGGAGCACTGGCTGTTTCCTATGTCGGATACAAATCAGTTGTAATTAAACCTGTGTTCACCTCGGAGATGACAATAAGGATGGAACTGGATACTATTAATGCTGAACGCTTAATTAATCCGATGGCTCCACCTCCACCACCTCCACCGCCACCCGCCACCATCGAGGATATTTTTAAAACAAGTAATGCAAAGACCTTTAGTCCACCTCCGCTGATTATTGTGGACGGCGCTGTTACGGATATCAATGTAAATAGTTTAGATCCTGGAACAATCCAGAGTGTACATGTATATAAGGATAAAACGGCTGTTGACTTATATGGAGAGAAAGGCAAAAACGGGGTCATATCAGTAATTACAAAAAAACATTATCAGGAGTTATCTGAGTCTGTTCAGACAAATCCGGCGCCTGCAGAAATTTCAAAAGAGACTGAAGCCGGGAAGGATGTCTTTGTAGTAGTTGAGGAATTGCCTCAGTTCCCGGGTGGACCTGATGCAATGACATCATGGATTTATGCCAGCCTGAAGTACCCGGATGAGGCAGTTAAAAAGAAAATTGCAGGGAAAGTCTATGTAACATTTCTTGTCAGCAGTTCGGGTAAGATCAAAAATGCTGAAGTGATGGAGCCGGTTCATCCTTTACTGGATGCTGAAGCTAAGAGAATTATCGGAAATATGCCTGACTGGAAACCCGGAACTCAGGCCGGGAGGCCGGTTGATGTACGTTACCAGGTGCCGGTGGAGTTTAAGCTTAAATAGGAAACTATTTCATTGTGTCCTTTGCGGTTAATGGATTTATTCTTTTCGTAACTTTATCAGATATCCGGTAATCTGTAATATATCCTGCCATGGACAAACGAACGTTTATCAGAAATTCAGGTCTGCTTGGCCTGGGAGCTATGCTGAGCATTGAGAATTTTGCAGATCTTATGAGTTCCGTTTCAAAGGTACCTGCAGCAGATCTCGCAAAAGAGGAGGATTTCTGGCTGACAATCCGCAAAGGGTACAGGCTGAATCCAGATATGATCAATCTTGAAAATGGCTATTATAACTTCCTTCCTGAACAAACACTTGAAAAGCTGATAGCCCATATCAGGGATATTAACTACCAGGCATCGAATTACATGCGGACAGTCCAGTTCGAGAAGAAAGCAGCTATGGCATCAAAGCTTGCAGAGCTTGCCGGTTGCCCTGCTGATGAACTTGTTATTACACGCAATACAACGGAATCACTCGACACCATCATTGGCGGATTCTACTGGAACCCTGGCGATGAAGCTTTAATGGCTGAACAGGATTATCCTGCCATGCTGAGCATGTTCCGGCAGGTTGCAAAAAGGCATGGTGTTGTCAATAAAATGGTATCAGTGCCTAATAACCCTTCATCAGACGAAGAGATAGTGAACCTGTATGCAAATGCCATAACGCCTCAGACAAAACTTCTGATGATATGTCATATGATAAATCTTACAGGTCAGATACTGCCGGTAAGAAAGATCTGCGACATGGCACACAATAAGGGAGTTCAGGTAATGGTCGACGGTGCTCATGCATTCGGCCATATAAAATTTACCATTCCCGAACTTGGATGCGATTATTATGGAAGCAGCCTGCATAAGTGGCTGAGCGTTCCACTGGGATCAGGATTGCTCTGGGTGAAGAAGGAGAATATCAGCAAAATATGGCCGCTGATTGCACCCTACGACATGAGTCCTGATGATATCAGAAGACTGAATCATATTGGTACTCATCCTGTTTATACCGATCTTACAGTTGAAGATGCAATAGGATATTATAACATGCTTGGCGCTGAAAGGAAAGAAACCAGGTTAAGATATATACAGAATTACTGGACAGATAAGGTCAGGAACATGCCGCATGTGATCCTCAACACTCCGTCTGATCCTGCACGATCGTGTGCCATTGCCAATGTTGGGGTAAAGAGCATGAAACCAGGAGAGTTAGGCGATGTTCTCCGGAAGAGATACAAGATCTATTGTGCTCCTATCGATGGTGCAAATGTTCATGGTTGCAGGATAACTCCGAATGTTTATACAACAACCGCAGAGCTCGATGTTCTGGTCAAAGCCCTTACGGAATTGAAATAAAATACTATATATCAATCATCTTCTTCACCGATCTCATTCTGCATGAAAAACGCAGCACGGACAGATGGAGGACAGGGTGAATCAAGGCCTTTAACTGCTTTCCAGATCACCTCGTTAAAATCGTTATCATTAATCCTGTCTTCTTTAGTGAAATCGAATTTTTCACTCTTTTTCTGCCAGATGCTTTCAGTAAGATTCTTTTCATCAAGGTCATGTTGCAATGGTTTTACATTGAATGCCGGATGATCCGGCGTATTGTCAAAACACCTCCAGAGTGGGGTAGCTGATGCATCGTACTGGCTCATTGGCGGTAAACCAAGGATCAGCTCCATCGTGCGAAGAAGGGATGAGGTTGTATAAGCCGTATGATCCACAAAACCTTGTTTCACATAGCCACCGGCAAGAAAAGCAGGACTCCTGTGGGCATCAACATGATCGGGACCATTCTGCGCATCGTCTTCGACAACTATAACCAGGCACTCTTTCCATATTGGTGAGTGACTGAGATAATCAACAAACAGGCCTACAGCCAGGTCATTATCGGCAACATGGGCAAAAGGAGATGGTTTCCCGAGGCTAAGTCCTTCGGTATGGTCATTACCGAAACGGAGTGAATTAAACTGAGGTACTGCATCTGCAGCAAGGAGAGAGTCAAAGTCACGTTTCCACTGGTAGAATCGGGTAGTATCACGAATTGACAGATTATAACCGGAATAGCTTTTGCAATAGTGATTTTCCAATACAGGAATAGCAGGTTTATTTCCGCTGATAAATTCGGCATATGAACGATAGCTGATACCATTCCGATTACAGTTATCCCAGAAAAATCCGTTTTTATTATTCGAAATTTCTCTCTGTCCCTCGCCGGGATAATCTCCGCCTCTGCCTCCATAGCTTGTTGGCCAGTTCTTTTCAAGATAATCTGTTGCATAGGCTCCCATTGTCCAGTTATGACCATCTGCACTGACTTCCCCGTCTACATAAAAGTTATCGAGCAATACGAATTCCCTTGCAAGTGCATGTTGATTGGGAGTTATGTTCTCTCCGAAAAGTACCAGGCCGGGATCGCCATTACCTTCTTTCATGCCGCCAAGTACCTGATCGTATGTCCGGTTCTCCTTAATGACATAGAAAACATATTTAATTGGTGATTTCCCACCTACTTTATTAGGAACGGGATTATTCTCATCTCCGCCTGATAGCAGTTCTTTTTCCTTGATATATGGTGTATTGTTGTACACTGCTTTTGAAAAAGTTGCAAGCTGATTATCATCATGTTTATTAATAATGCTCATTGTCCCCCTGAAAAGGCTTCCGATATACTGTACCTTTATTATTTGGTCCTTTCCTCCCTCATGATGAATTACTTCTGAACCTGTCTGAATGGGGACAGGGCCATAAGGATTTGCCTTTGAGGTCAGTCCTTTTCCATTGCTTACCAGGATCTTATCCTTTGCAGTTCTTACACAGGTTGGATACCAGGCAGTAGGGATGAAGCCTTTACTGTATGATGAACCGGGTTTGGCGACATCAAATACTGCAAGTGAATTATTATCAGCATTAGCTATGTAGAGTGTTTTGCCATCTGCACTCAGTGCTACACTGTTTGTTGTTGATCCGCACAGTGCATCAGGATAAAGGGCTGAATTAAGTGTTTCAATTACACTTTTCCGCTGACAGTCAATTACTGATACACTGTTATCATTGGCATTGGCCACGAAAAGGAATTTTCCATCTGAAGTTATACACATATCGTTAGGATTATCCCCCACAGGAACTGAGCTGCTGATTTTCTGTTTTTTGGTGTCGCATATGATCACTTTATCGCATCCCCAGCATGATATATAAAGGATTTTATTATCAGGAGACAGGAGGCAGGTATAGCCTTCTCCTCCAAGAGGTTGCTGAGAGACAACCTTTTTCTTCTGCAAATCAATAACATATAAAGAGTTGTTCTCTTTGGTGACCGTGTATAACAACTTTCCTGCATCATCAACTGCAAGTCCCGCAACAGATATCCTCTCCGGCCACGGCTTGCCTATCGTTATTGTATCAACTCCTGACAGCTTATTGTTGCTTACAGAGTACTTTATTATCCTGTTATCATTTCCTCCGGAGGCATATATGTATTTACCGTCATTTGAAAAAGTTAATCCCAGCCAGGCTCTGTCTATTATTATTGAGTCGAGTATTATCTCATTCTCAATATCAATAAGTTGAATAGTCTGATCACTCTGACCGTTATTTGTTACAGCTGCCAGCTTTCCGGAAGGTGACACAGCAATATTCAGCGGAAGGTCTCCCAGGGGAAGTTGTTTACCAACCGGAGTCAGGCTCCACGTATTGGGAAGGGTTACCCGCGTTGATTCGATCTGCTCCAGCGATTGAGCCTGAGTATTGAAGACAGAGATGGTTGCAATAATGAAATAATTGATTATTGTTCTTTTTATCAGCTGATTGATTTTCATGATTTACAGATTTTAAGATCAGGTTAGTTCTATAAATTTAAGAAAATAAAATTAATTGACAGGAATGAAGACCTGACTGGCTTGGTTTAATATCTCCCCTAAAGGGCTAACTGCCTGACATTAAGGCCCCCCTGCCCCTCCCGACCTCCGGTCGGGACAGGCTCTAAAGGGGGGTATATTTCGTTTTATTACAAGAGTTTGTTAAGGGTAGGAATAAAACCCCCTTTAGGGGGTGGACCCGCGCCAGCGGGGCCGGGGGCTTTACATCCATGCAGGATGCACCTTTTCAGGGGCTGGATCGTAAAGCAGACAGGGGAAAATATGATTTGGGCCCTACTTAGCACCATCAATGCTGCTCTTCTTTCCTTCTGCATTTACCGGAGGCTTGTACTTCACATTCTCGATCTTTAACACCACCGGATTGGGCCACTGGTTGTTTGTGTACAGACGATGACCATTTACAGCGCTGATAACCAGTCCTATAGAAGTATTGCTTGTATATATTTTCGAGTCATAGCCTGGCCTGTATTCAACCAGTTCACTTGCATATCCCAGTATGCTGACCTTCGTCTGATCATTGCCGGCAAGAGTTTTAAATACAAATTCTTTTCGATCCCCGTATTTCCATTCAGTGCCGGCAGGTATAAATGCATAAATGGTATTCTTAGCTTTATCTTTTGTGAACCAGATATCCCCCTCTTTTGTGATCTCCCATGCCCGGATGTTGTGAATTCCTTCCTGGTTAACGAGATTCCACAATGCAACTTCACGCAGTAATGCTTCCTGCTCAATCTGGATCTCACCATCAGGCTTTGGACCGATATTCAGCAGGAGATTTCCTCCTTTGGCCCTTATCTCTATCAGCATGTTTATGATCTCGGTACCGCTCTTATGAGGATCATTTGTAGGTTTATACTGCCAGTCGGTGCCCATTGTGAAACATGCTTCCCATGGCCCCGGAATGGGTTTGTCGGGAAGGTTCTGTTCCGGTGTCTGCATCTGTCCGCGGGTAACTACGAGATCGGGCTGCAACTGCCAGGCATATTCTTTCAAACCCTCTTCGGGACCATCAAAAAAGAAGATATCTATCTTCCCGTAATTTGTCAGCAGTTCTTTTAGCTGCGCCTTATCATGAGCCATAAGGCCTTGATTTTTTGCAGGGTAGTGAAGAGTATTTTGAAGCCTGCCAACAGGGATATTATTTTTATAGAAATAATGGAAATCCTCCGGTGAAAAATAAAGACCGACAGCAATTCCCTGTTTACGGAATGCATCGAGTACCTCTTTCATTATATCGCGATTGTATGCGGTGTTCATTATATTAAAATCCGAGGTCTTTGTATCCCACATGCAAAAACCGGAATGGTGTTTTGAAGTAAAGACGACATACTTCATACCTGCAAGCTTTGCAAGAATTGCCCATTCTTCGGGATCAAATTTCTTCGGGTTGAATGTAGCGGGCAGTTCGTTGATAAATCTTTCAAGGTAATCATCCGAAGCCCCTGCCATGGAGTGGCTTATTACTGCCCCTGCCTGGGAATCCATGCTCCAGTGTATGAACATTCCGAAACCCATATCCATGAACCATTGTTCACGATCGGGTTTATTGGATGTCTGCTGTCCGTAACATATACCTGAGAAAGTTAACGACAATGCCAATACTAATGCAAGAGGTGATTTCATTTTTCTTATAATTGATTATCTGGATGCGATAATAAAACATCAGGAACGGGAAACAAACCTGTTATGGGATGTACACAGAACCTTCAGGACTTCTCTTTTAATCTTTACGGTAATTTTGCCGGTGATACTGAACGGTTCTCCGTCAACATGTAACCTTGTTTCGTCAGTTTCAATAACTATCTCCCTGTCGGTTTTGAAATGTCTTACATATTTGGAATTGTTGATTTTCTTTGTGAAGAGGCGGATAACAAAAACAGGTCCGAATATCTTTGGAAATGGTTTGATAAGTACAAGATCGATAATTCCATCGTTTGGCCTGGCATCAGGGGCAATGAATGCATTATTACCGAACTGTCTGGTATTTGCAACTGTGACGACAAATAGTTTTTCGGAGATGATCCTTTCTCCACCGATGTGAATTGTAACGTGAAAGGGACGGAGCTGTAAAAATGTTTTAAGAGTCAGCCAGACATAAGGAAAGAATCCTCTCAGTTTAATATCGTTAAAGGAATGGGCAACAAAACTATCGAGACCGATACCGGCTACATTAAGGCACATTTTATCATTGATCTCAATAACATCTATTTTCATGCTGTCAGCTCTTCTGGCATCATTAAGAAGGGAGTTGACATTCATTCTGAACCCGAATTCTTTTGCAAATCCGTTACCGGAACCAAGAGGCAGAACGCCGAGTATTTTTTCACTGCCAGCCAGTTGAGTGGCAACAGTATGAACTGTTCCGTCTCCGCCTGCAGCAATAAAAACTTCATGATTATCGAAGTTTTTTCTTACGAGGGTCTCTGTGTCAGTTTTTGAAAGTGACTTGACGGCAGACAATTCATTCTTCCGCAAATCGAGACCCAATGAAACAATGTAATTTACAGGAGCAACACCCGAATCAGGGTTTACAATAAAAAGAGGCTTTTTGTTATTTCCTGCAGTGGGCATTTCCATGCCCAAATGTACAGAAGATTTCCTTTATCCTACCCCATAAAAGGATATTTATAGTCAGTTGCCGGCATGAGTGTCTCTTTAATGGTTCTCGGACTTACCCAGCGGGTAAGGTTGAGATGGCTTCCTGCCTTGTCGTTGGTACCGGAGGCACGTGCTCCTCCGAATGGTTGCTGACCCACCATGGCGCCTGTTGGTTTATCATTGATATAGAAGTTCCCGGCAGCATACCGGAGTGTCCGGCATGCGGTTATCATGGCGTATTTGTCATAACTGAAGATGGATCCCGTAAGGCCGTATGGTGATGTTTCATCACAGATCTTCAGAGTTTCCTCGAATTTATTATTATTATAAACGTAAAGTGTCATTACCGGGCCGAAGATCTCCTCCTCCATGGTGACAAAATGAGGGTTTGTTGTGACTACCAATGTTGGCTCAATAAAATATCCTGTAGATTTATCGCCTTTTCCGCCGGCAATAATGGTTGCTTCGCCTGATTCCTTTACTCTTTCTATGTATCCCATTATCCTGTCGAATGCCGTTTCATCGATAACCGGATTTACAAAATTACTGAAATCCTGTACATTACCTGTTTTCATTTCATCTGTCATCTTCAGTAAAAGCCGCTTCGTTTCTTCCCATAATGAAGATGGGATATAGGCCCTTGATGCCGCGGAACATTTCTGCCCCTGGTATTCGAAAGCGCCCCTGATTATTGCTGTCGCCAGTTCAGGCGGTGATGCTGATGAATGGGCAAAGATAAAATCCTTTCCTCCGGTTTCTCCTACAAGTTTAGGATATGATCTGTAGGAAGAAAGGTTTTCCGACACCTCTTTCCAGAGGGAGTTGAATGTTGTATTAGAGCCGGTGAAGTGTATGCCAGCCAGGTCTTTATGTTTAAGTACAATACTGCTTATCAGTGAACCTGAGCCCGGAACAAAATTAATCACACCCGGAGGCAATCCTGCTTCACCAAGTATCTTCATGAGGTAATAATTTGACAGCAATGAGGTTGAAGCAGGTTTCCATACAGTTGTATTTCCCATCAGGGCAACGCTTGTATTGAGGTTCGAAGCTATAGCAGTGAAATTAAAGGGAGTCACTGTAAAAACAAATCCTTCAAGCGGCCGGTATTCGAGCCTGTTGATTGTTTCATTCTCAGAAATCGGCTGATCCATGTAAACCAGTGAGGCAAAATAGTTGTTGAATCGCAGGTAATCAATCACTTCACATGCTGAATCAATTTCAGCCTGCATCACACCTTTACCCTGTCCCAGCATTGTAGCTGCATTTAATAGGAACCTGTGTTTTTTTGAGATGAGCTCTGCAGCCCGGGACATGATGGCTGCTCTTTCCATCCATGAAAGGGTCATCCATTCATGCTTTGCATCAAGAGCTGCCATTATAGCCATTGAGATCTCTTTCTCAGTGGCCATATGATAGGTTCCCAGTATATGCTTATGGTCGGAGGGATTGACAACCTTCCCTGTTTTGCCTGTACGGATCTCTTTTCCTCCGATAATGAGGGGAATATCTATTACTGTATTGCTCTGAATCTTTAATTCTTCTTTGAGTAAAAGGCGTTCCGGGCTGCCGGGTTTATAAGTAAGAACAGGTTCATTTTTTGGTTCCCGGAAATTATAAATAGCGTTATTCATGGTTATTCTTTCTGCAATAATATGATCATTACCCAGCGAATCAAATGATATTTGACAGCTTAATAAGTAACATTCTGCATAATAATTTGTTCAGCACTACTTTGTGTTAAAACACATTTGTATTCTTTAATGCATTTCTTTTTTGCTGTAAGAGAGATCAAACATTGGAAAATGCTTCATGCCATAAACCTTTATTGCATATGAAAAAAAGATCCCTGAGAAGATATCAATACTGTAATGTCCGTGCGACAGGAGGAGAGTAATTATTACGATTGTCAGGCAGATTAGAATTATCTTTTTGTAGAGAAAATCTTTTACAAGCAGGAACAGCATAAATACGTTTCCTGTATGACCTGAAGGATATACTCCGAGCTCATATTTGGAGAATCCGTTAAACAGGGGATCTGATCCGCCAAACATAGGCGGATTTCCAAAGGGAGTCAGAACAATAAATACTCCCCTGACAATATAGAATATGCCGATCATCAGAAGAATAAACGGGATACGGTTATACTCCTTTTTATGTGCTATATAAACAAACATCAGGAAGATAGGTATCAGGCATACAATATCATAAACGAGCGAAAGATCAATTACAGGGAGATTGTCAAGTATCAGGTCGGAAAGCATAGGCAGTGTTTTTCCTTCACTCATATAATTATGAAGATATGTCTGCGAGGCTATATTTAAGCCTATTCCTGCAAGTACTGAAAAGGATCCGATATAGAAATATCTGCTGCTAAAAACAGCGATCAATGATTCGATCGCTTCAGAACGGTATTTTTTTGTCACTGCTTTTGTCTGTTCAGTAATATCGGTAAATGATTTCAATGCTTTTTCCCTGATGAAAAATCAGTGAAAAAATTGCCCGGCAAAGATATGAAGAAAAACTATGTATAAACACTACCTGTGATTATTGCTGCATTTCTTTAAATATCTCCATTATCTCATCGCGGTACTCTTCAGGAGCCTCAATATGACCCCAGCTCGATTGTGTTTGCCAGAGTCCGTCATAAACAGAATCGTGATATGACCTGATTATGTGAGGGATGTTTTTTTCTGTAAGAAGTCCGTCGAGCAGCATTGCTTCGAATTCATTGCCGAATGTTAGTATTTTTACGGGAGCGCTCATTTTGAGGAGGATAAATTATTTAACCAGGGGAATAAAAGTAATCCGGATTCATATTCAAAATTCGGAGTAAAGATACTCTTTCCCAGATTGATTTTAATCTCATCAATTGTCCAGTACTTCCCTTCTTCAATTTCATCCTGGTTGATCACCGGCAATTCATCTGAGCTTACAGAATAGGAGTATACAAGCTCTTTTTCCCGGGGCGATTCCCAAATGTATTTTCCAAGGTAATCAGGATGCAGCTCTTTTAATCCAAGCTCTTCCGCAGCTTCCCTCTCAAGAGCTGAAAGCACCGATTCCCCCGGAGCTATATGTCCGCCCACTGAGGTATCCCATTTCCCGGGCTGGATATCTTTATTCACGGACCTTTTTTGCAGATATAATTCACCGGCGCTGTTGAAGAGGTGAATATGTACAACAGGGTGAAGCAGCTTGCTTTTTCCGTCATGGCAGACAGAGCGGGGAGCTTCGCCAATTGCGTTTCCCTCTTCATCTACTACAGGAAATATTTCAGCAGGATCGGAATAGTTCATAACGGTGTTAAAAGTAACTATTATTTGACTTTCTTTTCAATGACTAAACTTATATCTGTTTTAAGAATTTTACCACGGATTTCCACGGAGTATCACGGAGGAAGACACGGAGTCCAAACAGTGTAACTCCGCTGGCGCGGGTCCACCCCCTACCTTGCTCCGTCGTAGCGGCTACGCGAAGGCGAAGAAGGGGGTCTTATTCCTACACTTAACAAACTCTTGTTATAAAACGAAATATACCCCCCTTCAGAGCCTGTCCCGACCGGAGGTCGGGAGGGGCAGGGGGGCTGATCAGACTGGTAATGAGGTCCTTCAGGGGGGCTGGGGGGCTGATACTATCGTAAACCCGCACTTTACAGTATTTCCATCCTCATCCACTGCTGTAAGAGTATGATTGCCAGGCCCCGCAACTATCTCAATCTGATGGATATACCTTGATGTGGAGATGTAGGAATCATCAAGGTGCCAGAAGATCTTCACAGCCGGATTACGGTGAGCAACCTCGGGGATGATCCTGGTAAGCCTGCCCTCCTGATCGCGCGGGATGAATATCTTAACCCCCTGTGTAGGATAGATGAACTCCATAACAGGAATTGTTTTATCAGGATTACAGCCTGGTGCAAAAGGAGGAAGGACCCTGTACCCGGGATTTTTCTGTTTGAAGAAATATTCCATTGCCGGGGTCAGTACGAACCACGATTCACTTATTATTTCATCAGGAGAAGCACAAACTGACGATACCTGAAGGGTCTTTGATTTGTTCAGATGTATGATATGATGGTATGGGCATGATTCGCTTCTCAGCCCTGCAGTGCATGCTCTGATATCAACAGTTTCAGGACAGTCGGGTCCTGCGCGGAATCCACTGCTGCTGCAAACTGTGATAGCTGTCAGTTCATCATCCGGCGTAGCGAACCATTTTTCAGTATCGAGTAATCCGGTAAGTTCAAAAAGAAGCGGAGCTGCGGCTGAAATGCCTGTAAGTCCGGGTCTTCCTTCACCGTCAGCATTCCCGGCCCACACCCCTACAACAAAATCAGGCGTAGTGCCCACGGCCCATCCATCACGAAAGCCAAAGCTGGTGCCTGTTTTCCAGGCAATAGCCGGGGATGATGAAAAGTACTGCCACCCGGTTTCACTATCCGGCCGGTTAACTTTCTGAAGCGCTTCGTAAGTCAGCCAGACGGATGAGGCGGAATAAGGAGGTTCCGGATCTTCCTGTTTTCCATCAATGGATTTATCATTCGCGATAAGGAGAGGTTCATGATAATCATCCTTATAGTATTTTTTGTAAAGAGTATAATTATTCAGCACCCTGGAAAGCGATGCATAAGCTCCTGCCAGTTGCCAGAGAGTTGTTTCCCCTCCTCCGAGTATAAGTGACAGGCCATAATGACCGGCTGGTTTTGTGAAAGTAGTGAATCCGGTTTTTTTAAGAATAGCGAGGAATCTCTCACTGTTATATTTCTGAAGCATTTTTACCGCAGGTATATTAAGTGATTGAGAGAGTGCAGAGGCTGCATTTACGGCGCCGCTGTAACTCTGATCGAAGTTTTCAGGTGTAAAACCCGGAAATCTTGTCGGGACATCTGCTATAAGGCTGTTGGGCAGGATATCTCCCGCCTGCTGCATTCCGGCATACAGGAATGGTTTAAGAATGCTGCCTGTACTTCTTGGCGAGCGTATGATATCGACATCTCCTCCGTGTAACTTTGTTTCCGGAAGGGTACTGTTACCTACATAAGCAAGGACATTGCCTGTTTTTACCTCAACAATGATGCATGCTGAATTGAATATATTGTTCTCCTCAAGTGTTTTCTGGTGATTATTCAGTATCCCGGTCGCCCTTTCCTGAATTCCGGGTTCGATTGTTGTTCTTACATTCATGCCCCTGTTATTCACAAAGAAAAAGTCAGTAAGATGAGGCGCTTTTACCGGCATTGGTTTAGGTTCTCCCGGAAGGGGCTCGTCAAGAGCAAGGATAAGTGTCAGGGAGTCAATGAAATCTTTTTCATAAAGCTTTTTCAGGAGCTTATTTCGTTTCGATCTGAGTATCTCCTGGTTCCTGCCCGGATAGATCAGGGCCGGGGAGTTAGGCAGAACAGCAAGAGTGGCTGCCTCGGCCCACGATAGCTCTGATGATGGTTTACCGGTATATCTCCATGATGCCGCCTCGATACCTACAGTATTTCCGCCGAAGGGGGCATTGGCCGAATACATCAGGAGTATTGTTTTTTTTGATTTGAGCAGCTCAAGCTTTACAGCAGAAAGTATCTCAGAAACTTTGGCAAAGTATGTCCTTTTACTGTTACCCAGGGCAAGCCTCGAAACCTGCATGGTTATGGTGCTGCCTCCGCTGAGAATCTCTCCTGCTTTTATATTGCCGGTCAGTGCTCTTATGATCGATACCGGATTAATCCCCGGGTGATAGTAAAACCATCTGTCTTCATAAAGAAGCAGTGATTTTTCGAATTTATCGGGGATTTGGTCGAAAGATGGAAATCTCCACTGCCCGTCTTCTGCAATCCTCGCTCCAAGGAGAGTACCATCGCTTGCCTCAACTACTGTAGCGATGGGGGAACCGAAACGGGGCAGGGGAGACAGCAAAACCGGAATGAGTATCACTCCGGCAGCTATCAGTATCTTTATTAATCTCTTATTCAAGGATTTTGACCTGAAACAATTACCGTTTCACCAGGGTGACGTGAATAATATCCTTCATTGTACATTGCTTCGCACCATACCGAAGGCTGATAGTATTCTCCCTTATAGGCAGCAGTAAGAACAAGCAAAAAGGTTTTTGTTTCACCTCTCAGCAGTGAGAAGTAGGTATTTACACGGTCATCCCTGAAGTCGCGGTATTCAAAAGTACTCTCCTTTATTCCGGTCCGGGTTTCAAAGAGACGGGTATTCTGTATCTCCCAGCCTGAAGGCACCATATTTGTAAGTGCAATATTATCAACGGCTGAGAAGGTAATATTTGTCACCTTAACCACCATCATGAAATCTGATCCCTGTTCAAGATCATTCTTATCAACCGTACTCAGGTCCATGTTCACATAATCGATCTTCATGCTCAGCCCCTTTTCTTCCCTGCCGGTCTCTGACGCAAGCGGAATGCCTTTCATTGTCAGGGTTGCATAAACCGGATTTTCTGAAGTGTTTTCGATTATAAGTGAATTATCTCCCGGTTTTAATCCCGGGTCCATTGACCATATCCTTCCCGGATGAATAGTCTGATCAGATATCTCCTGGTTGACAGCCACCTTAATTTTTGCAGGCATATTTTTTTCGCCCGACATTTTACCGGCCCACTTCATATATGAGTAGAGGCCCCAGGCAACTGATTGTGTGCTGTACCAGCTATCTTTGTTGAAATTATCACAGATCTCCCTGAGCAATGGTAACGCCTCTTCATTTTTATTAAGAAGCGAAAGTGTATAGAGGATAATTGCCTTATCCCTGATCTCACTGCCGTAGAAGTAATTATGGTATTGGGGTTCCGTTGTAATGTTTCTCATATCAAGAAGGTCATCAGCAACCTCGCGCCGGCCTGTAGTAACAAATGCTGCAGCAAGCAGCCACCGGGAAAGCAGCGGAATATTTGCTGTTTCCCTGAGTCTGTTCATAGCTGCTTTTTCAGGCTGCCCTGCAAGAGCCATGCTGAACAGCCTGTAAGCCTGGTCATTGGAAGTTTGTCTGAATTTCGGGTCATAACGCCACTCAAGCGTCCTGGCTTTCTGGTAAGTCATCCACTTTTGTCTGAAACCTGACGGGATACTGTAACCCGCCCTTTCTGCTTCAGCGATAAAGTGGCCTGCATATGAAGTAACCCAGTTATCGGGCTGGGAAGCTCCCGGCCACAATGCAATGCCGCCGTTGACCATCTGACGCGAGGCAAGTTCTTCAATAGCTCCGGTAACATTTGCTGAAGCTCTTTTTGAGATCTGTGCATCAGGTCCTGTAAGCTCTTTTATCCATAGCTGGGGAAAAGCTGCTGATATTATCTGTTCTGAGCAGCCATGAGGATAATTGATGAGGAAATCCATTCTTTTTCCGAGATCAATTGATGGGAGTGATGATATTGAAAGATTCGCCGAACCTGTACCCTCTATGCCGAATGGTTTGAAAATGGTTTCCCATTTCTCTCCCGGCTTAATGACTTTTAGCTCTGAGCGCACTTCGGCAGGATTGGGGCTTCGAACATCAATTTCCATATTGTAGAAGGCAGTTTCTCCTCCTCCGGTCGCTGTGATATTTATCCTCGCTACTCCTGTTTTATCGCCTGCAACGAAATATAATTCAGTATCTTCCTCCGGTCCTGAAACGGACACTGTTCCTGTGGTCTGCCTGAATTTCACAAATTCATTTGCCTCAGCTTTTATGGTTATTTCCTTTATACCTTCCTTCTGTATGAAAAGAGTAACAGGAAGAGCCACATTATCTCCCGGACTGATGGTACGTGGCGCAGTTGCCAGGACCATGAGCGGATCTCTTACAAAAGATGATTTTTCTGCTATCCCGAAAGCATTATCACTTCCGGCAATCACCATGGTCCTTACTGACCCGGTATATTGGGGAAGAACTACGGGATGAGTATTTGTTTTTCCTGCTTCAAGATGATACGGACCGAAGAACTTTACCACGGGGAGAAATCTCTGTGCTTTATTTGCCGACCTGTCCGTCAGAGCTTCGTCACCACCAACGGCAAATAATCTGTCGAGTGTGCCGCCATACGAACCAAGGACATAATCGTACAGATCCCAGGTCATAACTCCAAGGGCTTCCCTTGCAAAGAAATAGTTCCATGGATCGGGAGTCCGGAAGCCGGTAATGTCAAGCAACCCTTCATCAACAACTGCAAGTGTATAACTCATCGGTTTTTTGTTTGTCTCGCTTACTTTTACAATGAAGGGCTTTTGCGATCTGAGCTCATCACTCATTTCTATCTTTGGCTGAAGACGGGTAGCTGGATCTTCCACCATAACAGGTACTACTCCGTAAAGCCTTACGGGCATGTCATTTATTGTCTGGGCATGAGGCTGGATAACTGTCACATAAGCATAGATGTTCGGAGCCATGCCTGGTTTTGCCATGAATCTGACAACAGTATTCCCCTTGCCGGTATTTGTCCGGATCTCCTCAATAACACCTGTTGAATTTTCGACTGTCACTATTGCGCGTGAATTTTCAGGAGACGGGAATGTGATCTTTATCTCATCACCCGGATTATATTTCTCCTTATCGGTATTTATGGCGAGCAGCGTTGCTCCGTCGCTGTTCCCTTTAATGCCATATTCCCAGGGCCAGTCAATCAGCAGGATCTTGCCTGTGGAATGGCCACCGGGAGTAGTTGCCCTTACAAGATACCTGCCCCAGTCATTCTTTCCTATCCTGAAAACTAATGAGCCTTCTCCATTCCTGGTTACAATGGTCTCTCTGATAACAGGTTTGTATATGTCATTTGATATGTAATAACCCAGGTTCTCATCATCTGATTCCCACCACCATCTGTATGAGATCTTGTAAACGCTTATCTCAACTTCCGACCTGACAGGATTTCCCTTTTCGTCAACGGTTACAACTTTTATTTCATTGTCAGTATCGGTGAAAAGCATTCTGCTTTTGCCCTGCAGACCCGGAAGGTTAATTCCGGCAAAGACATTATAGGGGGCATATTTATATGTTGTCTGTATAATACTTTCATCACCCCCTTTTTCAGAGACCCTTGTTGTAAAAACCGCATTCAGCATGCCGGGGGCCACAATGTCCTTGCCGGGATTGAACAATACCGTGGCATTGCCGTTCCCGTCAATTTCATCATTGAAAGTATTAACAGTTTCGGAATAGAATTCACTTACCGGGTCGTCGAAATTATACTGTTTATACCTGTTAAATTCGGTTTTCGTACGTTTCATGATATAGTCGACCGACGATTTCAGGTTTTTTGCAACCGCCCCGTTCAGCCATTTTACATTCAGGGTTCCGCGTGAGACAGGTTTTGATCCCCCCAGAATTTCTCCTTCAAAACCGAGGTTTATCTTCAGCCTGTTGGGTTTGATGGTTTCAATCCTTATCCGTTTTGAAAAAGTTGCCCCGCCAATTCTGAAATTTGCTTTATAATTACCGGTAAGGGCATCAGGAGATGTTTTTGAAGAGAAGACCAGCAGGTTTTTATTGCCGGCCTTTTGTACCTGGTTATCAACCTTCTGACCGAGTGGATTTATCAGTTCGAACTGCACAGGATGACCCGGAGGCAGATCATTCTGCATATCTTTTATAAAGATTGAAAGGAAGATTGAGTCGCCCGGTCTCCACACATCTCTTTCTCCGTAGACAAATGCTTTTATTCCGTTCCGGGGAGAAGTTCCGGTAACGTCGAATGAACTGAGGGAGAGGGATGAACCATCGTTGATTTTCAGATAGTTCTGATCTTTATCCTTTTTTACGGTAACAAGAAAAGGTTTCCTGTCACAGGGGAGAGATGCTGATCCGTCCTGGTTAGTTGTTCCGGAGGCAATGAGCTGTAGCTGGTAGTCGTACACATCAATTGCAGCTTCCTTTACAGGAAGTGCTGTCAGGAGATCGTTTACAATAATACGCAGGTTATTGTCAGAACCTTTTTTGGCAATTATCCCGAAGTTTGATGCGAGAATATTACTCGAGACTTTTTTGTCGGGGCTGTAATAGGCATCTTTACACGGATCATTCCGGTCTTCCCACCGGAACCCATATGAATAGTAAACTTCATCACTATTATCTTCATAATAGATATCAGGATCATCCCAGAAATCTTTTGATTGTTCTTCAGAGAGTTGAAGCAGCTCTTCATAATTATTCTCCTCAGGATTCCCTTTGCACGGATAATGAGAATATGATCTTTTCATTCCAAGTGTAACTTTATAGAGAACCCCGGGCTCAACATCAATGTAATCAGCCAGGTTTATTGTGTAAAGATTCCAGGTTCCCGTATTTGTCTCCGATCCGGAAATAAGGTCGTATCTTCCCGAATAGACAGGCCGGCCAAACCGTTTTACTGAATAACCCTGGTTCAGGTCATTCTCCTGAAGAAAATGGGGAAGATTATTCTCAAATATCTTGATAATCTTCAGATCGACGGCTTTAAGATTTGCTGCTTTAAACGGGAATATAAGGTTATGCGATGAAGGAAGGATAACTCCGTTTCCTTCAGCCCTGATACCCGGGGGCACCTGTGTAAAATCGAGCTGTTTCCGGTAGGCTTCAGGGAGGATCACCCCCTTGTTGGTTTTTACTGATGGTTCAATATTCAGGGTAACTTCTCCTGTCAGTTCATCAGCAGGATACAGGGTGATGATGTTTGAAGCGGTACTTATCTTAATCTCTTTCCGTGGAGAGAAATGAATGAGTCCTTCAAGTTCCTGAGATGCATCAACCGGGTCGGAAAAAACAATATCGATCCTTTGACTCTGTCCTGGATATTTAATGATATCAATAACGCCGAAATAATCTGTGGAGGGCACAGTTAAAACAGAAGAGCCTTTCTTTTTTATGCCACCTGATGAGCCATCCCATTCAACTGTTAATTCCTGTTCTTTAACCTCCCTTTCAATTCCTTTAATTGTAAATTTATGATTCAGATTATCAGAATGATCCCAGGTTATCCCAAGCTTTTTTCTTCCAAGGGTTGCCGAAAGATAAGATTCGGTTTCCGTACCGGGGATGAAGTCAGATGCAGCGAGCTCACCGTGAAGAAGATAGCCGTTCTCCTTATCCGGATCACATTCCATGATTCCCGTTATTATGCGGAAATCTTTCCTGAGAGTCTGGATTCTGATGGGGAATGACCTGAATCGTTCATTTACCTCTGCAAGCTTTCCGAGGTGAAGAGTTCCTGAATATATTTTGCCCGGGTCGAGTGGCCTGGCAGGAGTAAGGACCAGTGTTATTTCATTTTTCCATTCAGTTTTCCCCTTGATATTCGGATCAAAGGAAAACAGGCTGGCAGCTGATTTATTGGCAAGTGCTGCAAATTCAGGGGTGAATCTTATCTCAATTACCGAATTAGATGAGATAATGCCGGAAGTGTATCCGGCAATATATTGTGAGAATCCCTTATCAACAGGGATTACAGCAGGCAGGTCATGCCGTGTAAGCATCTTAAGTTGCAGAGGTATCTTTTTTTCCTTATTACCGCATGAGGCAGCAGCCAGCAGGATAACTAAAACAGAAATGATTTTCAGGTATCTCATAACAGGGAGATTGATTTCAGAATGTGGAATCTAAGTTACGAAAAATAAAGGTAACAGGCGACGGGCTACGGTGTCACCATCTCCATCCGGAGTCTGGCAACATAATCTTTGATCTTGTTCAGGGTTTCAACAGTGACATCCATTTCACTTCCTGTTGAACGGAACACCTGTTTGGAATTGTCTATCTCAAGATCACCTTTTTTGAAATAGATATCGAATGTATCGAAATACTTTTTCAGGTATTTGAGTTTTTTTGTATAGTAGACTACAACAGGATCATCATAATAGTTTTTCAGGAAGCTGAGAAGTGTTGTAAGTGTATACTTTTGTTCGGCAATTTTCTGTACAACCTCGGGGTCGGGTTTGGCAGGATTATACAGCAGCTGGGTTGATATATACAATGCTTCGACCCAACCTCCGAGAACCATCAGACCGGCAGTGCTTTCTCTTCCGCCTGCCCTGAGATGATCCTCCATCTGGTTGAATGCATCATTCATCAGATTCATTATAGAATCTGATTCTGTTTCATCTGATTGCATTTTTCTTATGGGATCGGTAAGAAAATGATCGGGGATCCCGAGTTTATTGCTCATTTCGCGTATGGTAACCATATAATCAATCATTCCCTGACTTATACCGAATATCTTAACATAGCCCAGATCAACGCCATATATCCCTGTATTTAATGAAGCTTTTGCATTGCTGAGATACAGGTCCTTGTTTGAAACCGGATTAATGATGTCTTTGTTGTATGCAATTCCAAGTCTGTTAAAGATCCTGGATATTTCAACCGGAGTAAGAATACCATAAAAAATCTCGTTTTTCTCTGAAGGGATGGCTTTGCCTGTGGAATCACTCTTGTATGTTGAAAACAGAGGTTCGAAGGACTCATTCTCCTTTAGCCCCTGTTTGCAGGATATTGTAAAGATTAACAGAAAAACTACCAGGAACGATGCGATGAATTTCATAATTTTTTTTTTGCATATCAAAAATATGAATAATTCTGAATAATGCAGAATACGGGGTGAAATATTAAATATGGCTCAACGGCGCAAGGGCGCAATGGCTCAAACGCACCGCTGGCGCGGATCTGTGATCCGTGCCATACAATAAATGGCGCCGATTGTAAATCGGCGCCAGCATGCACTTAACATCGGTAGAAAGCCAAAGCATCATTTTTTCTGCCGTCCCGTACGGGACATCAGCCGTTGCGCCCTTGTGCCCTTGCGCCCCTGTGCCTATAACAATATCCTGTTCCCCAGCTTTTTTGATATCAGCCCCAGGGCAACACTCAGATTCGCATACCTCTTCTGAAGTGTCAGTATTTTTTCCCGGTCATTTGTCTTAACTGCTTCTTCGAGCTGGAACATTATCTCTTTTCTGAGGATCATTATCTTGTCACTCTTGAATTTCAGGACAACATCTCCAACAATCTCTTTCAGCTTCATCTCCTCAGTTTCAACATAGGTTTGTTTATCCTGCCAGATACGGCTTAGCTCATGGGAGTCGGAGAGGAGGTCAGCGGAAAGACTTGAGATTTCAGGATCTTCGTGTTTTACAAACTGTTTGTCTCCGGTGATAAGTCCCTGTTCCGTATTAAACCTGAAGTCACTGAAGATCTTTGAACATACCTTGTCATTAAATTCAAGATTATCGGATGTTATCTCCCTTACTATATAGTCAGATACTGTCAGAACGTCCTCTTTCCCATCCTCCTTGTTTAGCATCCTTTCAAATTCGGTGCTGCCGAACTTCAGGAGCAACCTTATTATCTCCCGTTCAGAATAGAATGATACTGGTTCACGCTGAACAGGCTTAATGACAGGCTGAGGTTTGACAGGCAGGTCCTCCGGTCCGGGATATTTGTTCCTGTCCTGGAAGTTTTTCTGAGCACGCAGCTTGTTAACTTCGTTGTATAGTATGGGTTCAGCAACTTCCAGCACTGTACTGCACTCCTTTATATATACTGTACGGTTTATCGCCTCAGGTATTACAGCTATCGATTTTACAACATCGCGTATAAGGTTTGCCTTCATTACAGGATCGTTGCTGGCCTCTTCAAGCAGGAGCTTGGTTTTGAAACGGATAAAATCAGTCTCATTTTCCTTAAGGAACCTGCTGAACTCCTCATTACTGACTTTCTTTGAATAAGAATCAGGGTCCTCTCCCTCGGGCAGGAGGACGATCTTAACATTCATTCCCTCTTCGAGGACGATGTCAATACCCCTGATTGAGGCTTTGATACCGGCAGGATCGCCATCATAAAGGATAGTTATGTTCGGTGTGAATCTCTTGATGAGCCTTACCTGTTCCTGGGTAAGAGATGTTCCTGATGAAGCAACCACATTTTCTACCCCGGCTTCATGAAGTGACATCACATCAGTGTATCCTTCTACCAGGTAGCATTTTTCTTCATGTGTGATCGATTTCCTTGCCTGGAAGATGCCGTAAAGGATCCGGCTCTTATGGTAGATCTCCGATTCAGGAGAGTTGAGGTATTTGGCTGTCTTTACATCCGATTTGAGTATTCTTCCGCCGAACCCCAGCACCTGGCCTGATAGTGAGTGAATGGGGAACATCACCCTTCCGCTGAACCTGTCGAAGATGCGGTCCTCACTCTGAATAGAGAGTCCGGTTTTTACCAGGAAATCCTGCTTATATCCATCCCCGAGGGCTTTTTTCGAAAATGCATCCCGTTTCTCAAAGCTGTATCCCAATTCAAACTTCTTCAGGGTATCCTGCCTGAATCCCCTCTCCTTGAAATATGTCAGTCCGACCGAAATCCCTTCATCAGTTGAAAAGAGATTCTCACTGAATTGTCTTGCAGCATATGCAGAAACAACAAGAAGGCTTTCCCTTTCATTCTGTTTTTCAAGCTCTTCCCTGCTGAGTTCTTTTTCGTCAACCTCTATGTGGTATTTCTTTGCAAGGTATTTAAGCGCTTCGGGGTAGGTGAGATGTTCGTGCTCCATTACAAAATTGACCGAGTTGCCAACTTTCCCGCAGCCAAAACACTTGAATATCTCTTTCGATGGAGAAACTGTGAATGAAGGGGTTTTTTCATTGTGAAAAGGGCACAAGCCAAGGTAGTTGACACCCCTCCTTTTCAGTTGTACGAATTCACCCACCACATCAACTATTTGTGCGGCATCGAGAATACGGTCTATGGTGAAGCGGTCGATCATGGATCAAAGATATCAGTTAATTGGCTAATTGGGATTAAGGGATAAGAATTTTGTTATTGGAGAATAAGAAAGGCGCAACGGCGCAGCGGCGCAAGGGCGCAATGGTAAGAAAGGAATGGAGTAAGAGTGAAACTGTACAATGGCAGGAAAGTAGGGTAAATAAGTTTCCCCTCCTTTTGAAGGAGGGGTGGCCGCAGCACACAGATATTTAATATGTTACAATGAATATATGCGGCCGGGGTGGTTGATTTACTAGTCTCTTATTACCTTATTTCCATGTTGAATAAAATAGATGAAAAAGGGGATATCTACCTGAAGAGCATTGGAATCACTGTATTAAGGTTTGAAAACAGATTTGTGTTCGGGATCCTGAATATTGGAAAATTGAGATAAGGAAAGTCACAAATAATGGAAATGAATCGATCGGAAAGACAAATCAACCACCCCGGCCGCAAAAAGACCTCGCAATGCATTAGCTGTCATTGTGTTGCGGCCACCCCTCCTTCAAAAGGAGGGGAAAATGTTATTAACTTACGCCTATTTTTCTTCTCGTTAGGCCCCTGCGCCTTTGCGCCGTTGCGCCTTTAATTCTTCCTCACCTCCACCTTCACCACAACCTCATCAATCTCCACTTCTCTCACACTACCAGAAAAAGTGGAAGTAAGAGTTACAGCCGTTGCCAGTGTCTGCGAGCCAATGTAAGCTGAGTGCTTTTTGACGGCTTCCCTTACGAAATCAATATCTTCGATCTTAACAGTGATCTTGTCAGTAACATCAAACCCTGCCTCCTTGCGGATATTCTGGATCCTGTTGACAAACTCTCTCGCGATGCCTTCATTCCGTAATTCATCCGTGACTTTAACATCAAGCGCTACTGTAAGTTTGCCCTCATTTGCAACCTGCCAGCCGGGAATATCTTCTGATATTATTTCAACATCATCAATTGTAAGTGCAACCTCCTGTCCGTTAATAATGAGCTGATAGCTCTTATTATTTTCAAAAGCCATAATATCCTTCGAACCAAGGGCAACAACTGCATTGCTGATATCCTTCATCAGCTTGCCGTATTTTGGTCCAAGTGTCTTGAAGTTGGGTTTGATCTTCTTCACCAGGATTGATGCGGTGTCATCAATGTATTCGACCTCCCTGACATTCACCTCTGCAAGAATCAGATCTTTAACTGCTTCGAATTTATTCTTAAAGGTTTTATCAGGAACCGGCACCATTATCTTCGCCAGGGGCTGACGTACCTTTATGCTCACTTTTCTCCTCAGGCCGAGTATCATCGATGATATCTTCTGGGCTATGTCCATCCTCTCCTCGAGGGCTTTATCGATAAGCGACTCATCATATCCCGGGAAGAGGGCCAGGTGAACGGAGCTATCCTTATGCCTTCCGGTAATGCTGTTGAGGTCCGTGAAGAGACGTTCGGTATAGAAAGGAGCTATAGGCGCTGCCAGCTGACTGACTGTCTCCAGACATGTATAAAGTGTCTGGTAGGCAGCAAGCTTGTCCCTGTCGTACTCCCCACCCCAGTAACGTTTGCGGTTGAGGCGGACATACCAGTTGCTCAGGTTTTCGGTAACAAAATCCTGGACTGCGCGTCCTGCACGGGTAAGGTCATAATCATTGTAGCAGTTTGTAACCTCTTTTACAAGTGAGTTCAGGAGAGAGATTATCCATCTGTCTATCTCGGGCCTCTCATTTACAGGTATATCCTTTTCAGAATACCTGAAATTGTCAACATTGGCATAAAGCGAAAAAAATGAATATGTATTGTATAAGGTCCCGAAGAATTTGCGTTTTACCTCATCCACCCCTGAAATATCGAATTTCAGATTATCCCATGGCTGTGCATTAGTAAGCATATACCACCTGAGAGGATCTGAACCATACTCTTCAATTGTGGTGAATGGATCAACGGCATTTCCAAGCCTTTTCGACATCTTATTGCCATTCTTATCCAATACAAGACCGTTTGATATGATATTTTTAAATGATACCGAATCGGATATCATTGTTGCAATAGCATGCAGTGTGAAGAACCAGCCCCTTGTCTGATCTACACCTTCCGCAATATAATCTGCCGGGAACATCTCATGGAAATTCTCTTTGTTCTCAAAAGGATAGTGTGCCTGTGCATAAGGCATTGCTCCTGAATCGAACCATACATCAATAAGATCGGGTTCGCGGAACATCTTCTTTCCTGAATCACTTACCAGTATTATCTCATCAACAAACGGACGGTGAAGGTCAAACTTCTCATAGTTCTCCTGGGAGTTATCTCCCTCAATGAAATTCTTAAGGGGATTTGATTTCATGAAACCGGCCTTAATTGATTTCTTAATTTCAGCTTTGAGCTCAGAAGCTGATCCGATGCATTTTTCCTCTTTCCTCTCCTCTGTAACCCATATCGGAAGTGGAGTTCCCCAGAAACGTGAACGGGAAAGGTTCCAGTCGACAAGGTTTTCGAGCCACTTGCCGAATCTGCCTGTACCGGTCGATTGAGGTTTCCAGTTGATCGTATTGTTGAGCTCTATCATTCGCTCACGGAATGCTGTAGTACGTATGAACCATGCATCAAGCGGATAGTAAAGAACTGGTTTATCTGTTCTCCAGCAGTGAGGGTAATTGTGAACCTGTTTTTCAATTCTGAAGGCCTTGCCCTGTTGTTTAAGCATCACGGCAATCTCAACATCGAGAGACTCTGCATCCGGTGAAAGGGTATCATCATATTCGTTTTTAACGGCTTTTGCCTCAAACCCGGAATAGGTTTTAACATTCACGAAGTCCTTTACAAAATTCTCATCAAGGTCAGACAGAGGGACCATATATCCGCGCTTATCAACCATCGGTCCCATAGAGCCGTCTTTTCTCTTCATGATCAGAGGAGGCACGCCATTCTCTTTCGCAATACGGTAGTCGTCGGCGCCAAATGTAGGAGCAATATGAACTATACCCGTTCCGTCCTCGGTAGTAACAAAATCGCCTGTAAGTACCTGGAAAGCCCCCTTCCCGGGATTCACCCAATCGATCAGCTGCTCATACAATATTCCTTTCAGGTCAGCTCCTGCAAACTCTCCTGTTATTTTGAAGGGGATCTTTTTATCTCCTGTCTGGTAATCTGACAGATGCAGGCCGGTATTTGATTCAGGGAAAATTGAATAAAGAAGCTCTTTTGCCAGGATAACCGTTACCGGATCGCCTGAATAGGGATTAAAACTTCTTACCTTTACATATCTTATATCTCTTCCTACCGCAAGAGCGGTATTCGAAGGAAGTGTCCACGGAGTGGTTGTCCAGGCCATAAAATGAATTTCTTTTGTATCCAGATCGTGATACAGGAACTCCGACTTTTTATCTTTTACCGCCTTGAACAGGGCAATGCATGTTGTATCCTTAACATCGCGGTAACAGCCGGGCAGATTAAGTTCATGAGAGCTCAGTCCTGTTCCGGCAGCCGGTGAATAAGGCTGAATGGTATAACCCTGGTAGAGGTAACCTTTTGAATAAAGTTGTTTGAGAAGCCACCAGAGAGTTTCTATATAACGGTTGTCATAGGTAACATATGGATGATCCATATTCACCCAGTAGCCCATTTTCCTTGTAAGCTCTTCCCACAGATCGGTGTATTTCATTACATCGGTCCGGCAGGCTTTATTGAAATCTACAATTGAGATCTTGTTTCCGATATCTTCCTTGGTGATGCCAAGGTTTTTTTCAACCTGCAGTTCAACAGGAAGACCATGAGTATCCCATCCGGCCTTGCGTTTTACCTCATAACCACTCTGTGTCCTGAAACGGCAGATAGCATCCTTGATCGTACGGGCCATCACGTGGTGTATTCCGGGAATTCCGTTTGCAGAAGGAGGACCTTCATAAAAGACAAACTCCCCTTTCCCGTTCACTTCACGAATGCTCTTATGAAATGTATCGTTCTCATCCCAAACCTTGAGGATCTCTTTATTTACTTTCGGGAGATCAAGGCCTTTGTATTCAGGAAACCGTTTCCCCATTGTTCTGTATTATTATGCAATTGTGTTTTTTGAAAAATACCCACAAAGATAGGAAAAATCTCCTTTCAGCCCCCCTGCCCCCCTAAAGGGGGGTATATTTCGTTTTATAACAAGGGTTTGTTTAGGGTAGGAATAAGACCCCCTTCAGGGGGTGCTCCGCGTCAGCGGAGCGGGGGCTTTCTGTCCATGCAGAATGCTCTACCTCCCCATCACCTGCCTCACGATCTTCGCGATATATTTCCCGAGAATATCAAACTCCAGGTTAACAACAGTCCCTTTTTTTATCTGGTGAAAGTTGGTGACCTCCCATGTGAAAGGGATGATGGCAACCTGGAATGAATTCTGCTTTGAGTTGACAACAGTAAGGCTGACGCCGTTAACCGAAACCGAACCCTTCTCCACTGTTATATAGTCATCCTGCGCAGGCTCATATTCAAAAGTGTAGTACCAGCTTCCGCCGGCTTCGGTAACACTTGTACATACTGCAGTCTGGTCAACATGTCCCTGTACCATGTGCCCGTCGAGACGTCCATCGAGCTTTGTGCTTCTTTCGAGGTTGACTTTGTCGCCGGGTTTAAGGAGGCCGAGGTTTGTCTTTTCCAGAGTTTCCTTAATAGCGGTTACCGTATATGTTTCGCTGTCTTTTCTGACAACAGTAAGGCATACTCCGTTATGTGATATGCTCTGATCGATCTTCAGTTCATTTACGAATGAACATTTCATTGTTATGTGGAGGTTGTCTTTTTCTTTTTCAAGTTTTACAACCTTTGCGGCTTCTTCGACTATTCCTGAAAACATGGCTTTAAGTAGATTTTGATTCGGTTGTAAATTTAATAAATTTAATAAATTTAATAGGAAGGCGCAACGGCACCAGCCTTCGCCGAGGCTTCGGCTGACAAAGCAGCGGCACAATGGTAAGAGTAGAACGGCTCAACGGCACAAAGGCGCAAGGCTTTTAGTTCCCCTCCTGGGAGGGCAGACACAAAAGCTCCCCTCCTGGGAGGGGAACTAAATTCGTTAAACCCTGAGCCCCTGAGCCGTTTCTCCCGTTGCGCCCTTGCGCCGTTATTTCTTCCCGTTGCGCCGTTACGCCGTTGCGTCTTGCGCCCAAATTAACTTTTTACCAAACCCCAACCTGTTATCTGTAATCTTAATAAGCGTGAGCTTTACAATCCATAACCTCGTATCCATCAGCGCTGCCACCGGGAATCTTTTTAAATAAGCGCTTTTTGCCTTTTGCAGAAGTTCTCCCTCCGGTTCCGAGACAGTTCCCTGGAACTGAATACCACGTATTCTACCTATTATCATCGTCTCCAGGACAACTGATCCTGCAACCAGCGGATTTGCCAAAAACTCCTTTCCATGACGGGTGTCGGCATCTGTTGTGAAGACCAGTGAGTTCTCATCCTCCAGATAAACGTAAAAGCAGTTTGCACACCATGGTTCATTGCCGACAGAGGTGGCTATTGTAAGAACATGATGTTTCCTGAAGAATTTTATGATCCTGCTGTCAACCATTTTCCATCCACCTGTAACTGTTATTCTCAAATCCTGCCAGGTCGATTATCCGGTCAACGACAGTCAGGACGAGGTCGTCGATTGTTTGTGGATTGCTGTAAAATGAGGGTGATGCCGGACAGATTATTGCTCCTGCAAGAGTGAGAGATTTCATGTTTTCAATATGAATAAGGTTGAAAGGAGCCTCTCTCGGAACTATAATAAGCCTTCTTCTTTCCTTGAGCATGACATCAGCGGTGCGGGCTGTCAGATCGTCGGATGTTCCGTTGGCTATCCTGCCTGTGGTTCCCATCGATGCGGGGCATATAATCATTGTGTCGTAGCTTGAAGATCCTGATGCGAATGGTGCATGAAATGATCTGTTCGAATACTCCTTCGCAGGATAATCTGCAATGAATTTTCCTCCTGTTTCGGCCAGCCAGATCTCCTTTGCCGTATCGGAGAGGATCACAGCTATCTCCTCCGGAGGGTTTTTCAGCTGCTTCAGCTTCTCCAGAAGCTTCTTTGCGTATATGGAACCGCTGGCGCCGGTTATTGCGAGAACTATTTTTCGTGATCTGCAGGATGAATCCTTCATTATGGTTATATAAGATGAGTAAAGATAATTATTAAATATTTATGCCGGTTAATTCTATCTATTCTTTGAAGATTCGCAGAACCAAGCTAATAGCCCCCTGCCCATCTAAAGGGGGTTTTATTTCGGTTAATAACGAACGTTTGTTAAGGGTAGGAATAAGACCCCCTTCAGGGCATAGCCGTCAAGCTAAGGATAGTATTGTAAATTTAGAG
>MENI01000059.1 GCA_001768195.1 Bacteroidetes bacterium GWA2_40_15 | reverse complement strand
ATTCCGAATGGATCCGCCGACAGGCGGAGTAGTGAGGAATCTCACCTCGCATAAAAAAATCAAAGAGTTTATGTGCATTATGCCGGATAATCATTAAAATTTAAATGCGTTGACCCTGTCAGCTTGTAAGATGTCTGAAAACCTCTTCAAGGTTGCTCTGACGTTTCTGCAGTGATAATACAGTGAGGTTATTGCTGACTGCAAAATTGAAAATGGCAGGACGAATATCCTCATCACCCTCACCCTCAATTTGCCAGATATTGTTCCTGAGAATTCTGATATTACTTATGTTCTGAATATCAGACAGTTTAGAAACATCTGCCTCTTTGTCGAACTCTACCTCTATTATCTGTTTTGCCCGTTTGATTACAGAATATATATAGCTTTTTTCCTCGTTTGCCACAATAATGCCTTTGTCAATAATGATCACCCTTTCGCAGATCGCTTCCACCTCCTGCATTATGTGAGTTGACAGAAGCACTGTTTTTTCCCTGCCTGTTTCACGGATCAGATTCCGTATCTCAACAATCTGGTTTGGGTCAAGTCCGGTTGTTGCCTCGTCGAGAATAAGTACAGCAGGGTTATGTATCAGAGCCTGGGCCAATCCGACTCTTTGCCTGTAACCCCTGGAAAGGGAACCGATTCTTTTATTCTGCTCGGGAGCAAGACCGGTAAGTTCAATTATATTATTGATCTGATTCTTTCTGAACCTCGCTGAATTGTAAATGGAGGCTACAAATCCAAGGTATTCCCTTACATACATTTCAGGGTACAGGGGATTATTTTCCGGAAGATATCCTATTTGTCTTTTTAATTCCAGGTTATCTGTTCCTGCTTCGAGGCCATTCACATAAACCTTTCCTGAAGAAGCGGGTATGAATCCTGTAATAATCTTCATCATGGTGGATTTCCCGGCACCATTTGGTCCAAGAAATCCGACGATTTCGCCGGTGTTTACTTCAAAGGATACATTATCGAGAGCTTTCTGCTTTCCGAAAAGTTTTGTAACGCCATGGATTACAATTGACATAAATCAATTATTCTATACACATTCTTAAGCTCCCCATCCACCCATGAACTGACCAACATTGGCAAAAGATGTCATGGGATTCACACAGCATACCGGAATCTTTGAGCTGTTGGCAATCATATACTGTTCAGATGCTCCTACAACATAATCGGCAAAGGTGATATTTTTTGTCGTTACAATCACTATCAGGTCAGCATTCATCTTCAGTGCAAAATCAAGGGTCTGTTGTGCAAAGTCACCCTTGGCAACTTCATGAATTTCGTATTCTATATTATTTTGTATCAGATATTTAACGCCGAAATTCAGATTTGTTTTTGTCTTCTTGGTAAGACTTTTGTCGCTAGTTGTGGCAACAAGCAGATGAACTTTGGAATCAAAATATTTCCCCATAAAAATAGCCATCTTCAGCTTTTCCTTATTTTCGGCTCTGAAATCGATCGGGAAAACAATATTGTGGTATCTCTCCTGGTCTGCAGGAGGATCCTGTACTACTATGAACGGGATCTTTGATTTAACGATAACCTTGAGGGCCCAGCTGCCTGTGAGCTTTTGCATGCCTTTCATCCCGTGTGTTCCCATAACAACAAGGCTTGCTTCCTTGTCATTTGCAAAATCAGCTATAGCTGTGAAGATGCTCCCTTTTGAAATATGCCAGGTGATAACAGCATTATACTTTGCACTGGTTTCTTCGATGATCTTCTGCAGTTTCTTCTTTTTGTCAATTTCTTCGGCAGCCTTGATACCTCTATCAACAATGTGCAAAAGGCAGATGTCATTTCCAACCATTCGGCTGATCTTTACTGCGTGAGCCAGCGCATGCTCTGCAACGGGAGTAAAATCCCATGGCACAACTATTAATTTCTTATTTTGTTCCATATCATCTAACCATTTTCGTTAATCATTTCAAAGGTATTCAGATTTTAACAAATTTCAAACCAATATATAACTTGGCACTCAACATTTTATTATTTTTGCGCTGCAATTTTGAATGAAAATTTCCATAATATGAAAAGAACCAAGATTAAGGAATTGTTAATCACACCAAAACTGGGGTCGGATGTATTGGTAAAGGGCTGGGTGAGAACAAAAAGGGGGAACAGGAATATTGCATTTATTGCAGTAAATGACGGTTCTACAATAAACAACATCCAGGTGGTGGCTGATACCGCTTTATTTGATGAGAACCTGATGAAAGATATATCAACCGGATCATGCATTGCAGTAAAGGGCCGGCTTGTTGAATCGCAGGGTCAGGGCCAGCATGTTGAAATAAATGCATCTGAAATAGAATTATATGGTAAGAGCGATGCTGAGACATATCCTCTTCAGAAGAAGGGCCACTCAATGGAGTTTCTCAGGGAGAATGCCCATCTCCGTTTCAGGACAAACACCTTCGGGGCTGTATTCAGGATCAGGCATGCCATGGCATTTGCCATTCATAACTATTTCAACGAAAAGGGATTCTTTTACCTGCATACACCTATTATTACCGGCAGTGATTGCGAAGGCGCCGGTGAGATGTTTCATGTTACCACTATGGATCTGAAGAATATACCTCGCAATAATGACGGAACAGTCGATTTCAAAACAGATTTTTATGGTAAAGAGACCAATCTTACTGTTTCCGGTCAGCTGGAAGGCGAACTTGGAGCTCTTGCACTGGGTGAGATTTACACTTTTGGTCCGACCTTCAGGGCTGAGAATTCAAATACACCACGGCACCTTTCCGAGTTCTGGATGATTGAACCTGAAATGGCTTTCTATGACCTGGATGACAATATGGATCTCGCTGAGGATTTTGTAAAATATCTCATACGGTATGCGCTGCAAAACTGCAGGGAAGATCTGGAATTCCTTAATAATATGATTGATAAGGCCCTGCTGGAGAGACTGAATTTTGTGCTGGGCAATGACTTCGTGAGAATGACCTATACTGAGGCTGTTGAAATACTTAAAGCTTCATCGGAAAAGTGGGAATATCCTGTTGGCTGGGGCCGCGACCTTCAGGCAGAGCACGAGAGATATCTTGTTGAGAAGCATTTTAAACGTCCTGTAATACTGACCGATTACCCGAAAGAAATTAAAGCTTTCTATATGAAGCAGAATGATGATGGTAAAACTGTCAGGGCTATGGATGTTCTCTTCCCCGGAATAGGAGAGATTATAGGTGGTTCTCAAAGGGAAGAGAATTATGACAAGTTGATTACCAGGATAAGGGAAATGAAAATGCCTGAAAAGGATCTTTGGTGGTATCTCGATACCAGAAGATTCGGTACTGCTCCTCACAGCGGATTCGGGCTGGGATTCGAAAGACTGATACTGTTTGTAACAGGAATGTCAAATATCCGTGACGTGATCCCGTTCCCCCGGACTCCGAAGAATGCAGAATTTTAAGGTGTTTTTCTTATTAGTTAATGTAATCAGAAAGGAATGTTAAGGCAAAAACTTCAGCAGAAAATGCTTCAGAAGCTTTCCCCACAGCAGATTCAGATGATAAAACTGCTGGAAGTTCCTACATTACAGATAGAAGAGCGTATTAAAAAAGAACTCGAGGAAAACCCTGCCCTCGAAGAGGGAACTGAGGAGGAAGAGGTAAGTCAGGAGACACAGGAGGAGGATCAGTTTGAAGAGGATGATAAAGATCAGGATGAATTTACACTCGATGATTATATAGAGGATGATGATATTCCAGACTACAGGTTACAGGCTAAGAATACCACAAAGGATGAGGAGCGAAGGGCTGAAATACCATTTTCGGTAGGTTTTTCTTTTCATGAACATCTCGAGTCTCAGATTGGCCTGAGGGATCTGACAGATAAACAGGAGATCCTCGGACAATATATAATAGGTAATATTGATGAAGACGGTTACCTGAGACGCGAACTGATCAATATTGTTGATGATCTGGCATTCCTCCAGAATATAGAAACTACAGAGGAAGAGCTTGAAGTGGTTCTGAAAATAATACAAGACCTTGAACCTGCCGGAGTAGGAGCAAGAACACTCAAAGAATGTCTTCTTCTCCAGATTGATAAACGGGATAAATCGCTCCCTGCAGTCAGGCTTGCATATACTATACTGGATTCGTACTTTGAAGAATTCAGTAAAAGACACTATGATAAAATCATTGCGCGGCTCGATATAGAAGAGAGTGATCTTAAAGCTGCCATTGATGAGGTGCTTAAGCTGAATCCAAAGCCGGGAGGAGTGTACAATGATCCTTTCAGTAAATCATCACAACCGATCATACCGGATTTCATCCTGGAACTTTCAGAAGATGGTTTTGACCTTCATCTGAACTCACGCAACCTTCCTGAACTGAGGCTCAGCTCTGCCTACAACGAAATGCTGCGTTCCTACAGCAAGGATAAAAACCAGAAAAAGGAGATGAAGGATGCAGTACAGTTTGTCAAGCAAAAAATAGATTCGGCTAAATGGTTCATTGATGCTATACGACAGAGACAGAATACTTTACTCCTTACCATGAATGCAATTCTTGAATACCAGAAGGAGTATTTTATCGACGGAGATGAAACCAGACTAAGACCTATGATACTTAAAGATGTTGCTGAAATGACAGGTTTCGATATCTCAACTGTTTCGAGAGTAGCGAACAGTAAGTTCATTCAGACACATTTCGGCATTTTACCACTTAAATATTTCTTTTCAGAGGGGCTGCAGACTGACACAGGGGAGGAAGTTTCTACAAGAGAGATAAAACGCATATTGCAGGACTGCATCGACAACGAACAAAAAAGAAAGCCCTTAACGGATGAGAGGCTGACTGAGATACTGCAGGAAAAAGGATACCAGATCGCAAGAAGAACCGTTGCCAAATACCGGGAGCAGTTGAATATTCCGGTTGCCAGGTTAAGAAAAGAGATATAAGCATACTAATGATGGATACAGGCAAAACAGACAATATTCTTACTCTCATGGCAAAAGCAATCTCGGTTGCTTTTCATCCTCTGTTTATGCCCTTATACGGTATTGTTATAATATTTTCTACCCCGACCCTATTCGGTTATCTTCCTTTTTCCGTCAAAAGACTGCTTTTCCTGATTATTATGATAAATAATGTATTCCTGCCAATCTCCCTGCTGCCTTATCTGCGTTACAGAAATCACATCACATCATGGACGATTGACAACAGGAGAGAGAGGATGCTTCCTCTTTTTATTACCACAATTCTCTATGCTGCCACTTCATATATTATTATCAGGTACCCTGTACCTGCTTTCATTAAGACCTTTATCTTTGGTGTCTTTATCATATCACTTTCTGTCACAACCTTGAATATGTGGTGGAAGATTTCAATTCATTCCACGGCAGCCGGTGCATTAGCAGCTCTTGTAATTGTACTCTCTTTTAAAATGAATTCACCACTGCTCTGGCCCCTGCTGATTGTTATTGTTTCAGCAGGATTGATCCTTTCCTCGAGGCTGAAACTTAATGTACATAATCCGGCAGAGGTCTGGTTAGGATTTTTTCTGGGTTTTTTTGGCCTTGGTCTCGTGATGTGGTTCTTCTGACAGCTCTCTTAAAGCAAGAGTGAGAAGTTTCCGGCTCTCTTCAATCAGATCAGAAGTGTTTAAAGATTCCTTTGGGGGGAATTGCACTCCGGATTTCAGATCTTTCTGCAAAATATTCAGGAATAATCCCTGTCCGGTAAGATATTCAGCCAGATATTCCTGCTCGGTCTGTCCGGGAGTTGGTATAAGCAATGCACTGCAGTTAAGGCTCATAAGATCCATCACCGTAGTATAACCCGACCTCGATATGATACCTTCACTGTTGAGGATTGTCTTCCTCATATCAACAGAAGAAAGATGACTGTACAGAATGATATTTCCGATCCTTCCCGTTTCCATTGATTCTCCCGGTTTTCCTTCAAGGATAATTGTAACCGGGTCCCTATCCTTAAAGATAGAGATGAGTTTTTGTTTCAGGATCTCTTTCTGAGGTTCCGGCCCCGATAGTATCACAATATTGTACTTAAAGTCAGGCGAGGATGTCTCAAAAGTCTGCTTTCTTAAATCCACCCCTATCCCGTCCCGATAGCTATCGGGAGCTATCGGGACCCCCTGGGGGGTTTGGGGGTTAATAAAGCGGGAGAGAATCCCTATGTACCTTACGTTTCGTGGGATAATCATGCCATGAGACAATCTGCCGGAGAGATTATTTCCTCCCGGAAGATCAGGTATAAAGCAAAAATCATATCTCTTTATTATCTGCCTGTGAATGAATGCTCCTGCAGGTTCAAGGAATTTCATTTTTCCCGGGAAGGGGATCAGCAGCATATGGGTTACATAAACAGTTTTTACGTTTCTGTTCCATAAGCCGAACCGGTTATCACTTATTACAATATCAATTGAATATTTCCGTATAATTTTACTCAGCCTGATATGTTCCAGAGCTATGTGATATAAAAGCAGAGGTAGCTTTAGCAGTATTGAAATATACTGGGGCAGATAGCGTGAGTACCCCGGTTTAAATCCCGGGAAACTCAGAAACCCACATTCAGGCAATTCATTGCGTATAAGTGACAGATGTTCTTTCCCGGAAGCAAAAATTACATTATGGTTATGTCTGAGCAGTTCCGAAGCAACCGGGATCATGCGGGTTGCATGGCCAAGTCCCCATTCAATGGGGCATATCAGAATATTTTTGGGTTTTTCCAATTTCAGCCTGAAACATGTGTTTTAATGCCGAGGGCGTTTACCATTTTTGCTATTGCATTCAACTCCTTAAGAGGTACTTTATCGAGCCGGCTGCCAGCAGGAGTATCCCTTGAGATAGTATAGATCATTACCTCTTCGGGTCTTATTTTATCGATAGCCTTAAGCCACTCCTTAAGTTCTTCAGATGATGTATTGTCAATGACAGAGCTTTTATATTTTCCTCTCAGGAAAAGCGTCTGTACTATCAGTTTGCCGTTAAATTCTTTCAGATCATCTATCAGCTCTGAAGCATTTATCCTGCGATGAGGCTGGTTATGTATCTGTATTGTTTTGTCGCATGCCGAATCGAGCTTCAGTATATTCTGATCCACTTTTAAAAGGGCTTCCCTGATTACGGGGTTTCTTATTGTAGTTGCATTTGACAGTACAGCAATCCTGGCATCCGGAAAATATTTGTTCCGCAGTTCAATACTGTCGTCGATGATCCCCGGAAATTCAGGATGAAGTGTCGGTTCACCGTTCCCTGCATAGGTAAGTACATCAGGATGTTGATTTTTCCCCTTCATCGAAAAGAGCTTCCGTTCAAGAGCAGTATAAACCTCTTCGCGTCGGGGCAGACGGTCTGAGATTTTCCCGGGATCATCTGTCCATCCGCATTCACAATAGATGCAGTTGAAATTGCAGATCTTCCTTTTTGTCGGCAGGAGGTTGATGCCAAGCGAAACGCCCAGCCTTCTGCTTCTGACAGGACCAAAAATTATTTCATCAAAAAGGAATGTAGACATTACCCGGATTTTTACACTTCCAAAATTAACATTAATTAAAGAGGCTGAAACACAGGATCATGGTTTTCTATATCAATCTTGTGACTGAACTCTGTGGAAGGAGCCTGAGGTTTATCAGATCAATGTCGCTGATCAGGAGCAGGCCGGGTTTCTTACCCGGCTCAATGCTTCCATAGTAAGCGGTTTCTCCAAGCGCCCTTGCCCCGTTAATGGTAGCCCAGACTATAAGTTCATAAAGCGATACCAGGGGAAAATTATCCTGTAACGTTTTAAGCTCTCCCATAATGCTCAGATTCTCACGGGAGGCAAGGCTGTCTGTACCGATAACAATATCACAACCAGCTTCCCTGAGCATATATACAGGAGGAAGTTTGTCTTCAATAAAAAGATTTGACCCCGGACACAGGCACCAGAAAGTGTTACCTCTTTTTATAACCCTTTCAATGGTCTCCCTGTCAGAAAATGTATTGTGTACAAGTATGAGATTACCGGATAATGTCATCTCATTCAGTATTGCATCCGAATGGCTGACAACAGTTTCGGGTACAGAGGGCATAAGTCCTGATTTCAGGTAGGAAGCAGCGATTGGGCCTGAATTATCATTCAGAAATTCTCTTTCCCCTTCATTCTCCATGAAATGTACCGATGTGACTTTATTGCCTGATCCGATCTCTCTGATAAGCCTGAACAGGGGAAGTGAAGTTGAGTATACAGCGTGAGGTACAATGTAATAAGGAAGATCCATTTTGCTGCAGGAATCAGCCACCTTCATAATTTCATCTATTCTCTTCCGTGCTTTGGCCGGGTCAATACCAAATACTTCAAGAAGATTTATATACCTGATGCGGCTGGCAGCTTTTAGCCCAAATGAAGAGGAGGTGTTGCATATATCAGCACATAATACTATTCCCTCCCTGTACATTTCATTATCGGCTTTTTCTGAATGACTTAATATACTATCAGTACCGGTATCCCTGCTACTTCTTACCTTTTCTATAAAACTGCCCAATCCTTTTCCTCTTTCTGTTTTACCCCTCAGATGCGAAAGTTCCAGATGGCAATGGGAGTTGATGAATCCCGGAATTATTATTCCGTTATAGAATTCAACTGAATGTCTTTCAACAGGGAGCCCCCCGGTATCTTCAACGGTTATTATAACTCCCTCATTGTCAGTAGTTACTATACCTCTTTTAAGAGGCTGACCTGAATTTGTGAAGATATACTGGGCTGAATACTGTTTCATAACTCAGCCGAAGGTGTGGTAAATGTGATGTTATCAAACCTTACATGTTTCTGCCATTCTTCCGGATGGTTATCTGTTTCATAGAGGGACCCTTTGACTTTTAAGGTTTTACCAGAGATTGCCCTCAGTCGTATGGAATATGTATTCGGATGGCCATCTTTTAAGAACTTAAGAGTTTCGAAATTTTGAGGTTTCCCGGTCAGAACACTATCGGCATCATATGCAACAATACTTGCCCTGGGGTTAACAGACTGGTCATCAGGGAAGATTGTTACGGTGAATCTCAGTGTATAAAAAAGGCTTCCGGTAAGTGATAATTCAAAACCGACTGATTCAGTGCCGGACGTATCAGGGAAGTAATAATACCTTTCTCCGGGCCATAAATTGGAAGCATGATCCCGTTCAAGCTTCACCTCTTTTTCAAGAAGGGATTCCATTTCACTTAATTTTGCAAGAATACCGTCATAAATGCGGATCAGTTGTTTGGGTTTTCTGACAAAATAATAGTGCATTGTTTTATCGAACAATTCCTTTGTATAGCCATGTTTTTCAATTATATAGTAATAAGTTGAAATGGAATCGACAGATAATACCCAATCCTTAATCCTGGGATTAAGCATGAGGCCGTCGGCAATATGGATTTCTGTAAGAATTGGTATTAGTTCCTTCTCAGGGATCAGTCCTGTCCTGTCAGGTTTCTCCTCCTTCCCGGAACAAGACAGCAGCATCATTGCTGATATTAATATTAAAATAAGGTTTCGGCCTGTCATATTACCCGACTTAATTTTATCTGTTCCTTCCGGATCACTTTTTGATTCAGTTTTCTCCGGTAAAGATAATAACTGATCAGACATTCTTTCTGAGGAATTTTCGTGTAAGATAGCGTACAGGATACCACGCAGCCCAGTAACCGATCAGAAGCACAGTTGCCGGTACGATAATGAAGTCCTTTATTTTCATCACTACAGGGTATGCCTCCATAATAAGCGATTCGCTCTGAAGCTTTACAAGGCCGAATGTCTGCTGAAGCCAGCAAACCAGAAAGCCAAGGATTAATCCGGTTGATGCTCCTATTATTGAGATCAGCCAGCCTTCAAAAATGAATATTTTTCGTATCAGGTCATTATCCGCTCCGAGACTCCTGAGTATTTCAATATCGCGCTCTTTTTCAATGATAAGCATTGTAAGGGACCCGATAATGTTAAATGATGCAATTATCAGGATAAGTGTAAGTATTAAAAATATTGCAAGCCTTTCCGAGCGCATTACCTTATAAAATATCTCCTGTTGTTCATACCTGGTCTGAACAAGAAATTCATCTCCATAGATCTTTGTTATTCTTTTCTTTAAAGTTCCCGGCTCAGCCTTATCCCTGAATTTAACTTCAATGGCACTTACAGCATCTTCATTTTCAGTTATTTCCTGAGCAAATCCAATCGGCAGGTAAATATATTTTGAATCATATTCCTTTTCAACTTCAAAAATACCCGACGGGAAGATAAATTTTCTGTTGAAGGCATTTTCTGCATCCAGACCTGAGGCACCCGATTTACGAGGCACATAGATATTAAGAGGTGTGATAAAATTCACCCTGATACCCAGATATTGCGAGACTCCTAATCCCGGAACTGCGTATGGCCTCCCGTTTTCAGCCTGAAGGATGAACTCGCCTTCCCATATGGAACTGTCAATATCGGTAACATTTATATAATTTCTGTCAACCCCTTTAATCGTTGCAATATATTGTCTTTCCCCGTATTTAAGCAGGGCATTTTCCTCAATAGTAAGTGAATAGCATGATATGCCATCAATTTCTGCAAGCAGCTTTAACCGGGTGGTATCGGCAACAAAAGTTTTCCCTGCTGCTGCAGAAATCTTTATATCGGGATCGAAAGTATTGAAGATGGAGCTTACCATCTTTTCCAGTCCGTTAAAGACCGACAGAATAATAATGAGCGCCATGGTTCCGACAGCAACTCCTGCAACGGAAACAGCTGATATGATGTTTATTGCATTTCGCGATTTCTTAGCGAAGAGGTACCTTTTTGATATGTATAATGAGAGTTTCATTATGGTTATTTCCGTGCAGTTACAAGCAGTCCGGTACCCTCCTTATGTTTCATTGAAAGATCAGCAAAATTGAGCAAAAAAGAAAACGGGAAGAAAATCAGGTACCAGAACGGGATCAATATAAAGAAGAGAGAGGAAAAGTTGAGCATCTTTATGGGATACTTCATCGATAATCTCCAGGAGATGGTACCCGGAACTCCGTAAGTATATGCAACTTCAACATTACTGAAACCGGACGATGATAATTTACCTGTAATATCATTTATGCTGTACCCGTCGCGTACATGCTCTCCTATGAAGGAATCATCATTCTCATTATGCACATCAGAACCTCCCTTGTCGGATGGAGTCGAAATTATCAGAGTGCCATCAGCTTTCAATGCTTTATGGAAATTCTCAAAAACCCTTGTATCTTCCCCGATATGTTCCATTACATCAACAGAGAGGATTAAATCATATCGGTCCTTTTCTGACAGAAGAGTCAGGTCCCCGGTCCGGAAACTTGTTCTTTCAGATAATCCTGCTTTTTCAAAGAAGGAGGCGCAATCCTTAATATGTTCACTGTCGATGTCAATTGCCTCTATTTTCCACCTTCTGTTCATATTTGCCATACGCCATGAGTACTGACCAAATCCACACCCTGCATCAAGCACCAGGGTTTCACCTTCAAAGTGACCGGCAGCTTTCTTCAGGGCTTTTTTTACATGCCATGTCCTGAGCAGTAAAAGGTCGAGCAGTGAATAAAAGGTTTTTCTCATGAAGAGTGATCCTGAAAAGAATCTGCCCAGCATTTTTTTGATCGGGTCGTATTGCATAAATATCAGGATTTGAGCAGCTTGTCTATTTTGTCAATATAATCAAGGCTGTCATCAATATGAAATGCAATATCAGGAACGATCCTGAGCTGTGTTCTGACTTTCTGGCCAAGATCAAATCTTATCCTGGAGGTGTGTTCCTCAATTGATTTCAACACATCCTCCTGATTAATTGCAGGGAAGATGCTTATATATACTTTGGCAAAGGAGAGATCGGGGCTCACCCGGACCTTTGTAATTGAAATCAGTTTACCATGAGCTAATTCATTCCCTTTTTTCAGAAAGATATCGGCCAGTTCTTTCTGGATCAGTCGCGCTACTTTTTTCTGTCTGGTTGATTCCATGGCCATATTTTATATTGGAAGCACAAAGGTAATAAAAATGCATCAACGGCGCAACGGTTTAACGGCTCAGGGCTCAGGGCTCAGGGCTCAGGGCACAGGGCTCAGGGCTTTTGGCTCCCCTCCTCGGAGGGGCGGGGGGTGGGTTAGATAAAAGGCGAAGCGGCACAATGGGATGATCATTTTCCCTTTTTGCCTTTGTGCCGTTGTGCCATTGTTCCGTTGTGCCTTTGCGCCTTTTTTACTACATTTGCAGGAATTATAAAAGTAGATAATGGATACAGTAGTAAGTGGTATCAGATCAACGGGCAACCTTCACCTTGGTAATTATTTCGGTGCCATAAAGAACTTTCTTAAAATGCAGCACGAGAATAACTGCTATTTCTTTATTGCAGATTATCATGCACTTACCACCCATCCCAAACCAGGAGACCTTCATGGCAACATTAAGCAGGTACTTGCTGAATATCTGGCATGCGGAATTGATCCTGACATTGCAACAGTTTTTATCCAGAGCGATGTACCCGAGGTGTCGGAGTTATATCTACTGCTAAATATGAATGCTTATGTGGGAGAGCTGGAAAGGACAACTTCATTCAAGGAGAAAATAAGGAAACAACCTGATAATATAAATGCAGGATTACTTACATATCCCGTTCTGATGGCTGCAGACATAATCATTCATAAAGCCAATAAAGTTCCTGTAGGTAAAGACCAGGAACAACATCTCGAGATGACCCGGAGATTCGCCAGAAGGTTTAACATGATGTACGATGTAAATTATTTTCCTGAACCGGATGCATACAATTTCGGCAAACAGCTGGTAAAAATACCCGGACTTGACGGGACGGGAAAAATGGGGAAAAGTGAGGGCAACGGGATCTTTCTGGCAGATACCCCCCGGGAGATTAAAAAAAAGGTGATGAAAGCTGTAACTGATACCGGACCTACAGCTCCGGGACAGGAACCTTCGGAACCTGTCAAAAACCTCTTCACAATCATGAATGTTGTTTCAGATCCTTCTACTGTTAATTATTTCACAGATAAATTTGCATCATGCGAAATACGGTACGGTGATATGAAAAAACAGCTGGCTGAAGATATAGTAAAATTCACCGAACCGATAAGAGAACGTATAAACAATATCCTTGCCGATGATAAATACCTTTCAAATGTAGTTTCACAGGGAGCAGAAAAAGCCAGGCAAAGCGCATCAAAAACTGTACGTGAAGTCAGGGAGATAATCGGGTATAAACCATTCTGATAAAAAAAGAAAGCCAGGCTTTTGACCTGGCTGCCCTGAAGGATCAGGGATATGATTGGGATTGCCTTGTAACTATATTAAAACAAATTGCGTGCCAAAAATATCAATATGGGTTCATATTTAATTAATTCAGTATTGCAACATCCGGCATCGCTTTCTGGTCTTCAATATGGACGGCCAATATAATTAGGAGAATAGCAGGGGTAATTTTATATTTGCTATTCCTGAAAGGCACTGTCATTAACAGATTCTTCTATGGGAAAACGTCTGGTAATAGTGGTACTTTTTATACTCATTTCAGCTATTGCTGTGCTGGGATATCTTTTTTATCAATCCGGGAAAAGCTTCCTTACAGATCCATACAAAGCAGTGAGCCCCGGGGCTTGCTTAATTATTGAGACAGTTGATCTGAAGAGCTTTCTGAACACGCTTACAAGTGGTCAGGGATTATTCGGAGAGCTTACCAGTTTCAAAGAGCTAAAGAACTTTAACAGAAAATTAAAGTTCCTCGCCGATCAGGTAAACAAACCTGAGTATAAACATTTATTAAGTGAAGGCAGCGCTATAATATCGCTGCAACCTGATCAGAATCACAGACTCCGGCCACTGCTTTCTGCTGTGGTACCTGGTACTCTGAAGATAAGGCAGATAAAGGAATTATTGAGGTCCACAGGCGTCAGGGAAATAATTGAGACCAGTTCCGGAAACAGCAAAATGCTTAAGATACCATTTCTTAATAATGAACTTAACGACACAGTATTTATTTCAGTCTATTCCGGTCTTTTACTGTGCAGCACCTCCGAATCACTCATCCGGGAAGCCTGCATTACTGCCATCAGCGGGAATGATATCAGAAATTCGGATGGATTTTCGAGAGTGTTCCTGGCATCAGGAAAACGGGAAGATAAGCTGTTCGTGGTATTTAAGAATTTAATACCTCTTTTTGATTCACTGCTTACAAAAGAGGGGAAGGGTATTTCAGAAAAAATTTCGAAGCTTGCTGACGTTGCCGCAGGAGACATCTACATAAACGAAGGTGGAATAGTACTGAGCGGGTATACTGAGAGCCTTGCATCAGATCAGATCGTTCACAGGTATAAATCGGCTTCTCCAAAGGAGTTTATCACATATAAAATACTTCCTGCATCAACAATTCTGTTTGAAACAACTTTACTTCCGGCGGATGGCGCCAGATTATCCCGAGGAAATGCCGGTAGAGTAACTATTACAGATTTTTGTAATAAGGTTAAGTCTTACCTTGGGAATGAAATTTCGAGGGTATACCTCGATTTAAGAGGCCGGCCAATGAAAGAGAACTCTCTGATTATTTATGAACTTTCAGACAGGACCCAGGCTGAACAGCTTTTTCTTGATCAGCTGGGAAAGGATTGTGAAACACTCTATTTTACACCCGATGAGGTAACTAAACAACCCGTTTATAATATTCAGCTTAAAGGACTTACCGGAACAATTCTTCCGGGCTTTGCTCCGGGTGTGGAGGAGACTTTTATAACTTTTTATGATAAGTTCATGATAACCGGGAGCTCTTATGCTACAATATCGAGGTTGTTATATGATAATTTATTGAATAAAACACTTTCCAATGATTTGCTGTACAGAGATTTTGAAAGCTCTCTGCCAAGCAGGTCAGGGTATTATTTTTATTGTGTTCCTTCAAGGATACTGGAGTACCTGGCCGGATTTCTGAATGAGGAGATCATAACTGCTTTAAAGTCGAACAGAAATTCACTAAATAAACTTCAGGCTATAGGGTATCAGCTGGCTTCAAGCAACGACATGATATATAACAGCCTGTCAGTAAGTTTTAAGGAAAAGGAAAGGGAGGAATCAACAACAGAATGGGAAACACTGCTCGATACCATAGCGGCAATAAAACCATTCTTCTTTACTAATCATACTACAGGAGCAAAGGAGATATTTATCCAGGACCTGAATAACAATACATACCTGATTAATACGGCAGGACGTGTTCTTTGGAAAGTGCCGGTGAGGGAAAGAATCACGGGATCTGTTTTTATGATTGACTATTTCAGAAATGGAAAATACCAGCTGCTGTTTTCCGGAAAAAATCATATCCATATTCTTGACAGAAACGGTAATTATGTTGAAAGGTACCCTGTCAGACTCAGATCGCCTTCAACAAACTCACTTGCTCTTTTTGATTATGATAATAGCAGGAACTACAGGCTTTTTATTGCAGGTGAGGACAAAATGATATATTCTTATGATATACGCGGCAGTACAATAAAAGGATGGAAGCCATTCAGGACATCAGGTATCGTAAATACTGAAATTTGCTATTTTAAAGTATCGGGCAAAGACTACATTGTTGCTTCTGATGAATCTTCATTATATTTTCTCGACCGCCAGGGGAATAAACGGCTCACCGTAAGAGAGCCTGTTACAAGGGCAAAAGGATCAGCAATGAGGCTCAACCAGGGTTCTGATCCATCTGTGGTTTGCTCCTCACCCGATGGAACGGTTCAGCATATCTATTTTAACGGTGAAGTTAAAAAATTCAGTCTGAGGAGCTTCTCTGTTGACCATTCATTTGATTTTTTTGACGTAGATGGAGATGGCTTTGGTGAATACATTTTTATTGAGAAGGGTATATTGTATCTTTACGACCATGATAAATCGGAGATCTTTGTCCGTGATTTTGATTCAGACCTATCAGGAGGTCCGATAAATTTTGTATTCTCATCATCTGACAGAAAAATTGGGGTTTTTGATGGGAAAAGGAAATTGATTTATCTGGTTGAAAAAAACGGAGAAACTGCAAAAGGGTTTCCTTTAAGGGGAGCATCAATGTTTTCAATAGGGAAACTTTCGGATAAAAGCGGCTGGCATCTGATAGTTGGTGGCACCGACAGATTTCTGTACAATTATAAGATGGAAACAGATTAGACTATTCGGGTAATGATAAAAAAAGTTCTCATAATAAACCTGGTACTGGCTCTGTTTCTGGTAAATGGTTGTATTAAGGAAACCTATGATATGAACAAGCTCTCGGGAAAGGTGCATTTTTCTCCCACTTTTGCCTTCGCGGCAGTAAAGGGGAGTGTCTCTTTCAGCGACCTTGTAAAAGCAGGAGATACAATAATATTTGATGAGAACAAATTTGTAAAGGTCATATTCAGGAAAGACTCAGTTATTTACTTAAGGCTGAAAGATTTTTTTGATCTCGACGATATGGTATCATTCAAAAAGTCATATCAGCTGGGAGTATTATCCATCGGCTCATTCCAGGGATCTTTAAGTGTACCGCTTAATCAGATAACACAGAATATGGTATCACCATTGAGAGACCAGATTAACGCTCTTGATGATGGTGTTACCCATCTTTTTCCTGAGTTTCCATCTGTTAATCTCGGAGAAAGGACCTTCGGTGCTTTTCCCGGGTTTGATAATGCTGTATTCCATTCCGGTTACCTTGATGTATCGCTGACAAATAACCTTACAACTCCACTATCGGGCATCAATATCAGTCTGGTAAACAGCGTCGATCGTTCACAGGTAGGCATTATAGAAATTCCTCCGGTGCAACCAGGCCAGACTCATATATCATCAATTGATCTTACAGACAAGAGACTGACCAATACAATTATTGCTGCCATAGTCCTTCAGGGGAGTCCTGGTACGGCAACCCCGGTCATTATAAGCCTGAACAACAGTAATATTCAGATCACTGCCAGGGCAAGGGATCTTATTGTCAGATCAGGAAGGATAGTTATTCCTTTACAAAAAGTAGCCGGCCTCAATAATAAAGATATGGTAACTTTCGATCCGGGTTATGGAATAGAACTTGATGAAATAAATGTCACAGACGGAGACCTCACTTATCATTTTCAATCAGGAACTGCGCTGGCAGTATCTATGAGTATTACACTACCTTCAGTAACAAGAGGGCAGGACACTGTTACCCATACTATAAATACCGGTACAGGTAACCAGTTCAACGGAACGGTTTCATTCGATAATACATTGATTGACCTGGGGAGCAATCCGGCTCAGCCATATAATTCAATCCCGCTTGAATATGGCATTGAGGTCGGTTCAACAGTGCTTGTAAATTATAACAGTGCTGATAAGGTGGAAATTGATCTTAGACTTGCAAATCCGGAGTTTGGTTATGTAAAGGGATATTTCGGACAGCAGTCTGAATCGATTGAACCTGATACCATTGACCTCGGTATTGATGATATCTTAAGTAATCTTACCGGTGATTTTCTTATTTCAAGTCCGTCAATAAAAATTAAATATTCAAATTCCTTTGCAATTCCTCTGAAAATCGACTTTCAGGCAACAGGCAGAAGAGGAACTGAAAGCAGGAATCTCGGGCTGGACCCGATAGTTATTGCATCACCCCTGTACCCCACCCGGGATGTATCTTCTTCAATTGTTATTGATAAGAACAATTCAGAACTACCCGAGCTTATTTCACTTCCACCTGCTAATGTTATTTTTTCAGGAGCGGCCACTATGAACCCTTCAGGCAATACAGGGCTGAGGGATAATTATGTTTTTGGTGTCAGCCGTTTTCTCGGATCGGTTGAAATTGAGGTACCGATGGAATTCAGGATGAACAACCTGCAATTTACCGATACCCTGGATAACTTTCTTAAAGAAGGTGAGGAGAGTGATAATCCCATCAAACCGGAAAATTTTGAATTGCTGCAGCTCGATTTCATAGCTAAAAACGGATTTCCACTGGGTGTTTCAGTCAAAATGAGTCTTTATGACGAAATTACTAAAACAATCAGGCACACAATTGATGCATCATCACTCCTTGGTCCGGCTCCTGTTGATGCTAATGGGAAAGCAAACGGAACAAAGGAAACAACAACAAACCTTAAATTGACCAGGGAATTTTTCGATGCTGTAAAAACTTCCGATAAAATAATTGTATGGTTCACACTTAATACCACATCATCTGGTGCAACTGATGTTAAGATCTATTCCGATTACAGGATAGATTTCAAAGCTGCTTTGATTGTTAAACCCGATATAGTCTTTAACTAATGTTTTAAATGTTCAGAATATGTTTTACAGAATCAAGTATATACTGGTTGTTTGCCTCGTGATACTTACCGGTAAGGTAACAGCGCAAACAGGACAGGTCTTGTACTACATGAACCTGCCACAGAATCATCTGATGAATCCTGCAATGCATCCTTCAAACTCCTCTTATATCGGTCTGCCGGTTATTTCCGGAATGTATTTGGGTGTCAATAATAATTTCATCAATTATTCCGATCTCTTTTCAAAGAGTGCTACCTCTGATTCTGTCTATTCTTTTCTTAGTTCAGAGTCCGCTACAGATGAGTTTCTGGACAGGGTAAATAAGAAGAATTCTTTTTCTCCGCAGGTTACCCTTCCGGTATTGGGAATTGGATTTAAAGGTCCAAAGGGGCTTTACTTTTTCATTGATATCAATGACAGGATTGAAGCAAATGCTGTTTTTCCGGGAGATATTATAAAGCTTGCTCTTAAGGGAAACGAAGCATTTGTTGGAGATAAAATAGATCTCTCATCTTTAAGAATGGATTTGAGGTATTTCCGTGAGTTTGGTTTTACTGTCTCCAGGGAGTTCTCAAATAAACTAACTATCGGAGTAAGGCCTAAAATATTTACCGGCATAGTGGCAACCCGGTTTAAGAACAGGTCTCTAGGAATTCAGGTGAGTGATGATTATACACATACTCTGGATGCCGACTTTACTGTAAGCCTCAGCGGGCCTTTTGATACATATATTGGTAATGATCAAAATCTTGACAGTATTACATATGACGATTCATGGTTCAGTTTCAATACACTTACAAGTATTCAGAACAGAGGGCTTGGTCTTGATCTGGGGGCAACATATAAGCTGCTTAACAACAAAGTTATTGTTTCAGCAGCATTGACTGATATAGGCTATATAAGATGGAACAGGGATGTAACAAACCTTACTGCGAAAGGCAATTTTGTTTTTAACGGACTGGATATGACAGATGTTATTAATGGGACAAAAGAGGTAGAGGATGTTGGCAATGAACTACTTGATTCACTGAAAAATTCTTTTAATCTGACTGACACTAATGAGCCGTTCACCACATGGCTGGCTCCGGGCCTGACACTTGGAGGGAGCTATAATCTGAATAAAAGCATCTCATTTGGTTTATTATCATATACCAGATTTATTGGCAGACAGATGAGAGAATCTTTGACATTGTCAGCTAATATGAATCTCACAAATGCATTTTCATTCAGCCTGGGATATTCTTTGCAGAATCATAGAGCTGACAACTTTGGAGCAGGAATTGCATTCAGGGCGTCAATATTCCAATTTTACTTTGTCAGTGACAGGATCCCTGTCTCATGGGACAGGCTTAAAACTGATTCAAACAGTAATATAGTTGTTCCTGCAAACTGGAATACTGTTAATTTACGGCTTGGAATGAATCTCTCATTCGGGAACAAGGTTAAGAAAAAGGATAACAAGCCACTGATTAAGAATGACCAAACATTATAAAAGATGATCTTGATAAGGATTTTCTTAATAACTCTTATTGTATATCTCATAATAAGGTCGTTTATGAGATTCGGGAGGGAGAATGAACCCGGAAAGCAAAAAGAGCAGTATGACCCCGGTGACACTAAGAAAGTCTCAAAAAGTATCGGAGAATATGTAGATTTCGAGGAAATTAAGAAAGATAATCACTGATCAGCCTGCATCTGCTTTTATCTTTTTGGCAAGTGAATTAGCAAAGACAAAATCATTCAGCGGCTTACAGTCGGAGTTCAGCACTTCATTTTTATCTCCTTCCCAGCATTTCCTTCCTTCACTTATGAAAACAATTTTCTCACCTATCTCCATCACTGAATTCATGTCGTGAGTATTTACTATTGTTGTCATCGAATATTCTTCTGTCAGCTCCCTGATAAGCTCATCGATAACTATTGCAGTTACCGGATCGAGGCCTGAATTGGGTTCATCACAGAAGAGGTATTTGGGATTCAGCGAAATAGCTCTGGCAATGGCAACTCTTTTTTTCATACCTCCCGATAACTCTGAAGGGAACAGACTGTTTGCATTAATAATGTTAACTCTCTTAAGGCAGAAATTTAGCCTGTCGCTTTTTTCCTCAGGGCTTTTTTCGGTAAACATATCAAGGGGAAAGCGAACATTCTGTTCGACGGTAAGTGAATCGAACAATGCACTTCCCTGAAAAAGCATTCCTATCTCGCTGCGGATCTTCTTTTTATCTGCAAAGGCAAGTTTATTAAAAAGGGTATCTTCATACCATATCTCTCCCTTATCAATATCATAAAGACCAACAATTGACTTTAAAAGAACAGTTTTACCTGATCCGCTCTGGCCTATTATCAGGGTTGTTATGCCTGGTTCAAATTCAACGGATATGTCAGTAAGTACACTTTTTCCGTAAAATGCTTTATCAAGATTTTTAACTCTTATCATGACAGCAGGAGTTGAGTAAGGATTACATTGAACATCAGGATCAGTACACTGCTGTAAACGACTGCTTTGGTACTTGACCTTCCTACCTCAAGCGAACCTCCGTTAACATAATAGCCCTGGAATGATGATACACTGGTTATGATGAAGGCAAAAAACAGTGTTTTAATCAGAGAATAGGTTATATAGTAAGGAATAAAGGCATACTGGATTCCATAAATGAAATTCTCGGATGTAACAACTCCTGATAATGTACCTGCGGCCCATCCTCCGAAAATACCTATGCTGATTGAAATGAGAGTCAGTATTGGATTGAACAGGAGAGTTGCAATAATTTTTGGCAGAACAAGGTAAGAAGCAGAATTGATACCCATTATCTCGAGGGCGTCTATCTGTTCTGTGACTCTCATGGTTCCTATTTCCCCTGCAATATTTGACCCTACTTTCCCTGCCAGTATCAGTGCCGCAACGGTTGATGAAAACTCCAGTATGATTGAATCGCGGCAGCCCAGTCCGATCAGATATGTAGGATATATCGGATTCTCAGTGTTATATGCTGTCTGAAGCGTTATTACAGCTCCCATAAAAAACGAAACAATTGAAATGATCCCTACTGAAGTCAGTCCAAGTGATACAAATTCTGTCATTGTCTGTCTGTAATACACAGAAGCCTTTTCCGGTTTTGAAAAGACCTTTTTAAGAAACTGGAAATAAAGTCCTACCTGAGTCAGGAACCTGATCATTTTCTGTTTTTTTCAGCTCAAAATTACTAATATTTGTCTGATTTCCCTTATCATAGTTTCTGAAATGTGACTGCGTAATTATTAATTATATCTTTGCAGAAAATGCAGGAAATACTTCACTTATGGATAACAGGTATGTAATAATAATGGCTGGTGGCGTCGGAAGCCGTTTCTGGCCATTGAGCAGGAATAGCAGGCCAAAACAGTTTCTTGATATACTCGGAACAGGTGAAACCCTCTTACAACAGACATTCAGGAGATTTAAAGAAATTTGTCCTGAAGAGAATATTTTCGTTGTAACAAGTGCAGGGCAGAGCGATCTGGTTATTGAACAGCTCAGGATTGAACCATCAAGGGTGCTGGGCGAGCCTTTCCGTCGCAATACTGCACCTTGCCTGGCTTATGGTACATTCCGCATATTAAAGGATAATCAAGATGCCATAGTTGCAGTTACTCCTGCCGATCACCTGATCGTTAAGGAGGATAAATTCCGTGAAGAGATAGGCAAATGTTTCGACTTTGCGAAGGAGCATGAAGCCCTGGTAACTCTTGGAATAAAACCTGACAGGCCTGAAACAGGTTATGGCTATATTCAGGCTGATCAGAAGAAACCGGTTAAAGGTTTCGATAAACTACTCAAGGTAAAGACATTTACGGAAAAGCCCGATATTGATCTTGCCAGAAAATTTATAGAGAGCGGGGATTTCTACTGGAATTCAGGGATATTCATCTGGAATATAAAAACCATTCTTGCGGCTTTTGAAAAATATATGCCTGAGACCTTTTCAGTTTTTGAAGAGGGAAGGGAGTTGTTCGGAACGAAGCAGGAGAAAAACTTTATCGGGAAAGCTTATGCAGTATGCCGCAGCATATCAATCGACTATGGCATCATGGAAAAGGCCGACAATGTTTATGTTAAGTGTGCTGATATAGGATGGTCCGATCTTGGGACATGGAGTTCCCTGTATGAACATTCTTCACTCGATAAGAAAGGAAATGCTGTGATACGGGGTGATGTCATGTCATATGAAAATAAAGGCAGCATATTTAATATTTCTGAAGGCAAAGTAGCAGTTATACAAGGGCTTAAAGACTATATTGTGGTCGATTCCGATGATGTACTGCTGATTGTCAGGAAAGAGGAAGAGCAGAATATCAAGAAGTATCTTGAAGATTTGAAGAAGTCCTCCAAGGAGAAATATTTGTAACAGGGGTGACAAAAAAAGAGACTGGAAAATTTCCAGCCTCTTTTTTAATTACCATATCCTAGTATTCCCAAAGATCGTGCTCAAAATTAAATAATTCGTTTTTGATTCGTTCTGCTTCAAACAAGGTATATTTACCGGTCTGATAATCTGAGATAAACCTGTCATTCTGAACATTTGATTCACCTATTATCACGCTTCCGAACCTTCTCTGCATAAAAAGATCATCGAATGAGATCCTCTGTGCATCATTACTGGTGACAAAAACTTCCTGTTTTGAAAGGGCATCTCTAATATCATCATATTTAACCCAGAAAAGCGGCTTTTTTGCAATCCTGCCCAGCTGATCATCATATCCCATGTATGTAGGCTGTATAGCAATGATCCTGACATCGAGTTTTCCGAGTTTCTTATCGAAAAACCATTCTTCATAGAGGGTTAATTGCTTTACCTCCTGAGGTTTGGAATCCTGCTTGATTACAGTATCGCGGGTTGCTCCTGCAGCATTTATTGTAATTGATTGTGTAGTTTCAACTGCTCCCATTTTAACCTCAATATCCGAATATGTGGTATTGACATTTATGCTGAGAGGGTCATAAGCTGTTACCCTTCCTGCTTTAATTTCATCAAGGAGTACCATTATGAAGCTTCTCCTTCCGTCAAATGTTGTACCTGTCGGATAATATAATGATTGATTGATCTTTTCACGAAGATCGATTGTTCTGTATATTCGTTTTGACCAGATAACATCAGCCTCCCTGAGGTAAGGGTAATCAATCTTTTTGGCATCCGGGATAGATTTCTGGTATATATCACCGAAACTCTGTGCGCTCAGGAAGCCTGAGAGAGAAACAGTGAGTAATCCTAAAAGAAATTTCTTTATCATGATATGATAGTTGTAATTAAGCTAATCAATTTTTAAAATTATTGGTGACAGATCTTTTGTTCTGCCGTCGGGACCAACTGCTTTTATATCTTTAATAATTAAATTTTTACCTCTTGTGAGCCTTCCTATAAGTTCCTTTTGTTTCGGTGTCAGGTTACTGCCGGTACTGGTTTCTTCATAATCATTTCCCCTGTCGGAATAAAGCACTGAGAAACCTGTAACATTGTACTGAAGGTCAAAGTCGAAGTCAGGCAGTATTGCAAACACACCCTGCTGGGCGGCAGCTGTAGCCCTTGGCACACTTCCGGTACTTTTCTGGGCAAAGATTGCAATAGGAGGAGGAAGAGGTTTTACCCTGAATTCATATGGTGCAAACTGAAGCGGCTTACCGCTCATATCGGCAGTTACAATTACTTGTACATTCTTACCTACCTCAGCAGGTTTAACCGACCAGCTGCCTTTGAAAAAATCACCTTTAGGGTTTTTAATTTTCCCCGTCGAAAAGGAGCCATTAACAACCCTGATCTTTATTTTATCAGGGCTTACTCCTGGTACAGATACATCGATTGGATTATCAATAGCCATATACATTACGTTCATAGCTGTTGGAGAAACAATGACATTCGGTTCGCCAACAAAATAAGAGGCGTCGAAAGGATATTCCATATTGGTTCCGTCGGGAGCCTTGAGGGCAATAACACCTCCCCATTTTTTTGCTCCCAGTGAAGAAGCACGGACCTTATATATACCTTTTCCGGTTTCATCGAGAGGGAGTTCGGTAGTACCAACGCTTATCGTGGGCTGTTGTGTTGTATCGGTTGCAGAGATGAAAACCTGTGCTTCATAATCGCTTCCGAGTGTAACATAGTTTGATGAAGTGGGAATTACAATAGGAATTAGTTTATTGAATTTAAATGAAGAGGCATCAATCTGTGAATAGAGATAGTTCAGCACTTCAGTCTCGGCGTTTCTTACAGCGAGCTGATGTTCCGAAAGGATACAGATAACTGCAACAAGGGGCAAGGTCTGGAAGTTGAGGTTTTCCCATCTTTCTGTCTCGCCATCTTCATTTTTACCATCATCAGTACTAAGGCTGCTCCTTAAGCCTTCTTCTATTGTGGGATTTTTACCTTCAAGAGTTGTAATAAGGAATTCGCGATATTCAATCAGAATAGCTTTCAGGTCATTTGCTTTACCGTTTTCATTAGCTCCGATAAGGATCTCAGAAGGAATGTTATTATCATCTATTTTCTGTACATTCTCCACAATAACTTCATCCCCCTGAACAGCTGTGTTTTCAGGACCTTCAGCAGTATTAATGATCTCAATCTTCAAGCCCTGTATAAAGACGAAAGCTTCATCTGCTCTCTCCTTAACCTGTAATGCTATACTCTTGTATTTCCCGGCTTTGGCGGGATTCTCAGCAGCTGCTCTGTCGAATTCTTTATAAATCAGGTCATTTTTGACTGTATAATTTGCAATTGTTTGCGTAAGACCTTTATCAACTTTTTTAAATGCTTCAACGGCTTCCTTCGATACGTTAAGTGCAAGCATGGCGGTAAGCACCAGGTACATCATACCGATCATCTTTTGCCGTGGAGATAGCTTCTCGTGACCCATTTTCTTGGAAGTTTAATTAGTTAAAAAAGCCATGTTATTTAACATTCATAGCGGCAAGCATATTTCCATAGACATTATTCAATGCCGACAGGTTGTCGTTGAGTTTTGTTATCTGTTCGCGGTATTTTTTTGTGTCACCTGCTGAATCTGTAAGGTCCTTCATAATCACCTGGATTCCCTTATAGAGCGATTCTGATTCCTTTATATGATCATCTGCACCTTTTTTCTGCAATTCATATACTGCATTCAGGGCAGAGAGGTTTTTATTGAGTACTTCAAGTTGCTGCTGATATGATTTTCCTCCAACTTCAATCACAGCAAGTGAGTCAGCCATATTCTTGTAAGTTGCACCAGTATCATTTATAGCTTTAGTTGTTGTCTGATATGATTCCGAGAGTTTCGACAGCGAATCATTTGCTGTGTTAATAGTGCTCATGTATTTAGCAGATGCAGCAGAAACATCTCCCATGACACTCATGTTAGCAGTTGCTTCACCAAGCTTTTTCATTCCGCCTCCAAGCTTCTGGAACAGTTCAGGTGATATCTCCGCTTTTTCGAGCATCTCGTCAAATTTTGCCAGAGCAACGGCACCAGCTCCGCCGCCATAACCTCCGGAAACAGCACCCTGCTTACCGTGAGATTGAACTCCTACAGGTTCGTCTTCCGGAATCCCTGCGAGTTCAGGATAGACAAGAGACCAGTCGATCTCTTCATGGAGAGGCTCAAAAGCTGAAAAGAAGAATATCACCGCTTCGGTGAGAAGACCAATAGTAAGCATGGTTCCTGCAAGTGGCCAGTGCTGTATTTTAAACAATGCACCAATGATAACGACGGAAGCTCCTAAACCGTAAAGTTTTGCGATGAAGTTTTTCCATCCGCTGCTTTGTACTAATTCTGCTAGGCTCATATAGCTGATGATTTTAAAGTTATTTCAATAATTAGTTTACTCCAATATAAGATCTTACATTACGGAATCCGACATATGGTTTTGTAGAATCCTGGTATTCATAGTCTCTTGTACTTGTCTGAAGGAAATAGGCGATATCCTTCCAGGATCCGCCACGGATAACCTTTCTTTTCATTACAGGGGGATCCTGTGGTTTTGCATTGTACTCATAATTGGGCTGCAGATCGTGCTGGAAGATATAAGCAGACGGGTGGTATGCGCAGCATGTCCATTCTGCAACGTTTCCTGCCATATCATACAGGCCATATTCATTAGGTTCATACGAACCGGCTTTAGCGGCATATACACTACCGTCGTCGACATAGTTACCTCTCAGAGGTTTGAAATTAGCGAGGAAGCAGCCACTGTAGTTACGGGTATAGGGGCCTCCCCATGGGTACATTGAAAGATCAAGACCTCCCCTTGCTGCATATTCCCATTCTGTTTCGAGTGGCAGGCGGTAATTATGCACATCCGGAATACCGCTCTTCCTTAATGAACTATTCATATAATCGGTTCTCCAGATACTGAATGCAGTAGCCTGAACCCAGGTCAGGCCTACAACAGGGTAGTCATCATAAGATGGGTGCCAGAAATAGAGTGATGCCTGAGGATCGTTGAATGAGTATGTAAAATCCCTGATCCAGCATAATGTATCGGGATAAACATTGATAATGTTATGTTTGATGAATGATGAGCGGTCTTTGATATCGCTGCGTGAGCCATCGAGGTTAGTCACCTGTCCGGTATATTTTCCTGATGTTTTTTCAAAATTATCATAAACGTAAGTTGATTTGGAAGCCTGCTGGTAATCAACCCAGTAGTAAGAATAATTAAGCTTCCTCACATCGACTTCCTTTTTACTGTTAAATCTCTCTTCAGGCGGGTAATACATCTCTTCAATTATCCCAATGGTTGTTTCCTCTTCGGGATCAATTTTTTCCTCCCAGTTTATAATGTTCGGTTCAAGTACATTTCCTTCATCATCAACCATGAAGTATTCCCTGTCAGCTATCCCTGCTTCTCCAAGTTTTGTGCGGAGGATTGAATCGCGTACCCAGAATACGAACTGACGATATTTATTATTTGTAATTTCTGTCTGGTCCATCCAGAAGGCATCTACCGTAACTGTTTTTGATAAGCTGTTCATTGCAAAAACAGCATCCTGATCGCTGGGTCCCATCACAAAACTTCCGGCAGGTATAAATGCCATCTCAAGAGGTTCCGGTTCAAAGAATTTTTTTCGTCCCTGCACGCCAGTCAGCTCTCCGGTATTTGATGATCCGCAACCAGATAATAAAATTATTATGATCAGAGCAGATAATATTACCTTTTTCATATTACGAAAGTATTTTATAATGCAAGTAAGTTATTTTTTTTTAATAATCATAAAAATCTAATACTTTTATATTTCATCGGGCTTTTCCCAAGATTGAGATCAAAACAGTAGTTAACCATAAACTCATGCGATCCGCTGCTGCTCTTGCTCATATCTGAAAGCGTGAAATCATAAGCATATCCAAGTTTGAGCCCGTTATACAACTCCAGTCCGATCATACCGATCAGGGCATCACCGGCTCTGTATGAAACGCCTCCCCACAGTTTTTTATTGTATCGCAATAATGATGTTACTGTAAACTGCATTACCTTACCGTCGCTGAAAGCAAACACCGAGGGTATCAGTTCAAGCGAAGGATTTCTCAGCTGAAGGTTATACCCTGCAGTCAGATAATAATGCCTGCTTACGTAGGTGATTCCTTTGGTATATTTAATTTCAGGCTGATTAAGATGTGTTACTGAAGCAGCAGCATAATATTTTTCAGTCTTGTAATACATCCCCAGTCCTGCATCAAATGCTACATAGCTCTCCTTATTCTCCGGAATGAGCGGATCGCCCGAAGCGGGAGTATGGATATCCCCGGAAGGGATCTCCCATGAAGGCTCAAGTTTCTTATTCAACATTCCCAGGCTCAAACCAATTCCCAGTTTACCCTGGCCAACGTCGAAATGATGAGAATATGCTCCTGACAGATTTATATCGTTGTCAAACCCGATGTTGTCACTTTCAATAAGCAGCCCTGCACCGCTGTTTCCCTTAAAAATCGGAAGCGGAGCACTTATGTTGAATACTGTAGTGGTTGGAGCGCCTTCAAAACCCACCCATTGCTGGCGGTTCAGTGCTGTTGCACAGATCATACCCGAAATGCCTGAATAACCGGGATTATATGTTAAGGTGTTGAACATATAATGACTCGATAACGGATCCTGCTGCGAGAGCCCGGGCATAAATGCAATAATGAAAAAAAGGAATATACTATATAGCTTTTTCATTAATTGTTGTAAGGGTGTGCTTCACAATAGTTGAACCAGTAAAATAAATAAAATTCCGGTTCGCAAACAAATTTCACAATAATTATTTGATTAACTGATCCTGCAATGTGACGAGGGAATCAGTTCTTAAGTCTTTCAACAGCCCTTACCCATCTTTCAGGAACTTCATTCTGATTTGCCTTCAGATAATCTTCATGTGAGCAGGAAATATAAATGTTCTGATCTTTTTCTATCTGAATTTCAATCCACCACCTGTCAGTAAGATTGCTTTTTACAAAAATCAGATCATCCTCCAGATCGGTAATCCTTACATGATACTTTATGAACCTGCCGGTATTGCTCAATCCCAGCGACGGAGTTTCATACTGTTTCTGGGAAAAACCTTCGAGGAAGAACCAGATGATCTGGGCTGCAAGACCTGAAGTCTGATTGCGTATATCCAGATCGGGATTTACCTCAAATAATCCGAATATTTTAAGCTTGTCGGAAATGCCTGAATACCTGGCAAGAAGGCAAATCTCTTCACCATAGAATCCATTCGGGGAGGGGCTTATTGTTCCCGGAGCATCAGACTGTCTTACTGCGGAAATATCAAATACTGCAATATCCGAATCCCTGAGAAGGGGTTCCGTAAGATATATTGCCTGCCTTACATCACCTATCCTCACAATATCCGAGCGTCGTTTCAGGAACCTGTTTATGACCTGCTGATCATTCAGGTAGGTCTGATACCCTATATTTATATAATGACTGAATGTACTTTTATGGTTATTGACGACACTGTTAAGATAGTTAAATGAATCAGGCTCTTTCTTTTCATTGCTATAATCAATTCTTGAATCGATTGCAGCAAGGGTATATCTGTTTTTCTGTAGGGAGAGAGCCTTGTCAAAAGCAGTTACAACTGCACTGCTCCCTCCTATCACCACAGGGAAAACATTCTCGTTCAGAAGGTAAGTGAGAATGTCGGTAAGGCCGGCAACTGTGTCGTTGAATGTCGTACCCTGTTTCATGTTCCCAAGGTCAATTATTTTTGTTTTGCCGGGGATTTTTGCCAGAGTGTAAAGCTGTTCCCTTACCTTATCAGGTCCTTTAACGGAACCGGCATTTGGAGAATTCCGGCTCTCAGGCACTCCAAAAAGGGCAATTTTATATCTGTTTATCTCTTTCAGCGGAGAGTTCTCAGTATGCACTGATATGGTATGGGGAAAAACTGCCTGTCCTGTAAGGTGTTTATAGTCAGCGCTCTCAATGCACACCGGGTTGAAATAATCGTTCAGGTCTACCATAGCTTATTTCAGGAATTCTTTTTTGTTTTTTCGCTGTTTTCTATAATCTTAATACAATCTTCCTGTGTCAGTTTTTCTGCATCAGTGCCCTTCGGGAGCCTGAAATTTTGTTTTTCTTTCACCAGGTATGGCCCATATCTTCCGTTCAGGAGCATGATATCTCCGAAGTCTTTCAGCACCTTCTTCTTATCACTCTCGTTCTTCTCATTGATGATTTCAACTGCTCTGTCAAAAGTTACTGTATATGGATCATCAGTTCCCTTTTTCAAAGAGTAGAATTTGCTCTGATATCTTATGAAAGGACCAAATCTTCCGATTCCGACTATCATTTCCGATCCTTCATGTTCTCCCAGGGAGCGTGGCAAACGGAACAGGTTCAATGCCTCATCAAGGGTAATAGTTTCCAGAAGCTGATTCTTTGAAAGGCTCGCGTACCTCGGTTTTGTATTGTTTGCAGATTCCCCTATCTGGGCCACCGGTCCAAACCGTCCCATTCTTACTGTAACAGGCTCACCGGTCTCCGGATGATTTCCAAGCATACGGACTCCTGTTTTTCTCTCTGTTTTCTCCAAAGTGCTGGTGACAGTTTTATGAAAAGGTTTATAGAACTTATCTATCATTCCTGTCCATTTAAGATTTCCGACAGCTATCTCGTCAAATTGTTCTTCAACTTCAGCAGTGAAATGGTAATCGACAATTTCCGAAAAATTGTCGATAAGAAAATCATTTACTATCATCCCGATATCCTGAGGAAACAGTTTGGATTTTTCCTTCCCTGCGATCTCTGTTTTTAAAGAGGTCGAAACCTTTCCTTTCACCAGGGTTATGATTTTTATATTGCGCTTTTCACCCGGTCTGTCTTCCCTTGAAACGTATCCGCGGTTTTGTATTGTAGATATTGTAGGGGCATAAGTGGATGGCCGTCCTATTCCAAGCTCTTCAAGTTTTTTCACAAGGCTCGCTTCGGTATACCTTGGCGGAGGAATTGTGAATTTCTGTGAAGCTGATATATTATTATATATAAGAGGCATTCCCTTTTTTACGGGAGGAATGACATATCTCTCCTCATCACCGTTATCCTGGTCGGTAGATTCAGCATATACTTTAAGGAATCCGTCAAATTTTATCACTTCTCCGTTAGCCTGGAAGATTACAGGGGAGTTGCTCATATCGATTGTGATACTGGTTTTTTCAATCACAGCATCTGCCATCTGCGAGGCTATCGTTCTTTTCCAGATCAGATCATAAAGCTTCTTTTCATTAAGCGTGCCGGTTGTATCATGTTTGTCAGGATATGCAGGCCGGATTGCCTCATGAGCCTCCTGGGCTCCTTTCAATTTTGTCTTGAACTGACGGGTTTTTGAATACTTCTCTCCGAACTCCGACACAATGGTCTCTCTTGCTTTGGTGAGAGCCAGCCCGGAAAGATTTGTGGAATCGGTCCTCATGTAGGTGATCCTTCCTGCTTCATATAGCTTCTGAGCTACAGCCATTGTCTGTGCAACGGAGAAACCGAGTTTCCTGTAAGCCTCCTGCTGAAGTGTGGAGGTTGTAAACGGAGGAGCCGGCGACCTTGTCCCGGGTTTAATAGTTATGCTTCCGACAGAATAGGCAGAATCCTTACAGATATCAATGAATTTCAAAGCCTCCTTCTCATCGCCGAACCTTTTTGAAGCCTCTGCCTTGATTATTGCATTTTCAGATCCGGGTGAACTTATCTCAAATACGGCAGTGACACGGAATGATGATTCAGTTTCGAAAGCGAAGATCTCCCTTTCTCTTTCTACTATAAGCCTTACGGCAACTGACTGTACTCTGCCTGCAGAAAGAGAAGGCTGTACTTTCTTCCATAGTACGGGTGAAATCTCAAAGCCAACCAGCCTGTCGAGTATCCGCCTGGCCTGCTGGGAATTGACAAGATTCATGTCAACCTGCCGCGGATTCTGAATGGCACTGTTAATAGCCTCATTTGTAATTTCATGAAACACAATTCTTCTGGTTGTTGCCAGGTCGAGGTTCAGAACACTTATGAGATGCCAGGCAATAGCTTCTCCTTCGCGGTCCTCGTCAGATGCTATCCATACATTTTTTGACTCTGCTGCTAGTTTTCGTAATTCACTTACTACTCTGCTCTTTTCTTTGGGTATTTCATAAGTGGGAGTGAAATTATTCTCTATATCAATACCCAGATTCTTCTTTGCAAGATCTCTTATATGCCCGAAGCTTGATATAACACGGAAATCTTTACCCAGAAACTTTTCAATAGTTTTCGCTTTAGCAGGAGACTCAACAATTACCAGATTTTCGATCATTTCAAGTTGAAATTAATTTTTTATAAAACACGACAAAGTAAATCAATTAGGTGGCAATCTTCAAAATAAACCTTCAAGATTCTTTATTATTTACTATTTTTGCCGCAGATATCCAATACAGATGAAACGCTTTACAGATAACACAAAATATCTGATTTGGTTCTGGACACTGTTTGTTTTTCCATTTGTACTGGTCATAATTCTGTTTGTCCTTATATCAAAGGAAAAGCTCGGACCCATGCCATCTTTCAGTGAACTTGAAAATCCTGAATATTTACTTGCTGCTGAGGTCTATTCGGAAGACGGCGTACTGCTGGGCAAGATAAGTATTGAGAATCTTACATGGACTGAATATAAGGATCTTTCTCCCTGGATCACAGGTGCCCTTATTGCAACTGAAGACATACGGTATAACAGACATTCCGGAATAGATATAAGGGGTCTTGGAAGGGCTGCCATAAAATCTGTATTGCTTGGACAGAATACAGGAGGAGGAAGTACAATTACTCAACAACTTGCAAAACAATTATATCCAAGAGATACTACAAGGACTTCAGCAGTTATGAGAAAAGTCAAGCTGGCCGTATCAAAATTCAAGGAGTGGCAGACTGCCGTTAAGCTTGAAAGGAGCTATACCAAGGAAGAGATCATTGCCATGTACCTAAATAAATTTGATTACAGTTATAATGCCGTTGGTATAAGATCTGCAGCAAAAGTTTATTTCAATACAACACCTGATTCGCTCAATATCCAGCAATCTGCAGTCCTTGTGGGAATGCTGAAGGCATCAACCAGGTATAATCCGGTCAGGAACTATGATCTGATGATGCAGAGACGAAATGTTGTTATATCCCAGATGGCCAAATATGGATATTTAGCTCCTGCAACTGCCGATTCCGTGAAGAAACTTCCTATTGAGCTGAATTTCAGAATTGAAGACCATAATACCGGTCTGGCAACGTATCTCAGGGAGTACTTAAGGAATATAATGAGGAGACCTGAACCTGACAGGAACAAATATGTGAGGCAGTCATCGTACGAGGATGCTCTCTGGGAATGGGAAAACAATCCTTTGTATGGCTGGTGCAACAAGTCTAAAAAACCTGACGGTACACCATACGATCTTTACAAGGACGGGCTTAAAATTTATACAACCATAAACTCGAAGATGCAGAAGTATGCAGAAGAGGCTTTAACGGAGCATCTTTCCAAAGAAGTACAGCCTGACTTTTACAGGAGAGCTAAAGGGTTTAAGAATCCTCCTTACTCTAATGATCTTTCAAAGCAACAGATAGATGAACTGATAATGGCATCTGTTAAGCAGTCGGACAGATATTATTCGATGAGAAGGGCAGATGCTCCTGATGATTCAATATGGCTTGCTTTTAACACAAAGGTTCCGATGAGAGTATTTTCGTGGAGAGGAGATATTGATACGGTTATGACTCCTCTTGATTCTGTAAGGTATTATAAGTTTTTCATCAGATCCGCATTCATGGTTGAAGACCCGCACAACGGATATGTGAAAGCATATGTGGGAGGACCTGATTTCAGATATTTCAAGTATGATGCAGTAACGCAGCAGAAAAAACAGGTCGGCAGTACAATAAAACCATTTCTTTACACAATAGCGATGCAGAACGGCTATTCGCCTTGCTATGAGGTTGAGAATATCCCAAGATCTTTTGATGTTGGTGATTCCATTCCCTATACTCCCAAGAGTTCCGGCCCGAAAGCTTACCATGGCAAGATGGTCACCCTGAAGTGGGGGCTCGCACAGTCGGAAAACTATATTTCAGCATGGCTCATGCAACAATTCAGGCCTTCCGCAGTTACCGACCTGATGCACAAGATGGGAATCAGGAGCTTTATTGATCCGGTTCCTTCCATATTCCTGGGCACCTCTGATATTAAGCTTGAAGAGATGGTTGGCGCTTACGGAACATTTGCGAATAAGGGTGTTTATACCCGCCCCATGTATGTTACCAGGATTGAGGATAAGAATGGAAATATTATTTCAAGGTTCACCCCTAAGATAGAGGAAGTATTAAGTGAAGAACATTCCTATCTGATGGTTAACCTTCTTCAGAATGTTGTTCTTACAGGCTCAGGAAGAAGGATGAGAAATGAACCATATAACCTTATGAACCAGATAGGAGGCAAGACAGGTACAACCCAGAACCATTCCAACGGATGGTTTATGGGCATTACCCCGAACCTTGTCGGCGGAGTATGGAGCGGCTGGGAAGACCAGGCTATCCATTTTGAAACACTTGGAGAGGGGCAGGGAGCAAACATGGCTCTTCCGGTATTCGCACTCTTTCTGAGAAAAGTGTACTCCGATCCGCAGTTTGGCATAATGGAGGCTGATGAGTTCGAACGACCACCTGAATTCAGCATGGATCTCGACTGCGAAAAAATAAGGAGGCAGAATTCGAGCAGGGATAACACAAGACGGTACAGATATTAAAAAGGTACAAGGCGCAAGGCGCAGGGCACAAGGCTAAAGGTGTAGAGCTAAAAGCTTTTATTTTCTGAGCCCTGCGTTCTGCGCCATTTCAGGCAAACAGGGATCTTACAAGATGTTCTATTTTGCCTGCAGCTATAACTTCTATATTTAATCCGTTAAGCATAACATTCCTGTGATATTTTGAGATATAGATTTTTGTAAAGCCCATTTTTGAAGCCTCCCTGATCCTCTGCTCAATACGCGATACAGGTCTTATTTCGCCCGACAGGCCTGCTTCTCCTGCAAAGCATGTCTCACGACCTATGGGAATATCGAGGTTTGATGAGAGAACCGAGCTTATAATTGCCAGATCGATTGCCGGGTCATTAACTTTTATGCCTCCTGCAATATTGAGGAACACATCTTTTGTGCCGAGTTTGAAACCGGCTCTTTTCTCAAGCACGGCGAGCAGCATATTCAACCTTCGGGTGTCAAAACCTGTTGAACTTCTCTGCGGAGTGCCGTACACAGCTGTACTGACAAGGGCCTGCGTTTCAATGAGAAACGGACGAAGACCATCAACAGTTGCAGCTATTGAAATTCCGCTAAGCGCTTCATCATGCTGATTGATGAACAATTCCGAAGGATTATCCACCTCTCTCAGTCCCTTTTCAACCATTTCAAATATTCCAATCTCCGATGTTGATCCGAACCTGTTCTTGACCGAACGCAGTATCCTGTATACATAGTTATTATCACCTTCGAAATAGAGAACAACATCGACAATATGCTCAAGCACTTTTGGTCCGGCAAGTGTACCGTCTTTTGTAATATGACCTATAAGAAAGACGGGTATGCCGGTGATTTTTGAGTATTTAAGCAGTTGTGCGGCACATTCCCTGACCTGCGAAACCGTTCCGGCCGATGATTCAAGGGCAGTGGTGTTTATCGTCTGAATTGAGTCGATGATTATAAGTCCGGGTTTAATATTTTCAGCATGTACCAGGATCCTCTCGAGTTCAGTCTCGCTGAGGATATAACATTCGGGGTTTGAATTCTTCATTCTCTTCGCCCTCAGGCTGATCTGCTCCTCACTCTCTTCACCTGAAACATAAAGGATTCTTTTTCCCTTCAGGGCGAGGGCAATCTGAAGTGCAAGCGTCGATTTTCCGACACCGGGTTCACCACCAAGTAGGATCAGGGATCCTGAAACAATTCCCCCGCCAAGGATACGGTCAAGTTCCGCTATGCCTGATTTCTGGCGTCCGAATTCATCGGATTTAATATTATCGAGGAGTTCGGGTTTCCTTCTTTCCTGTGTTATAACGAAAGCCGTGTCGCGTGAGCCTGATGCGGCAATTATCTCTTCATGGTAACTGTTCCATTCTTTACATGAGGGGCATCGTCCGATCCATTTCGGGGATTCGGCCCCGCAGTTCTGGCAGACAAATACCGATTTATTTTTTGCCATAGTTTTTACCTTAGTGTTACTTTGTGCTTTACTTTGTGATCCTTTGTGGTTCAATGCTTTGTTTTTTACCACGAAGGTACTCAAAGGTTAACACAAAGGTTCACAAAGGACTTTTTCAACAGCCCCCAGGGGGCAAGGATTTTCAGGAAGTTTCGTCCTTTGAATGTCTTCTGAAAATCATGAAAAATGATATGGCCCCCACAATTACAACAAAAATCAATTGAGATTCATGTGTAAGAAGGGCATAAACAAGTCCGTCTTCGAGAGGGATATCTTCAACTATAAGAAGTCCCCTTGAAATAATGTAATGAAATGCTCCAAGCCCGCTCTGTACAGGTGCTGACATTGCCAGTCCGCCAATAACAAGCAGGAATATACTTTCACCAAATGAAATTCCTGATGTTGCTTCAAGTGAGAATACAACAACCCAGGTCATCAGTGCATAGTTGATCCAGATAAATACAGAATGAAAGATAAACTCCCATTTTCTTTTGAGATTGGTAATTGTTTTCAATCCGTTAATTATTCCCCTGGCAAGGTTGAACATTTTAGCAAAGAACCTGATTTTACTGAGACTGTGCCTGTAACCAATCATAAAACCAAGGGAAACTGTTCCGATGGTAAACAGGGAGGCCCAGAGAATCCATGTCGAGCCGAATAATGAAACAACACTCTGCTCAATGGGTATGAGTATGCTCTCCTTCATAAACATGCCAATCTGGTCGCCGCTGATAAAGATCAGGCCGATCATAATGGAAAGAAGGCATATGAAATCAATTGTCCTTTCAATTACCACGGTGCCAATAAGTTGATCGACAGGGATTTTTTCCTTTTTACCAAGTGCCACGCACCTTGTTATTTCCCCGACCCTGGGAAGGGCCAGGTTTGCCAGGTAACCGGTCATAAGGGCATAGAATGAATTCATGAATGATGGATTATACCCGAGGGGATTTACCAGCAGAACCCATCTTCTTGCCCTGCTTAGAAATGCCACTAACCCGAAGAAAACAGACAGAAATAACCATGAAAAGTCTGCTTTCTTAAGTTCGTTTGCCAATTTGTCAAAATCCACAGACCGGAATGCCAGCCACATCAATGCCAGTCCGACAATGAGGAAAGCAATAAACTTAAGCGTCTGGAGAATTCCCCTTTTCAAGATCAGATAAGTTTATTTGTGTTAGTATCGGGGAAAATAATTTTGGGGGTGAAGGATTTAGCCTCCTCTGAGTCCATTATGGCGAATGACATGATAATAATTACATCCCCGACAATTACTTTCCTTGCAGCAGCTCCGTTAAGACATATCTCTCCTGATCCCCTGGATCCTTTTATAACATATGTTTCGAGACGTTCGCCATTGTTAATATTCAGAACATGCACTTTTTCATTCTGAATGAGGCCTGCAGCATCCATAAGATCCTCATCAATTGTAATACTTCCGACATAATGCAGGTTTGCCCCTGTTATTGAGGCTTTATGAATTTTTGATTTCAGTACTTCTATGAGCATGACACTTTGAATAATATCGGGAAAATAAAGTACAAAGGTAATTAACCTTTTGAATCAGACCAACCCGATTTCAATATTATCTATAAGCCTTATCTTTCCTGCTCTTACTGCAATACAACCGAAGTACCTTTTACCTTTTTGCATTTCATTCCTGGAACTGACCGGAATCAACTCTGTATCGTCCGCAATATCAAAGTATTCGATATCGAATCCGGGGACATTATTTATCTGTTTTCCGACAAAGGTTTTTATTTCAGGAATATCATGACCGGTAATCATTTCTGCAGCAGCTGAGAGTGTCTTAAAAATCACCGGGGCATTTTTTCTGATTTCAGGTTCGAGGAGCATATTCCTGCTACTCATGGCAAGGCCGTCATTTTCGCGGATAATCGGACTGCCAATAATCTTTACTTTGTCCCCGGTTTGTCTTACAAGTTCCTTAATCACTGCAAGTTGCTGAAAATCTTTCTGCCCGAAAATGGCAATATCAGGTTTTACTATATCGAATAACCTGCTCACAACCTGGCCTACTCCGTTAAAATGGCCGGGACGGTGAAGTGCCTCCATTACATTATCGAGATTCCCGAAACTAAATTTCCGCGTATCCGTCTCAGGATAAATTTCTTTTACTTCCGGTGTAAAGACAATGTCGTTTTCCCTGAGAACTTTTCCCAGCAGCAGCAGATCATCCTCAGGAGTTCTGGGGTAATTTTTCAGGTCGTTTTTATCGTTAAACTGCGCTGGGTTGACAAATATACTGACTATTACCAGGGGGGATAGTGACAAAGCTTTTTCTACCAATGAAATATGGCCTTCATGAAGAGCACCCATTGTTGGTACAAGGCCAACAGGTGAAAGATTCAATTTCCCGTTTATGTAGCGGAGTTCCTTTGCTGTACTGATGACTTGCATTTTTTTTAATACAAACCTAAAGGATTTTTATTCAGGAAAGTACTCATATCACGGACTTTTAATAAAAATGAGAAGGTAACTCTTTATTTTTTCTTAAATTATGTCCAACTTAGCTGAAGATTGACAACTGGTAAAAATGAGAAAAAGTTTTTCAGGTTTGTTTATGGCACTTATATTTCTTTCATCGGGCGCTTATTCGCAATTTGAAGAGAAGTTAAAGGAGGAAGGTGTGGTTGCCGGATCCATTACAAGGGGAGGTAAAGAGATACAAGGATATATTAAAGAGACAGGAACTGCCTATACAAACGGAAAATTTTTCCCTGCTCCGTGGCAATTTCAATCAGATATTAAATTTATTGCCAAAGATATTTTTGAGAAACCAGGGAAAATTAAAAATAAGTTGTTTGAGAAGTATGGCGCAAAAGATATTGAGGGTTACAGATATGACACATTGGTTTTTGAATCGGTCAAATATCTCGGTGTATCAGATGTTATCCCCAAAACTATGTTTGTTCAAAGCGCCCTGGAAGGGAAAATATCTCTCTACTATCATTTTAATTTTCCGCCTCCGGCTGTTTCAGGACCGGAAGGTTTTGAACCTGTGTTTATTGAATGCAGTAAGCCAAACCTGGTATATCAGAAAGATAATGATGGCATAGTTAAATTAGTTAAATTCCTTAATATTGAAAAGGAACTTGCCGACTGTCCCTATGTAACAGAAAAACAAAGAAAAGGAGAATATCAGGTTGTCGGAAAAGTTAATGGAAGTTCCTTTATTAATAAGCTTATCAACAATAGTGTATATAGAGAACAAGTTCGTCTTTTAGCGATTGAAGATTATAATAATAATTGCAGGTAAATCCATTATTCCATTATCGTAAAGCCAGGATTCTGACTCATATACCAGGTATTATACTCTCTTACTATGCTGTTAATGTTTGTAAAACCGTACCCCTTTTCCTTGTTTGTAATCTTAGCTGCCAGTTCAGGAAAATCCTTTACATAAGCACTCATTTTCTTTGGAAAGCCTATCAGCATCCCGGAAACATCAACGACTTCTATATTTGGCAGCTGTATATAAGTCTTAACTTCATTTATTTCAGGAGTAGCTCCTGCATCATAGAAGTTGTAATCATAGAGTGTTATCGGACCTGCTTCCATTACATGCATAAAGCATTCATCACCTATTCTTATTTTATCAGCAGGTGGTGTTAAAGTTGTAAACTTTGTTGAATACCACTTTAATCCGTTCTCCATTTCATAATAAATTGTGTTGTCCCAGGTATTTCCATATAGTTCTTTGCCGTTGACATCGCTCATCTGGCAGCCAGTTTGCATTATAAACTGAATAAACTGTACGAATGAACCCTGAATTGTATCATGTTTTTCATCGATACGAAAACCCTTGAAATTCTTACCCAGATCAGTCGGATTAAACCTGCTGGTCTGAGCAAAAGAGGTTAGCATGATAAATGAGAGCAGGAAAGTCAATAGTTTTTTCATAATTATTAAGATTTAGTTTGACATTTTTCCCCATTGTTTATTATTCAAAATTATAGCCGTAAAGGCGCAAAGTTGGACTAATCACGCAGTTGAACATTAATTTCATATTCATTAATTACATCTCCGTTGAACAGAATCTTCAACTCAGGATTACTGTTCCTGCAGGGAAAGGATTCCATTTGTCCTTTTAATGAGAAAGGTATTAACAGATGAAGGATGATTATGAAGAATTTTAAAGAGTCGTTCATAGTTAAGATTTTTTCTTCTTCATTGCCTTTTCATATTTCCCCATCTCCTTCTCAATTAATCCCGAAGTATTTTCAAATATCTCCTTTCTGAAGGGTTCAGCTAATATTTCGGCAGGAAAATTCTTTACAAAATATGCATAGTCTTCACATTTATCTGACTTTAAATCAGGTGTTTTTACCGATGCAAGCATTTTAGATTCAAGCGTTTTAAGTTTGCCTTCGGTGACTGAGTAAATATAAAGGTATGATTGCACTTCCAGGGAATTGTCCCTGACAAATGAGCCGGTTTGTCTTCTGGTGAAATAGCCTCCCGAGGTAGAAATATAAACTGCTAAAGGTTTACCAAGCCTGAGCCAGTTGAGTTCTCCGGAGGAATTAAAGGGCAGATTATTAATCTCCGAAAAGTCGCCGGCAATAAAAACTGTTGTGTTAAAACCTTTATTAAGAAGATCTGTTATCTGCTGAACAGCCTCAACATACTCTGATGAAAGGGGGGTAGTCTCAGTAAAATTTTCACAACCTGATCATTAGATGTTTGCGGATTTTATTTTTTCTTCTTCATTGCTTTTTCATAGCTTTCCATTTCCTTTTGAGTAAAATCAGCAGTTTTACTTTCAAATGAAGTTTTAAACTTATCATAAAAGTCAGCCAGCGGGAAATTCTTCACGAAATAGTCGTAGTCAGCACAAGTTTTTGACTCTATTGCCGGTGAATTAACTGCCCCCAGGTTTTTTACTGACTGTGCTTTTAATTTACCATCGATTATGGCATATATTCCAATACCTGAATTTATATTAAGGTTATTGGAGAGCTTAACCTCACCCATAAGGCCCACATTATTAACATTATATGTACCTCCGGCATAAACGGTAACTACTAATGGTTCTCCATGCTTAAGCCAGTCGGGATTTCCTTTTTGAATACCGGTTTCAAACAATGGGACTGTTGAAAGGTCACCGGTAACAAAAGCAGAAGTATTAAAACCTTTGTTGAGCATGTCAACGATCTGTTTAACCACATCGGCATAATCTGCAGGAAGAGGTGTAGTCTGGGTAAAAGCTACACAACCAGTTCCCTTTTGCTGACTGCCCGGGGCTGCATTTGTATTAGGGGTATGGGTAATATCCTTA
>MENI01000058.1 GCA_001768195.1 Bacteroidetes bacterium GWA2_40_15 | reverse complement strand
ATTAAGAAAGGAGATCTTATTTCAGTTTAACACTGTCGACAAGATAACGGGAATCGCCCCGCCAGAATAGTATCCCGTTCTTTTCCCGGTAATGTACAATTACCATTTCACCCTGGATGGTATCAAATGTTCTTACAAGGTCCTTGTTTTTCATTGTGAATAAGAATTTTTCCGATGCCAGGGCAACATCCCTGCTGGAGGCTACACTGCTCAGGATCATCTCTCCCTCATATGTCTTGAAGATAGTGCCTTTGCTTGAGAACTTCTGCAGAAGACCTGCCCGGTAGCCTTCACTGTAGGTGTAGAAATATTTCCAGTAAATGAAGATTGCCAGAAATATGACCAGAATGCTTAAGGTCCATTTCATTATCTTTTTTGTTTTACGGACTGTTGTTTCCCATAGGGATGATCCTGCGGAAGTGTTGGCGGCGCTCATAATCTTTTGATTATTAGATTAGACTTACTGTTCGATTACAACTTCAAAAGGTACGATTTTTTTCAGTGTTTTTAAAGTATCCGTAATGCTGATCTTATGATCATGGTCAATAGATCTGTCTGACACCACTATTGTGTCATTGGGAATATCGTGGAACATAATTTTAAGGATATATGAATAATATCCGCTTTTACTCTCTCTGATTCGGGTCGCGGGGATATGTTTCGTCAATCGGATCTCTTTTATTGATTCAAAATCATATCTGGTTATTGCATCTCCAATTCTTTTCTTTACTGATGACCGGGTTATTTCAAAATCACCAATAGGCTTGATCTCTTTTATTGCCGAGCGTAATTTTTTTAGCAGGATAAAATATATAACACCCAGAAGAGGAAGCAGTATGACCAATCTCAGGATGAAATCGAATTCAAAAACATTGCCAAGGTTAAAAAGGATGCTCGCAGTTCCAGGGATGAGAATAAAGATTGAAAAGAGGATCCTGTTCTTCCTTCCCACAGCTGCCGGATCGTAGTGATCAATCCTGAGAATGCTGAATCTGCTCATTTTATACTTATACTTTCAGAATTATGTGAAAAGAGGGGCTCTTTTTTCTTTTCCTGTTCAGATACCTTAAGAGCCCTGAAGCTTGCCCCTTTTACATCATCAAGCACCACAGCTGTGCGATAGTCCTTTTTATCGCATATCAGGGTCACATTTTCAAAAACTATATTTTTTGCATGACGAATATAAAATCCCCATGCGGGAAGTTCCTTAAACATCGAAAATTCAGGGTATGAAGCTGCCATTTCAGGAACTTTATCGAGATCATCCAGTCCGTTTTTTGCATACGAGGGATTTCCTCCACCCGGATACCTGATCTCAATATTCTTCAGGGTTACATTTTCAATAATTGCATCGGGCATTCCAACGATGGATGAGGGTGAAATATTCCTTGGCAGATCTTCAACCGGACCCTCGTAATTATAACCGGCATCAGGCTTGGTCGAAGGGACTTCAGCATAGACATTGGATATGATGATGTTTCTCATTTTCCCTTTTTTACCGGTTCTTCTCTCTCCGATACGGAGGAATATCACATTCCCTGTATTGATCGATCTCAGGCTGTCGACAATAATATCCTCCACGACCCCGCCATCGACCGCTGCAAAGGTAATAGCTGACCGGTAGGTGTCAAACACCAGGTTGTTAATGATCTTAATATTGCGGAATCCGCCATATGATGCTGTTCCGAACTTGATCCCGTTTGCACTTGTACGGATCGTGTTATTATGAATATAAACATTCTGGCATATGAAATCGGGGGAATGCGATTTCAGGCATATTCCGTCATCGGCAGCATCGAAATATGAATTTGTGACACTGACACTGTCGCAGTCGACAATATCAATGCCGTCATTGTTCCAGTAGGATTTGCTGTCGACAGTGATCCGGTCGATAACAACATTTTTACACTGGTCATATTGCTGATTCCAGCTTCCAGGGTCTTTCAGAATGATGCCCTCTATCCTTACATTCCGGCACCCTTTGAAGTAAATGTTCTGTGGCCTTCTGCCTTCCCATGGACGATCATACTTAAGCGGATCTTTGATAACTCCTTTATGTATAAGGTCCACAAGGTTATTTGCCACGATGAATCCCTGTCCGTCTATAACTCCCTTGCCGGTTATCCCGATATTTGTCTGATTATGGGCAAAAATGAGTGCGGTCCAGTTTGACATAAATTCATAATCGAGGGGATTTACCGAACCGACAAGAATAGCTCCCTCTTCAAGATGGATGATTACATTTGATTTGAGATGGATGGTTCCTGTAAGATAACGGCCAACATAGAATACCAGCCTGCCTCCTCCGTTTTCGCTTATGTAATCGATGCCTTTCTGGATTGAATTGGTATTCAGGGTTGTGCCATTTGACTTTATTCCGAACATCGAGGCGTTGTAGTCTTTGGCATGAAGTGATCCCTGGATAAGCATAGTTATCAGCAAAAGAAGTGCTGTTATAGCTTTCATGATTTCAGGTAATTATTGTTTAAGATGTTTTTTTCCGAGTTTTATTGCATGTTTAAAAAAACATGCTGTGTGTTAATTTCAGCTTCAGATATTTCTGAACTTAAAATTAATAAGATTTAAAATATAAATATAAGATTTTTAAGGCAACCCTATGTGTGTGGGAATTACCCTGTGGGTCGGGAGCTATACCCAGGAATTGTATTCATGGGCTTTATATCGGGAATGAGATAACCCGGATTGTGATGGCTGAAATTATAATAAAGGCCTATGATGATCCTTATGGTCAGACTCGCAAATTTAACCTTAATCATCTTGCCAGGCTAAACAGTGAGCTTGATGCTGATTTTAACCTTACAAAGTTCGAACATCATACTACATACAGCCCTGTATCAGGTTACTTAAAGAGCTATCTGGTTTCAAAAGAACATCAGACCGTTAATATTAGATCGTTGGGACAGCTGTTTGTTTTTGAAAGATGGGAGCCTGTTTTCATGGAGCTTTCGAGAAAATTTGATATTACCACTATGGAAAGTCTTGCATTCAGACACGGGTTTTCTATTGTGAAACATTTCACAGATTAGAAAAACTGGTTCACAGATTCCCTCTGGGTCAAAACATAATTTTTGCAGAAAGATATTGCAGGCAGACAAGCCTGAAAATATACTGGCAAACCCTGCAAGTGAATGGGTGAGGGAATTTGTATCACCATTAAAAACCTGACTTATTGAAATGATACGAATCAATTAATTGAAAGATAAACCAATAACGGCCTGGTGGTATGGGGAGTTGCCGTCTGTGTCAGGGTTGGCATGTGTTTTTGCACAGTCCCGGTAAGTGGGCAGGATTTTCATGTCATAATAAAGTTGTCCAGGCGATGCAAAAACCATGACAACGGTGCGTCGGCCGGCAGCCCTATTGACTTTGTCTCGGCAGCAGGATTAGTCACGGTATACAAAATTTAATAAGTGAATTGAAGTTACTAGCATAGGCTTTAAGAGCTGATTATCAAATTGTCCAGGCTGCTGAAGGCAACCGAGGACCGACCAAAATTTGATTTGCGAAGCAACCTGAATTACCATCCGGTCCGAGCTCGGCGAAGCCAATTACCTATACCATCCGTGTTAGCTGTTGGGCGTGTGCCCTGGGTTGCTCAAGGGTACGAAGATTGAAAAGTGTTCTTTGAATGAGTAACAAAACTTTAAGTAAGATGGTAGACAATTGGTCTCGTTTTAATCAAGTCCCGGAAAGGAACCGAATCCTGACATAAAAGGCAAAATTCGGAAGACCATTATTTTAGGACGAGGATAGAACAGATCAGGTGAACTGGCCTACCGACAAAGATGTTCAGGCATATTTGTCAAACCGCCCTGCGGAGCTATGTTTTCTAGACATTGGTATTGAACGGTCAGGGTTAAAGACTGAACAGTCCGGAAAAAGTCTGGGCAGAGTTCAGTTATGGTGCTGATAGTGGAGATGAACGAGAGTGAACCTTTCGGAGTTCTTCCATACTCCATTAAATAAAACATTTATAAAAATCTAAAACTTGTTTAATCTTATCCTCAATAGTAAAATATTGTCTACATTCTAAAACTCTACTTCTGATTTCATTTAATTCAGGTTCTTCTCTCAATCTATCTGATAGTTCGCCAATTTCATTTATTACAATACCTATTCCATTCTCTTCAATAAACTCCTGTTGAGTTTTATGACCTAAAGATATAACTGGAAGCCCACAAGAAATGTATTCCAGGACCTTATTAGCTAAGACTGTATCTACATGTTCTTTATTTCTATCTGTATTAAAACCTGCCCACCCATAGTCATACTGTGTTATCTCTTGGAGTAATTTTTTTGTGCCTAAATGACCATGATAATGGATATAACTATTACCATCAGCAAAAGCATCATAATCTGGATTTTCTTTGGAGGAATAAATGTGGATATGAATTTCTTGATCAGCAATAGCCTTAAAAATATCTTTTAGATCATAATGACCCCCTAAATTAACACTATCCAGGCTTCCTTCATAAACAATATGAATTTCTCCAAAGATTTCAGATAATTTTCTCCTTAGAGCAGAAGGCATTAATCTTCTAGGAACATAATTTGGAAATACCAGAGTTGGTTTTTGATCAATTGGATAAGCACTTTCACATGCATCTTTGACACCTGATGTTACAAATATTAACCCATTACATTCAGTTACTGCTCGTCTTTCAATTTCTAAAACATGATGACTTTTTGGATCCAAGGTGCCATAAGGTGTGCTTCTTATAGAAATTAAATCGTGAATATCATGGATAATAGGAATTATCCCTCGAGACGCCTCTATTGCTGATAATGTAAGAAAATCCGGTGCATTATGACTATGAACAATGTCAATATTTTCAGTATAAATCAGTTTTCTTATTTGTGGTGTAAGTTTCTTTTTTTCTAGTTTAATCATCTTATCAAAGAGTTCATCTCCGTATCCATAAAATTGTGTTAATGTTTTGTGTGTATAAGCAAAGATTAATTTAACATTATCTTTTGTACTTCTGAGACCTTCAGCGTATTTTAATGTCCTAATACATGGTTGTTGTTGTAAAAATAAAATTTTCATCAATAGGTCTATGAGATTAAGTGTAAGCAGCAATTTACAATGTAGGAAAAATGGCAAATAAGAGAGTAAGAAAAATAGCAATTAAGAATGTCCCTTCCCCCAATTCAAATGTGCAAAAAACTCAAAGAACAAACCCTTAATTAAAAACGGTTTTCCGGTTATCATCTGTTACTTCAGTCCAGACAGTTGCCCTGGGACCTTTGTATGTTACTGAAGGAAGGCGATAAAAATTACTGATAAGAGCTTGTAATGTTCATTCTCACATTATAATCATCTAATGCACTTTCCGGTTTGAAAGAGTCCATGATTATCTTTAGATATCCTTTTCTATGATCCACTCCTCATTTCAGACAAAAAATAAAGAATCAATTTAATCTTGGTTGAAGTTTGTACCAGAATATATATTTAAATCGATCAGATGAGATTACTCATTTTACAATTTATCTTCTCATATTTACTTTGATTCTATCTCATAAGAAATGAGAATTTGCCAACATTTTTCAAAGCAATACCTGTTCCTTGTACAGCTGAAAATAAAGGATTAGCGGCTACATGAAAAGGGATATTTATTTTATCAGTAAATCTCTTGTCAAGTCCTCTGAGCAGAGCGCTACCACCTACCAGATAGATTCCTCGCTTAACAATGTCTACATAAAGCTCAGGTGGTGTTTGCTCTATAACTGAAAAGATCGCTGTTTCAATTTTTGAAATAGATTTATCCAGACAATGTGCAATTTCCTGATAAGAGACCAGAATTTCAATGGCCAGGGCAGTCATAATATTAGGTCCCCTGACTTTAAAATCCGGAGGTGGATTTGCCAATTCACAAAGTGCTGAACCAATCCCGATTTTAATTTCTTCAGCAGTACTTTCACCGATTCTTATATTGTGTTGATATCTCATAAAAGCTTGGATATCAGATGTAAAATCCTCACCTGCAACTCTGAGAGACTGGTTGCAGACAATTCCTCCGAGAGCAATAACTGCAATTTCAGTGGTCCCTCCGCCAATGTCGACAACCATGGTTCCATCCGGAGTATTCACATCGATACCTATTCCTAAAGCAGCTGCCATAGATTCGTATATCATGTAAACATTCCTGCCACCAGCGTGTTCTGTTAAATCCCTGACAGCTCTTCTTTCAACTTCAGTACATCCAACAGGAATAGTGACTACCATTTTTATCGAGAGAGTAAAAAGGAGGTTACATTTATTGATCATCTTTATCATCCCCTGTATCATTTGTTGGGCAGCATCAAAGTCAGCAATTACACCACCTTTCAGAGGTTTGATTGTTGTAATGTTTTCATGTGTTTTACCATACATCTGGCGGGCTTTTTCCCCTATTGCAATTATCTTGCCCGTTAATGCATTAATAGAAACAATAGATGGCTCATTCACTACTACTCTGTCTTTATGAATAATCCTTGTATTTGTTGTGCCAAGGTCAATCGCTAGTTCTTGCTGAAAAGAAAATAATCCCATATTTCATATGCTCTTTAATAATAATTATTCAAAAATTAAACTATCCTTAAATAAATTTTTCAGCAGAAGAGTCTTTGGAAGGGTCCTTTCCCTTCTCTTTGTTCTGTCCCATCAAAATATGCTTTTTAATGTGTAAGTTTCACTAATGAACTAAAAATCAGAATACTGATATGGATCAACGGCAAATAAACTCAGGAAAATTACTCTTGCTTTCTGATTGTCTGTATTAGCTATTGCAGAAGCATCTGCAAAATGATTCGAAAGTAGGAATGTGATATTGATTACACAACCCCATTATACGTTCACTTCTCAGAGTGGTGCAATTTACTATATTAAAAATAGATCTATGAGATGGTAATTTCTATATAGTTGAATCAGGATAACCAGTAAAACCGGCATTGAATTTTTAAATCAATCACTAATAAAAAAGTGCTGTGTTATGTGTGAGTTTCAATTAATTAGCAGCTTATGGTTTTTCTGCTGAAGCGCTTCTAACTGTTAGTACTAAATCCACTATTATAACCAATAATGCCAAAGAACCAAGAATGGCCGGGATAATATATATTTTTTCATATACCAAACCACCAAACCAGTATCCAAATACCGGTGAACCCAACCAGGCACCAATCCATCCAAAGATTACTTTTGAAACAAATGAAACAATACCTGGCCTTATATAGAATTTAAGCACATAATGCAGTATTGCTGAGACTACAATACTGATTACGAGTAAAATTAAAAAACTAACAAAATTCATTCCAATCATAGAGATCCCCTCCCTTCTACGTTTAACGTTAAATTATAACACAGCACTATTTTTAAAAGCTTATTTCTCGTCATCTCGAATTACTCTATCAACTTTTCAAATAGCAAATGTTAAATTTCAATCAGTTGTAACGAAAGTTTAGTAAACTTAATTGCTGATTTAAGCTAAAAAAACGAAACAACATGGTTCAGTTTTATCATTCAACCCTTACTACAAAGATACATGTTTATTTCCAAATACGGAACAGTATGTTAAGCATTCTTTACTATTCCTCATTTATAGAACCACTGAGCTGATTTCTTAAGTTGGCATTCCCGTTAAAATCCTTATAAATTTTGCTATCAGTTTCAGACAAGGTTTCTGATACAATCCGAATATGTGTTAACCTTGATAAATTATTCAAGAATTCTACTTTATGTTATATGAAAATTATATCTGCTGTGAAAATCTATAAGGGTGATTAGATCAACAAAACCCTAAGTAAGGATGAATTTTTTCAATAATAATTTGATAACTTTAGAATGTATTTTACGTATATACCAGAAATCTAAATCCTCCTTTAAATGCGGCAATTGAAAATCATCAAGCAAGTTACTCACAGGGAGAACTCATTTCTGGATAAATACCTGAATAAGATAGGTAAGATTAAGCTGATTAGCACAGAAGAAGAGGTTTCTCTTGCCAGAAGGATACATAAGGGAGATATGGAGGCACGGGATTGTTTAATAAATGCAAATCTCAGATTTGTTGTATCTGTTGCAAAGCAGTATCAGAACCTGGGCTTGAGTCTTGCGGATTTGATCAATGAGGGGAATTTTGGTTTAATAGAAGCAGCACAACGATTCGACGAAAAGAGGGGCTTTAAGTTTATATCATACGCCGTTTGGTGGATCAGACAAGCTATTATGCAGGCCCTGGCAGAAAACGTAAGAATTGTACGGTTCCCACTAAACAGAATATATCTTATTAATAAAATAAAAAAGATTATTACTGAACTAGAACAAAAGTATGAAAGAGAACCAACAATTTTTGAGATTACACAGGAATTCGAACTGACTCCTGCTGATGTAGCAGTAGTCATTAAGAACACCAGGAGGCATATTTCAATGGATGCTCCGCTTGTACAAGGTGAAGAAGAGAACATGTATGATGTTTTACTAAGCGAAGATACTTCCAGCCCTGATAAAGGATTGCTTACGGACTCACTAAGGATAGAAATTGATAGAGTCCTTAATACCTTAACACGAAGAGAAGCCGATATTATCAGATTTTTTTTTGGATTAAATAGTAATTGTGCAAATACGCTCACAGAAATTGGTGAGAAATTTAATGTGACAAATGAAAGAGCCAGGCAAATTAAAACCAGGGCAATCGAAAAATTAAAACTTATTAAGATATGTAGGATATTAAGAACCTACTTGGGTTAACTAACTGGGTATTAAGAAGATTATACAGATGCCGCAATTTTATTATTTTAATTTGAAAAAATACTTTCGTATTTCCCTTTTACCATAATAAGGTATTTCAATTTTGTCCAAAACTTTTAAACCCGCTTTTTTAAATAATAAGTAAAGTGAATGTTCCGTAAAAGGTTTATAAAATTTACAATTAATATCAAAGTTTATAAGAGCATATATTTCAGTTTTAACCAATTCTTTGATGTTAGTATCGGGATTGGGAAAAT
>MENI01000057.1 GCA_001768195.1 Bacteroidetes bacterium GWA2_40_15 | reverse complement strand
GACGGCAACTCCCCATACCACCGGGCCGTTATAAGCAAGCCAAGTTGTGCAGACCTTGACCAGTCTTTAAAATTTGATTAATTTTGATAAAAGTATAATTTGAACTAATTACTGGCTTAAAAAAAATTTCTTAGAGATGTCAAGTAATATAGAAAATTATTCATATGATATATTTATCAGCTACCGTCAAAAAGATAATAAGGGAGACAGGTGGGTAAGCAGGTTTGTTGAGGCGCTGAAAACGGAATTGGATGCCACTTTCAAAGAGGATATATCTATTTACTTTGATGAAAATCCTCATGACCGCCTTCAGGAAACCCATAATGTTGATAAGAGCCTTGAAGGAAAGCTTAAATGTTTGATTTTCATTCCCATTCTTTCCCAGACCTATTGCGATCCTAACAGCTATGCATGGCAATACGAGTTCTTGGCATTCCTCAAAATGGCTGAAACAGATCGTTTTGGAAAAGATATTAAGTTAAGAAGTGGCAATGTTGCCAGCCGGATTCTTCCAATACGAATACACGATCTTGAGCAGGATGACATTAAACTTTTTGAAAAAGAGTCTGGAAGTGTACTTCGGGCAATGGATTTTGTGTTTCATACCGCCTCAGGGGTAAATCGTCCTCTAAAGGTTAATGAGGATCACCCGCAAGATAATCTCAACAAAATATTCTACAGTGACCAAATAAACAAAGTGGCTCATGCAATAAAAGAGATTATTCTTGGGATGAAGACAGAACCTGTCCAGTTAGTGAAAGAAAAAACTCAGGAGAAAGCAAAATTTAATGAAGCGGTTAGAGAAGAGAAAGAAGCAGAATTAAAAAAACCTCTTATTTCAGCTAAGCGTAAATTACTTTCACAAATTATTATTCTGACAATTTTAGTTGTTGCAGGAATATTATTATATCCAAAAATATTCAAACGGGACAGACTGGAATTACTAAGATCAAAAAGTAGAATTTCAGTTGCAGTGATGCCGTTTCAAAATAGAACAAGTAACACCATATGGGATGACTGGCAGAATGGTATACAGGACATATTAATCACCTACCTTTCAAACTCTGATGAATTATTGGTCAGACAAACTGAATCGACAAATAGTCTGATTCAAGCTAAAAATTTTACCAATTATGCTTCAATTACACCTGCTGTTGCAGGTTCTATCTCAAAGAAACTAAATACCGATGTTTTTATCTATGGTAGTATAAATCAGGCTGGTAACAGGATACGTTTAATTGCACAATTGATTGACTCAAATACAGGGGAAATTTTTAAACCTTTTCAGATTGAAGGCCCGGCAGCAGAAGCTAATATCTTTAATTTCATAGATTCCCTCTCATCAGCGATAAATAATTTTCTCGTAATATCTCAATTGAAGGAGAAAGAACGTCCTGATATTTATCAGTATATATCTACCAATTCATCTGAAGCATATCGAAATTACGTTTCAGGTATGTATGCATTTGGGAAAAAGGATTGGCTTACTGCAATTGAATTTTTCAAAGTGGCGATAAAAATTGACACAAACTTTGTTTCTGCACAATTAATGCTTAGCTGGGCTTATGCAGGACTTGGATTATATGATGAGTCAAGAAAATTATGTCTGATAGTTTACGAAAAAAGAGACCTAGTACCTCACAATTTAAGATGGATATTGGATCTTATTCATATTAATTATAATGGAACTGCACAAGATTTGAAAAATCTTACAAGGCTGCAACAAGATCATGATAATCAGGATCCATGGTTTTATCATGAATTGGGTGTTATTTACAGGACTTTTGGTCAACATGATGATGCCATACCTGTTTATGAAAAAGTTCTTGATATGTATAAAGCTTGGGGAGTAAAACCCTTTTGGGCATTTACTTATACCGACCTTGGAGATTCATATCACCAAACCGGTCAGTACAGTAAAGCAAAAAAGCTCTATAAGAAAGCACTAGAGGATTTCCCTTATGATGCTCTCCTGTACTCAAGGCAGGCAACACTGGCCCTATCTATGGGCAAAGAAAAAGAAGCAAATAAGCATATTGAGCAATACATATCACTCCGTAAAGAAAATAATGCATCTGAAGCTGTCATAGCAACAAGCCTTGCTTTCATCTATGAACAAGCAGGCATACTGAATAAAGCAGAAGAATATTATCGAAAAGCACTTTCATTAGAATCCAAAAATCCATTTAAACTGAACGACCTTGCTTATTTCCTCGTTGATAAGGATCGAAACATAAATGAAGGGATGGAACTGATTGAGAAGGCATTGACCTTAGATCTTGATGAATGGTATTATGCAGATTGTAAAGGTTGGGGGTTATATAAACTCGGTAAATATGAAGAAGCATTGGAGTTCCTTCAGAAAAGCTGGGAATTAAAACCTATCTATAATCAAGAAGTATATCTACATCTTGAAGCAGCAGAAAAGGCTGTTGCCGGACAGAAATGAGTACTAGGATTTTAGCCATGCAATTGCAAAACTTACTTTATTAATCTAAACTATCTACGATTTAATCTGACAGTTTCAATACAAATTATTATAAATATTGACTCTTTTAAAATTAAAAATAAGGCCTGCTTATAACACGGACAATATGGGTAAGTTGTTTGTCACGGTTTTTGCTTTTGCTCCTGCACCTAAGACAAATTTGTAATGGCTGTTGCACCCGGACACGCTCATCTGCACGCAATTAAAATCTTGCACCTTGACAAATTTCTGGCTCAGAGACAGATTGTACCGCGACACTGCGCCAGTGTCCGCAACCAACTTTGTAACCGGGGATAAATTCGCGGCTCCGACTAAACTTGTACCGCGACACACGTAATGCTCAATATAATTTGTACCCGGACGGCAAAAACACGTGCCATACCCTCCTTGCACCGAGACAATTTTTCGGCTAAAGAACCGGGACTCTGCATCGGTGCTTCGTCGGGTACCGCTTACTTACTTTATTGCCGGGCCGTTAGGTGGCATAGCGACTGAACCCACGACAGGGTCTCTTTTTGTGAATTTGTCATGACAATTATATTTCGTTTGTTCTATTGTACCTTGACTCACTACTTATTAAATTTATGCATACCGTGACAACTATCAGCCACTTACCAGGCCTAAGACATCTGGACAATTTTTGCATGATAAACCGGCTTGCCACCCTGACTCGAAAATCGACCTATCATGACCAGTGGCAAGCCTCCAATCCTGCTCTTCTACCGGGATTTTTAATTGCTACGCCACCTAACGGAATAGTGAGAATCTCAAATCTTATTGAATGACTGTCTTATAACCTTATGGCTTAGACTCAGATCAATCTTTTGATAATATATTTTAATATTATTTGGTTATATCGAAAATTAATTCTATGTTTGTAGAATTAAGTTACAAAATGTAGAAAATGCAACTATCAAAAACCGAAGAACTAATTATGGAGCTTATCTGGAAAAATGAGAAGGTCTTTCTTAAAGAACTTATTGCCTGCTTTCCTGATCCCAAACCAGCAATAACAACAATTGCTACTCTTTTAAAAAGAATGCAAGACAAAGGATTTGTTGGTTATAACTTGTTTGGCAATTCCAGGCAATACTATCCTCTTGTAGAAAAGTCTGATTATTTTTCGAAACATGTTAATGGAATTATTAAAAATAATTTTGGTGATTCTGCTTTACAATTCGCCTCCTTTTTTACTAAAACGAGTAATATAACAGCTTCAGAATTGGAAGATTTAAAAAAGATCATTGACAAAGAAATTGAAAGAAAAAAGGAATGACAACTTACATTATTAAAACTATTCTTTGCTCTGGAACTCTTTATCTAATTTACTATCTCCTTTTAGAAAAAGAAAAGATTCATCGATTTAACAGATTTTATCTTGTATTTAGCTTAATTTTCTCATTTATAGTTCCCCTGATACACTCAAAAACTTTCATAGTTGAAAGAATAATCCCAAAACCACTCTACATGACTGGCAACACTTTTCAAAGCAGCGCTTTTCAAAGCTCAGGTTTTCAGCAAACAATATCATCCGGAAATGATTATCTAACTTTCACCAATTTCCTTCTCGTAGTTTATATTTCAGTGACAGCTTTTCTGTTTTGCAGATTTATTATTAACATTTTTACTATTTACTTCAAAATAAGGAATAACGAAAAAGTACCATATAAAGGAGCACAACTTGTGTTAACTGATGCAAATAATGATCCACATAGCTTCCTGAACTATATTTTCATAAATAATTTGGACTTTGAAAGAGGAGTTATTGAAAATGAAATATTTAGCCATGAACTTGCCCATATAAAACAAAAACATTCTTTAGATATTTTGTTTATTGAACTTATAACGATTTTTGCATGGGTTAATCCGTTTTTATACTTGTTTAGAAATGCTATACAACTCAACCATGAATTTTTAGCCGATGATTATGTGGTTGAAACATACCCCAATAAGCATGATTATCAACTTTTATTAGTTGATCAGGCCAGAAAACCATGCATGTTAGTTCTTTCTAGTTCATTTAATTATTTACAAACTAAAAAAAGAATTGTGATGATGAGTAAAAGAACCTCTCTCCGTATGGCAATTTTAAAAGAAATTGCCGTGATACTGGTAGTAATTGCTACTGCTCTGCTATTCTCATCCAAAACTGTTGCTCAAGAAATTGAGAAAGATGCAGTTGTTGCTCCAGTTAAAATGAATATTCTTTATCGTGGAATGGCTAATCCAATTGAAATTTCAGTGCCAGGTATTACTTCAGACAAAGTTACTGCATCAATTTCAAATGGAACAATTAAAAAAGTTACTAATGGTTGGGAGGTTATGCCGGGGGATCAAAGTGAAACCATAGTTACTGTTTTAGTGAACAATAAAAAAGTATCTGAAGAAATTTTCAGAGTGAAAAATGTTCCTAATCCAGTAGCCATTTTTGCAGGGAAAAATGAGGGTAATATATCTAAAGACATCGCTATAAAAACTGAGACACTAGATGTTGAATTAAAAGATTTTGTCTGGGATCTTACGTTTACTGTAAAGAGTTTTACCTTATTTTGTTCAAATGAGAAAGGTGAGTACGAAGAAACAGCAAAAGGGAATAAAATAACAGATAAAATGAAATCTTTGATCGCTGATATTAAAGTAGGACAAAACATAGTTTTTAAAGATATTCAAGCTATTGGTCCAGACGGAAGACAGCGCAATTTAAGTCCAATCGTTTTAACAATTAGATGATTACAATCAGCTTGATTGTTTATTAGATAAACTTCTTTAAAGAGAATTAACTTAAAAGGAGATCAATACCTTTAAACTTCAATTTCAGTCCTTTAAATGGAGATATTTTCCCATGTGACCAAGCCCGGTCAAATTAGAAAAAATAGCTACGACCACCTAACACGGACGGTGCTATGAAAAGCACTGCCCCGGCTTAAGCAAATTTAAGTAATATTTTTCTCTTATAAACTTCTT
>MENI01000056.1:1980-5514 GCA_001768195.1 Bacteroidetes bacterium GWA2_40_15 | reverse complement strand
GTACAAACAAACCTTGCATAGCCATGATAGCAGTAACTATTCAAATCCCTTGAATAATATACCGGAGCTTCAAGCTCCTCTTTCATGAATTTGATTGTCTGATACAGCTGGCTTGGTGATATATTTAACCTGGCCGCGAACTCATGTGGAGTTCCTGTTGCCTGCAAACGAATGAGGCTATCAATCCTTTCAATCCGCCTCAATTGATTGTAGAAATGCATAACCGTAATGTTTTAAGTAAAACTGACTATTCATTAGTACATGTCACTCAGGGCAGTTTTGTGACACTAATTTTTTGAATATTTTTCATGGAAAATCTAATTTAGATTGATTCTAAATTATTTAAAATCTTTATAATTGAATATCAATGCTTTAAATATTTTCCGGCTTTTTACTTTTTTTTACACCTAAAATTTGTCTATTATTCTATTTTCCCGCAGATCACGCTGATTGGCGCAGATGTAGAAGTAGTCAGGCGTCGGGATGAAGAGATGGGGAGACTGGGGGACTGGGGGACTGGGGAGAATGAGGAGTGAGTGGTGAGGTGTGAGAAAGTCCGTCTTTCAACGGGCCTTATTGTAATATTTATATGCTACTGCTAACACCCATCAGCCCCCGCCATTCTCCTTTCGTCGAATGGCTGCCCCCTGAAGGGGGCTCTATTCCTGCACTAAATTAGCGCCCTTTTTGAGCCGTTACGCCGCTGCGCCCTTGTGCCTTGTGCCTTGCGCCCTGCGCCCTTGTGCCTTGTGCCTTGCGCCCTGCGCCCTTGTGCCTTGTACCTTGCGCCCTTGTGCCTTGCGCCCCTTATATTTTCCTCCTGGCTATTATCCATCTTTTAAAGAACGGATCGTCCATTATGTAACCCGATCTCTCCTTGATAAGGATCCCTTTGCCTGCCAAACGTTTGAGCGCGCTGAATACCGTACTTGATGCCCCGGTACCGTAAAGGCCGTAGAACTCATCCGATAATGGCGATATATTGCTGTAGGCCATGCCGGTCAATATTGCCATATCTGTCCGGTTCAGACTATTCCATAAGCGCTCAAAGTCGTTATCATGACTCTGTACAATTTCATCTGCTGCAATGGCTGTAATGTCTTCTTTATAGCCATAACGTTCCAGAAGCTCCCAAACTGTAAATGCAAATTGCTGCGTGTAAAACGGATGAGAATCTGTGACCGCCAGAATAATTTTTGTAAGTTCAGAATACCGGCTTGTTTTACTTTTAAACTTCTCTTCAAGAAAGAGAGTAAATTTATTTCCGGGGATTTTTTCCAGAGTCATCAGGGATCCAAAACGGTAAAATGGAGAGCTCTTTTTTTCGAAAATATTTCTTATCATCGATTCGCTGCTCCCCATGAAAATGTAGTTGACATTATTATGATTCTGCATGACAGATCTGAGCAACCTGTCCATACCGGCATGTATCCTGAAGATATCCTGAAACTCATCCAGTACCATTATAATCTTATTGTCCTCTTTGCCAAGCTTTTCAGCCAGGTTAAGAACATCTTCAAGAGGTGCCAGATCACCTGAACCCGGCTTAAAGGAAATTTCTGTTTCTCCTGTAACCGGATTTAATATAACGGACGGGATAAGCCTGAATGATTTAATAAATCCTTTTAGCTTCTGCACAGGGAATATCCGGTATATCCGTTTCAGAAGCTGCGAAGCAAAGTCATCAGGTGAAATAATCAGCTGTAAATCCAGATAAATATACTTCCGCGCCGATTCATTAATAACCTTCCTTATAAGACTTGTTTTACCAAACCTTCGCGGACTGATAAGTATCAGGTGATTCTCCCCCTTAATAAATGATGCTATTTTCGAGATTTCATCCTCCCGGTCAGCAAAGAATGAACCATCAACCACTGTCCCGAACTTAAAAGGATTTGTTTCCATCTGATTGCGATTTTTTTCGTTGCGATTTATTCCGGATGTAAATATACGATGTTTTACGCATTTGTAATATAATACTGTGAATTATTTTCCATCAGATTTTAAGAACTTACACTGAGAGACACAGGGGTGAGGAGTGAGATAGTAAAGAAAAAGGAAAGCCCGTCTTTCAACGGGCCTCTCTGTTTGATTAATTTTGTTACTACTAACACCCATCAGCCCCCGCCATTCTCCTTTCGTCGAATGGCCGTCCCCTGAAGGGGGCTCTATTCCTGCACTAAATTAGCCCCCTTTTTGAGCCGTTACGCCGTTACGCCATTGCACCGCTGTGCCGTTGTGCCGTAGTGCCTTTCGTCTTCTGCCCTCCTGAGTAGCACTAAAATAACTCTATGGGATTGATTTTTAAAAATTCCTGCCATGACAGACCTCTGTTGCTTATGAGGTAAATTTTATGTGGGTTATATTTATTTTTAAATACTTCCAGACCCTTTCTATTTTCTGAATCATTACTTTTAATCTCAACGGCAATAATCTTACCACGTCTTTCTAAAATAAAATCAACCTCCACATTTCTTTCTCTCCAGTAATAAACCGAATAATTCTGTGATATCGAATGATTGATCAGATGAGCTCCCAACGAAGATTCGATGACATGCCCCCACTCTGCATAATTTTGCATAATCTCGCTGAAATATTCATCCATTTGTGCACTTAAAAGTGCATTATTATGAACCTGAAATCTGGGACTCGATGAGCGCTTTCTTATAATATATGCAGCGTATTTCTCCATGCCTGGTATTAACCAGCTGTTCAAGATGATTCAAAAATTTAAGGAATTCTTACTTTTTTCAACATTTGAGCGGCCATAGTTGTTTTTCCAACCTGACGGGGCCCCATGAGCACCTGAATAAACTTTCGTGGCTCTAATGTTCTTTTCGTAATTTCCTGTAATTGAACTCTTTCTATCATATATTACAATTTACTCAATATACTTAGCAAATACATCAGATTGTAACACCAGAACCCTCACTACATGATTACTTGTTACCGATAAGAAGGTATTCGGTATTCGGTATTCGGTATTCGGTAGGTTTCACATACAAAATGTTGAGGATTTGTCAATCATTGATTGAAGCATCTTACCAATTGATTCGCACTTTTGTAATAATATTTGTGATTTTTCAGAATTTATATAGCCACATTCTTCTGAAAGTTCAACCCAATGCTGGGTTTCAAGCTGTTCCGAATCGGCATCTGTTAATTTGGAAATAAAATGATTCTCATATCTCCTCTTTCCCCATGCCTCAGCAATCTGAGCACCAACAGACATGGAAGATCGTCTTATCTGATCTGTTAATGAAAATCTTTCATCTGCAGGAAATGCCTTACTTAAGATATATATCTCTTTTGAGACTTCTCTTGCAAGTTTGTATACCTCAAGGTCTCTGAAGCTTCTTACATATACCATCTTTAATCAAGTTTAATAATGCAATTAAATTGTATTCGGTATTCGGTATTCAGTATTCGGTAAATTTGATCACTGATTACTGACTTACTGATTACTGACTTACAGATTACCGATAAGAAGGTATTCGGTATTCGGTTTTCAGTATTCAGTATTCGGTTTTCGGT
>MENI01000056.1:0-1957 GCA_001768195.1 Bacteroidetes bacterium GWA2_40_15 | reverse complement strand
CTACACTTCGCTTCGATATTCGGTGAGATAAATCGATAATTCTGCTTTACTACGATATCCCGTAACCATTATTCGACATTTTAATAATGATTTTCTTTCTGATTACCGATCACCGATTACTGAATACCGATTACCGATCATCCCTCATCGCTCTCACCTCTCACCTCTCATCTTCACCAGAAACCACTTAACCCCATTCTTCACATTCTGCCATACCAGCTCCCTCACCCAAAGCACAGGTTTATCCGTCCAGCGCTGCGGGTGAAAAGTCATCATGATCTTGTCGGGCAGTTGGTTTTGTTCAGCAGCCGTAATTATGTCAGAGGTTTTGTGAAACTTAAGAGAAGAAGGGGGGAGGGGGGGAAGGGGTGATGTTTTCTCTGTATTTTAATGGTTTTACTTTCCAGTCTTCAAACGAATTTTCGCCCTGAGCCCTGAGCCCTGAGCCTTGTCTCGAACAGAGACAAAATCTCCGTCCCACCGTCTGCCTGTATCCGTCAGATACATCACCTTATCAAAATCCACATCAAAATAAGGTTCCCCGGTTATCCCAAAGTCTTTATAATCATAATACTTCCACAACAACCTGCTATCCCATCTGCTCATCGGACTCCCGTGCATGCAGATAGTTTTTATCGGCGCTATCTTTCTCAGCTTCTCAAGATTTTCAGAAAACCTTTTTATTGCAATATCAACTAACTCCTTCTCAATCTCATCTCCCCTTCTCCTCTTCTCCCCATCTCCCCCTCTTCCCCTCGCGCCGTTGCGCCTAATTCTTCTTCCTTTAGCTCTTTGTCTCTTCGTCCCTTAGTCTCTAAGTCTTTCAGCCGCCAGGCTCATATCTTCATAGTGGTATCCGACTTCGTGCCCCATCGAATAAATCTCCTTAATTACATTTTCATCGAAGCTCTCCGGAACAATTCTGAAGTAATAGGTTCCCCTGATTCCCATTTCTGCCTGAATTCTGGCAAATTGTAAAGAGTTTATGAGTATATTCAATTACCGCACAATCAAGATACCTTAACACCTTATCTCTACTCTCTGAAACAGGATGATCTTCATTAATGGAGATTGGCTTGTCTAATTTTTCCGAATCAACCTTAAAGAGATTGTAGCAGGTTTTAAGTAATTCTATGTTCCTGGAATCGAGCAGGTCCAAACACCTGCCTAAATCAATTACTGCTCCAATTACAGCAGGCTCCTTAAGAGTTCCAGCTTTCTTTTTTTGTTCAGCCCACAATAATCCTCTTCTCGGATTATTTTCCCAGAAATACATTCCATGACCAAGCCAGTCGAAAAACTCATTACTCGTTCTTATATAAGAGGAATCCGAAATAAGTTTTTCTTGTTCTGCCTTCTCACATCCGTGAAAACCTAAAATTAAGTTTGATCTTGTAGAATACACTTAAGCAAAAGATTATTTTTCTGCGGGTATATATATCTCTTTGTAAGGATGTTTTAGATTACCACTTTTTGTAATAATTCCTGCTTCCTTAAACGTTTTAAATATCTCCTTCTTGCTTCTCTTTTCCCTGATTGCCTCCTTTATAAGGGTAATAATCCGGTCAGTTTCTTCTGTATTCATGGTTTACAATGTTTTATCAATACTAATTACTTACAGAGGTCGCAAAAGTAATAATTCTCTTAAAAGTATTTGGTAAAGATTATAAAGTTAATAAATTATTCTCTAAAGATACTATGTTACAAAAAGAATTATATAAATCAGCAAATGAGCTTCTTCGCTCTTGTCTGTTAATCACTCCTTCTCTTAGTCTCTTCTTCTCTGAGTCCCGGCACCCCGCGCCCGTTGTCTTGCAGTCCTGCGGTCGTGCGGTCCTGTAAGCCAAAAAGATTACTAATCCTAAACTTTTGTCTTTCTACCTTTGTCTTTTGTCTTTCTGCCGCCAGGCTGACGTCTTCATAATGATACCCCACTTCATGCCCAAGTGAAGCAATC
>MENI01000055.1 GCA_001768195.1 Bacteroidetes bacterium GWA2_40_15 | reverse complement strand
GCCATAAAGCATTGTTCTTGAACCCCAGCCCGTTCTGTACATTGCTGATGTTCTGAACACCATATTTAATACGTGCATCTCCAAAAACGGTAAACTTGTCGCCCAGATTCATATTGAGGCCGCCTCCGAAGATCGGGGCAATCTCATTGTACTTTATCTGTTCAGTCACACCATCGTTGAATTCACGATAAATAGTTCCGTAAGGATCTTCAATTTTCCTTACAATTGTAGTATACCCGGTAACATATATACCCCAGTTAACCCCCACATAAACATACGGGGCGAGAGTCCCGGTTCCCAGCTGATAACGTGCAGTGACAGGGATATCTGCGCTATACAGATCCATATCAACGTGGTCAACTACCGAACTGGCGCTGTATGATGCGATAAGGGGATTGTCGGGGCGGTAGATGTGGTCGTAACGGATATTGTTGGCAGCATACTGGGCATAGACGCCTTCAGCCTGGATGCTTACTTTGGCGTTGATCTTGTACCCGGCAAGCACTCCATAGGCAAGATTTCTGTAGGTTCTCTCGGCGAAGTTATCCACATTTACGTTGGTTGATGAAAAATCAACAGTACCGTATCCGGCCTTTGCGCCAAAATAAAACTTACCGAAAATTATGCCCTCATCCTGAGCATACAGGTTACCGAGGGATACCATTATTAATACCAGCAGTAATATTTTCTTCATAATATGAAAGATAAGTTAAAAGAACAGGCAGGTAGAAAAAGCCCACCTGTTCTTAATAAACTACTACTTAAAAAATACCCTGTTCTGTAACCGTTTTCCTTCCGGTACCGAAATACATATCGATCACATAGCTTTTTCCGGCAGTTGCATCGATATTATTGTTGGTCATGGTGAAATTCATCAGTAACGGTTTGTTCCTTCCGGTATAACCGGTACCTTCATTGGTCATTCTGACATATTTGACTCTTCCATTTTCTACAGTGGCAATTCCGTTTGCTCCGGTTCCTTTACCCAGAACTGACGGGAAGAATGTAACAGTAGGCGCTGTATCGTAGCCATAGCCTGTTGTGAACTGATAACCGGGCCACCCGCCACCAGGATTGGTAAAGTCGACACCTGTTATCCTGCCATCAGCATCAACATTGCATCTTCCCATTGCTTTCATAACAGTGGATGCTACAAAGATCCTGACGGTAGGTGCAACATAATATCCGGCTCCGGTATTGGTAACAGTAATTTCTGATACTCTTCCATCAGTTACGACAGCAGTTGCAGTTGCACCTGAACCGAAGCCATTGGCATCAGCCTGAGTGTCATGATATATTTCTACTTCAGGAACCACAGCATAACCAGCCCCGGGATTACTTACCTGAATATATGCAATTTTCCCTGATTCGGGATTTGGCTGTGCAGTAGCGGCTGCTGAAGAATTGTAAGTTGTAATTGAAATACCATATTGTGCATCAGTACTATAGTCATAACCCTGTCCCGGATCAACAATACTAAAACCTGTGACCTGTCCGCCACTTACAGTAGCTGTAATTTCAGCTTGTTTTATAGGTACAGTTCCAGCTCCAAGAGTAAGGATTACATTTGGTGCTGCGGTATAACCTACACCGGGGGCACCCATTATTATACGCTTAAGTACTCCGTTTGTTCTTCCTATTGCACCGGCACTTGCCTGTATGCCGCCTGCAGGAGGAGCTCCAACTGTGACAGTAGCATCTCCAAATTCGTACTCACTACCCTGGTTGGTGACAACAAAATTCTTAACATTATAAGCGATTGAAGTAGTTGCTGTGGCTGCAGTACCAACTACTCCGTTGGAAGGAGTTATTGTAACTGCTGGTGCTGCAGTATATTCAGTACCTGGTGTTGCGACAGCTATACTTGCTATACCCATACTGAAATTAACAACAAGTGGTCCTCCAGCTCCTGGAGGTACGATGAATACACCAGATTGAGGAGCATTTTCAAACTCTACTGAAGCGGTGCTATATCCATTACCGTTAGCAGTAACATTTACACCTGTAACACGAAATTCTATGGTACAATTGGCTGTTGCATTGGTTCCACCAACCGGGGCCGCTGTAAGTGATATTGTTGGAGCAGTGGTATAGTTTTGACCGCGGTTATTAATTGTGATACCAGTTACAACATCGCCTGTAAGTGTAGCTGTAGCTACTGCTCCGGTTCCACCACCACCAGTAATTGTTACTGTAGGAGCAGTAATATATCCGGCACCACCATTTACGATATTGATAACCTCAATGCGCCCTGCAGTACCAAGTGTTGTTGAGTCCGTAAGAGCACCACTTCCATTACCTGTAATCCTGGTTCCAAGTTTCCTTCTTGTCCATTGAGTGTAGGCTGGCGGAACAGTCACAGAATGTATAGGGTTATTGGCTGTCATAGTTACAGCACCAGCAACTGCCTGTGTTCCTGAGCTTGGTGCAATTGCTACTGTAGGAGTAGCAGTATAACCTGAGCCTGCACCGGTTACATTTATTGAACTAACATAACCAGACATATTAGCAATTGCAGTGGCTCCCGTGCCCGTATTTGAATTGATTGTAACAGTCGGGGCAGAGGTATAGCCTGATCCGGCAGCACCAAGTGCTATTGTAGCAATTGAATATCCCATTTTTGGTGTTGCGGTGGCTGTCTGATCAATATTAGGAACAAATGTAACTGTAGGGCTGTCTCCGGGTTTATAACCGGAACCTGCACTTGTTATTGTAATGCCAGTTACTTTTCCTCCGCTTATTGTTGCAGTTCCTTCAGCCTGAACAGAATTGATAACAGATCCTTTGGTAATTCTTACCAGTGGAGCCTGGGTATAACCTTCGCCGGGGTTGGTAATATTTATGGAAATAATGCCGGAGCTGGTAAGAACAGCCTGAGCTGTTGCAGAAGTTGTTGGCTGAGCGGCAGGTGTTCCTGTCGGAGCCGAGAACTCAACATAAGCTGACTGAACATTCATAATATTACCAGTTCCAAGGTTAGGTATTGGAGTGTAACCTCCGAAATCATATCCGCCATAAAGTGTTCTTACTGTTTGAACACCCCAAACCGGAACACCATATAATGCAGGTAAAAGTATTTTCTGGTCAGCGGCAAACTGGTCAACTTCAAATACTATCGGTAATCCATGTGGAGTTGAAGGAACCTGCATTGTGAATTTGCCATCAGCGCCTGATGTAGCTGAAGAAATAACACTGCCAAAAGCAATCTGCTTTATGGTTCCGTAATAATCGAATTGTTTCCTCAGTTCACAAGCATCACAATTCCACCAATCAGTCACATCAGGATGATAGATATATCTCTCCCAGAAATAGGAATCTTCCACATCAATAATCCCCTTTATATTTACTCCGGCTGCAACTTCTGGTGCATCATTGGTAAGGTCGGTTTCTACAGTTGCAACACCTGATACTGTTGACAGATTAGTTGTGAGTGAGAATACAGGCACCATCGTGGCCACATGACGGACCAGGTCAACAGGGGTGTTAGATACAGAATCTCTCTGCGAAACGTCATACCCTTCATTTGGATCTGGCGCAACAGAAGAATGAAAACCTTCTGTAAGCGGAGGAAGCTCAACAACGTAATCAACAGTGGTATAACCTGTTACTGTAATGTTGACGTTGGCAGTACCTATCCTGAGGTCTTTGAAAGAGGCAATCCCGTCAGCACCTGTTGTAGCTGTAAATATTCTGCCATGCTGGGCAATTGTCACTATGGCTCCTGTAACACCCATTTCTGAACTTTCGCCTTTTCCGCCTTTGTCCCACCACCATTGAAAATAGCTTGACCACCAGGAGGATTCACTGGCAGAAACTACTGCAACCGAATAATTAATTACTCCGCCGACCTTTGCCAGAGAGTCGAGTAGCAAAGCCTGTTGCTGACTTAGTTCTGCTTCCAACTCTATATTGCTTTTTGCAATGGAGTCCTGCAGCATTGTATTTTTCCTTTGCTCAGCATATGCATCTTCTTCCGTGAATGTGTCTTTCACGCAGGAATTAATAATTGCAAGCAATCCGATGCATAAGACTGTTGCAAAAAACAGATTTTTTTTCATAAGTCAAAAATTTAAATTAGTAGAGTGAAATTGATTCTATTTGAAAATATGCAAACATATTTTTCATTCTCAGATGGGATAAATTAAATTGAAATTCCCGGCTTTGGATAATATTTAATCAAAAATACGATATTAAAACAAATCAATGGGGGGTTTTTTTAACATTTTTTTTGAATTTGAACTTCTGTTTGACGAATTGACGGTATAGTTGGATTAGCGGATGGTTTTAATGGATGACAACGATTGTTATTATGATAACATTAAACCATATATTCCTTGCTTTTTTGCCCTATATAATAATAAGGTATATATGCTTTTTTCGATTACCCATTTGAAACTTTTTTCCGTAAATACAAAGTCATTCCGATCCCGCTTTAGCGGGAGAAGGAATCCTTTATGATGTATTGAGCTGCTCATTGAATTACCTTTATGGCTGAATGAGCTGACCAGAAGGGTCCCTTCGTCCCGCCTGAGCGGGACTCGGGATGACGGTATCTTTAAGTTACAGGGAGTATCAATGAGAAGATTTCTCGTTGCTTTGTACAGGGACTCAACGACATGAAAAAGTAAGGATGAACACCAGGGAGATTTCTCGTCCCGCTGGTGCGGGACTCGAAATGACAGTCGGGTCTTGGGAACAAGGTTGAAGAAGCGGCGAGCCGGTACGGATTAATATTCATAATTGTAAGAGGAAAACCGGCTCGCCGCTTCTTACTCCCCCTTCCCGAAATAACGCTGTCATCCCGATCCGCCGCCAGGCGGAGAGGGATCTCTCCGGTGATCCTTTATGGATCTGAAAGAAACTTGTCATTAGGATTCCTCTCCTGCGGGAGAAGGAATCCTTTATGAATTATTGCCCAGCACATAAACTTACCTTTATGGCTGACTGGGATGACCGGAGGGATCCCTTCGTCCCGCTTATGCGGGATTGCGGATGACGGGTATTTATAAGGGATTCTGAGTAACATCAGGGAATATCCCTGCAAGTTGGTGTATACGGAAAGGCAGTCACCCCGGTAAGGGCACAGTCATTCCGATCCCGCGTCAGCGGGAAAAGGAATCCTTAATGATGTATTAAGAACAACATTTGTTGTTTAATTTTTTTATTTTGTATTTTATTGAATGTGAGAACTTAGTAAAATAAATGCAAAATTATTTTGAAAATATTCTGTGGTAAATTTGTTTTGTAAAAATCATTTCATACATTTGCACCCGCTTTTAAGGCGAATAGTTGATTGAAGGGTTGAAAAAGAGATAGAATTCCGGCTTTTAAAAGAAGAGGAAGAGGGGATGGATAAAAGCCGGAAAAAATATCTCATTTTTTATTTGGCAGAGATGGCAGAAAATGTTATCTTTGTCATCCCAAAGTGAAAAAGGGGATCCCGGAAGGGATTAAGAAATAGAGCGAAAGTCCTCCTTCGCTTATCCCGATAGCTATCGGGACGGAGGG
>MENI01000054.1 GCA_001768195.1 Bacteroidetes bacterium GWA2_40_15 | reverse complement strand
TCAAATAGTTATGTTTTCATGGGACTATAAACCGCTCAAAACAGGAGGAAACCGGATGGCATTCATTACAGGAATACTTAAAGGATCATATTTTGCCTTGCAGTCACTTTTCAATAAAAGAAAAAGCAGCTCGCTGATCTATATCTTAAAGAAGTAGATCTGCAGTCCTTATCTGGAATTCCGCTGGCGCCAATTTGTAATTGGTGCCATATTTAATACAGCAAAAGATTTATGAGGCACGGATTACGCTTCGCTAAATCCGCGCCACCGGAGCCTCGAAAATCAATACCTGTCGAGCCAGCGGTACTTCCTCTTATTATCCCCGAACTTTAGAGCGAACGTTATCTCATGAGTGCCATAGGTAACTCTCTGGATTTCAGATAATGTGAAGTCAAAGGCATAACCCATGAATATATTCTGATACTTCACTCCCACTGTTGATATCAGAGCCTTACTTGTCCTGTAAGCCAGCCCTGCCCAGAAATCGTCATGGAAGATATATGTAACACCGAAGTCAGCCTGAGGCTGAAGCTGTTCTGAGCTCATGATCAGGAAAGATGGCTGAATTATATTATAGGGTCCGTGGCTGAAGTCGTATGATCCGAAAAGATAATATTGTCTTTCAAGACTGAAATTCTGATAGGCTGCAGCGCCTCCCAGCTTTGCCGAAGCCTCAAAAAGCTGATCGGCTGAAAAACCAAAACTGTATTTTGCATTAAGCAGCGATACCCCGAAAGCTGCATCAGGTATAAATAAACCTCTGCGAAGAGAGTTGTTTAGCAACGGATCATTATTGTCCTCAAAATTTATTGCATCCTGATCAATCTTATAGTGGTACCCGTTCAGTGAAAGTCCGAAAGAGAGCTGGGTACTGTTTTGGAGCCATGTGTGATATGCATAGGAAGCCTGGAAACCGGTCCGGTTAATGAGCCCGTTCCTGTCAGAGAAAACATGGCCTCCCAGGCCAACTTTACCATCGGATTTTGGCCTGTAAATCTGCCTCCTTACATTTGTCTGTTTCAGAATGTAGCTTCGTTTGAGTATCCTGCTCTGCACCGCAAAAGAAAAGGTTCGTGGTGCCCCTTCATATCCTACCCATTGTTCCCTTGCAGTAAGGTTTACGCTTGTATAACCGTCGCTGCCTGCAATTGAAGGATTGATCAGAAATTTATTATACAGGTACTGGCTGTATACCGGCAGCTGCTGGCCGGATGCAAGATTCCCGGTCAGAAACACCGTTAATATGATCGCCTTTATTCTCACCTGTTTTTCAATTTTACTTTTTACCTTACTATCGTTATAGTACCAATAACCGGTTTGGTGCCGTTATGCAGATCAATTATATAATGGTATGAATCTATTGGCAGAGCCTTTCCGCTTCTGCGTCCATCCCATGGCTGCGGATATCCTTTTTCAGACCTCCACACATTCAGACCCCACCTGTTGAATATCTTAACTTCTATCTGAGGATAAAGCTCAATATTATCAATATTCCATTCATCATTTATCATGTCACCGTTTGGCGATATTGCATTTGGAATTACCAGACATGTTTCATTGACAGGCTCAACCTTCACAGAATCCCTTACTGTACAGCCATTAAGGTCTTTCACAGTCAGTGAATAATATCCGGCAAGTATATCTGTGACTACACTACCCGTGGAATTATCTGACCACCTGTAGGTATAATCAGATCCCGGTACACCACCTGTAACAGTTGCAGCTACTACTCCATTCGGCATATCCGGACAGAACGGCTCTGTTACCGTAAAATCAATCCTTATTGAATCGGGTTCAGTCAAAGATACTGTTGCACTTGCGTAACAGTTATTTGCATCTGTAATTATTACACTGTATTCTCCGGCAGGGAGGTTTGTCCTGGTCTTGCCAAATAATCCGTCGGACCAGAGATATTCAACATCTTTAACCTGGTTAAGTGGTTCAATGCCTATGTAACCAGTGACTGCCCCGGCACAATCAATATTATAGCCACCTGTTGTGCTTGAAGAGAGGCTGAATGCCATTCCCAGCTGACCCGGCTCTGTGAGTACTATTATCTCGGTAACATTGCATGCAAGGCTGTCAATAATATTCAACGTATAGGTCCCTGCCCTGAGACCTGAGATGCCCGGAGTCGTTGCAGTAAATCCATCCGGACCTGTCCAGTTAAAGATGAACGGAGGTGTACCACTGGTGGTATTAACTGAAATCGAACCATTTAACAGTCCAAAACAGCTGATATTATATCCGTTATAGTCGGAAATTGTCTTTGTGTAATTCAAAGGCGGAGGATTAACAACACCACCGGAAGCAGTTGCTGTACATCCGTTGGCGTCAGTTACAGTTACGCTGTATGTACCTTCTGTCAGGTCTGAAATATCCTCTGTTGATGCTCCGTTTGACCAGAGATAACTGTACGGGCCGATACCACCTGAAACAATGAGATCTATTGCCCCGTCATTGAAAACACCGGAAGCACAGGTAATATTCTTTTCATCAAGCAGCAGCACAATCTGATCAGGCTGACTCAGAGTTATTTTAATACTATCCTCACAGCCGTTAATATCCCTTATTATCAGATTGTAAGTACCAGCCGTAAGGTTATTCTGATCCTCCTGTCCTGCTTCAATTCCCGATCCGCCGGATGTGCTCCAGAAGTACTGATATGTTCCCGCGATTCCACCCGCAACCGTGATCTGGATCGTTCCGGTGCCTCCGTGGCAGGCCATATTATACCCTCCATCCGGAGAGACCGATTCTGACGATGTTATTGTAAGATCATCCGGTTCTGAGAGGGTAAATGATGGAACAGGTGCCAAAATACAACCGTTCAGATCCCTTACTGTACAAATGTAATCGCCGGCATTCAGTTGTGAGATATCTTCCCTGGTATCTGTGAAACCACCGGGTCCTGCCCATGAATATGTATAGTTACCCGATCCGCCGGTTATTGTCATGTTAATATACCCGTCTGAACCTCCGTTACAGGAAACATTATAAGTTCCATCAGCCTGTATCGAAAGTTCGGAAGCTGTCAGCACCATACCGGAAGGTTCGGTAATTGTCACACTGTCAGTTTTCATACAGCTTTTTATATCTGTAGTATGCAGATAGTAGGTTCCGGCAGTGACATTATCAAGTCTGTCGAGAGTATCAATACCTGCTATGGTCCCGTTGATTGTTGTCCATTTATACCTGTAACCTCCGTTGCCACCGGTAATTGTCTTAACCCATACTGAACCATCATTATACCCTTTGCATGATATATCGAAGTTGCCATCATATTTTTTCGATTCGAAAGTAACGGTGATTACCTCGGGTTCAATTATGTCAATTGTTGGCATAGTAACATTGATACACCCATTGGCATCTTTTATGTAAAGATGATAATTACCGGCAAGAAGTCCGGGCCAGGTATCAAATACCTCTTTGGTTGCAAGGTGCCCGTGAATATCTGTTGATGCAGTATCCTGATTATTCCTGGTTATCCAGTATTCGAACGGAGCAATACCTGTAGAACTGTTCGTTTCCATAATCCAGAGCTCGCCATCGCTTGATCCGGGGCATGATGTTGCATAGCCTGATACAGGATCGACAGGAACATACATATACGAGTCGAGCTTAGCGCCTGATACAAATATGAACCCGGAGCTCTGACAATTAAGGTTGTCAGTCACAGTTACATCCCATCGACCACCTCTCCGGTTAACAAGTTCAGGAATACTGTACCCGTGAACCTGGTCGAGCTGTGTTCTTACCCAGTCAAAATAGTATCCGTTTGTACCTCCTGCTTCTCTTGAGGTGATCGCTTTCAGGTCAGCATTTGAACCTCCCTCACATGTCAGAGGTTCAGTAATTACAAGACTCTGCAAAGGTTTGGCATGTATGCTGGTCTCGAACGGCAATTTGATTCCGTCGGGACATCCAAGAGCAGGAACAATTGGTGTAACATTATAGAATACTGATTGAGCTATGTCATCGCTGTTGGTATATGGGAATGAGAGGACACTTCCGTATGCTACATTATTTGCAGGTACCATATTTCCGCCTACAGTGCCTGATGACACGGTAATATCGTAATTGAATCTTATTACACCCGGCTGTGTCATTGTTGAAGGAGATACCAATGTGATACTTGTTGATTCACCATAACAAATCTCCTTCATAACCGGTATCACGCGCGGACGCGGGTTAACCGTAACTGTTGCATATACAGGTAGTCCGGTGCAGTATGTCGGGGCAGGACCGATCGGAATTATTTCAAAGGTAATTATTATCGGAGCATCGGTTGTATTCTGGAATGATCCGGCAAGGACATCGCCGATATTATTTGCAGTACCGGTAACAGGTACCGATGTAATTATTCCGGCAGGTGTTGTGCGACTCCATATGAAAGTTGTACCCGGGTTAAAATAATCAAGTGTCATAACTATGTCGTCAAACGGCACCTCTGAACATTCATGACCCTGTGTATCAGGAGTTACTCTTGCAATTGGGATCTTGTTAACAACAAGAGTAGCTGATAAACTTATTGTTGTATTCCGGTATCTGTCCCTCACAACGCAATAGTAATTACCGGCGTCAGAGAGTACAGCTTCATTAATTATAAGAGTACTTGATCTGTTTCCTGTGTAGTGGGGTCCGCTTAGAATGGGGGCGCCATCTTTGTACCACAGATATGTAAGTGGCTCAGCGCCTGTTGCAACAACTATAAATGCAGGATATGTCATCTCACACACTATCAGATCGTCGGGATGATCTGTTATCAGAGGATTTGCACGGCCCAGGGCAAACTGAGTGCCAGCGGTGGATATATTACCGGTAAGATTATTTCTTTTCACGAGATTGCCAGTAGCAGTGCTGTGGACACCATCCAGTGTCCAGTCACCTCCACCGGTACGTTTTATAACACGCGTAATGTCACGTACAGTATCGATTGAATTTGTGAAGCCTTCTGCTTCAAGGGTAACACTGTAATCTGAGATTGAAAAACCATTTCTGGCAATCATGCTCCAGTAGCCTGCTGTATAAGCGCTGTCAACCTCTACGGGAGGATCGGCCAGAGGAAGTCCGTTATTACCCGGGGGAGGAGATGTCAGGAACTCTGACAACACCGACCCGACAGTGGGAGTAACATTTGTAATCAGTGTGGCAGGATTATAAAATGAGGGTCTTGTGATGTTTCCCAGAGGGAAGAGATAGCTTGCTGCCTGGCCTACACCTCTTTCGAATTGTCCGAAGATCCGGCTTCCTGTTGTCGATGTATAATTGAGCGATGCGGCAGCCTGATTTACAAGCTGAAGCTTGAAGCCTGTCGCAGTGACATTACCAGTCTTCATATACAGATTCCCTATAACCTGCACGTTATTTGACAGTTTTACCGTAAACCCCGATAATGCACCGGTGTTTTCGATTGAGAGGTTATAGAAGGATTCGGGGGAGGGTTTTGTTATGAGCTGTTCTGCAGAGCCATTAAAGATC
>MENI01000053.1:102902-103161 GCA_001768195.1 Bacteroidetes bacterium GWA2_40_15 | reverse complement strand
TGATTACATCCTGCGCCAATACCCTGCCAGGAGAGCTGGTAAATGGCAGATATTCAGTACCGGCACTGAATGAAGAGTCCATCACTGTTTTAAAAGCATGTTCAAAAGAGATCATTTCCATTTCAATTGTTAGCATATGTCACTTTCAAAGCTCAGATCATTTCAGCCATTGAAAGAATTGCAGTAATTGTTTTCCAGTTTCGTGCAGTGCCGGTAACACCCATTTTATTCTCAAAAAAATTTGTATACAATTTTGTTC
>MENI01000053.1:79969-102820 GCA_001768195.1 Bacteroidetes bacterium GWA2_40_15 | reverse complement strand
TTTCTCTGCCTGTGATTGAGAAACCATTTCATGAAGAAAAATCACAGCCATTTTTGACGGATCAAAATTTGCGATGTTAAGGTATGGATTTGTTGAAAACAGACCTTTCACTTCATCGGCCGTTCTGATCATTGCAGGAACCTTATAACCATATTTCTCTAAAATTGCATTCTCTATTTTCCGGGCAATATCCTTATCTGAAGTACCGGGTTGGGCATTGAAAATAACATTTCCACTCTGGATGTAGGTCTTATTCTCAATGTAACCAAGATGGCTGTACAACAAAGAAAGATCAGTCATTTTCATAGAATTATGACCTGTCATATTGACTCCCCTGAGAAATGAAATATATGTTTTCATCTTTCTATTGGAAATCCTTAACTACATCGATAACCTCGGGAAGGTCCATTCCGATCTTTTTCAGGAATTCAATAGTAGGAACACCATTTTTATTCCAGCCCCGTCGTTTATAAACAGCATCCAGAAGTGATTCATACTGAGATTCCCGATATTTGCGAAGTACAGCCATCTTTTCCCGGGTAGTTTTACCGGCAGGATCAAAATTAATCATTTCCTTTAACTGTTTGTCATACCTTTCAGATCTTGATTCATATTCCTCAACAGTTACAGGACCTGCTGCACGATATGGCTGCCTGTCATGAATACGTGTACCAAATCCCCTTCGCAGGTTGAATACCCTTTGAAAATTATATACCCTTTCCGAATCCTGCACAAGCCTGTGCTTGTCAAATTCCCTGCCTGTAACGGCCTTATAAATAGTCACATAATTATCAACATGCTCCGGAACCTTTGCAGGTTCATCACTTTGGGCATTTGATTCAGGTTCAACATCATTCCATGGCAGCTTGCACAAACCGACCAGACCGAACCATGTTCTGAACATCGGGAAATAATGTAACGCCTCAGCCTTATTTTCAAATGTTGGTATCTGATTATTTACCATATCCATAAAAATAAGCCAGGCTTCATCATGCTGCGGGCCCTTGTTGGTCATGGCATATCCTCCCTGCTGGGCAAGTGACTCCTTCGACATGTACTGGGAATACTCGAGTCCCTTGTTCTCCATTGCAATGTCAAACAGCAGTTCCGGATCGCCCCAGCCGTTTTTAATGAACATTTCCTTCATTTTCCTCACTCCGGTACCGGCTGTTTTACCGAATCCCTCTCCTCTGGCCATCATGTGCAATAATTCAAGTGTCTTTTCAGAATCACTAAAACTTATTTCAAAACCGCCGGTACGATCCTTATTAAGTATGCCTCGCTGAAAACACTCCATTATAAAAGAAGTTATGTTCCCAAAGGTTATTGTGCAGATACCATAAGTATCGCAATAGAAATTAGCTTCAATTATATGGCCTGAGTCAAAGATCCCGCAGTTCGAACCAAGCCCTGAGGCATTTTCATATTCCGGACCATCAACCGTAACTACCTGTCCCTTATATGGTCCTGTTCTGATAGTAAAATTGTCGACACCTTTAGTGCACGACATGTTACAACCTATCCAGCATCCATCAGGTATGTTCTGGGTAAAATGTCTTTTCCATACTGAAGAATCGATTCTGAATGCATCCTTATGACTGCCGTACTGATAATTCCATGTAGGAAGCAGGTCGTGATCATTCATTATCTCAATAAGATGCGCAGTACCTACCTGCTTCATCTGACATTGCTTATCATCGAGATCCTTCATTTCCCTGTTGAATTTGCGGCCCCTTTCCATTATAGCCTCCATATCTACAACATTATTCAGGTTACCCTTTACGCCGGGGATCTTACATACAATTGCTTTGATCTTTTTATTACGGAATACGGTTCCTATTCCTCCTCTGCCCGCCTGTTTAACCCGTACCTTCTTCCTTTTGGGATCATAGAAGCTGAAATTGAGCATCCCGATAAGGGTATTATCAGCAGCAATACCTGAAGAGACAACTCCTATGTTCTTCTTCTCTCCATCATTATCAGCGAACATCTCTGTCAGTTGTTCCGAAAGAATATGGCTGTCAAGAGCTTCCGCCGGGGCTTCAAAGATCTCTACCGAGTGGTTAATGCCATCGATATAAATAATTACATCAGACTGGGCTTTCCCCTGCAATTCCAGCGCATCAAATCCGGAAAACTTAAGGAAGGGACCAAAAAATCCGCCAACATTGCTGTCCATCACAGAATTTGTCTGGGGTGATATGCTTACTACAAGTGATTTTCCCGTACCGGAATACTGGGTTATTCCGCCAATCGGTCCGGACGATATAATTATCTCATTATCCGGGTCATCCCATTGCGTTTTTGGTGTTGTTGCATCCCACAGCAATCTAAGACCGTAACCTTTTCCTCCAATGAATGTTTCTTTCATTGCAAGGGGAACATCCTTCTCCCTGACTTCAGGGATCCCTGCATTAATATATAGTATCTTATCGGTATATCCTTTATTTAAGGGTGTCCAGTTATACTCCCACTTTTTAAGAAGTCTGTGCTGTCCCCTGATTTTCTCTATTTCCATAACACTGGTTATTAAGTAATTCCTTCTCTGGCTGTCGGGTTTTCAAATTTAGGAGATTATGGGGATATTTAACATGATTTTAATCAACTTCATGAACTGAGCCACAAAATCTGATTGCATTGCAATGTTTTTGTATCTATCTTTACAACAATAAAATATTCACGATGAAATTCCCTGAGATACAGAGCCATCTTAGCCGGTACATAGTAGGTATTGCCGGTGCTGGCGGACTTGGATCAAACTGTGCCGTTGCTCTTGCAAGAACAGGAATCGGAAGCCTTGTCCTTTGCGATCACGATGTTGTTGAGAAGAGCAACCTGAACAGACAATACTATTTCATAAGTCAGATAGGAATGGCTAAGACTGAAGCTTTGAGAAATAATATAGCACAGATTAACCCGAAAGTTGTTGTTGTCACATATAATATTACACTCGACCGCTCAAACATACCAGAAATATTCTCAGGGTGTGATGTGATTGTGGAAGCTTTTGACAAAAAGGAAATGAAAGAGATGCTTATAGAAACAGTACAGGAGGAAATGCCCGGAGTACCTCTTGTGGTGGGTTCCGGACTTGCCGGATGGGGAAGGTCAGAAGCACTGCGATACAGAAAAATAGATGAGACTTTATATTTATGCGGTGATGAATCGACAGAAGTTTCGGAGGAAATGCCTCCTATGGCGCCACGTGTAATAATGGTTGCCGGTATGCAGGCGAATACCGTACTTGAAATCCTCATGGGCAAGCTCTGACAGATGAACAATTGACTTATGAAGATAATTTTAAATAACCGTGAAGAGGAATTTACAGGGGAGAGTCTAAGTGTCATGGAAATGCTTGAAATGAAGAAGTTCACTTTCAGGATGAGAATAATAAAAATAAACGGAGAACTGATCCCGAAGGAGATGTATGATTCAGCAATGATACATGAAGGAGATGATGTACAGATGCTCTATCTTATGAGCGGTGGTTGAAAAAAAAATCGTAGGTTTGCTGTGAAATGATCAGATTTAAAATTATAGATAAAATCCCGGCCGCATTCAGAAACAAATACATTCTGACAATAATCATTTTTGTTATCTGGCTTATCCTTTTTGATTCTAATAATCTTATTTCCAGATACAAGGAGCTTCGGGAACTGCATAAACTAAAAAAAGACAGGGAATATTTCAGTAGCCGTATTGAGGCAGACAGAAAAAAACTACATGAACTTAAAACGGATAATGATAACCTGGAAAAATTTGCAAGGGAACAGTACAGGATGAAGAAGCCTGATGAAGATCTTTATATTATACTGACTCCCTCGGAAGACCGTAAGAACAACAGAAAGAACAACTAAACATTTTTTTCCATTTTCCGGTAATAAAGAAGCAATTCACGCGAATCACGGAAAATATCAGTTACTCCCAGCCTGGTCAGCAACTCCTGAGCAGCCTCTTCTACAGGCTTTTTTTCAAACATCTCCAGATGCACTATATTCAGGTATCTTACAACCTTAAACATATTAAACCAGCCAAAGAACCGCTTTTGGAATGACAGCAAACCTGAAGTATTTCTTTTTATCTCTATGATCTTCTCAATCCACTCTGCTTCAGCGATAAATATCTTCACTCCTTCGGGAAGATCAGAATATATTATATCAATTTCATCCTCCCTGCCTGCATATATATTTTCAAGCATACCAAAAAGAGTGCGAAGCTCCCCGAATGCACATAAATTGTAAGTAAGATAACTCACTTTATCACCATCAGCAAGTTTTGAAACTGATGCGCCTGTGCCAAAAGGAACCCTGAATGAAGGCCTGGGTGAAGGGTAGACGGTTGTTGTATTCAGACTGAAATAGCCACCCGATGGAACCAGTTTCTGAATAAAGTAAAAATCCTCCCCTGCCTGCCGCCTGTTCATCCCTCCTGACGACACATATTCCGCTGCCCTGACAGCCATAGCAGATCCTACTGTATGATATACATACGGAAAACCTGAGTATTTAAGTCCCTGGAAATAATAGCGTAAATGAAGTTCATATAATGCAATGTGGAGGTAGATGTTTTCCTGAAAATCATTTCCTTTCAAAGGATGTTCAAAACAGATTGAACAAGCCTTACGCTCCTTCCCTTTTGAGAATTCACTTAAGACTGCACAAAAATAGTTAAGTTCAACTGTACAGTCGGCATCAAGACTAAGTATTATGCCTTCAGCATTATCTATGAGGCTGAATCTCCGGACTGCCTCATCCATTCCGGTCTTTCTCGCCAGTCCAACACCCCAGCCAGACAGAGCACCAGGTCCTGTATCAATCGGAAAAAGCCGGAACCAGCAGTTTTTCTCCTGCTTTTTCCAGCTTTCTATTTCAGCTAAAGTTTTTCGGTTTATGTCAAGACTCTCCGGAGATGCATTTTCAGGAGCATTGACAACTATTATTACCTCAACCTCACATTCCGGTTTTGTTGCAGATACAAGTGAATTAAGCAATCTGACAATATCAGGTTCTCCATAGGAAGGAATTACTGCAATAATTCCGGTATCTCTGTGTGGCGCCTCATTTATAAATTGCGGGAATAATGTCCTTCTTTCAATATAGGTTGAGGCAAAGCCCATCCTTTTTATTTTTTCTCTGTCTGGTACTTGGTGTTTAAGCCCTCCAGTACTCTCTGGCTTATATCCAATCCGCCATCGCTGTAAAGGACAACGCTTCCAAAGCTCTTGCCAAGAATATACTGATAATTATATTCACCCTTGTTCGCTTCCAGAAAGGTTGTGATATACTCAATTATCTGACGATTCATCACCTGTTCCTCTTCCATAAGGTTTGATTGCAGCTGATCCCTGAGATTAACCAGTTCCTGTTGCTGCTGAAGAAGAGCCTGTTCCATCTGTGCAGCTGTTGCCCTGGTTACCAGTCCCTTATTGACCTTATCCTGGTAATCCCTTGCCCCTCTTTCATACTGTGTTCCCTTTGCAGTGAGCTCAGCTTCAGCTTTTTTCTGCTTTTCCAGCAGATCTTCCCTGCGGTCAGTGAACATATCAAACTTGAAAATTATAGTATCAATATTTACATATGCGATCCCTCCTGCAGGTACACTGGAAACATTTTCCTCCGTAACGGTCTTCCTGTTTCCCGTAAAGTATAATAAATAAAGGCCGGCTACTGCCAGGAAAAGAATAACATACAGAATTACAGATAATTTCTTCATTTCAGATATTAATTTGTTAAACATTTGTAAGGCGCAAATATAAGCAAATATAAATATTCGTTTACTGCTGTTGGATATTTTTATGGTTCAGAATTCCGGACATGGAATGGCTCTCATCCTTTTACGTTGCTGCCCCAGGGAAAGATTATGGAACTCATATATAAGGGAAAGTTCATGAGCGCCGCCGGTTGAACTTATAAGGTTTGAGATTGTAAAATCATAACTATAGCCGATGTGAACCGAACTTGTTTTGATGCCAATTAGCCCTATTATTGCATCGCCTGCCTGCGAAGTCATAAGAGGGATTCCCCTGTACCACAGTCCGAAAATCAAAGGATCCTTGTAATAGTAAAGACCTATATCAGACTGGTAATATTTTTCCTGTTTCTGGAAATTAAAGGCTACAGACATTACCTCCTGAAGTTTCTGTCGCAATCTTGTCTTCTTCAATATCTGCATACCCCCGTATAGATTCAGCTTAATCGGAACATATGCATCGTCACCATAAAACGATGTTTTGGGAACAAGCAGGTGGTCAAGGGTAATGCCTGCCCAGATCCTGTCATTGTAAACCATCGCTGATGTAGCAAAATCAACATCGGCAACATTATCAAAAGGAGGCGGGGTTATAGAGGGAGATGTTCCGCTACCTGTAATCTGGCTATTGAAAATAAGCTTGTTAATATCAAGCCCAAGATAGTAGAATTTAAAATTGACTCCAGGCCGTATATGCCATTCCTTATTAATATTAAAATCATAGGAATAGACCAGTCCGATATTTGTGGTACTCAGATTACCTGAACCGGCAACATCGTATGTGGCAAGAACCCCTATTCCGGAATTGAAATTTGGCATTGCCATGTCGTAAGAGATACTGTATGTATGAAATACACCAGGGACAGCAGGCCATTGATTCCGGTAATTGACAGAGAACCTGTGCTCCTCAGTTGCTCCGGCAAATGATGGTGCGAGATACAAAGAATTGGCATAGAACTGGGAGAAGGTAACATCCTGACCTCTACCTTCGGAAAAGATTAACAAAAGCAAAAACAGATATAGAATCTTTTGTGCCAATACAGGTCCGTTAAGTAAGCATCTCCGAAAATAGTTAAATGAATTCAAAAACTGCCACAATTTATCAAAATTTATGGCAAAAGCAGCCGCTTACAGGCAACAAATCAATAAATGACTGAATAATTTAGATGAATTACAGGTTTTTTTTGATGAATGTAGGAATTCCAGTGATACGGTATCCGACTATATAAAATCTCAGTTTTTAAGAAGTGTTACATCGCCCATCTTTGTAAAAGGTTCACCATTGCGATACTTACCCCTTACTTTCCAAATATATACACCTGAATTGCTCAACTGACCTTTAAAATATCCATCCCAGCCCATATTAATATCATTGCTTTCAAAGATCAGGATTCCAATTTTGCTGAAAATCTTAAGCTGATATTCTGAGACGCCGGAGAAAAAAGGATGAAATACCTGGGCTGACTCATCACTTTTGGAGGAGTAAATTCCGCCTGAAGGGCCATTGGGATTAGGTATGAATGCATTGGGGAAATCAATAAAATATTCTGAATCCGAGAATGCATTCTGAACCAGCAGGGAGTCCGTACAACCATATTCCGTGAAAGCTGTAAGGCTTATATTATAGCTGCCGTATTTATTATATTTATGCTGAGGTTCGAAAAGCTCAGAGCGGCTGCCATCACCAAAATCCCAGAGGTATTTTACAGCATCCGTGGAATAGTTAGTGAAGCGTATCACGTCATCAGGTATTATTGCTTTCCCGGGGCCGATCTCAAAATTTGCAACAGGTCGCGGGTATACTTTAATCAGAGATGAAGATGTGGCAATCAGGCTACGGTTAGAATAAACCTCCAGAACAACTTTATACTCCCCGTCAACATCAAAAATCCATTCAGGGGCCTTTTCGTACGAAGAACCTCCATCACCAAATGTCCACCGGCATGAATAATTATCTCCTGCGGTAGTGATAAATCTTACTTTTAAAGGCACACAACCTTCTGAAACTGAAGAGACAAAAAGTTCTTCAACTCCTTTATACCTGTTCATTAATCTGTCGGAATCAATTCCATCATTCTTAAACAGATCACTTTTTGAAAGTGCAGGAAGAACATCAGCCTGGCCAATATTTGTCGCCTGAACATTCTCAACTGTCCTTTCGGTAATGGTTTCCTGGGAATTCCCTGTCTCAGAAACCGGTTTTGATATTGATTTCACTTTATTTCCCTGTGCAGCCAACCGGGGAGCAGGAACTGAAATAATAGTCTCCACTGAGTCAGCAACAGGCATTCCTGCTGTAATATTGGTTTCAGTTTTAATTGAATCATCAGTCAGAATAGCTGAGTTGTCCCGGTCAGAGAAGAGAATAATGGCAGCTGTAATCCCGGCAACCAATGCACCTCCAAGATAATAGATATTGAACCTGCCGGGATTAAACATCATAAATTCCCGTCTGGCGAGTCTTCGCATCAGTTTTGAATTTACTGACGGATCAGGAACAACCTCACTGTTTTCGAGCCTGCTTCTGAATAACTCTCTAAATTCCATATCTTCGCTATCAGCCTTCAACCTTTTATTACTTTAAAATTTAACCTTCCTCTTTATAATTACTTCTCAGCTTCCTGAGTTTTTCAAGTTTGTCTCTGATCACCGCTTTTGCCCTGCTGTACTGAGACTTTGATGTATTTGTATCGATGTGGAGAATTTCTGCGATCTCCTTATGCTTATAACCTTCAACAGCATACATGTTAAAAACCATCCTATATCCTGCTGGAAGCTCATTAAGTACCCTGTAAAGTTCATCGGAGGTAAAAAAATCCTCTTCAAAACTTGTAGTTCCGGTTTCAACTGACACATACTCATCAATATCAACATGATACCTGTGTTTCAGGTTTTTATGATAATGAGTTATTGCAGTATTAACGGCAACCTTTCGTAACCAACCTGTAAAAGAACCTGTTCCTGAATACTCCTTAATATTAAAATAAATCTTCAAAAAACTTTCCTGCAATATATCCTCCGCTTCAGCCTTGTCAGTGGCGTACCTCAGACAAACACCAAGCAGGAACCTCGAATACCTGTCGTAAAGTTCTTGCTGCGACCTTCTGTCATGTCGTACGCACCCCTCTATTATCTGGCTGTCGCTCATCATATACTGAGGACAATTTTAAGACATAACATTGAAAAAAATGGTTGCATTGTCTGAAAAATATCTTTGAAATAAAACAAATATGCGCTTTTTCATTGTTTATGAATGACAAAGGTCATTAAAAAATCTTAAAGGATGATCTTACTTTACATTATTAACTGATACAATTTTAAGTTAAACCTGATTTAATCATAAAATGTTTAACAGATTCATAGCTGCTATATTGCCCTGGTTCCCAAAGAAATTCATATGGATATTCTCAAGACCATATATTTCGGGAGAAACCATTGAAGATGCGCTTCGTGTTTCCGCGAACTTTAATCACAGAAATATCAGGGTAACTCTTGATGTTCTTGGGGAGTTCATTACAACTCTTGAAGAGGCGGATGCCAATAAGAAAGAGTATCTTAATCTTATTGATATTTCTCATAAAAGCAACATCAACGGCAATTTTTCCCTGAAACCTACCAGTTTTGGGCTGCTGCTCGATAAGGAGGTTTGCTATGAGTACATTAGGGAGATTGTAGCCAAAGCTGCATCTTATAACGGATTTATCAGGATTGATATGGAGGATTCACCATGCACCGATATGGAAATTGAACTCTTCCGGAGGCTGAAAAACGAATTTCCCGGAAATACAGGTCTGGTGTTGCAGTCATACTTAAAAAGGACCCACAAGGATATTGAAAATATGATGGAAATTCATAATTCCTCCAATCCTCTGAATTTCAGACTTTGCAAGGGGATATATGTTGAACCGGAAGCTATCTCCTTCAAAAAATATGAAGAGATTAACAGCCATTATCTCGATGACCTGGAATTCATGTTGAAGAACCAGATATACGTGGGTATTGCCACACATGACAAACCTCTGATTGAAGGGGCCTGCCGGCTGATTGAAAGATACAAAGTTCCAAAAAACATGTATGAATTCCAGATGCTTTATGGTGTAACACCAAAACTGCGAGACAAGATCGTTGCTGATGGACACAATATGAGAATATATGTCCCCTTCGGCAAAAAATGGTTTAGCTATTCAACCCGAAGGCTGAAGGAGAATCCAAAGATGGCAAGCCATATCATTAAAGCTATATTCTACAAAGGATAAGAAGGGCGCAGGGCGCAGAGCGCAGGGCAAAACACCTTGTGCCTTGTGCCTTGTGCCTTGCGCCTTGCGTCCTGCGTCAGTTATTTCTTGGGATCACCCAGCTGAGCCTGACTTGTCCTTCCCTGGTAAAAAGAATTCCCGACCCGGTGTCTTTTGTAACCTGACCAACAGCTGTCTGAAATATCAGTAACAGTGAAGAAAGTATCAGAATGAAACGCTTCACTTAACTTTGATGTTTTATATCTTAACTATCAGCTCACCTAAACTCCTTTTCGGAACATGATGATTACTATTGTTATCCCTCCAGTATTTGATATTCCCATCCTTAACCTCATCAATTATAACTTTTTCAACAGGCTTTCCCAGGGCCAGTACCAGAAGTATCTCATATATATCAGGAATATTCATCGCATCCATCAGATCATCCAGTTTTACCGATGAGATTATACATCCTCCCATACCTGCTTCTGTTGCGCCGAGCATTATGCTTTGCGCAGCTATTCCATGATCAATTCCAAATGAGTCTGTAAGCCTTTTATCGCCAACAATAATTATATATGCTGAAGGCCTCTCTCCCATGTCAGGTCCAGGCCATTCGGTCAGATATCCTGCCCACGAAAGGGTAGGAAAAACCTTATTATTTTCCTCATGCTTATTGCAGATAATAAATTTAAGGGGCTGTTTATTGCCTCCTGATGCGGAAAGCCTGGCCAGATTAATAAGATTTTCGAGAGTCGTATACTCAATCTCACATTGTTCATCAAAACGACGAAATGACCTCGTTCTGGTTATCAGATCCTTAATATTCATAATAAAGTTTTTAATATCTGCCTGCAACAATCTCCCAATCGAGTATTTCCCAGAATGATTTAATGTAATCGGGTCTTTTATTTCTGTAATCGATATAATAGGCATGTTCCCATACATCGCATGTTAATATCGGTTTGAGCCCCTTGCGCAAAGGATTTCCTGCATTTGACTCCTGAACGATCTGCAATGTTCCGTCATCCTTTTTCACCAGCCATGCCCAGCCGGCTCCGAAAAGCGTGGCAGCAGCTTTATTGAACTGCTCTTTGAATGCCTCTAAGGAGCCAAATGATGCATTGATTGAATCTGCCAGTACGCCGGCAGGAATCTTTCTGGCATCATGTGAAAATGACTCGAAATAAAAAGTATGATTCCAGACCTGAGCCGCATTATTGTAGATTCCACCTTCTGCCTTTCTGACAATTGTCTCAAGATCAGCCTGTTCAAACTCCGTACCCGGAATGAGACCATTCAGGTTGGTAACATATGTCTGGTGGTGCTTACCATAATGAAAATCAAGAGTCTCTTCACTTATATATGGAACAAGTGAATTCATCTTGTACGGAAGTTTTGGAAGTTCGAATGTCATGATTTCTATCTTTTAGGTTACTATATACAAATTAAAACAACTTACCTCAGCCAAAGTTCAAATTTACGATTTTCCGGCCACAATGGGATAATTATTGGATAAGAAATATTCTCTGAGGTAAAGGTGGAATTACCCCTTTTTCATTTGCAATCCTGAATAAGCCGTTGATTGCTTCTCTACCTCCGGTGCCGAGGCTCAGAGAGTATTCATTCACATAAAGTTGTATATGCTTGTTCACTATCGCGCTATCCATCTCCCTGGCATTTGCTGAAACAAAATCGCTGGAAGCAGATTTATCCTTCATGGCAAATTCCAGGCTTCTTTTAAGTATCCTGTTGACTTTCAGGGCAATGTCACCGGGAATGTCTCTTTTGATTATGATTGCTCCAAGTGGGATCGGCATTCCGGTGAGATTCTCCCAGTACTCCCCAAGGTCGGCAATTTTCACAAGACCTTTCTTTTCATAAGTGAACCTGGTTTCGTGTATAATTATACCTGCATCCGCTTCTTCCTCAAGCAAAACCTTTTCAATATCGGAAAAAAGGTATTCCTTTTTGTTTATGGCCTCAGGCCAGGCGATGCTGAACAGCAGGTTTGCTGTTGTGAATTTTCCGGGTATTGCTATTTTTTTTTCCTTTAAATCATGAGGCCTAATCGGGTGTTTGCTGATAAGAAGAGGCCCGTTCCTGTGCCCCAGGGCACTGCCGGAATCAAGTATGAGATAGTTACCGGCAACATATGCATATACATGAAAGCTTATCTTCGTGATATCTGCTTCTGCTGTCATAGCCCTTCGGTTAAGCTCTTCTACATCAGCAAGAAAATAGTCAAATTCAATCCCCTCGGTATCTATCCTCCCATGCACCATGGCATCAAAAATAAAAGTATCATTCGGGCATGGCGAAAAGCCAAGTGTTAATCTCATCGGGTTTCAGAGTATTTTTAAAACATCTTCAAGTTTAAGAGCAAGGTTATCGAGAGCATGAGGGATATTCCATCTGCTTCTGTTGCGTCGTTCAACCATGTTTGAAATTGCTCTGAGAGCAATAAACGGGATTTTTTCCCTGGCACAAATATAGAAAAAGACTGCTCCCTCCATTGTTTCTATATCGGGATTAAATTTATCAATAAGCTTATCTCTTGTTGCTTCTGATCCGGTTGAGGTATTTACTGTAATAGCCCTCACCGGCTCTACAATACTTTTAATAATTTCTGCATACTTGTTTTCAGCGGTGATAACGCCATTTATGAAGGGAAATTCATCGGGATCGCTAAGACCAGTCTCGTGAAGAGTAAGGAAATTCGCCCCATCTTCAATACCGGCATCTGCAAAGCAATCAGAGACAGGCATGACCACATTGCCGACAGGATATGCACCACTGTAACTGCCTGCAATACCTCCGTTTATGGCAAGGGAGGGTTTTTCATTGACTGAAATCCATTGAGTCATCGACCATGCTGTTGACATCGAACCTACTCCGCCAACGAGTATATCAATTTCATATTCACCATACAGAAATTTACCATATCCCGGAATTATGCTCTCAATTCTACTGAGTACATCTGCTTCCTGGCTGGTAGCCGCAACGTATAATATTTTAAATGACATAGTTATATAAGCGGTAAACGAAAAGAACAGATAAATATATTGCTTTTACCGGTTAAAAAGATCAAAATTAATGGTTAATATTGCAATATAATATCAAGGCAGCATGATTTATCTTACACGCAGGGAAAGATTCTGTGCTGCGCACAGGATGTTCAGACAGGATTGGTCAGACGAGGATAACAGCAGGGTATTTGGCAAGTGCTCAAACCCTAACTGGCACGGCCATAACTATATACTTTGGGTAACTGTTAAAGGGAACCTGTCGGAAGAGCATGGTTTTGTGATAAATATCAATTCCCTGAAAAAAATAATTCTTGAGAATATTATTGAGAAGATCGACCATAAAAACATCAATCTGGACGTTGACTTCATGAAAGGCAGGATTGCAACGACCGAGAACCTTGCAGTTGCAATCTGGAATGAACTTAAACCGCATATTGAGAAAGAAGGTGCAAAACTTCATTGTGTGAAGATTGCGGAAACTGAAAATAATTCTATTGAGTACTATGGCTAAAACAATTGAAAAAGTTAATGACGGATCAGGGACCGTTTCCAGCGGATATAATAAAATTGAGACCTGGAATACAGAAAACATTGAAGAACTGGCATCAATTTACCACAGGGTACTGGAACTGATTGGTGAAGATCCCGGAAGGGAAGGCCTATTGAGAACACCTGTCAGAGTAGCCAAGGCAATGAATTTCCTCACAAACGGATATAACATGAATGCGGAGGAGATCCTGAAGTCAGCCATGTTCAAAGAAGAGTACAAACAGATGGTCATAGTAAAGGATATCGACATTTATTCAATGTGTGAACATCATATGCTCCCTTTCTTCGGGAAAGTCCATGTGGCATATATTCCGGATGGCTATATAACCGGGCTCAGTAAAATCGCAAGGGTTGTGGAAGCCTACTCAAGGAGGCTTCAGGTTCAGGAAAGGCTCACCACACAGATCAGGAACTGTATTCAGGACACGCTTAAACCTCTTGGTGTAGCAGTTGTCATCGAGGCTCAGCATATGTGCATGCAGATCAGGGGTGTTCAGAAACAAAACTCTGTTACAACAACCTCCGCGTTTACAGGCATTTTCCTCGAGCACCTGAATACCCGCGAAGAGTTTGTTCATCTTATCGGTACCAGGCTACATTAGTTTATTTTTTACTCTATCTTCATTTTATAATCAGTTATTATGAAAGCATACGTATTTCCCGGTCAGGGAGCCCAGTTTACAGGAATGGGCAAGGATCTTTATGAAAAGTCAGCAACTGCAAAAGATATGTTCGGGTCGGCTAATGAGATACTCGGATTCAGAATAACCGACCTTATGTTTTCCGGCACCGAGGAAGACCTCAGGCAGACCAAAGTGACACAACCGGCAATTTTCCTCCATTCTACTATTCTGGCAGCAGTTCTTGATAACTCTTTCAGACCCGGTATGGTTGCCGGACACTCCCTTGGTGAATTTTCGGCACTTGTTGCAAATAAGACTCTTTCATTTGAAGACGGACTCAGACTTGTATCAAAAAGGGCAATGGCCATGCAGAAAGCATGTGAAATGACACCTTCAACTATGGCAGCAATACTGGGAATGGATGATAAGATTGTTGAGGAAGTTTGCGTTTCAATTCATGAGGTTGTGGTACCAGCCAATTACAACAGCCCCGGACAAATTGTTATTTCAGGATCAAATGAGGGTATTGATAAAGCCATTGAGATCCTCAAGGCAAGAGGAGCCAAAAGGGCTCTTAAGCTTTCTGTAGGAGGAGCCTTTCATTCACCGTTAATGGAACCGGCAAGACTGGAACTCGAGGAGGCGATCAGGAACACCTGTTTCAGCAAGCCATTATGCCCTGTTTATCAAAATGTTAATGCAAAAGCAAGCATCGATCCCGAAGAGATAAAATCGAACCTTGTGCTTCAGCTTACATCGCCTGTGCGATGGACGCAAAGCGTTATCAACATGATCTCGGGAGGCGCCACTTCTTTTATTGAGATTGGTCCTGGAAGTGTACTGCAGGGGCTAATAAAGAAGATAGACAGGGATGCAGTAACCGAAGGTGCTGCATATGTATAGTTAACTGTTATTTTGGCAATGGTTTTATTTAAGCGAAGTTACAAACTTCGCTTAGCAGAGATGCTGTTACAGAAGGTGCCGTATATGAGTAATTCTGGCATTTTCAGGGCTTAAGTATCACTCCCTTATGCTTTCTTCCATCTATCATAATCTCGAGAGGATTTTCAAACCTGACATGCCGTAAATAAATATCCTCATAAACTGCATCAAGATTGTTAAGAAATCCGACATCATAAAAACCCTCATTGATATAGGGATTTATGGTGAAATACCCGACACGAAAGGATGTCAGGTTCTGAAAGAAATGGGTTCCCTGGCTCGGATCGATCCTGTAGTTCTTCAGACCTGATTCAATTATTATTCTTGCAGCGGAAATCTGTGCCCATTTAACTGGAATGCCAAGCCATGGATCGGTTGAGCCCCACCTGCCGGGCCCTATAAGTACGTATCCGACAGCATTTTTTACAAATTCTGAATTAATTTTCTCAATCTCCAGCGCTACATTACTATTATTAACTGAACTGAATGAATCAGGCTTAATGTAAACAAGGTCTTGTATACCTTTGAATACTCCATTTCCAAGAGCAGATTCGGAAAATACAATTGTATTCTCCTGCTTAATGTGGCCAAGATTTATATTGACTGCTTCCTCAGTATGCACTATCGGTCGTATCTGAAGAAAACTGAATATTTTGGGTGATCCCGGAGGAGTCTCAAGATTGGCTGCAAATTCTATCTCAACCGGATTATTCATCTCTTTCTGCCCCAGCTCCAGAAGTGTACTCAGGATTTCGGCAAGAGGAAATGTCTTATGCTGAAGAATTCCTGAGAAAGTAATAACACGCTTTCCCTTATGAACTATTCCATCGCGGAGTACATTATTGACCCTGTCATAAGTTGATGAAACATATTTCATGGCTGCATCATTATTTGCATCCTTTATGTCGAGTTTCAGTATGTTTACTCCATCGTCAGTGGATGGGACAAAGCTATTGACATTAAGGTCAAGTGCACAGAACACTTTCTGAGTATCTCTGAGAGCTGCCTCCGGTGACGACAATTGAAGAATCTTTTTCGGATATTTCGGAGAGAAGCGCAGCGATAGTCCACCCTCAACAATAAGCTTACCCAGTCCGAATGCCATATTAACAATACCATCTGCAGCTTTCTCCGATCCTATGGGATAATAATTTATTGACCTGGCAACACCGGATAAGGTCGGGTAATAGATATCTCCATGCCTGGTGCCGCAGACCTCCTGAAGAATGATCCCCATTTTTTCTTCATCAATCACATTGGAAGTTGCTGTCATGTAGGTTTTACTGCTCTTGTAATAAACGGAAGCATACACCTCCTTGATGGCATCTGAAAGCATTTTTATCATAAACTTATTATCCGGCAGCCTTGGTATCATATATGTTGAATATATGCCTGCAAATGGCTGATAATGTGAATCTTCAAGTTTACTTGAGGATCGGACCGCAATGGGAAAATTTCTGGAAACTGCAAGGAAGGCATAAAAATCCTGGTAAACATGGCCCGGAAGCTCTGCACTTATAAACCTGTTTAAAATCTCATTATCTGTTAAGTCTGACAGAGCAACATTATAAAGATTGTTCTGTTCCATGAACTCATCGAATATATCAGTGCTGAGCACCACAGTCCGCGGAATGGTAATAACTACATCATGGAACCTGTTAAATAGCTTATTATTCTTTATGATCCTGTTTATGAATGCCAGGCCTCTTGCTTTTCCTCCAATTGATCCCTCTCCGATCCTCGAAAAAATATGGTACTCATCAAATGAAGTCTTGTCGAATTTAGCTATGACACCTCTGCCCTTTCCCAGTCTGAAACTGGAGATCGCCACATAGAGGAATCTCCTCATCTCGTCCATCGTTCCGAAGTCCTCCTTCCGTATATACTTAAACATCTGTGCTACCGGGAAGAGAGCCCTTGCATTGAGCCACTTCGAAAAATGGTTACGCGATGCATGATATTCAAGTGAATTATCCGGAATTGTAAGCAGTTTCTGCTGAAGGCTCTGAAGATCTGTAGCTATAGCAATAGGTTCCATTGTATCAGGATTTTTGAATACAAAAGGACCGAAAGCAAGGTTCTGAATTATGAAATTCCTTAATTCAAGTGACAGAGACTTGGAGTATTTGTTTATAAATCCTGCGCCCAGTTCTTCTGCAATCTTCCTGTGCGTTGTACTGGATGACTGAAGCAGGAAAGGTACCTTATCATCATCAGCCATAACCGACTTGCAGAGTTCAATGCCTGCATTCTCATCCGGAATTCCATCTCTCTTATAACTAATATCTGAAATAACACCGAGGACATTGTACTTATACTTATAATAAAGATCGAGTGCATCATTGAAATTGCTTGCCAGAAGTATTTTCGGCCTTCCTCTCATTTTCAGCATACGCTGATGTTCATTTAAAGCTTCACGCTGAAAATCGAGCGACTGCATAAGTATAATCCTGTAGATGTTGGGCAGATACAGAGAGATATACCTTATTGAATTCTCGACAAGAATAATAGCCTGAACACCAATATTTTCAATATCATGTTCAGCATTCATCTTATCTTCAATCAGTTTTATTATTGCCAGTATCAGAGAAGCATCGCCAAGCCAGCAGAATACATAGTCGATAGCACTCAGATCCTCTCCTTCAAGCCTTATTGATACTTCCCTGGAGAAATAGGTCAGAACCACAATAGGGATATTTTCATATTTCGATTTTATCCTTTTTGCCAGGCCAAAAACATCCGATCCCTTCAGGCTGAGCATTGAGATGACAAGATCAATATTGCCATCATTCAGGATCGTGAAAGCATCCTCTTCATTATCAGTCTGAACGAATGTGGGCGGATAACGAAGGTTAAGAGAAGCATATTCATTGAATATCTGTTCGTCAATCCTTCCATCCTCTTCGAGCATGTAATTATCATAGTTACTGCAGATTACAAGTACGCGATGTATGCGTTTCTGCATCAGCAGATCAAAAGAGGTGTCGGTAAAATCGTATTTCTGAATATCCAGGATACCGTCAATGAAGGTCATATTATTGCTCTTTTTATTGATTTATTGATATAACCGCCATTCCTTTCCTTCCGTCCATCCGGATAGTAAGCGGAGAATCAAATCTTACATGGTTGAAGTATTTTCCCCTATTAATAACCTTCTGTTTTCCAAGCATATCCCATTTCACAACTCCTCCATACGTTTCTTCATTTATGGAAAAGTATCCTACATTCATAGAGGTAACATTATGAAAGAAGTGGGAGCCCAGTGATGCATCAACGTGAAACCCGGGCAGGCTTACCTCCACAATTACTTTTGCATTGGATATCTGAGGCCATTCGACCGGAATTCCGATAAATTTATCACGGGTTCCCCACCTGCCCGGCCCCATAAGAATATACTGACGGTTCTCCTCGATCATCTTGCGGTTAATCCGGTCAATTTCAGCTGCCATTTCAGTGGTTAAGGTATTGTCGAACTTTTCAGGTTCAATATAAATAAAATCAACGATATGATCGACAAGGCCGTTTCCCATACTTTTCTTCGACATAATCACAAGCTCATCTTCCTTTATAGTATCCGGGTTAATGGAATAACCGGCATAACTGCCAACCAGTGGTTTGATCTGAAGGAGGTAAAATGAGGTATTGCCTGACTGATCTTTATTAAGATCTACGGCAAACTCTATCTCCACCGGCGTACCAAATGCCTCAGTAACTACATCAAGAACTGTTTTAAGAGTTGAAGCAAGGGGGACATACTCATATTTAAGAATATCAGCAAAGTTAATAACACGAGGACCCGGCGAATCAAGGCCCGGGGTTATTGTATCATTGTCAATATTCATCACTGATGCCGAGTGTTTGATTGTTCCGTGCTTTTCTGCGGTGGTGACATCAAGAGATACCAGGCCTGCATATTCACCTTCCAGCAGGTTCAGAACCTTTTTTGACATATCAACAGCATAAAAATGAACCTGTGAGTTCTTATAAAGGTCCTTTTGAGAAATTATATCAATCGACGGATAGGCAGGTGAGAAGCGAAAAGCTCTCTCTCCCTCCATCACATACTGGCCAAGCCCTACAGCGATGACGGCATATCCATCTTCCGGCACCATATGAGCAACAGGATAATAATTGAAAGACTGTGCTGTCCCGCTTATATGAGGATAAAATGCATCATCAAATCTGTTTCCGACAACCTCCTGGATAACGATTGCCATTTTTTCCTGTTCAATCTTATAATTTATTGCATTGAAATAGGTGCGGGAGCTATCAGAGTAAATAGATGAAAACACAAGCTTTATTGCCTCTGTCAACTGCTTCAGCCTGATATCGGGATCGTCATTATTGTTTGGAAGAAGATAGGTTCTGAAAATCCCTGAAAAAGGCTGGCTCATGGAATCTTCATATAAGCTTGAGGATCGTACGGCGAGAGGTTTCTTAACGAGTCGCAGCAAAACCCTGAGCTTCTTTTCGAGAGTAAAGCTGAGGCTGCCTTTAAGGAAATGTTTCTGCAACTCAAGAAAGTCTGACTCGCCTTTTACTTTCTCCCATAGATGATTGCGCTCCATGAACAGATCAAACTCATCAGTCCCTATTATTGCAGTTACCGGAGTTTTGATATTAATCCCGGGGAGCAGCCTGCCCAGTTCGAAACTATAAATAAGGGCATTAACAAAGGCAAGGCAGCGGCCTTTTCCGCCCATCGAACCTCCGATAAGGCTGACTACATTGGTCTCATCAAGCACAGCTGACTCCTCAAAGTTGACAATCCTTCCGGCATTCATTTCCCTCCTTCGCTGCCATATTATTCCAATAAGGTATTCCCTTAATTCACTGATAGTTGAAAAATCAGATACTTTAAGCGGATTAATGTCCCGCGCAATCTTAACTTCTCCCCTGGCCATAAGCCACTGTGAGAAATGGTTACGCTGAGCATGGTACACGAGTGAATCATCCGGTACTGTCTGAAGATAGGATTCAAATTCTTTCATTGATTTTGCTACTGCGATCTGGCGACCCTTGTTATCGCGATAGATAAAATGACCAAATCCAAGGTAATAATTGATGAAAGATTTGAGGTCCTGCAGAAGACTATGAGAGTTTTTATTAATAAAAGTAGCCTTAAGGGAATAGGCATATTTTGCATTATCCGGATCAGACGATTGCAGAACAACAGGAAGACCAGGAAGTTCTTCCTTCACATGTTTCAGAAAGTCATAACCTGCAGTTTCGCTCATCTCCCCGTTTACAGGAAATCTCACATCTGATATAACACAGAGCAGACTGTCGCGGTACTTGGTATAGCTTGCCATTGAATCCTCATAATCACAGGCCAGCATTATTTTAGGTCGTGCCCTTAATTTAAGTATCTTGAATAATCCATCTGATGATTCGTCGTCAATAAGATTCCTGGTCTGCTCCATAACAAGGTTGTAGATCATCGGAAGATAGGTTGAATAATACTCAGCCGAATCCTCAACAACAAGTATCAGTCTGGTAAGTCCTTTGCGGGTATCATTATCAATATTAACCCGGTCTTCCAGCAGCTTAACCATTGCAAAGAGTACTTTTGAGTCCCCCTTCCAGACAAAGTAATTGTCAAAGGGAATACCGAGCGCTTTCTGTTTTTTCACAAAAGGAACATCAGTTGCGCTGCCAAGAAGAAGAAATGCAGGTATGTACGGATATTTTTCCTTGATCCTCCGGCAAAGACTGACCGGTGTCTGCTTATCAACACCAACCATAATTATTATCATGTCGTAATACCGCGTTCTAAGCCTGCTGAAGGCGTCATCTTCACTTGATACTCCGGTAACTCTGGGGATGGACGTCAGGTTCATCTGGTAGTATTCTCCCAGGATGTGATCAGCAAAACGTCCTTCGCTCTCAATTGAATAGGCATCATACAAATTGGCGATCAATAGGATCTCCTTTACCTTAAAAGGCATCAGATCATGAAAGACATCACGTTCGGCATTATGTCGGTTAAGGAATTTCTGAAGCAGTTTTCTGCCTGACAAATCCCGAGCGTAATCAAGTTCCTGACCGGAGGTCTGTGATAACATGATCAGATCGCGCGCTTTATAGCTGTTAATATAGCCTGTGATCAGACTTCCTATATTCTGGATCAGATCACGTTCTTCCTTAAGGAAAGGGCCTTCAAATTCCTTTCTGAATTCGGATGTATAAAACACTTCGATGGAAACAATCTCTCCATCAATTGTGGTAAAATCCTGGGCCATGTGCCATTTTGTCTCGCGGAAATCGAAAGTATCAAATCTCTTTCCCATATACATGATCCTGGCAACCGTATGATCAGGATATTGCCAGGCGGGAGGCAGAAGCAAAACGATCTGCTGCAGTGATTCCTCTACAGGTTTGCTTTCCTTCAGGATTGCGGTGGTCTGATTAATACATGCCAGCTCCTTGAGCCGTTCCTTCTGTTCATGAAGAAGACGGTTGTATTCAGGGCCGGAATTATTTATTATATCCATCAGATCACAACAGTTTTGATCACATTTTAAAATTACAAAAAATAACCGCAAAGATCACTAAGCCATAGCGTACTTTGCGGTTGGGAAGATTTAGTTCTTTATTATCTATTCCACCTTCCAGGTTGATCCGCTCATTAGCAGATCATCCATGCATTTTATTTTCGATTTCTGTTTAACATCCTCTATCTGCTGATGAACTGAGGAATCATAAGTAAATCCGGGAACTGCCCTTATAATTCCAAAAGCAACAGGGTATTCAGGATATCTCATGTTTGCAAGCATGTACTGAATACCCGGATTTGGTTCAGTTGCATCATGCACCATAAGGTCCTTTTCTGTGATTCCGTTCTCTCCTATTTTAACAACCTTAAGCTTTAAACCCTCAAGTATCAGGCCTTTATCGTTATTTTTTCCAAAGATCATGGGTTGTCCCTGATTAAGTATTATAGTTCTTTCGTCCCGTACCTCTTTTCCTGTTACTTCTTCGTGTATACCGTCATTGAAAATAACACAGTTCTGAAGTATCTCAATTACACTTGCCCCTTTATGTCTGGCAGCTTCAGCATAGATCCTTGTTGACAGAGATATATTAGTATCAATGGTACGTGCAAAAAACTTCCCTTTGGCGCCGATAACAAGTTCGCCGACAGAGAATGGTTCTTCAATAGTTCCAAAGGGAGATGTCTTGGTCACCAGACCTTTGCCTGAGGTTGGTGAGAACTGACCTTTGGTAAGACCATAAATCTCATTGTTAAATAATAGAATATTCAGATCAACATTACGTCTTACGACATGTATAAAGTGATTCCCTCCTATTGCAAGAGCATCCCCGTCGCCGGTTATCTGCCATACTGAAAGATCAGGATTGGCTGTTTTTACTCCTGAAGCTATGGCCGATGCACGTCCGTGTATGCCGTGAAAACCATACGTATCGAGGTAATATGGAAATCTTGAAGAGCAACCTATCCCCGAAATAAAAGCAATCTTCTCCTTTGGTATGCCCAGCTCTGCCAGAGCTCTCTGAACTGAACTGAGAACTGCATGATCTCCGCAACCCGGACACCATCTTACTTCCTGATCGCTTTTAAAATCTTTTGCAGTAAATTTTACAGATGTCTCTTCCATATCATTTTTCCTCCAGCATTTTTATACATTTATCCTTGATATCCTTGATTGTAAAGGGAACTCCCTGTACTTTATTGATCTGGTAATAAGTGAATTCCTGGTGTTT
>MENI01000053.1:0-79954 GCA_001768195.1 Bacteroidetes bacterium GWA2_40_15 | reverse complement strand
AAACTTACATTGTACCCTTCAGCACGCAATTCACGAACTGGAGTGATAATAAAGCCATATTTACCTCCCCAGCCTACAAGCAGAAGATCACCTGACTGGTCACCCAGTACTGTGATGTCAGGGATATCATTCGCAACCCTGGCAACTTTCTCAGCTCTTATTTTTACCATCTTCTCATGATTTTCAGGCAGATAAGATACTTTACCCTCAGTATCTTTTTCAAGTCCTCCTATTCTGTGCTGAAGACCAGGCACGCCCGGAACAGCCCATGACCTTGCAAGTTTCTCAGCATCACGCTTATAAGGGACAAATGGTATTTCATTCGGGTCAGCAAATGGCGGTTTAATATTTCTTAGCTCCTTCATCGAAGGAATTTTCCATGGCTCTGTACCATTAGCAAGATAACTATCGGTAAGAAGAATAACCGGAGTCATATGTTCAATGGCTATCCGGGCAGCTTCAAAAGCATAATCAAAACAGTCTGTGGGAGTGCTGGCAGCGATTACCACAACCGGGCATTCGCCGTTCCTTCCGTATAATGCCTGGAAAAGATCGGACTGTTCCGTTTTGGTAGGCAATCCTGTGGATGGACCTCCTCTCTGTACATCAACAACTACTAAGGGAAGTTCAGTCATGACAGCCAGACCGATAGCTTCAGATTTTAATGACAGACCGGGTCCTGATGTCGATGTAACAGCAAGCCTCCCTGTAAAACTGGCACCAATGGCTGTGCATATCCCTGCTATCTCATCCTCAGCCTGAAAACTTATAACACCAAGATCCTTGCGTGCAGCCAGTTCTTCAAGTATGCCTGTTGCAGGAGTAATAGGATAAGACCCTATGAATAATTTCAACCCTGCCTTTTCGGCTGCTGCAATAAAACCCCAGGCTGTAGCAGTATTGCCATTAATATTCCTGTATTTACCTTTTGCGATCGGAGCAGGGAGAACCTTATATACAGGATGCAGGGCTTCAATGGTTTCAGCATAATAATAACCTGCTCTGAGGGCCACCTTATTTGCATTGGCAACATCAGCCTTGTTATGAAATTTTTTGTCGAAAAATGCTTCAGTATAATCAAGACTGCGGTCAAATAACCAGTAAACCATGCCCAGAGCAAACATGTTTTTTGTCCGGAGAACAGTCTTAGGATCGAGACCAAAATCCTTAAGAGCCTCCTTAACCAGTGAGCCTATAGGTGCTGCTATAATATTATAGGATTCCAGATTCTCCTCCTTTATAGGATCGTTCTTATATCCTGCTTTCTCAATATTCTTCTCAGTGAAATTGTCAGCATCATATATTATGGTTCCTCCCTCCTTAACCCATGCTGCATTGGCCCTCAAAGCTGCAGGATTCATTGCAACAAGGACATCGGAAAAATCGCCTGGCGTATTGATTTCAGAATGACCGAGATGCACTGTGAAACCCGAAACGCCTCCAACAGAACCTTGCGGAGCACGGATCTCGGCAGGGTAATCAGGGAATGTCGACACATCATTTCCGAACAAGGCAGCAGAATCTGAGAAAAGAGTTCCGGTCAGTTGCATGCCATCCCCCGAGTCTCCTGAGAACCTTATTACCACTTCTTCTCTTTCGATAACATCTGTTCTTTTAGCCATAATGACTGTTAATTTGTTTTTGGTAAAATAAAAGTATGCCAGATCTTCTTATAATTCACAAAACTAACTAATTAATGTTTGTAAAACTGTACAAAAACCGTCTGATCGAATGATAATGATCATAATTGTACACCCTTCTCCCTGTTTTTCAATCCCCCAAATGGGGGGATTTGGGGGTAAGCCTTAACTCCAGATATCTGCCTTTTTAAGATTAATCTCGCCTTCGAAAAACATCCTGGCAATCTTTTCAAAATAGGGCGTGTAGTCAGATATGAAAAACTGATCTTTTACAATTCCTGAATCATTGAGCAGGTTGTTTTTATCCATTACATCCCGGAGGATAACTGAAACAATCCTGGCAGAATCAACCACCTCTACATTGAAATTGAATATTTTGCTGATCTGGTTCTTTATTATAGGATAATGCGTACAACCAAGTATAAGCGCCTGAATGCCTGCAAGTGTATCATTCGAAAGGTAAGACCTTATAATTGCATTGCTGATATCATCAAATATAAACCCCTCCTCAATCATTGGTACAAGCAGAGGTGTCGCCAATGAAACCACTTTGACATCAGGGGAGGTTTCTCCTATTTTCTTTTCATAAGTACCTGAACTGATGGTTCTTTTTGTGCCTATAACACCTATCTTGTCAAATTTTCTTGTTCTCAGGTAATCAACCACAGGATCGATAACATCAATTATTATTGTCCTGTTTTCGAATTCTTTTTTCAGATAGTCGAAAGCTGAGGCGGATGCTGAGTTACAGGCAATAAGTACAACTTTGGAATCATGTTCGAGAAGGAATTCGGTTATCCGTTTTGAATAGGAGCGGATTGCCTCAGCTGATTTATCACCATAGGGAAGATGAGCCGTATCGCCAAAATAGACAATACTTTCACCCGGGAGTATCTGTTTTATTGCATGGGCAACAGTCAGACCACCGACACCTGAATCGAAGATTCCTATTGGCTGCTTATTCACCTGGCCTCAATATGAAAAAAATGACCATCCTCCAACTGGCGGATGGTCATTGAATTATAACATCCGAATTACTTTATGCCAAGTTTGGTTTTTGCAAGTGGCATAATATTAGTGCTCTTTGTTTCATCAAAGTAAACCAGCGTACTGCCCTGGCCTATTGTAAAGATATAAACAAATCCGTTTTCCTTACCGATATCCTTGATAGCCTTGTCAACCTTTGCCATTATGGGCTGAAAGAGCTGAGCCTGTTTTTCCTGAAGCTTTTGCTGTGCATTGGTCTGGAATTCCTGTATTCGATTGTTAATATCCATCAGTTCCTGCTCTTTGGTCTGTCTGACAATCTCAGTAAGATTCTTGCTATCCCTGGTATATGCTTCACTCTTATTATTCAGTTCAACCTGCATAAGTTCAAGTGCATTAATAAGGTCCTGGCGGAACTTTTCAAGCTCTTTACTCGCGGTGTCAAACTCCGGCATTGCCTGAATCAGTTCATCACTGCTTATATGCCCGAATTTAAGATTCTGAGCGAAGATATCCTGACCAAAGGAACCGAGTATTATTATAACGACCGTTATTACTGCTAATCTTTTCATTTTGAATCTTTTTTAAAATTATTGCAAAAGTAATTATTTAATTCTTATAACCTAATTTTTCAAGTACCTGGTCGCTAAGATCAAACTTAGGATTGGCAAACAGGATATTACCTCCGGCTGCAGTATCGAATATTACTGCATAGTTTCCCTCAACTGCCAGTTCTTTAATTGCTTTCAGTATCTCATCCTGGATTGGTTTAACCAATTCTTCCCTTTTCTTAAAAAGGTCGCCTTCCATTCCAAAATACTTATTCTGAAGTGCTTTCATCTCCTTCTCCCTGGAAATTATAGCTTCCTCCCGTTTGGATTTCATATCCTGAGAGAGAAGCACTGCTTCATTCTGATAAGATTTATACATCTGTTCTACAACAGCATACCCATCAGCAATCTCTTTTTCCCATTGCTGTGAAAGTTTGTCGAGTTGCTCCTGTGCCGTAGTAAAAGCAGGTATGTTTTTTCTTATGTATTCAGAATCAACAAAAGCATACTTCTGAGCGATGGCCACGGCCGAAGTCAGAACAAACAACGATATTATTACACCTAATTTTTTCATGACTATTAATTTTAATTACCTATTAGAATTGTTGACCTATAACAAAATGGAATTGAGAACCGTTAGCATTTGACTGACCAGTAGGAGCCGGGTCGAAGCCGTACCCCCAGTCAATACCGAGCAATCCGAACATTGGCAGGTTAGCCCTGAGGCCAAACCCTGCTGCGCGGTTCATACTGAACGGATTGAACTCGTCGAGAGAATACCATGCTCTTCCGGATTCAATAAATGCCATCCCGTAAATTGTTGCCTGGGGATTCAGTGATACGGGATACCTGAGTTCCATTGTGATCTTTGAATAGACATTCCCCGATGGTTTCCCTCTTACAGGGTCATATGGGGTAAGGGAACCATTGGTATATCCCCTCTGTGCAACAACTTCACGACCATAGAAGTTATATCCTGACATCCCATCGCCTCCGACATAGAAATACTCAAATGGGGATGGTCCGATATCAGGATTATAGAACCCAAGGTACCCGAAGGCAGCCTTAGTATTAAGAACAAGCTTATCGTTTGGAGAAAGAGGCAGGTAATAATCTGCTTTGAAAACCCATTTATGAAATTCAATCCACTTGTATTTTACCTCATCGGGTACGTCCGACATAACCTTTCCACTCATGTATGACCATGGCGGAGTCAGCTGAAGCGACATTGAAAATGAGGACCCGCTGCGGGGATAAATAAGATTAGGGCTGGTTGAAAACCGGGTAAGTCTGGTGGTCAGGCTAAACATGTTGGAAGTTCCGTTATCAAAAAGGAAGCTGTAAACATTATAGTCTTTCAGATAGTATCTCTGATAACTCAATTCACCATATATTGAGAAAAAGTCATCAGGCCAGGTGAGTCTTTTACCAAGTCCGACAGTTGCACCGTCAATTATCATTGACTGGCGGGAGACAGAGTTTTTAGGTTCCCCGTTCGTCATCAATGACCTGTATATTGATACAGAGAATGTGTTTGGTTTCTTTCCTCCAAGCCATGGTTCCATAAACGAGATCGTATATGATTGATAGACCCTTCCGTTTGACTGCATCCTGATGCTAAGGGATTGCCCGTCACCTGAAGGATATGGCCGCCACTCCTTAAGATCAAAGAAATTGCGCATGGCAAAATTATTAAACCGTACACCAATCGTACCAACAAGCATGCCGGCTCCCCATCCGCCTGAGATCTCGAACTGGTCATTGGCTCTCTCTTCAAGCTTATATAAAAGATCAACTGTTCCATTTGATATATCGGGCAGTGGTATAGGATTTATCTTTTCCGGATCAAAATGGCCAATCACACCAAGTTGTCTTATTGATCTTACTATTTTATCTTTTGCGAAAAGATCCCCCGGGAGGGTATAAAGTTCACGTCTGGCTATATGTTCATTTGTCCGGGTGTTCCCTGATATTATTATGTCATTAAGATATGCCTGATCTCCCTCGTAAATTCTAACCTCAAGATCAACAGAATCGTTATCAACTTTGGCTTCAACAGGAGTAAGCCGTGAAAACAGGTAACCGAAATTCTGGTACATATTACTAACTGCATCCTGTGCGCCTCCCAATCCGTTAAGCCGATCATTTATAAGCGACTGATTATATACCGAACCCTTTTTTACATTGAAAATACGTTCAAGGTCTTCCTTCCGGTAAACACTGTTTCCCACCCATTCAACATTACGGAGATAATACTGGTTTCCCTCATCAATCCTTAACATTAAGCCAACCCTGTTTTCAATTGTCGGATAGAGTGAATCGGAAATGATTGTGAAGTCTTTAAAACCATTATCATTATAGAAAGTGGTCAGTTTTAACTTGTCCTCTTCATATTTATCCTCTATAAATTTCGAAGCTCTGAAGAAGTTAATGTTTTTGACCTTGGTGCCTTTCATTTTCCTCAGGAGTTTCGATGTCTCGAAATATTCATTCCCTATAAATTTAATCTCAGATATCTTAACCTTTTCTTTCTTATCGACATTGACGGTAAGCAGGACATTATTAGCCTGGTCAGGATCATCTTTCTGAATATAATTCACTTCAGTATTCAGATATCCTTTCTCCACAAAATGGTCCACAATGATTTTTTTCGCTGTATTGAGAAGGTAAGGGGTAACCTGTGACCCGACCGGAAGGTTTATTTTTTCGACAAGATCCTGTGATTCTGATTTTTTCAGTCCATTGTAGTTAACAGATGAAATTCTGGGCCTTTCCTGAAGGTTTATATCGAGAAAGATGGAGTCCCTGGAAATATTTGTTACAGAGATTCTTACATCTGAAAACAATCCCTGCTGCCATAATTTCTGAACAGCAAGTCTGAGTGCATCGCCGGGTACGGTTATCTCCTGTCCTATTCTTAAGCCTGAGATGCCGATAAGTGCATTTGGATCAAGAAATCTGACTCCGGTTACAGTTACTCCCCCAATAATATAATCCTCATAAGACATGTAACTGTATATCTCCTGTTTTTCCTGAGCAGCAAGAGGAAGGCTCAGCAGAGCGAGCAATATTATTAATGTCTTTCTTATTTGTGCAATAATCATCACTGCTTCAATTATCCGCAATCTGTTCACTTGTTTTTCCAAACCTTCTCTCTCTTCTCTGATATTCAATAACAGCTTTGTAAAAGTCCTCCTTGCCAAAATCGGGCCAAAGTACTTCCGTAATATAAAGCTCCGTATAAGCCATCTGCCACAAAAGGAAATTGCTGATTCGCATCTCACCGCTTGTCCTTATCATAAGATCAGGGTCAGGGATACCTGCTGTTGTCAGATATATTTCAAAACTTTTCTCATCTACCGAATCTAAATCAACCATTCCGTTTTTAACATCTTTTGCAAGCTTTCGTGCTGCTTCAGTTATTTCCCATCTTGAGCTGTAACTCAGAGCAACTACAAGGTTAAGTCCTGTACAGGAAGAGGTAAGATCGATTGTTTCATACAATCTTTCCCTGACATCTCCGGCAAGCCTGCCGACATCTCCGATGGTCATCATCCTGATATTGTTTTTGATAAGAGTATCGGTTTCTTTATTAAGGGATTGTATCATAATTTCCATCAGTGCCGATACTTCCTCATCAGGTCTTCCCCAGTTTTCTGTGGAGAAAGCATAAAGAGTAAGGTAGCCGATTCCAATTTCAGCGGCAGCCTCAATAACATTTCTCACTGCATTAACCCCCTGCTGGTGGCCGAATACCCTGTCGAGTCCTCTTTGTATGGCCCATCTGCCGTTACCATCCATAATGACGGCAATATGAGAGGGAAGCTTTCCAGCAATAATTTGTTCCTTCAGGGGCATATTCTATCGTTTTCTCTTAGAATCAACATCATTATAAGCCGGGCATCCTGCAAGTTTATTGTATATTTTCCAGGTGACAGAAACTCCTGTAAATGTGTACCAGTCATTATTATGGATCCATCCATGATCTTCAGCGGCTACAAAATCATTTAAGCCGTCAAAGTTATCATAAAAAGTTTTACGAAAACCATATTCAGCCTCTATTCCCAAATTTTTATAAACATTAATCTTAAAACCCATGGAGAAAGGGATAACAGGTACGTATGTAAATACCTCTGTATTAATGAACGCTATACCTGCTCCTGCTGCAATGTAAGGAGTATAATTCCACCGCTTGCCATCGGTGGCATAGGGAAAAAAATTAAACTCAAATTGCATAGCCATTTCTCCGACAGTACCTGAAAAAGATTCACCTCGTGCCTGCTGAAAATCATTTTTAAAATCCTGATCGTTTCCCCTGATGCCACCCAGGAAGAGATTTGTCCTCAGAGATTGCCGGGGGTGAAGATTATAACGATAGAAGATACCGGCAGCCGGCAATGGAGAATATAATAATCTGCCGGGATTTATGTCGCCAATATATGATGAGACCCCTCCGAATACTCCATAATCAGATTTTCTCTGACCATTGAGGGTCAATGAAATAAAGACTAAAAATAATAACCCGTTAATTCTTTTCATCAAAAGTGACCCAGCTCATAATCATCTGAAAGTCGGCAATCCGTTTCTGCCGGTTTTCATCTTGTAAGTAACGACAAAGTTCAAAAAATAATAAACGTCATTTGCGCTGGAATATTGTGAAGTATAACCGTCGAGGCCATCTGAGAATGTATACCTGCCACCAAATTCTAGGCCAAAATTTACAGCGGGTGAATAGATTAGTGTAGTGCCGAAACCGACAGGGATAACAGCTGTAAAACCACCGGAATTAAATCCGTTTGGATTGTCAATCAGTTTTTCATTACCAACAACTGAATAACCCATCCCTCCTATTCCTGTAAATGCATAGAAGTCAAGCGAGGAAATTAAGGTTTTGAGAAATTTCTTTCCTGAACTAATAAACAGATAACTGTTTTCCGACCTGTTCTTTATAAAATAGTATTCACCGATAAGGGCAGGTTGATAATAAAAAGTAGATGCTTCAAATCCGCGTCCTTCATTTGATCCTCTTTCATCAGTAGCTTTGAGTAATCCTGTTGAAAAACTAAACCGGGCATTAACAGATTGTGTGATCCGGTATTTTCCACTCAGATCAAGGTTCACTCTTATTTGCTGAAAGGTCATATCCTTTAATCCAAGAATGTTTTCACCAATAGAATACCCTCCTACATCTCCAAAGAAGAAAGTTGGACCAAGTCCGGCACTTGCCTCATATCTTTTTAATTTCCATAGCTGGCCATGTGAGAACTGGCTTACCATGCAAAAAAGAACAAGTATCAGAAGAGGTCTCTTCATATAAATTGCTTTTATACGATACAAATATAATAATCAATTATTAAATAGTATGATTACATCATCAAAAATGTATCTAATTCCTCCGGTCAAGCCCCCACATAAGCTTGTTCCTCAATGTACTGTAGAAATCAGTACCTTTTAGCATCACCGTTTTAAGCTTTACCTTTTCCTTTGCTATATGAATCTCTTCAGAGAAAGGCACCCTGGTTGAACGGAAATCGCAGGTTGCCATGAATTCATTGCTTCTTCCTTCAATTACCATCCTGAGCCTGCTCTCGCCTGAAATAATTATAGGACGTATTGTGAGGTTATGAGGTGATATTGGGGAGATAATAATAGATTGATCCTCAGGCGACAAAATAGGGCCTCCGGCGCTTAGATTGTATGCGGTAGAGCCGGTTGCGGTAGAGATTATCAATCCGTCGGCCCAGTAGGTATTCAGATGAGTATTATCAACATAAACATTAATGGTGATCATGCTCAGATCAGCTTTCTGAATTGTAATCTCGTTCAATGCTGATGACCCGTTACCGCTGAAAAGCCCTGACGGCTGCTCTATTTTAAGAAAACATCTGTCAATCAGATCATACTCACCATTACAGAGCATATCAATTGACCGACCTATTTCCTCAGCCGGTATGTTAGCCAGAAAGCCCATCCGGCCTGTGTTTACTCCGGCGACAGGGATGCCTGCATCTTTTACTTTAAGGGCTGTTTCAAGGAAAGTGCCGTCGCCACCTACACTGAGAACAAGATCAGGTAATACAGAAAGTGCTGAAAGCTCACTGAACCGCTCTATTAACTCCCCATCAGGACAGATTACAGGATCTCCCGATCTTTGAAATATCTGCATTTGAATTCCACGGCGGCAAAACTCTGCAACGAGCCTGCTGACTCCTTCACGTGTTTTAGAATTTGAATCCTTGCTGTATATGGCAACTCTTTTAAGCATAAATTTTTTAATCATTTTTCATCTATACCCTTACCGAATCTCCTCATATTGGTCATACCCCCCACCCCCCAGGAGGGACTTTCTGCTTTTCATATATTCAGATATTTCATCAGGAGGTCAAATCGTTCCTGATAAAACTGGTCTATCGAATCATTGCTGGCCACCCAGGTCTTAACTTCATAATTATATCGTTCAAATGTCCTTAAAACAGATGTAAGATCATTGCTGTTGAGCTTTAGCGTAACCTCAAGTTTGGTTGAATCAGGAGGTGATGTAATATACATGCTGAGTACTTTTATATTATTGCTCTCGACTATCTGTGCAATCTGTGAAAGCGAATAATCCCTGTCAACAAGCTCAAGGACAACTATTCCGCCCGGCTGATCCATCGAAGATATTCCTGCCATATGACGTATCAGATCGTTGGTTGTTATTACTCCCTTATAGTAATTTTTTGAATCGAGAACAGGAATTACCGTAAGCTTTAGCCTGGCAGCAAGTCCGATTACCTCAAAAATATGCTGTTCTGAATTAACGTATGGTTTAAGTAACGTAAGTGCATGATTACCTATTGGCTCGCCTGGCTGATTCATGTCATATATGTCAGCATCGGATATAAGACCCAGAAAATCCTGGTTGTTGACAATTGGCAAATGAGATACTCTGAAAATCTCCATCCAGTTCAGAGCAGTCTGTCCCAGATCAGATGTTTTCAGTGAAGGAATAACTTCAGATATTAAGTCCTTGGCAACCATTCCTGGTTTTATTTTCAACTAATATAGTAAAAAAAAATCCAGTTATTGTACTTTTGTAAATTCATTTACTATACGGTAAAATCATACAATTTATTATAATGACAAAGTTAAGTGTAAATATTAATAAGATTGCAACAATAAGAAATGCCCGTGCAGGAAATATTCCGAATGTGCTTACAGCTGCAATTAACTGCCAGCTTTTTGGCGCTGATGGGATAACTGTTCACCCCCGGCCCGATGAAAGGCATATCAGGTATAAAGATGTACTGGATATTAAACCGATAATAACTACCGAGTTTAATATTGAAGGTTATCCTTCCGATCAGTTTATTACACTCGTGTTGTCCGTAAAACCCAACCAGGTGACTCTGGTCCCGGATGCACATGATGTCATCACATCCAATGCTGGCTGGGATACAGTGAAACACAGGAGTTTACTTACTGATATTGTAGCGACATTCAGGAAGGATGGAATCAGAACATCACTTTTTGTTGATACAAATCCTGTTAATATTGAGCATGCAGCACTTACAGGGACAGACAGGGTTGAACTATATACTGAACCTTATGCTTCTGCCTTCTCCGGAAATTCAGTAGAGGCGATAGAACCTTTCATCAGAGCAGCAGAAGTTGCGCGCAATGCAGGTCTGGGAGTTAATGCAGGACATGACCTGAATCTCGATAACCTCAGGTACTTCCGGCAGAACATCCCATGGCTGCTCGAAGTGTCAATCGGACATGCTCTTATTTCTGATGCACTTTATCTCGGACTTGAGAATACCATACAAATGTATAAGAGGCAACTGGCCTGATTAAAGGAGTATGAAACTGTTCTTCAGGAGCTATGGAAGCGGGCCACCGCTATTTATTCTCCACGGGTTATATGGCTCATCTGATAATTGGTTATCCATTGCAAAAATGATCGCCGGAAGTTATACTGTTTATCTTCCGGATCTCAGAAATCATGGACAGTCACCACATTCAGATATTATGAGCTACGAAGCCATGCGTGACGATTTGCTTGAACTGGCTGATGAACTGAATATTAATAAATTCTTCCTTGCAGGTCACAGCATGGGAGGCAAAGCAGCCATATCATTTGCCCTTGAATGGCCGGAAAGGTTAAACGGAATGCTTATTGCCGATATATCACCCTTTGTCAATGAAACCTCCGGTAATATGGCATATGATCAGCACCACTCAATATTAAAAGCTATACTATCACTTGACCTTTCGAAAATTCACTCCCGGACAGATGCTGAATCGGAATTAGAGAACCTGATAGATTCCGAAAAGATAAGGGGATTCATCCTTAAGAACCTGCAGAGGACTTCCGGAAACAATTTCAACTGGAAGATCAATGCCATGTCTCTTCTGAAAAACCTGGACAGAATAATGGAAGGCATAGACAGAAGTACTACAGTTGATTACCAGATATCCGGGTTCCCTGTAATATTTCTAAAGGGGGCTCAATCTGATTATATTAATCCTGCTGACTATCCCGATATTCTTAAAATCTTTCCTGCAGCCGATTTCATAGAGATAGAGAATGCAGGTCACTGGCTGCATGCCGACCAGCCGGAAGAGGTTGCCAGGTACCTTTTAATGCTATCGGGTATCGGTTAAGTAAAGGTCACAGATTCAATCTTTTCATCACCGATCATCGGTTTATTCATAAAACGAAGAAGCACCTGTGCAATGGCCACAACATCCTTCTCACAATACCTGACAATTCTTTCAATATCTTTTTCAATATAATAAATCCCCGCCACCATGCTTCCGTCTATATCATCCTTTGGTGTTGGTATTCCCAGTACTGATGTCAGAAGGTCAAGGGATGTGTAATTCTTGTAATCCCCGAATTTCCAGAGATCCATAGTATCGAGCAGCTTAACCTCCCAGGGTTTTTTTCCTGCATTGTCAAGAAGGTCAGGGATTAACAGCCCATTAATAACCATCCGTCTTGCAATATAGGGAAAGTCGAACTCCTTGCCATTATGGGCACAAAGAAGCGACTCCCTGTTTGCCTTTGAGAATCTGGAAAGCATCTGGGAGAAGTCTGACAGAACAGTTTTCTCATCATCCCCATAGAAAGATTTCAGCCGGAGAGCGTATGGATCTTTTTCTTTGATGAATCCTACTGAAATACAGATTATCTTTCCGAATTCAGAATAAATCCCGGCTCTTTCATAAACATCCTGCCCCGTTTGCTCAGGCGACCTGAATTGTTTTGATTTCCTGTCCCATAGTTTCTGCATCGACAGATCCATTTGTTCAAATGACATAGCATTCGGTACAGTTTCGATATCCAGGAAAAGAATATCCTCTATTTGTATGTTATCAAGCATGTGTTATGATTTACTTTTTAATAAAACTATTTGTAATGATGAATACAACTGTATTACTGAATTAAAATCTATTACATGATTCTTCCTTGCCTTCCATGAACTCACCCCCCTTATCCCCCTCTCTACTTTGTAAAGAGGGGGAAACACACTACAAAACAGTGCGTTTCAACCCCCCTCTTTGTGCAACAGAGAGGGGGGGTTGGGGGGGTGAGTTCAGGGGAAGAAGCATTTTCCTATGATTTACTTTTTAAAAGGTGTTTTTCAATTATTGAGATTAAAACCTCTATCCCAACCTGGTTCTGTCCCCCTCCCGGGATGATAATATCTGCATATCTTTTTGATGGTTCAATGAACTGCAGATGAGAAGGTTTTACTGTATCATTGTATCTATCAAGCACTTTCTGCAATGTCCTCCCGCGTTCAATTATGTCCCGGTGAATTACCCGTCCAAGTCTGTCATCTGCATCGGCATCGACAAAAACCTTTATGTCAAGCATATTCCTCAAACCCTGATCCGTGAGTATCAGGATACCTTCCACAACAACAACACGCGAAGGTTTAATTGTTATTGTCTCTCCTGATCTCAGGCAGGTAATATATGAATAAACGGGCATCTCAACTGTCTTTCCCAGTTTAAGCTGTTTCAGATGGTCAATCAGCAATCCGAATTCCACTGAATCGGGATGGTCGAAATTTATCTTTTGCCTTTCTTCCGGCAGAATACCGATATTATCCCTGTAGTAGGAGTCCTGGGGCATAACTATAACCTCCCCGTTCGGAAAAACTTCCGAAATCTTTCTTACAACAGTTGTTTTTCCCGAACCGGTCCCGCCTGCTATTCCTACTATCAACATAAATGCCTATTTTTGCAGAATTAATTATCAAAAATAATGAATTATTTTTTTTATGTCCGAATTGTATCCGTTAAAGTTTGAACCTATCCTTAAGGATAAGATCTGGGGTGGAAATATACTGGCAAACCTCTATAATAAAAATGCCGGTAATTTGCCAAATATAGGCGAAAGCTGGGAAGTTTCCGGAGTTCAGGGGAACCTTTCGGTTGTAACCAACGGATACCTTGCAGGGAATAATATTGAAGAGCTGATAGAAGTTTACATGGGAGATATTACAGGGGATTCAATATATGAAAAGTTTGGAAATGAATTCCCTCTGCTCATTAAATTCATTGAAGCAAGAGAGGATCTCTCCGTCCAGGTTCATCCGGGTGATGCCATGGCAAAGGAGCGGCATAATGCCTACGGGAAAACAGAAATGTGGTATATACTTGAAAGTGAAAAAGATGCCAGAATATTTACAGGTTTTAAAGAAGGTGTGACAAAAGAGATCTATGAGGAATCTTTGAAGAATGGATCCCTTCCTGATCTTCTCAACGTGGAGAAGTCTGAAAAAGGAGACACTTTCTTCACTCCTGCAGGCAGAATTCATGCTATTGGTGCAGGAACAGTGCTTGTAGAGATACAGCAGACTTCCGACATCACTTACAGAATTTCTGACTCGAACAGGAAAAGCACAGGTCCGGTTAAAAGGGAACTTCACCTCGATCTTGCTCTTGATGCCATAGACTTTACTGAGACAGAAAAAAGAGGCAAAATCAGAAAGGAGACTGAACTGAACAAAGCTGAGAACCTGGTCAGTTGTGAATTTTTTAACACTAACCTTCTTAATTTCAACAGAAGGATCAACAGGGAATACTATTTCAACGATTCATTTGTTTTATTCATCTGCATCGATGGCGGGTTCCATATCCACTGGGATGATTCTTCTGAAAAAGTCATTCGCGGTGAAACCGTACTGCTTCCTGCCATGATCAGGGATGTTGTGCTGGAGCCTGCCGGCGAATCGAGTTTACTTGAGGTTTACCTTAATTCTGAACCAGCTATTTAATTATTTATTATTATCATAATTATGAGACTAATTTCAGGTGCAGTGCTGCTTTTATCAGTACTGCTTTTAAATCAGGGATGTACCGGAGCCGGCAATTCGAAAAAAGATTCGAAAACCTCAGCTGATACAATTACGGTTCCGGATACCGGTTATACGGGAATTAAACAATATTTCAGCGGAAATACACTTATTAAGGAAGTTACATTTAAGAATGGCATCAGGCAAGGAGAAATGAGATCATTCTATACCACCAAAGAGGTTCGTCAGTTATTCTGGTATGAGAACGGACTCCGGGAAGACTCTGCGAAATGGTATTATGTTGAAGGACCCGTATTCCGGGCAACACCCTATAAAAGGGATACGATACATGGGATACAGCAACAATATTTTAAAAATGGAAAGATAAAAGCCCGACTGGGTTTTGAGAAAGGATTGCGTACCTTTTTCTTTGAAGAGTATACACCCGACGGTAAGCTGATCACCGGCTATCCTGACATTGTTGTCAGTATAAAGGATGATTACAAAACCAATGGAACATACAGGATATCTCTGGAATTGTCAAACAAAGCAACAAAAGTGAAATATTTCCGCGGTGATTTTTCAAAGGGAGTATACGACACAGCCCGTTGTGAGCCGGTAAAAACCGTGAACGGAACAGGGATTCTTAATCTCAGGAAAACATCAACACCCACGAACCCGAATGTAGAAGTACTTGCCGAGATATTAACAAGTTATGGTAATAACTATCTCCTGGTAAAAAAGATCGACCTGCCGTATAACGATCTCAAATAGATAAGATATGATAATCCGTTCGGCCTCCTTTGTTAAAAGCAGTCCTTCCCTTAAGGAGTGCCCGCCGGCATCAAAACCTGAATTTGCCTTTATTGGTCGTTCGAATGTCGGGAAATCGTCACTTATTAACGTGCTTACCGGCTGGAAACGGCTGGCCAAAATATCGGTACAGCCCGGAAAAACAAGGACAATTAATCACTTTCATATTAACGAAAACTGGTATCTCGTTGATCTGCCAGGATATGGCTATGCCAGGGTTCCTTTGCAACTCAGGGATAAATGGATAAAGTCAACCCGCAACTATGTGCTTAAAAGGGAAAACCTTGTCTGCCTTTTCGTTCTCCTGGATGTAAGACTTAAACCACAGCGTTCCGATCTTGAGTTCATGGAATTCCTTGGAAATAACCAGATCCCGTTTGCCAGGGTATTTACAAAGAGCGATAAAATCTCAAAACAATCTCTTGAACAATCCATAACATTATATGATAAAGAGATGCATAAATCATGGGAATCATTACCGGAAACTTTTATTTCATCAACAGTAACGGCAGAGGGAAGGGATGAGATACTAAACTACATTGAAGAATCTATGAACATTTTATCAAACACTGAATGAAATCGGCTGGATTTTATATTTTTGCATCTTAGTAACCCAAAGTAATAATCAGGTAATAAAACAGGAAAATGTTTGGAAAAGCACCAATGAAACTATTTGCCTGCCGGTCTTCTCAGCATCTGGCTCAAATGATTGCAGACAAACTGGGAATTGAACTGGGTAAAAGCTCAGTAACAGAGTTCAGTGACGGCGAAATTCAGCCATGTTTTGATGAGTCAGTCAGAGGCTGCATGGTTTTTATTGTGCAATCAACCAATCCACCGGCTGAGAACCTTTTCGAACTTCTGCTTATGATCGATGCTGCCAAAAGAGCATCAGCGTATAAAGTTATAGCTGTCATCCCTTATTATGGTTTTGCCAGACAGGACAGAAAAGACAGGCCCAGAGTATCGATAGGATCAAAATTATCGGCCGACCTCCTCGGCACCGCAGGAGTCGACAGGGTAATTACTATGGATCTTCATGCCGACCAGATACAGGGTTTCTTTAATGTTCCCGTTGACCACCTTTTCGGGTCGGCAATGTTTGCTCCTTACATTGAAAATCTTAAACTTCCAAACCTTACGGTATCTGCTCCCGATATGGGAGGCTCAAAGAGGGCCAATGCATATTCGAGACACCTGCAATCAGAAATAGTTTTGTGTTATAAGCTTCGTAAGAAGCCGAATGTTGTTGAAGAGATGTCTGTTATTGGTGAGGTTGAGGGAAGAAATGTAGTTATCATAGATGATATGGTTGACACTGCCGGCACACTAGTACTGGCTGCAGAAATGATGAAAGAAAGAGGGGCAACCAGTATCAGGGCTGTTGCAACACATCCCATTCTTTCAGGGAATGCAGTGGAAAGAATTAATAACTCTGCAATAGAGGAACTGGTAGTTTCCGATTCAGTTCCGGTAATAATAAATTCACCAAAAATAAAAGTGCTTTCTATAGCCGAAATATTTGCGTTAACAATTGAAGCAGTCAACACCAATCAGTCGATTTCAACTAATTTTGTATTCTGATTCCTTTGTCATATATTTGCAAGCCAAAAAATTAATATCAAACGTGTAATGGAAAGTTATCAAAGTGATAACTTTTAGTAGCACAATAACTTTCAGACAAATGAAGACAATAGAGATCAAAGGATCATTCAGAACAGAACTTGGTAAAAAAAGCTCAAAAGAGATCAGAAAAGCAGGAAGCGTACCATGTGTTATTTATGGAAAAGAAGAAAATATTCATTTCCATGCCCCTGAACTTTCATTCAAGAACTTGGTTTACACTCACGAAGCCCATCTTGTAGATCTGAATCTGGAAAATAAACAATATAAAGCTGTTCTCAAGGATATTCAGTTCCATCCGGTAAGTGACAAAATCCTTCACGTAGATTTTGTAGAGGTATTCGATGATAAACCTGTAACAATATCGGTCCCTGTTAAAGTACATGGCGACTCAGTCGGGGTTATTGCAGGCGGTAAACTGAGCATCAAGAGAAGAACCCTGAAAGTCAAAGGACTTCCGAAGGACTTTCCGGAATTCATTCCTGTTGATATAACGGACCTCAAAATTCACGAAGGAGTGAAAGTAATGGACCTTGCAATGGATAAGATTGAATTTCTTGACATGAAGAAATCAATGGTTCTTACAATCGCAACTTCAAGGGTTGCTGCGAAGAGTGAAGAAGAGCTTGCTGCCGAAGCTGCCACAGAAGCTACAAATGCAGCTGCACATGCAGCCGCTGCACCTCCTGAAGCTCCTGCTGCTGAATAGAGTTACATTGACTTCTTAAATTATATTCAGGCTCGATGAAATATCTTATAGCCGGCCTGGGAAATATAGGTGAAGGGTACAAAGAGACCCGACATAATATAGGATTTAAAATATTGGATGCCATGGCTGTGGCATCCAATATTTCTTTTACAGATAAGCGTTACGGAGCTATATGCCATTTAAAATACAAAGGCCGTGAACTCATCCTGTTGAAACCGTCAACCTTTATGAACCTAAGCGGTAATGCTGTAAGCTACTGGATGAAAAAGGAAAATATCCAGCTTGAAAATACACTTGTTGTAGTTGACGATATCGCCTTGCCGCTGGGAAGTATCAGAATGAGACCCAAAGGGAGTGACGGAGGACATAATGGCCTGTTGCATATAACCTCAATTCTTGGTACCCATGATTATCCGAGAATAAGATTCGGAATAGGAAACAGCTATCGCACAGGATCACAGATCGACTTTGTTCTGGGAAAATGGGATAACGAGGAAAGAAAAGTGATTGAGGAGAGAATACCTATTGCAATAGAAATGATCAAATCATTTACTTTTGCCGGACTTGATCTGACAATGACTGCTTTTAATAAGGAGGGGAAAATTAAGCCCGTGGCCGAAAAAAAGGATCCTCCTGAGGGTAAGAGCCTGTAAATTTTTTCATATGTCAGAAGATAAATCAATCCGGATTGACAAATATCTCTGGTCTGTAAGAATATACAAAACCAGAAGTATTGCATCGGAAGAATGCCGTAAGGGCAGAATACTTATTGGCAATGTCCAGGTGAAACCTTCAAGGACAATCACTCAAAATGAGATAATTACTGTCAGAAAACCTCCGGTAAACTTTACATACAGGATTATTGAACCTATTGAAAACAGAGTCTCTGCCAAACTGGTCCAACAGTTCATTGAAAATATTACTCCTGAAGAAGAAAAGCTTAAACTTGATTTCCGGCATACCAGCGGAACATTCTACAGGGAAAAAGGTACCGGACGCCCGACAAAAAAAGAGAGAAGGCTAATCGATAGACTCAAAGACGGTAAGGATACCGGCTGACAGGTAGTATAAAGACTTATTATTGAGTATAATCCAATTAAACTATTCTCAAATTCAGCTAAAAAATCTCATTTTTTTTAACTTGCACTCATACCAGGTTGAACCAGGTTTAAAGGGTTAGATTTTTGTTAAATGGGGAAGGAAAATATTGAAAAGTACTCTGCCGGATATGCTCTCCTCAAGTTCGTTGCAGGGCTTTGGCACAATAATGTTTTTTACAGAAAAGTAATAGTGATAGGTCAGGAAAACTTAAATCCCGACCATCACATCATTTTTGCCCCGAACCATCAGAATGCCCTGATGGATGCCCTGGCTGTACTGTTTACCAACGAAGGGCATAATGTTTTTCTTGCAAGAGCTGATATCTTCAGGAAGAATATGATTGCATCAATTCTCTATTTTCTTAAAATATTGCCGGTATACAGGATGAGGGATGGATTCAGCAGCCTGAAGGGCAATGATGAGATATTTACAAAGACAATTGATGTTATAAAACATAAGAATGGTCTGGTGATCCTCCCGGAAGGCAACCATGAAGGCTTCAGAAGGCTGCGTCAGTTAAAAAAGGGAATCTGCAGGGTTGCTTTTCAATCCGACGAGGCAACAGGGAACACTCTTAAAATCAAAATCATTCCTATCGGAATTGAATATTCCAACTACAGAAGGTACAGGCAGGTTCTGACAGTGGTTTATGGCAAACCCATTGAAGTGTCAGAATATCATCAGCTTTATGCTGCAAGTCCTGAAAGAGCACTCAATGAATTGAGAAACAGGATTTACAATGAGATAAAAGGGCTGATGGTGAATATTGATACAGAAGAGGATTATGAGGCTATCGATGAATTAAGAAGCATAATTAACGGAAAACACAGCGATGATATTAAAGTTCCTAAAATATCCAGAGACAGGGCACTTATTGATAAGCTTAATCAGCTTAAAACAACCGACAACCAGCTCTTTCATAAACTATGCTCATTAAGCCTCAGTGTTAAGGAGAAAGTTAAAAAACTAAATACCAACTACAGGCTGCTTGAAAAGAAAAAACATCCTCTCGTTTGGTTGATGTCCGGAATGGTTTTATTAACTATTACTTTCCCTCTCTTCCTTTTTGGAAATATTTTCAATATGATCTTCCTGGGATTGCCTGTCTGGCAAACCAGAAATATAAAAGATCCTCAGTTCGTATCATCAGTGAGATATGCACTATCGCTTATCCTTGCGATCTTACTTTTTCCGCTCTTTCTGGTACTCTCAATTATCCTTTTCTCATCATGGTGGACAGGCGCTATTTTCTTCCTTTCACTACCCCTGTCGGGACTGTTTGCCTGGAATTATTACCTTCTATACAAGAGGATCATGGGAGGATTCAGAATTAGAAAATATAAAGCTAATAAGGACCCGGAATTCGATATCCTTGTAAAGGAGCATAGGGATCTGGTTAATAATGTTTCAGGACTTTATAATGACTGAGGATAAATTATTTAGCGGTAAAATAGTGTGGATCACAGGAGGCTCTTCAGGTATAGGGGAAGCGCTTGTGAAGAGATTTGCCATAAATGGAGCAGTTGTAATTGTATCTTCCAACGATCCTGATGGATTGGAAAGAGTAAAGAGAGAATGTAACGGACTTAACGGTGATATTCACTGTGTACCATTTGATCTTTCGGATACATCCGGTATCGTGAGCCTGGTAAATCAGCAGATTGATAATTTTGGAAGGATCGATTATCTTATCAATATAGGAGGAATAAGCCAGAGGGCAAGAATTGACGAAACACCAATATGGCTCGACCGCAAGATCTTTGAAATCAACTATTTCGGAACAATTGCGCTGACCAAGGCTGTGCTCCCTTATATGATAAATCAGAAGGCAGGGCATATACTTGCAACAAGCAGTATCTCAGGCAGATTCGGATTTCCGCTAAGATCAGCATACTCGGCATCAAAGCAGGCTTTACATGGGTTTTTCGAAACTCTCTACCTCGAGAATAAAGCAAATAACATCAGATCATCTGTCATAATTCCCGGAAGGGTAAGGACAGCGATCTCAATTCATGCGCTTAACTCCGAGGGAAAAGAACATGGGAAACTCGATGATGGTCAGGCGAAAGGTATCACGGCTGAAAAAGCTGCTGAGATTATTATGAGAGGTATCAGAAGGAACAAAAGAGAGATACTCGTTGGCAGTAGCGAACTTATGATGCTCCATATCAGGAGGTACCTGCCATGGCTCTTCTTCAGGATTGCAGATAAAATAAAGTCGACATAAAAAGTTCGGAGTGCCTGAAGTCCGGAGTGCCTAAAGTACTTAATGACAATGTGCAAAATGATATTAATGATATTAAATAGAACAATAAAGTACTCCAGGCACTTTAGGCACTTTAGGCACTTTAGGCACTAATTAATAATGTAAACCAAATTATCTCTATTTATATGAAAGGGTATGTAATCAGTGGCATTCAACAAATGGGAATCGGAGTGGTGAATCTTGAGGAAGCCTGGGATTGGTATATAAATCAGTTCGGTATGGATTGCAGGGTATTTGAAGAGGAAGCTGAAGCTAAGCTTATGCTTCCTTATACAGGAGGAGAATCACGGCGAAGACATGCCGTTCTTGCCCTCAACCTTCAGAGCGGAGGTGGATTTGAGATATGGCAGTATAAAGGAAGAGACCCGGTAACAAAAAAAGAACCTGTACAGATAGGCGACCTTGGCATACTTGCATGCAAAATGAAGACAATTGATATTCAGAAGACACTGTCCTCATTCGGAGATAAAGGTCTTTCAGTTCCGGCAGCGACATTAAAAGATCCTTCAGGGAAAATGACTTTCTTCATGAAAGATCTCTACGGAAATCTTTTCCAGATTGTGGAAGCGACCGACTGGTTCCGGAATGAGAAAAAGATGACCGGTGGTTCCTACGGAGCTGTAATCGGAGTATCAGATATAGAAAAATCAAAATCAGTCTACTCAGATATACTTGGTTATGATGATGTTGTGTACGATACCACCGGTATCTTCCCTGACCTGGCAGCTTTAGCCGGGGGTGAGTCACAATGCCGGAGGGTATTGCTAAGGAGGTCAATCCCATTTGCAGGTCCCTTTAGTAAGGTACTAGGAAACAGCGAAATAGAACTTATCAGTACAGGTAAGCCGGGTAAGAAAACATATGAGAACAGATTCTGGGGCGACCCCGGATTCATACATTTATGCTATGATATGAGAGGAATGGATGAACTTAAGAATTTTTGTGAATCAAAAGGATTCCCGTTTACCGTCGACAGTAAGAAGAGTCATGAAGGCAACAGCTTCGACATGGGAGAAGCAGCCGGCCATTTCTCGTATATTGAAGATCCTGACGGTACTCTTATCGAGTTCGTAGAGACGCATAAAATACCATTATTAAAGAAACTGGGATTATATCTCAACCTGAGGAAAAGAGATCCCAATAAATCTCTACCCGACTGGATGCTAAGTACTTTAAGGTTTTCAAGGGTGAAGAGTTGACCTCATAAAAAAAGGGATACTTTATTCAAGCATCCCCATACGTAAAATTGGATCTGACTAAAAAAATATTAACTCTGACTCTTTTCTGCAATCTCTTCTACCTGCCTTAACACTCTCATAATGTTACCGCTCCATACTTTCTCTATCTCTCTTTTCGAATATCCTCTCCTTAACAGCTCAATTGTGATATTTTTCATCTCAGAAGCGTTCCTGCATCCCTCAACGCCTCCACCACCATCGAAATCAGTTCCTATACCTACATAATCAATTCCTATTACCTGCACAACATGATCGATGTGATCAACAATATCGCTTACAGTTGCCAGTTTTTCATATCTTATTCTTATTTCCCTGTATTCTCCTCTCATCTGATTTTTCCTGATCTCGCTTGATATAGTATCGTAGCTGCCATATTTACTTCCAAGTTCCTTAAGCTTAAGCTCCATATCAGGATTAGGTTCTATTGTTTTCAGGTATGCGCTTAAAATACAAATCTGAATAACACCTCCGTTTTCCTTAAGTGCAAGCAGCATGTTGTCACTAAGATTCCTGGGATTACAGCATAGTGCCCTGGTGGATGAATGAGATGCAATAACCGGAGCACCGGAGACACTCAGAACATCATAAAATGATTTGTCTGAAAGATGTGAAACATCAACCATCATCCCTATGCTGTTCATTTCACTTACAACCTTTTTTCCAAAATCAGAGAGGCCATTGCTCTCAGGCCCTGCAGGATCGTTTGAGGAATCACAAATATCGTTATTCCGTGTATGACAAAGGGTTATATATCTGGCTCCCAGATCATAAAACTGTCTGACCTTTGATATATCCAGCCCTATGGGATATCCGTTCTCAATACCAATGAAGGCGGCAAGCTTACCGCTTTTCTTAAGCCTGTATGCGTCATCTGCAGTAAGAGCTATCTCAGCCACAGATGCGTTCTTTTCTACATTATTATGAATTGCATTTAAGATAAACAAAGCATCACTTTGCACCTTTTTAAATGCAGAGTCGTTTCTGGGACCCTGGCCTGTGAATACTGCAAAAAATTCAGCATCAAGCCCTCCTTCAATCATTTTCGGGAAGTCAACACATCCGTTCTCATGTCTTACTCCCATATCAAATGCAGGATCTTCGAAATCCATAGGAGTGTCGCAATGTGTATCAACAGTAAGGATAGTTTTATGAATCTTATCTGCACGTCTGACAAGTTGCTCTTCACTGTTGCCACAACCTGATACCAGCACCCAAAATAATAATACTAAAACATATAGTAACCGCATTTTTGTCTCACCGGTTTTTTGACCTCGCAATATAATAAAACAGTCAAAGTTAATACCTGAAAATATGATATTTAACCTTTTTTAACAGAGAATGAAAATCCCTTCAAATAGCGGTCAAAACAGTTAATAATTATTGTGCCATACCTGGATTTCTGATGGGTATAATGCTAAAGACTGATTAAAAAATGACACGATATACATACATTGTTTAAGTTCTTATACTTACAGACTGAAAACGATCCTTACCTAATTTGCATCAGAAATTGAGGGAACACTCTGAACCTGATAAATAAGATATGACTTCTCCGTTATTAAGCCATCTGCTTATACCGTTTATCATCGCAATGTTCTTAGCGATAAATATGGGAGGAAGCGGTACCGGACCTTCATTTTCAGCTGCATATGGAGCAAATGTTATAAAAAGGAACCTTATCCCCGGTCTATTCGGGATAATGGTTTTTCTGGGTGCTATCATCGCCGGAAAGGACACAGCATCAACAATCGGAAGAGAGATAATTGATCCTGCTCTGATGACTTTCCCAATTGTTTCAATAATCCTCTTTTCTGTTGCTATTTCTCTTCTGGTGGCCAATCTTGCCGGCATACCTCAGTCTACAAGCCAGGCAACCGTACTTGCAGTTGTGGCACCGGCTTTCTATTTCCATAATCTGGATTCACATAAACTATTCTTTGTTGTAATACCTGCATGGTTCATTCTCCCCGTTGTATCCTTTGTAATCAGCTTTCTGGCAGGCAGGTATATTTATAAGCCAATGAGAAGAAGAGGCTTAACACAGTCAAGAGCACAGAACGCAAATATGAGGCCTGTATGGAACGGACTGATCCTGGTAATGTCATTCTATGTTGCCTTCTCTATAGGCGCAAATAATGTGGCTAATGCCGCCGGACCAATTGCGACTATGACAGCAAATGAACTTAATATTTCTGTTGACAGGAATTTTCTGCTGATAATGATATTGTCTACTCTTCTCATTGCTCCTAATTTTGCAATCGGGAGCTCCATTTTCGGTACCAAAATCTTAAATAACACCGGTAAAGAGATTATACTGTTCGGCAAATTCGAGGCAGTTATTATTGCCTTTGTATCATCAAGCTTATTACTGCTTGCTTCAATTACCGAAGGAATCCCGACTTCGCTGGTTCAGCTTAATGTAGCTGCCATACTTGGCATTGGGGTTGCCAAACTGGGACCCAATCATATTTTTAAAAAAACTGAAGTCAGAAAATTTTTTCTGATGTGGGCCATTTCTCCTGTTATTGCATTCACCCTGGCATTATTACTCACCTGGCTGGCTCACAGAATGGGATATCTGAGTTAATCATAGACGGATTATAGTTAAATTCGCTTATTGATTGTTTCACATGATCCTCAACAAATATACTCTTGTATCCCTGTCTGTTGCAGGGGGAGCGCTGACAGGACTTGCCTGGACCGGATGGTGTACAGGACTGGTGCTGCCGGGTTCATTTGTGCCATTCTTTTTAATTGAGAATCACCTGTATGAAAACGGGAAACGATACACACCGAATGCTTATTTTTTACTTATTCTCCCAGGCCTACTGATATTCAGCATATTAGTAATGGGATGGATGCGTGTGGCAAGCCTGGCAGGGGCCGTAATGGTAATAACCGGATTAACATTCCTGATGGCAATTTCATTATGGCTCGCCTTTATAATCAGACTCAGGGCAGGCATTGCTGCCGGGATAACCTCCATCTTCACTCTATGGCTGACCTACGAATTCGCCAGCCTCAATATCAGCATTATATCACCCTGGATGAACCTCGGTAACGGACTGGCAAAAGATATTGCATTTATTCAATGGTATGAATATACGGGTACCGGTGGAGGTACACTGTGGATTCTCCTCAGCAATTACCTCCTGGCACATATAATAATAAGGTATTCAGCCGGGAGAAAAACAACTTCACTGGCAATAGCGTGGATAAGTATTATAATTATACCCTCTGCCTTCTCATTGTGGCGCTATAACTTTATAAAAGAAAGCTCTGCAGCTCCTGAAGAGGTTGTTATCGTTCAGCCAAATACCGATCCTTACACCGAAAAATTTGTTGTACCGTTCAATACACAGCTTCAGAAGGTCATTAAACTGGCTGGGGATTCGGTTTCTAAGAATACAGACTGGATCATTACTCCCGAAACAACTGTTGATGATCCGGTAAATCTCGATGATCTTCAGAATGACCCATATATAAGAATGTTACAAGATATGCTAAGGAGATATCCTGATGCATCAGTTGTGGCAGGAGTTGTAACCTTCAGGCAATATGATGCAACGGATGAACCTCCTACAAGAAGTGCGGTTAAAAGGGATGCATCAGGATACTACTCTGATCATTTCAATTCGGCAATAAGGATCGATACAGGGAAGAACTTTGAATACTATCACAAATCAAAATTAGTCCCCGGTATCGAAATGCAGTTTTTCAATGGTCCGGGCAGGCTGCTTGGCAGAATACTCCCATACCTTGGAGGTTCACGGTGGGGTTATGGCTCACAGGAAGCAAGAAGTGTCTTAACACACCAGAGAACCGGATCCGGAATTGCACCGATAATATGCTACGAATCTGTATTCGGCTCATTTGTAACAGAGTATGCAAGGAATGGTGCTAATGCACTTTTCATCATAACAAATGACGGCTGGTGGAAGAATACCGGAGGCTACAGGCAACATCTCTCCTATGCCTCCCTCAGGGCGATAGAAACACGAAGGCCGGTGGCAAGATGTGGAAATACAGGCATCTCATGCTTCATTGATATAAAAGGTAAAAACCGGAATGAGAGCGAATGGTACACTGAGAGGGTAATAAAAGGAGAAATTATCAAAGAAGATAGAATAACCTTCTATGTGAAACATGGTGATTTCATTATGCGGATATCATTGTTTATAAGCATATTATTATTTTTGTATACATTCATTGTAATTCCCGTACGAAAAAAACAGAATATTTTCAGCGCCGGGATGCAACCCCGCAATTAAGTTATTGTCTTTGTAATCAGGTAAGACTATCAGGTGGATAATTTTGATGTGCACATACATGCTCCGTTAATAGAGGAGTGTAGAAAAGGCAGCAGCCAGGCTCAGTTCCGGCTTTATACCCAGTATTCAAAGGCTATGTACAACATTGCTTACAGGATGCTTAATAACAGGGAGGATGCAGAAGATATACTCCAGGAGACATTCGTTGACTGCTTCAGGAACATAAATTTCTTCAGATTTGAATCAACTTTCGGGGCATGGCTTAAGAGGATCCTTATCAATAAGTGTATAAACCACCTGCATAAAAATAAGATCGACCTGATGCTTACCGACAATCTGCCCATCGATGTCTACGAGGAAGATGATGAAATAGCGTATGATATATCACAGATAATCAAAAACATAGAGATTCTGCCCGACGGGTACAGGGTGATACTTTCATTATACCTGCTTGAAGGATATGATCATTCGGAGATTGCACAGATTCTCGGGATCTCTGAATCGACATCCAAATCTCAATACTCCAGGGCAAAGAATAAATTAAGAAGTCAACTCTCAAAAAACCGGATATATGGACAAACTTGAGGATTACATCAGGGAAAACAGGGATTCACTTGACATCCGCGAACCTTCGCCGGAAGTGTGGAACCGGATCGGGAAAGATCTGAAGTCAGACAGAAAGCCTTTGAGAAAGTGGTTATCGTTTGCAGCCATGGTGATTGCAATTATCGGTATATCACTGTTTTTCTACCAGTTAGGCCGTAGCAGTGTGAACCGCAATATAGCTTTATCAACAAACGGAGATCTTCCTGCAAGGCAGCAGCTTAAAGAGGCTGAAGCATATTATACCAACCAGGTAAACGCACTTTACCGCGAGGCAGAACCTATGCTTGCTACTAATCCGGAACTTAAGAAAGAACTGAATAACGATCTTTTACAGATCGACAGCATATATGCCGATCTGAAGAAAGACCTTAAAGATAATATTGCAAACCAGGAAGTAGTGGAGGCCCTGATCAGAAACTACACAATAAAAATCAAGATCCTCGAGAATATGCTTGCAATTCTCAGGGAGAGTGAGACTAATGCTGAAAAAAATAAAAGCCATGAGCTGTAAAAAAATTTTGATATTAATACTTGTATTGCTGCCCTTTAACCGTCTGTTGCCACAGGGTGCTTCGGAATCAAGAAGCTTCATCAGGAGTTTCCCCACAACAAAGGAGAGCGTGCTGGAGGTGAACAACAAGTATGGCACAATAGAGATTACCACCTGGCAAAAGGACTCGGTTTTTATAAGGGCTGAGATTAAGGCATCGGCCTCAAACCAATCGAAGCTGAACAAGATGTTCGACGAGATAAGTGTAAAAATCTCCGGGACCGGAAATCTTCTTCTTGCTCAAACAGTGTTTAACCAGAGCATCAATGCATTCTTTGAGAACTTCAAGGGTATGACTAATAAGGTGATCAATTATGAATCACAGGTTGAGATCAATTACTATATAAATGTTCCGGAATACATGAATCTCCGTGTCGAAAACAGGTATGGCGATGTATTCATGGAAAAGAACAGCGGTAATTTTGAACTTACCCTGTCAAACGGATCACTGAAGGCTGATGTTCCTGGCAGAAAATGCAGCCTCAACCTCTCTTTCTGCGATGCAACAATCACTTCATTTCTTTCAGGGAGCATCAATGCCTCATTCTCTGACATAACCATTAGTGATATTAAAAGGGTAAAGATTAAAACCATTTCATCAAAATACAGGATAAACAAGGCCGGTGAGATTGAAATTGAATCGAGACGCGATGACCTGTTCATCGACAACATCGGTAATCTTGAGGGTGACTCCTATTTTACAGACTTTGAGGTACGATCGTTAACAGGATCACTCAATCTGGTTTCGAGGTATGGAAATCTGAACTTTGAGCATATTGCTCCACAGTTTGAATCGGTTAACATAAATTCCGGATTCTCCGATGTATCTCTTGAGTTTGATCCCGATGCCTCCTACAGGTTTGAGATAAGGACTGCTAATACCTTTCTGGTGCTTCCGCCGGGATTAAAAACTGATGAGAGGACCCTGGATGAAAGTAAGAAAGAATATATGAAAACAGGCGCTGCAGGGCAGAACCCCGGTGAGAGGTTACTGAAGATCGATGCCAGCAGGGGAAAAATTTATGTGAGATAATGATTCGGATATGCAACCTTAGAAAATCAATTCTGTCTTTATCCATAAAACAACTCAAAATAATAGTATGAACAGAAGCATAGTATCAATTTGCATCTTGCTGATCCTGACCTCATTACCGCTTAATGCGCAGTTTGAAACGCGCCAGGCAGGATTCAGAATGGGTTACACAAGCGGAATCTTTTACCAAGTGTCGCAGGAAGCCGGTAATGCAGAAGTAGCCTTCAACGGACTTTTAAGTTTTAATGACAGGGGAGTTCAGTTCACCGGACTGAAAGTAATCTATGAAACCTCAATAGGAGATATATCACCAAACCTGGTTTTTGCATGGGGGTACGGAGGTCATGTCGGGTTCATATATTCAGATCATGTAAAATTTATGGGAGAGGACTACTACTTCCATGGCGACAGGTTCTGTCCATTAATCGGCATGGACGGATGGGTTGCTGCTGAATACCGGATCACTGATATTCCGCTGAATATCAGTCTAAATGTAAAGCCATATGTGGAACTCGCATTCCCGTCATTTCTGAGAGTGACTCCCTGGGATTTTGCTGTATCAATTTCGTATGTTTTTTAAATTAATATAATATAAGTACAAATGAAAAAGATTGTCATCTTATCAGCTCTATTGGTTATTGTTAGTTCTTTCATCTATAGTCAGGATCCCGATTCGACAAAAAAAACGGGAAAGAAAGAGAAATCGGATGAGTATATGACTTTGTTCGGACATAACAGACCGGGAGGGGCATATGGCGCCTTCAGCTCAGGATATTCACAGATAGGAGGAGAACATGCGGTGATGTTCGGTGGAAAATTCGAATGGATAGCTGCACAGTCTTTTGGATTTGGGTTTGGTGGCAAGGGTTTTATCAATGAATATCATTATGAACCAGGAATTGATAAAGAAGCTTTTCTTACCGGAGGTTATGGCGGCTTATATATTGAGCCGATACTGATGCCAAGGTTCCCTGTCCATCTGGCATTCCCGATGCTTCTGGGAGCAGGAGGCGTATCCTATGTGACAAAAGATTCTGATTTTGAAGATAATTTCATTGAGGAATCGGAAGCAATCCTGGTTTTTGAACCATCGGCTGAACTTGAACTTAACATAACAAGACATTTCCGCCTGGCATTCGGCGCATCATATTTAATTACAACACCATTTGATATCGGATCAGCACAGCCACCTGTAGCAAGCTCACAATCAATTGAAGGCTGGAACTATAACATAACCTTCAAGTTCGGGAAGTTCTAGGATTTTCCCGCAGATCACGCAGATCGGCGCAGATTGGACAAACGTAAATAACATCTGCGAAAATCTGCGACATCAGCGGGAAACTATTTCTTATTAAATGCCGTAAAACCTTCGTCAAGCCACTTCTTATATTCCTCCACATTCAGATTTGTGGGCATAGGAGTGATTACAGGATTGCCTTCATGATCAGCAATAACATAAAGCGGCAGGGCATTGGTTCTGAATTTCGAAATTTCAAGCTCCTCATTAATTTTACCTATAGTCTTCTTTACTTTCCCATCTATCTGAGATGTTATCCATTCGCTCTCAGGAAGCTGTGTCCTGTCATCAACATAAAGTGCAATAATCACAAAGTTATCCCTGAGACGTCTGAGCACCTCAGGATCGGACCAAACCTTAGCCTCCATTAGCTTACAGTTGGCACATGCATGGCCTTTAAAGTCGATCAGTACCGGTTTGTTTTGCTCTTTAGCACATGCAAGTCCCTGCTTAAGATCGAAATATCCTGTAAGACCGAGCGGCATTTCAAATATATCATCATGCCTGGGCTCAGAACAAATTGCACTTACAGGAATCTGCTGACTTACAAATGCTCCTTCCCCTCTGTTCTGTGAAATAATAAGAGGCAGGTTAAGCTGCGATTTTGACTGTGACGGCAGAAATGAAGATAAAGCCTTCAGCGGTGCTCCGAAAAGACCCGGAACCATGTAAACAACAAAGGAGAATATCGCTATTATCAGGAATAACCTGAAAGTACCAATATTTGGAAGGTCACTGTCGTGTGAAAACTTAATCTTACCCATCAGGTTAAGACCCATTAATGAAAAGATGACGATCCAGATTGCGAGAAAGAGATCTCTTGATAATAACCCCAGATTGTAGACACTGTCAACAGTCATAATGAACTTCATGCTGAAGGCAAGCATAATGAATCCCAGAACTACCTTAATTGAATTAAGCCACCCTCCCGATTTAGGCATTTTGCTCATTACCGACGGGAAAAGAGCAAAAATTGTGAATGGGAGGGCAAATGCAAGACCGAAACCAACCATACCTATTGTGGGTCTCAAAACATCACCAGTTGCAGCCTCTACCAGGAGCGCTCCAACAATCGGACCTGTGCATGAGAATGATACAATAACCGTAGTCAGTCCCATGAAAAATGCAGCCAGCATTCCTCCCTGATCTGCTTTTGAGTCGGCGCCTGAAGCCCATTTATTTGGCAGGACAATCTCAAATGCCCCGAAAAACGAAGTGGCAAAAATCACAAACAATGCAAAGAAGATCGTATTCGGTATCCAGTGAGTACTGAGTGCATTGGCAAAACCGGCTCCTGCACTTGTAAGAGAAACAACTACTCCAAGCGATGAATAAATGAGTACTATTGATATCCCGAAAATGAGAGCTTTTATAACTGACTGTCCTTTGTTCCCTGTTCCCTGTGAAAAGAATGCAACAGTCATGGGGATCATAGGAAAGACACATGGTGTAAGAACACCGGCAAATCCTGCAAGGAGAGAGATGAGAAAAAATTTCAACAATCCTCCGCTCCCGGATGAAGTCGAAACATCAGCTGAACTGATCTTACCACTTTCTGCTGCTTCAGGTTGATTTGTTCCACCTGAAATTCTTACCGAGAAATCCACATCCTTCGGAGGAGAGCAGGTAACATTGTTGCAGGCCATGAAATTAACTATTCCTGTAACTGTAAATGAAGGATCAACCGCAGTTACTTTCTGCCTGAACTCGGCCTTTTTGCTGTATGTTTTAATCTTAAAACCGAAAGCCTCGTCCATTTTTTCAATTGGAGGAATAACATTAAAAGTAGTTCCATCGAGCTTATAGCTCTTAAGAGTATCGAATGAGAATGAAGTTGGTATAGGTCCGCCATCAGGCACAATCATTGCATAGATGTGTGACCCGTCTTCAATGGATGCAGTGATTACGATCTCATATTGATTATCTCCTTTTTTCTCATAGCTGAAATCCCAGGTTACCGGATCATAGATCTGAGCAGAAATGTGTAATGCAGTTATTACAAAGAATATAATAAGTAAAATTTTTCTCATTATAATAGTTTTTAATATTTGACTTTAAAATCCATTAACCGCAAAGGTCGCAAAGTTTTTCGCATTTCCCATTTTGCCCTGAGTCCTGGGCCCTGCGCCTTTTTTCAGACCAGGTCTATTTCATTATTGAAATGATCGAAGAAATGGTATTCGAGCATATGATAAGAAGTTACAGGCTGAACCTTAAGGCTGATCTTGTACTTAAAGTTCCATTTCCGGCAAATAGGGATCAGTCCTTTCTTAAGGTATGCAGCTACAAAGGGATGTACGTTAAGGATTATTTTCCTGGTTTTTATCTTATCAACAATAAAGGAGAGTCCACTTTCAAGTTCATCGGTGAATAATATGGTAGGTTTTATTTCGCCTGTTCCCTGGCATGCAGGGCATTTTTCGTCAGTTACAATATTCATTTCAGGTCTGACCCGCTGGCGTGTGATCTGCATGATACCAAATTTCGTAAGCGGAAGAATATTGTGCTTCGTCCTGTCATTGGTCATCACCTCCTTTACCTTATCATAAAGTTGCTGTTTATTCTCCGAAGTTTGCATATCGATGAAATCAACAACTATAATCCCCCCCATATCTCTTAATCGCAATTGCCTGGCAATTTCAACAGCAGCTTCCATATTCACTTCAAGGGCATTCGATTCCTGGTTGTTACCTGATCTTGATCTGTTACCGCTGTTAACATCTATTACATGAAGTGCCTCAGTATGTTCAATTATAAGGTATGCTCCAAGTTTAAATGAAACGGTTTTACCAAATAGGGCTTTGATCTGTTTGTTGACTCCAAAATGGTCAAAGATGGGCAGGGTGCCTTTGTATACTTTTACTATTTTCTCTTTTTCCGGTGCAATCTCCCTGATATACTGAATAACATCTTCAGCAAACGCCGGGTCATTAACATGAATACTGTTGAAAGTGACATTCAGCATATCTCTCAGGATAGTGGATGTCCTGTTCATCTCTCCGATAAACAACCGGGGTGATTTCACCTCTTTTTTTACAGACAGAAAAGCCGATTCCCATTTTATTACCAGTTCACGAAGTTCAGCATCAAGAACTGCAACTTTTTTCCCTTCGGCCACTGTTCTGACAATTACCCCGTAGTTCCTTGGTTTTATGCTCTGAACCAGGGATTTCAGACGGTTCTTTTCCTCGACGCTTTCAATCTTTGATGAAATGGAAACCTTATCGTAATATGGCATAAGAACAAGGTTCCGGCCTGCAAGTGAAATTTCGGCAGATAGTCTTGGTCCTTTAGTTGAAATGGGTTCTTTTGTAACCTGCACAATAACTGTCTGCCCCTGAGTAAGGACATCTGTTATTTTACCATCTTTATCGATATCGGGTTCTGGTTTGAACTTATGAACAGGTGGTACTTTGCCCTGCTTTTGGATGGCTGAGGTATAATATTTCTGATGAGTTCTGAACTGAGCTCCGAGATCAAGGTAATGCAGGAATGCATCCCTTTCATAACCGACATTGATAAAAGCAGCATTCAGTCCGGGCATTATCTTTTTAACTTTTCCAAGATAAATATCCCCGACTGAAAACTTAATATTTCGCTTTTCCTTGTTTAATTCAATTAACTGCTTGTCTTCCAACAAGGCTAAAGAAACCTCGGAATCACCAACATCAATGATTAAATCCTTATTAACCACGTCAATAAATTGATCTGAATGAATGTGTTATCAGCAACACCCGACATATACATAAAATAAACCTAAAGATCATCAGATCTTTAGGTTTAATGAATAGTTAAATGACCACTTGCTGATGTGTTACTTCTTCTTGTGTCTATTCTTCCTCAAACGCTTTTTGCGTTTGTGTGTGGCCATTTTATGTCTTTTTCTTTTTTTACCGCTTGGCATGGAGGATTATTTCTTAACGTGTGATTTTACTTTTGTTATGAAAGTTTTAGCTGGTTTGAAAGCTGGAATATTGTGAGCAGGAATAATAATAGTAGTATTCTTTGAAATATTCCTTGCTGTCTTCTTTGCTCTTTTCTTAACAATGAAGCTTCCAAATCCTCTGAGATAGACGTTATTTCCTTTTACCATAGAGTCCTTAACAGTTTCCATTAAGGCTTCAACAGTTTTCTGAACAGTTACCTTTTCAATACCAGTGTTCTTGGCAATTTCATTAACAATGTCTGCTTTAGTCATTTTTCCTGAAGTTTAAAATTCAACAAATTATTTTGCAATACGTTTTTTCAACTGTGCAAATATAGAAATATTATTTGTTTAAATAGAAACACTTACATAATAATTTTTTAAAAGAAATTTTATTAAAGCCTTAAATACAATGAAATAGACAAACAATTTCATGCTCTCTTCTCTTAACTGTATAGGAATCAGTAAAGGAAAGGCTGCAATTCAGCCTGTTAATTAATTCACAAAGACAAGCATTTATCAAATAATACAAATCCGGGTTGTGCAAGCTGAATTTTTCTTAACTTTACATTCCGGTTAATATACTAAAACTTAATACATAACTCCATGTCAATCAATAAAGTAATACTTGTCGGAAATGTCGGAAAAGATCCTGTTGTCCGTTATTTCGACAAGGGAGTTGCCAAAGCAACCTTCCCCCTTGCCACAAGTGAAACTTATACTAACCAGCAGGGGGAAACAATAACTTCAACCGAATGGCACAATATTGTATTATGGCGTTCACTTGCCGAAGTTGCAGAAAAAACTGTTAAGAAGGGAGCACAGTTATATATTGTGGGCAAAATAAAGACCCGCTCGTATGTTGATAAAGATGGTGTTAATAAATATATAACTGAAATTCTTGCAGATGCATTGCTTTTGCTGGAGAAGAAACAACCAGCCACAGCTTCCGGAGCTAATTCCGACCAGGGAAGAAATGATATGAATGAGAAAGGCCAGGTAAATGAACCATCAGGTCCTTATAATTCAGCTTCAGGCAAGAATCAGCAGGGAAAAGACATACCCCTTGATACTCCTTCTGACACTGAAATCATTCAGAACAACGGACCTTTTACCGGCCAGAATGAAGACGACCTGCCATTCTAGCTGATTTATAATAAAACAGCCTCAATTGGAACCTGAATATCAACTCTGTTTACCGGCATTTATGACAGGCATAATCAGTTCACTGCCTGAAATCAAGCTATTAACCGGATTCCTTATATTCATTGTTCTCCTGATCGGATCAGCTTTGATATCAGGATCGGAAGTGGCTTATTTCTCGTTACGGCCGGAAGATATTGAAAAGCTTAAAAGTAACAAAAGCAGAAAAGCATTAACTGCTCTTAAACTTTACAGTAATCCGGAAAAACTGCTGAGTACTATCCTTGTCGCGAATAATACAATCAATATTGCTATTGTTTTGCTCGCAGCATTCCTGAGCTCCATCTTGTTTGATTTCAGCGAAAAACCTGTTCTGGGATTCATAATCAACATCATTACCATTACTTTCATACTTCTCTTCTTCGGAGAGGTGATGCCAAAAGTCTATTCCAGCAGAGTTCATGTCAGAATGGTGATTCTTATGGCAATACCATTATCCGTAATTGAAATAATATTCAAACCTGTTACCTCCCTGCTAATACTGTCAACATTTTATGTAAAAAAAAGAGCCGGTAGTTCCCGTACAAATATCAGTATGGATGACCTGTCTGATGCTCTCGAGTTGGCATCGGATGATATGGATGAAGATGAAAAACTTTTAAAGGGCATTGTGAACTTTGGCAATATTAATGTAAGTGCAATAATGTGTCCGAGGATTGATGTTACCGCACTGAATATCAAATCGGGATTTGATACAGTAGTCCCGAAAATAGTCGAATCAGGTTTCTCAAGAATACCTGTATATTCGGGTTCATTCGACTCAGTAAAAGGTATTCTGTATGCCAAGGATATCCTTCCATTCACCGGTAATCCGGCAAATTTTAAGTGGCAGTCGCTTTTAAGGCCTCCCTATTTTGTCCCTGAAACGAAAAAAATAAATGACCTTCTCAAAGAGTTTCAGACCAAAAAAATACATATGGCAATAGTCATTGACGAGTATGGAGGCACTTCAGGAATAGTTACACTTGAAGATATACTTGAGGAGATAGTGGGAGAAATTACTGATGAAAGCGACGAGGATCCGGTATTGTTTAAGAAGCTTGACGAAAAGACATTCATTTTTGATGGCAAGATAATGGTGAATGATTTTTGTAAAATCATTAATACTGAAGAAGATTATTTTGAAAGTATCAGGGGTGAATCTGAAACTCTTGCAGGATTGATCCTCGAACTGACAGGAGAGATTCCTCAGAAGGGCCAGTCAGTTACATTCCGGCAATTCAGCTTCAGTGTAGAAGCTGCAGACAGACGAAGAATTAAAGAGATCAGGGTTGAAATCAAACAAGATGAAGCTGATGCAGCCGAAGATTAGTTTGATAATATTGCTTATTATGACCGGCATTATCTCTGGTTGCAGAGAAGTTCCGGTACCGAAACCCAGGGGGCATTTCCGGATTGATATGCCACAACACAGGTATACAACATTCAATAGCCTGCCTGGTGAAAATCAGAACTCACCATTTACTTTTGAATATCCGGCTTTCGGAAATCTTTCATTTAATGATGAATATGAAGATGAAAAAGGATGGTTTAATATAGAGTTCCCGGCTTACAAAGCAAAATTATACATGACCTACAAAAACATAAACAATGATTTTGATGAGCTTATGGAACAGACTTACAAGATGAATGTTAAAAATCATATTTCAAAAGCTGATGCTATAAGCGAGAAATACTTTAATAATGAACAAAATAAAGTTTACGGGATATTATATGACCTGAAGGGAAATACCGCTACTGCAGTTCAGTTTTATATGACAGACAGTACAAATCATTTTTTAAGGGGTTCACTCTACTTCGCCTCAGAACCTGATGCTGATTCACTGGAACCTGTAATCGGATATTTCAGGGAAGACATAATACACCTTATTGAAACACTGAATTGGAAAGAGTAAAAATATAACAAGGACGAATGGGCTGTATAACAAAACACTACCTGAATGAGTTTTCTATCCTTGGGGTATGGAAGATAGAAGAGGACCTTGATACTCTTTTGAGCATGGTATCGCTTAATGGGGATGATAAGAAAAGGTACAAAGGGTTCAGCAGCAATTCACGAAAACTGGAGTTCCTGAGTGTGAGGGCTTTACTGGCAGAACTACTGGGAAAAGATGCGAGCATCGTTTACAACAAGAACAATAAACCTTTCCTCAGGGATGGATCGAGGTTTATTAGTATATCTCATTCGCATAAACTCACTTCAATCCTGCTCAGCACAAATGAAAAAGTTGGAATTGACCTTGAATATATGAGCTCCAACATTGCAGCAATTGCTCTTAAATTCCTAAACATCAAAGAAAAGATCACTAAAGTAAATGAATACAGGAAGTATCATCTCTATATCCACTGGTGCGCAAAAGAAGCCCTTTATAAAATATGCGACAAGGAAGGGATAAGCATAAGGAAGAATATCACAATTGAACCCTTCGAGGTTAAGGATGCCGGAGAAATCAGAGGCAGGGTTCATACCGACAAAATAAATGAGAGTTTTGATCTGCATTATTCCAGGTATGACAATTATGCTATTGTCTGGACAAAAAAGATCATGGAACTCCCCAAACTGAATATTAAATAGTCTGACATGAGATCAGAAATACTCAACAATAAAAAGAAAATAGGACTTCTTCTCGATCCTGACAAGGCAAGAGGAGATTCCCTTTCAAACATTCTGAAGAATGCTGTTGAGTCTAAGACTGACTTCATTCTGGCAGGAGGAAGCCTGACTTTCAATAATATTGATAATCTTATAGATGCAATTAAAAGAGAGTGTTCAATTCCCGTAATTCTGTTTCCGGGTAATCTGCTTCAGCTTACACATAAAGCTGACGCCATACTGCTTCTCTCTCTGATATCAGGACGTAATCCTGAATTACTCATCGGAAATCATGTGGTTGCTGCTCCTTTTCTTAAAGATATAAGATCAAAACTTATATCAGTAGGGTATATTCTTATAAGCTGCGGTTCGAAAACATCAGTGGAATACATAAGCCAGACAGAAGCAATACCATCCGATAAACCTGAAATAGTGGTTGCAACAGCTCTTGCAGGAGAGATGCTCGGACTTGGAATGATATATCTTGAGGCTGGCAGCGGCGCGTCAGAGCCTGTCCCAACAGACATTATAAGTTCGGTCAGAGATAATATTTCAATTCCAATTGCAGTCGGCGGTGGGATTAAGGATAAACATCAGATTAACGCGATATTTAAAGCCGGTGCCGATATTATAATACTCGGGAATGGTGTTGAAAAAAATCCTGAACTTCTTATTGATGCCTGCAGGATAAGGGATACATTCAGAGTGTAGGGACATGCCATGGCATGTCCCTACCTGAACAATTCAAGCATTGGTTCTCCGGTACACGCATTTGGAAAAGGCACTTTGCACAATGACGATAAGGTAGCGGCAACATCTGTCATATTTACCTTTCTCGATACAGTTGCCCTGTTCACTGTCCATCCATACCAGATAAGAGGGACATGTGAATCACATTCATAGGGGGAATTATGATTTGTAACATAATCACCCTCCTTCTCCACCCATCCCGGATTGAGAGTAACAATCACATCACCTGAACGCTGAGGATTGAAATTATTCATTATCCGTTTCAGGTGACCATACCCGAAATCATTTGCCTCAAAAGCTGAATAAGGGTATGCTGCTGCCACACCGGTAAACTGGACAAGAAAACGTGCCACTTTCTTCTGAACCTCTTCAATAGGAAGTCTGGCATCCTCAATCAGAGTCCTGTTAAGGAATACCTGCCGTTCGGAATATCCTTTCACCCAGTCGCCCTCACCGTAAACAGCATTCAAATAACTTCTGAGCAGCTGCAACGCCTGATTTTGTCGGAAATAACCTGCAGGGATCCGGTTATATTCGAGAACTGCAGGTATCTCAGAGATCCCATGAGATGAAGTGAAGTAAACTAAAATATTTCTCTTTCCTATACTGTCATTCAAATATGTAAGGAGGTACCTGATCTCATCATCAAGCCTTAGTATGGCATCTCCCATCTCACGGGAGGACGGACCGAACCGGTGGCCTATGTTGTCAGTTGCGGAATAACATATTGAAATAAAATCGGTCACATTATCCCTGCCCAGCCTCTCCTGCTCTATCAGCCTTATGGCAAAACTTGTTGTAAGCGAATTGGCGAAAGGAGTTTCCCTGAGAAGGGAGTAACCATTCTTTGGACCTGTAATTTCCTTTGACCGAAGTTTTTTAAGATCATAAGGGAAGTAGTTTACGGAGCTAAATCCGGCTTCAAATTTATTGGAATCAGGCAGACAGTCAGAGTAATCCTCCTCAGATCTGAACAGTTCCCATGAATCACTCAGATATGATTCAGCATAATTAAGTGCATTAAAATCGGTTACCCATCCGGGAAGTGAATTAGTGTAGTATGAACTCGACATCCATGTACCTGTGCCATTATCGAACCAGAATACACCGTCGGCAGCATGTCCGGTTGATAAAATTGCATTGCTCTCCTTTATTCCGATTCCAAATACCTTTGCCTGCCGGTTGGTTGACATCTTAAGCTCATCCGAAAATGTTGATGCCTGAAGATGCACAGGAGATTGCAATCCCGATTCAAAACTGCCGCCAACCGGATTGACCACTGCATCCTTTGTGGAATAGATAAGTTCATTCTTAAGAGGCACATACCAGTTGTCTGACGGAATTCCATGCGACGAAGGTTCCGCTCCGGTTGAAATAGTGGCATGCCCCGGTGAAGACTGAGTAAGCATGAATTCGAAGGATGCATTCCTGAAATATGTTCCTTCATTTATCAGTCTTTTAATACCGTTTTCGCCAAACCTGTCCCTGAATTTTTCGATATGGTCATACCTGAGCTGCTCAACAACGATACCGACAACAAGAAGAGGCTTATCAGGTGGAAGGTAGGCTCCCTGACCAGATAATCCGGCATAAAAAGAGATCAGTAAAACTAACAGGGCTGATCCGCGCAGCATCATCATGCGATTCTCCATAATCTTTCAATACAATTTAGCCAAAACACAACTCTCTCCCATCGCAGGGTAAGGTGCAAAAATACTTGTTTTAATAACAGATGCAAATGATCGGGATTATTTAACAACAATGAACCTTCCCTGCGATTTGTTGCCTGTTGAAATGTTTCTGAAGAGTATAATATAGCTTCCGCCTGCCAACCGGCTTACATCAATGTTTATGGGAACACCAACAGTATTAGTTGTATTAAACTCTCTCAAAATCGTTCCTGAGTTACTGGTAATTACCACGCTAATTTCGCCTGCCAATGCTTCCGGGAGCATAAAATTCACTATGCTGCCACCAGGATTGGGATATATTTTCGGCGGACCTGGCAGAGGGATTTCAATATTAGTAAGGTCGGCCTGCAGATCAACAATCATATCTGTCTTATGATAATTAAATACTTCGATATCAGTGACAACCTTAGTTTTATAACCTTCTGCCGAAAAAATGAGACTGTAAGTACCTGGTGCAAGCATTCTGACGAAGGAACCATTCAGTGTATCTGAATATACCTGGGAACTGTCTTTATCATGCCCTGAAATATAAACCTTAGCTCTAACCGGATCATATGTTAAAGAGTCTCTTACAATACCATGTATTCCATATAATGCATTCCCGAGATAGCCAATAAGTGAGCTTCGGTTATAAAGCCACAAAAGTCCAAGCTGTGCTGCCGGGGTTAACTTAATCCTGTCCAGTTCAATTGTTACTTCCCTCCCCTGTAATTCCCATGTTACAAAATCCTGCCTTCCTCCATAAACTATATACCATTCAGCTCCTCTGGTAACCCCATTCGATTCATCGGTCATATAACCGGTTCCGGAGTAATAATGTACCGTGTCGGCATATGCCCTGCTGATATCGAGAAACCAGGAATCGTCAGCATGGTACTTTGAATACCATCTGTCCCATGGGTAATTTATCACCTCGGCACCTCCGTGAAAATTGGCTGAGATCACAAACCGGTGCTTCCGCATGAACTTAATCATATCAGCGTTTTCTTTCGGGACCACTATTGAAGGATCCATAGGGTCAGGGAAGCGCCTGTTAAGATCCGCTCCACTCGCATTAACCCTTACCGGACTGGTTATAGTATTGCCTGACCTGTAGGTACCATCGGGATTTGCAAGCGGATTAATCCATATTTCGAGATTATCAACCAGTTTTTTTATTTCCGGAATGGCACTGTAATTTTTAAGGAGGTAATCTATAAACCTGAGCATCAACACAAATCCGCCTGTCTCATCTCCATGCATGGTTGACGAATAGAATACCTCCGGCTCATCTTCATCAAGTGATGCATTATCTGAAATCTTCAGAGCCAGTACCAATCTGTTGTTTATGCTCAATCCAATTGTATCGAGCCTGCAGAGTGAAGGATATTGAGTGCTGAAATATTTCATTATTGAGTCGTACTGGGTATAGGTTGGATAGGTATCCCACTCCATAGCCTGATCAATGCTTGTAGCAGAAAACAAACCTTTCAGCCCTTTATTTTCGATGATACTGTAATCAAGATCCTGGCTGATAAACCATTCCAATGTCAAAGGTGACAGAGAGATGTATACCAGCTTTTCTTTCAGGTCATATACCGAAAGGTTACGGCTAAGGTAATTGACATGATTCCTGGTAGTATACGGAACCGTAACTTCTGCCTGCCCGGATTCTCTTATAATCTTATGAAGTTTTTCATTATTGATGTTTCCCTGAGCATAAATCTCAGCAGAGCTGTATAAAAGAAGCACCAAAAATATCAGAAGCACCTGCCGCATTGAAACAGTTATACGTTAAATCTAATGTGCAGAATGTCGCCGTCTTCAACAACATAGTTTTTCCCTTCAATATAGAACTTACCTGCCTCCTTGCATGCATGCTCTGACCCAAGTGTGACAAAATCATTGTACTTCATCACTTCTGCCCTGATAAATCCGCGCTCGAGATCGCTGTGAATAACACCTGCCGCTTTAGGTGCGATCATCCCGGTTTTAATGGTCCATGCCCTTATCTCCATCGGACCTACTGTAAAAAAGGTCTGAAGGTTTAGCATCTTGTATGCGGCTCTTACAAGCTTATCTACTCCGGCTTCAGTGAGCCCTGCATCTTTGATGAAAGCCATACGGTCCTCCTTACTTTCCAGCTCAGCAATTTCAGCCTCAATAGCCCCTGCAATAACAAGGATCTCAGCATCCCTGCCTTTAAGAAACTCCTCCACCCTCTCAACATGCTTATTCCCTGAAATGGCTGATTTTTCATCAACATTACATACATACATTACAGGTTTCATTGTAAGAAGAAAGAGATCATCAATATATTTTCTCTCATCATCCTTAACTGAGAGCGTACGGGCATTGTTAAAACCTTCGAAATGATCCCTGTATCTGTTCAGAACCTCCACCCCATGCTTTGCATCCTTATCACCTGACCTTGAAGCTCTTTCAAACCTTTCAATCTTTTTCTCAACAGATTCAAGATCCTTCACCTGTAGTTCCAGGTCAATTGTCTCAAGGTCACGGACAGGATCTACTGAACCATCTATGTGTGGCAGAGAATCATCGTCGAAACATCTCAGAACATGAATAAGGGCATCAGTATTTCTTATGTCTCCAAGGAATTTATTTCCCACTCCTTCTCCCTTGTTCGAACCTTTAGCCAATCCGGGAATATCTACAATTTCAACTGTTGTAGGAACTATCCTGTCGGTAACCTGATGTTTTTCAAGCTCATATAATCTGGGATCAGGTACATGTACCACACCTATATTTGATTTTGTAGCACTGAATGCATAAGCATTCGTTTCGCCTTTTGTATTTGAGATGCAATTGAAGATTGTTGTTTTTCCAACATTGGTGATCCCTATAATACCGCACTGTAGAGCCATCAGAGAAGATTTAAAATTTGATGCAAATTTACCATAATTCCGTTGATAATTCAACCTGTCAGACATGAACTATTATTTTCTATCTTTAAACCTTTGACTGTTTATTCAGTCTAAAAAGAAAACCAGATTCTCAATTGAGTAATACCAGTTCTGACGAAAACTTATCTGAATTGCTTAGGAGCGACCTGAACAAAGGCTTCAGGATGCTGGTTGAGAAGTATAGTTCAAGATTATACTGGCATATCCGCCGGCTTGTTATACTTCACGAAGATGCTGATGATGCCCTTCAGAATACATTTATCAATGCATGGAAGAGTATCGGAGAATTCCGGAATAAAAGTGCGCTTTATACATGGTTATACACAATAGCAACTAATGAAGCCCTTACACTTATCAATAAAAGAAAAAGAAACAGTGCGATCTCAATTGAAGATCTTGGAAGTTATTTTGAAAACTCACATGAGGGAAGCTCCTGGTTTGACGGGGATAAAGCACAAATTATGCTTCAGAATGCCATTCTGAAGCTTCCCGATAAACAAAAAATTGTATTCAATCTGAAGTATTTTGATGAGATGACTTATGAGGATATGTCAAAAGTGCTCGGAACATCTGAAGGAGCTCTTAAGGCATCATATCATCATGCAGTAAAGAAAATTGAGAAATTTCTGGGAGAAAGTTAAACTAAAATGATATTTAACCATCTAAGAGTATAAGATGAGGACAATTGAAAACATACCAGGCAAAAATCCATTCAAAGTACCTGATAACTACTTTGAAGAGGTGAACCATAAAATCATAGCCTCAACAGCCGGATCTGGACCTCAGATAAAAAAAGTCGTTATCCTGAGAAAGATAAGTCCATATTTACTGGCTGCAGCTTCAGTTACAGGATTTTTGATACTAAGCTATGTCGCAGCGAGGTATTTCACTGCAGACAAACCCGATTCTCCATCAGTCGATTTGTATGCTGTAACATTTACAGAACCATTTGTAAATGATATCGACATCTTTACTCTGGAAGACAATGCTGCTGCAAGTGAACTCCCTGATCAACTGTCAGGAATTAATAGATCAGAGATAATTGATTATCTTATGCTTGAAAATATTGAAATAAACGACATATATGAAATACTTTAAGTGGAACGCCATGAAAAGAAATCTGTTAATTGTAATAATCTTATTATTGCCATTAACAGTAATATCAGCCCAGAATGCTAACCGGGAAAGGCTCGAAGCTTACAGAATTGGCTTTTTTACCAAAAAACTAAGCCTGACTTCTGGCGAAGCTGAAAAGTTCTGGCCGATTTACAATGATTACCAGAAACAAAAAAATGATCTTCAGATTAAGAGAAGAGATCTAATAAGGGATTTCAACCAGAATGAAAGCACATTAAACGATAAAGAGCTGACAGAGATCGGAGATAATCTGGTCAGCACTCTCTCTGTAGAAACGGAGATGGCCCGGACATTTCATATTAAACTTAAGGAATTGCTGCCTCCCGATAAAGTAATACGTTATTACCAGGCTGAAAATCAATGGAAAGCCCAGCTTCTTAACGAACTGCAGGAAAACAGGCCCGTACAGCGTCCAAATCAAAGGTTCTGATGAATTCAACTGATTTTGCAATTTCATCATACATCAGCTTATCGTTCTTAATGAAAGGAACTCTTTTCCGGTATGCTGCAACTGTCTCCTCCAGGTAAACTGATGATCTGAGGGGTCTTCTGAATTCAAGAGCCTGCACTGCAGTAAATAATTCAATGGCAATCAGCCTCTCAAGGTTTTCAGCAACGCGAAGCAACCTGGTAGCCCCATTCGCTCCCATGCTTACATGATCTTCCTGTTCATTAGAAGATGGTATTGAATCAACTGAAGTTGGAGTGCTGAGCTGTTTATTCTGGCTTACAATCGATGCTGCAGTATACTGAGGTATCATGAATCCGCTGTTAAGACCGGGATTGGCGACAAGAAACTCAGGAAGTTCGCGCTGTCCTGAAATAAGCCTGTAAACTCTTCTCTCTGAAATACTTCCCAGTTCCGAAAGGGCAATAGCAAGATAATCAAAAATCAGTGCAAGCGGCTGACCATGAAAATTGCCTCCTGATACAATCAGATCTTCATCGGGGAAGATTGTCGGATTATCAGTCACAGAGTTTATTTCAGTAAGGATCACCGATTTGGCATATTTGATTGCATCCTTGCTGGCTCCGTGAACCTGCGGGATACACCTGAATGAATAGGGATCCTGAATATGAGGTTTATGTCGGGCCAAAAGCTGGCTGCCCCTGAGCAATTTCCTGAAAACTTTTGCAGTCTCTATCTGTCCTTTATGTGGCCTGATTTTATGTACACTTTCAAAGAACGGATCGGGTCGACCATCATATGCTTCAAGGGAGATGGCTGAGGCAATATCGGCAAATGCTGAAAGTCTCTCTGCCAATGATATAATATAAACTCCGTAAGCGCTCATAAACTGAGTTCCGTTAAGAAGCGCCAGGCCTTCTTTTGACTGTAATACAATGGGTGTCCATCCGAATTTCTTCAGGATTGCTTTTGATTTAATTCTTCGTCCCTCATAGCTGACCTCTCCTTCACCCAGTAAAGGCAGTATAAGATGGGCCAGAGGAGACAGATCGCCGGAGGCACCAAGTGATCCCTGCTCAAGCACAACAGGACATATCCCTTCATTGAAGAAATCGATAAGACGCTGAACTGTAATAACCTGTACTCCCGATAATCCTTTACTTAAAGCAATTATTTTCAGGATCAGCATAAGCCTTACTATTTCATCCATCACAAGAGCACCGGTGCCGCATGCATGAGACTTGACCAGGTTTTCCTGAAGCTTGTTAAGCTGATCCCTGCTTATAGTCTTATTGTGCAGCGACCCGAAGCCGGTTGTTATACCATAAATGGGGGAAGTACTTTTCTCAAGCTTATTATCGAGATAGAGTCTGCATTTATTAATAAGTCCGGTTGATTCGGGCGAGAGTGAGAGTCTTTTCCCTTTGTTAAGTAATTCAAGAAGTTCTTCGATAGTGACATTATGGGGTGATATCTTATAATTCATAAACTACCTGTTTTCAATGTATTTAAATGTCACCTTGATATTTTAAAATTCTTCTCAGCATATGATCTCAGTTCATTAAGTGAAACCTTCTCCTGATCGCCTGATGTCATATTCTTAATTGTAACACAATTATTCTGAATTTCATCAGCACCGGCAATTATAAGAAAAGGTATTTTCTTTGAATCGGCGTAAGATATCTGCTTTTTCAGTTTGACAGGATCGGGGTACAATTCCGACCTGATTGAAAGTTTACGTAGCAACTCAATAACTGAAAGGGCATAACTGGTTTCACTTTCACCGAAATTTACGATAAGTACCTCTGAGGAAGATATAGATGTATCGTCAAAAAGATCAAGTTGTTTGAGGACATCATAAATCCTGTCAGCACCGAATGAAACTCCCACACCTGAAACACCCTCCATGCCGAACACTCCTGCAAGATTATCATAACGGCCTCCCCCGCAGATACTTCCGATTGAAACATCTGTTGATTTAACTTCAATAATTGCACCTGTATAATAGTTCAATCCACGGGCAAGAGTTAGGTCAAGCTCCACCTTTCCCTTCATTTCTGCCTGACCCAGGTATGAAAAGAGAGTCCGGACTTCTGCAATGCCTTTCAATCCTGTAACAGATAGCGAGAGAAGCTCTTCGAGCTTAGAAAGCTTTTCATCGGAATCACCTTTGAATGAAAGCAAAGGTTGAAGTTTATTTATCGCCTCAATCGAAACACCTTTCTCTCTTAGTTCAGCATTTACAGAATCAATACCTATCTTGTCGAGCTTGTCGATTGCAACAGTGATATCTGTTATCCTGCTGCCTTCTCCTATATACTCAGCAATTCCGGAAAGTATCTTCCTGTTATTGATTTTGGTTATAATCGATATATGGAGACGGGAGAAGATGTCATCAATGATTCTTACAAGCTCATATTCATTCAGAAGAGAATCGCTGCCTATGACATCCACATCGCATTGGAAAAACTCACGGTATCTTCCTTTCTGAGGCCTGTCGGCACGCCATACAGGTTGTATCTGGTATCTTTTAAACGGGAAGACGATTTCATCGCGATGCTGCACAACATACCGTGCAAAAGGAACAGTAAGGTCATATCTCAGGCCCTTTTCACAAATCCTGGAGGAGAGTTTTCCGGAATCTCTCTTAAGAAGTTCCTCCATAGAAACATCAGACAGATAGTCGCCTGAATTAAGTATCCTGAAAAGAAGCTTGTCACCTTCGTCACCGTATTTACCAAGCAGTGTCGACAGGTTTTCCAGGGCCGGTGTCTCAATAGGCTGATAGCCATAGAGTCTGAAAACCTGCCGTATAGTATCAAAGATATACTCACGCCTTTGCATTTCTTCAGTTGAGAAATCCCTGGTTCCTTTAGGTATTGATGGTTTTGACGACATAATCAGATATTAAAACAAAAGATAAAAGTATAAAGATAAAAGATAAAAGTTGAGGAACGAATTGACGAACCGAACAAAGTGAGCTCGCCGAAGGCAAATCCTGCAAAGCGGGATCAAAAAGAAGAAAAAAAGGCAATAGATGCAATAATAGCAGGGACATGCCGAGGCATGTCCCTGCAATATCATTGATCAACAAAATAAACTAAAACTTCTGTGGAACAAAAGTCTGGTCAGTAACCGGGGGCCTCACATATGCCTTATCAGTCTTAAGAGGTGGAAGCTTGAATGGCTTTGGAGTAAGATCCTCGTAAGGGATGAGAGAAAGCAGGTGAGAAATGCAATTAAGCCTTGCCCTCTTTTTGTCATCCGCTGGCACAACATACCATGGAACCAGTTTTGTATCGGTATATGAGAACATTTTATCTTTTGCCATCGAGTATTCGACCCACTTATCACGCGATTCTATATCCATCGGGCTTATCTTCCACCGTTTGGTTGGATCCTTGATCCTATCCTGGAAACGTTTTTCCTGTTCGTGATCACTAACTGAGAACCAGTACTTTATGAGAACAATCCCTGCTCTGATCAGCATCCTTTCGAATTCAGGACATGATCTGAGGAATTCTTCATATTCATCGTTGGTACAGAAGCCCATTACTTTTTCAACCCCCGCCCTGTTATACCAGCTCCGGTCAAAAAGAACTATCTCGCCTCCGGCCGGAAGATGCGGGACATACCTCTGAAAATACCATTGCGTTTTATCTTTATCTGTAGGAGTACCAAGGGCAACAACTCTGCAGATACGTGGATTCATACATCCGGAGATAGTTTTAATTACGCCGCCTTTGCCGGCAGCATCTCTTCCCTCGAATATGACAACCACCTTAAGTTTTTTTGCTTTTACCCATTCCTGCAGCTTAATAAGCTCTATATCCTGCTCCAGGAGCAATTTCTCATATTCCTTTTTGTCGAGCTTCTTCTTTTTCTCAGCCTCAATATCGTAATAAAGTTTGTTGGTCTCAACATTTCCAGCTTTAGTATCAGCCTTAACCTTTTTCTTGTCCTTACTTTTTGCCATGGTGAAAGATTTAATGAATAGAAAGGAAATTTAGAAAAAAAAAGTGAGATCAGGAAATTATTGATAATAATCCCAATTATTGCACAAACGGAATTGAAAGCGGATACCTGAAAAGCTCTCCTTTTGGAGCCTTTACACTGGCAATGATTACACAGATAACCTTTAGTGTGCCAAGGATAATAATAATAGGTATTCCAATGATGATAAAGCATAAAGGAATAGCCAGTACAATGTAAAGCAGCATTGAAAGCTGAAAATTCAGGGAATTTCTTCCGTTTAAATTAACCCATTCCGACTCATCTTTTCGTGTTAGCCAGCAAATAAGCGGACCAATCACTCCGCCAAACGGGAAGAAGAAACCTGCAAAAGCCGATAGATGACATAACATTGCCCAGTTTCTTTCTGTTTCACTTAACACTCTTCGCTCTTCCATGGCATCTACTTAATTAGTAAGCAATAATGATTTCCGGTTCAATTCGGAATTAACTCAAACCTGTATAAGGCTCTGTCATTTTCCTGCAACCTGGTTAAATCAAAGACGTATCAGATTTCCCGATGCTGCACCGAACCTACTTTAAAAGTCGTTTTAAATCATCAGCCAGGAGGCCATTGGGATCAGAATTACCTATTTTGTGCTGGTGATAATAATACATATCGGAATCGTCAGTTCCGATAAGCATCTTAAAACACAAACCTGTATTTTTCTCTTCCCTTGGCCCTACCTTATGAAGTATGAGTGTATTAGATGTTTTCTCCTGTATGGACTTAACGATCTCCTCTTCGGTAACTATTTCGACTTTGTGAGGATAAATGGCCTTTATCTTATCCATTGATGCAATTTCAGGTGCAAGATCGTCTTCCTTTATGAGGATAGTCTTTTTTCTGACCTCAGGAACATTTTTATTGTAATATTTCAGATATTTCCTCCCGGTAAGAGAAGGATCTTCAGAAATCATCTTTGCATGTTTCTGCATGAACAGCAAAATTGCTCCGAATTTGTAATTATATTCATAGTCATCCTCCCCGGCAAAAGAGAGAGGAATTGCACAGATTTCAGGTAACTCCCCAAGCTTGGCTACATCTTTCCCCTGAAGGAGGTTAAGAAAATTATATAAAGTATTAGCTTTATCCTTTTCATAATTGGTCTGAGTGAGCACAATAAAAGAGTATGCAGGATCGCGGCGTCTTTTATTGAATTCCTTGACATCAATAAGCTCATAAGGAGTCAGGGTCCAGTATGCTTTTACAGCCTCCTTTATAAAAACATTATATGAAGAGAACTGATCCTGCTCAAGCACAACACATGTTTTTGATGCAGTGAACTGTTTAATCTCATCTTTGTTTGGAAAGGGAGCCTGTCCGCTCAGCAATGAAGTGGCCAGCAACAATAAAATTGCAGATAGATTTGTTTTCATGATTAATTCTTTATTCAACAGGTAAGTAGAGTGGATTTTTTTCATTGAATTTTCGGATATAAACGAACATAAGGTCTTTCTTCTTACTCCGGGAAAGTCGCGCATACTCTTCATAGATAACGGGATCCTTCATAAGAAGCAATTCCGTATTATCTGTTTCAAATTCCATCACCTTTCCGGTTTCCCAGTCAATTATGAACTGCCGCAGTTCAGTTCTTGTTGAGGGATTGCGATTGTAGGGGGAATAGTAGGGTCTGTAATATGAGTAAGGAGAGTAATAACTTCCGTACGAATATGGGGAATAGTAAGGATCATAGTAACCATAAGGAGAATATGGATAATTGCTATAACGGGAATCTTCAGTGGTAATATCCGCAACAAAATGACAAATGTTTCCTACGAATGTTATCCTGTTAAATCCTTCCTGCACCTGAATATACAGTATCCCGTTGCGTGAATAGCCCCATACATCGCTTTTCTTTACTTCCTGCCGTACACCAATATCATCATAGTAGTAAATTTTGTCCATTTCAAAGATCTTCCTGAAAAACTCCCTGTCGTTGTAATCAAATGAAGCCAGAAGTTTTGCTTTAGGAATTGGGTTATTATGTTTAACCTGCTCAAAGTCAAGGTAGATCCCATCCCTGAATTTAAATTCAGGAGTGTACTTTACCATCCCTTCAACTTCCTGTCCGGATGCTGGCAAAAAACATGTCAGATAGCTGATTACGACCAACACTTTCAAAAATCTCATTACCCTCTCCATATATCCCCGAATTTTACCTTAACGTCTCAAATTTCGTACCACAGCAACAAATTTAGTTAATTAAAGCAAAGGTAATTAATTTAAGACAATGTATATTTCAAAGCTATATTTTGACTAATTTTACTCATTGTAATAATACCGGATATGGGTAGAGAAAATGCAGAAAACAGACAGGAACAGAAACATGGCAGGTTGCATGAGGAGCTCTCATCATGGAAAATTAAGCTTATTGAGAGGTATCTTATTATCTCAATGTCTGTTTTGATAGCTGCAATAATACTTATTACATTTAATCAATTACTGATTGCCGGATGTATGATAATTGGTAGTATCAGTCTGGGACTGATAGTACTGAGGAAAACCTCAGCTATCAATAAAAAGTACATAGAATTGATTAATTCTTTCTTAAAAACAGACGGAAAAAAAGATAAGATAATAACAGATTTCTCTCACAAGATAAGGGAACCGTTAAATAACCTTGTCATGTCCGGTGAACTATTTAACAAATCAGATCTTAACACCAAACAGAAGGAGTTGATGGAAACCATTGTTGCCTCGACTAAAAGCATGGTCAGTACTGTTAATCAATTAACAATGCAGTCGGCCGAGAATATGACCTATGAGTCGAGGAGACAAATAAGATTCAATATCCTTTCGGCGGTTGAACACGTCATAGAACTTTTCAAGCTAAATGAATCTGCCGGTATCCATTTCAGTATTGATAATGCTGTACCTGGTGAACTGGAATGCATTGGAGATCCTGTCGGTATTAAACAGATCTTCCTTGATCTGTTCAGCCGAATTGAAAAAGAAAATCCCGGAAGATTAACCAAGGTTTCTGTAAGCCTCAAATCGGTTAAAAGCTCTGCAGGCGAGAGTCTTCTGACAATAACAATAGAAGTGGATAAAAACATGCTCTTTATCGATGAAAAGGGCGCCGAAGGAAGTCATGCTGCCAGGCTTCTTAACCTTAGCAGGGGAAGATACATACAGAATACAGGGAAAGACAATTCCAGGCTGGACATTTATCTTACCATTAAGAATGTTATTCCGGAAAAGGGCGTAAAGGAACTATCAACCAGGATGGAGGAACTTGTCAGTAAGGAAAAGATCCATAAAGAGTTAAAAGACCTCAGGGTTCTGCTTGTGGAAGATAATATCATAAATCAGAAGATAACCCTGCTGACGTTACAACCCCTTGTACACAGTATCGACTCTGTAACCAACGGGAAAGAGGCACTTGATATGTTCGGGACCAATAATTATGACCTCGTACTGATGGATATACAGATGCCTGTGATGAACGGACTTATGGCAACAGAAAAAATAAGGGCTCTTGAGGCTACCACAAATTCTCATGTTCCGATTATTGCTATTACTGCAAATGCTATGATTGGCGATAAGGAGAAGTGCCTTTCGGCAGGTGCGGACGATTATATCAGCAAGCCATTCCAGCCTGTTCACCTGGTTGAAAAGATCAAGCAGGTCATTTAGCCTTTTCAAGAGGTCTAAACCCAATGATCAACATATCATCCACCTGGGTGTTTGTTCCCATCCATGTTCTCAGATTCTCTTCGAGTATTAATTTCTGATCCAGAACATCAAACCGGTGGATTGTGAGAAGCAGATACCTTAGCCTGCGATACATGAATTTTTTGTTATCCTTCCCTCCAAACTGGTCAACATATCCATCTGAGAACATATATAACATGTCATCTTCCTGAATATCAATCTCATGATCGGTATAAAGAATCCTGTCAGGATTCATTCCTATTAATATTTTATCGCCATTGATCTGGTTCAGGCTATTGCTTCGCAAGAGATAAAGTGGAATAAATGCTCCGGAGTAGAAAATCTTTTGTCTGCCTTTATCAATGAGACATATTCCTATATCCATGCCATCCCTTATTATAGTTCCAATGTTCTTCTTCCTGCTGAATGTCTTTTCAAGAGCAACATTCATTGCAGCCAGGATGTGGGATGGTATTATGATATGATCCTCTAAAATTGCCTTTTCAATTAACTCCATGCCAATCATCGACATCAGGGCGCCTGATACTCCATGTCCTGTGCAATCGGCAGCAACCACAAAGAGCCTGTCACCATACTCTTCTATCCAGTAGAAATCGCCGCTGACAATATCTTTTGGTTTAAAAAAAATGAAAGATGAAGGAAAATAATTCCTGAGAAACTCTTCTGATGGCAACCTGGCCTCCTGTATCCGCTGCGCATAAATAAGACCATCGGTAATGCTCTTTTCTCTCGATTCCAGCTCTTCATTCTGCCGGGCAATTAAATCGAGGGCCATCTCTTTATCCCTTAGAAGCTTCCTGATTATAGCCAGTTTATTGACAAGAGATATGACAAAAAACATACTACCCATAGCAACCAGGAGAACCACTGCCCCATAAATAAAAATCCTGTTCCCGGATTCGACTGAATGAGTAAGATTCCCGCTCTGAATTCCTGTGAATTCAAAGCAATCATAAATAACGTTACTTAAATAATATGTAAACAAAAGACACCACATCAGATAATGCAAAAATAGGCTATTTATATAAAGTTACCCAAAATAATAATCAATCGGATAGCATGGATATTTCATCTTTCCCGATACGTGACAAAGTCCTGAATTTAATAGAAGGAGAAGGTATAAACTGCCCTAACCCGAGGCTGTTCCATTTTTGATCTACAGAAGCAATTGTTTCATTATCTGAACATACTATGTTCGGCCACTTCCTTGGAAAACCTCCTTTTCTGAAAGCTTTTATAGTACCATCTATCAACACAGAAGAGTCGGAAATAAATAAATGATCCCTCTGAGGATCGGAATTACCAAGAACCTGCCATGCCACAGTAAAAAGATCGCCGGTGTCAACTGTATGGTCGACAACAAGTATAATCCTGAAAAACTCTGATAATCTGTCAGAACCCTGAAGCGTTGTTACTTTCTGAATTATATCCGCATCCCGGGTCCTGTCCACTGAAAGTATTAAAAGAGGTATATCATTCCTTAAAAGATCAAGGTTATATTTATAAATAGTACTATTCTCCAGAAAATCTTTAATTCCGGGAAACAGATCTGAATATCGCGCAGGATGATTTTTCTTCCTGCCCAGGGACTCTTCAGTCATTTTAACAGTAGCATCAACGCCCAGTTTGCCTCCAAAAGAAAATGCATCAGAAGCGTGGTCAAGAACATCAAGAGGTCCCCTGAAAAATAAGAGATCCTTACTGAAATCAGTATTATTAAATACGTGGATAAAAAGCTCCATGTAATTCCTGATATCAATATCGCCGCTTACTGCCACAAGGTATTTGGTAAACATCATCTGCCCTGTGCCAAAAAGGGAGCTTAAAACCTTCATTCCCTGTCCCGGATAACTTTTTCTGATTTTCACAATCATCAGGTTATGGGCAACTCCCGGTTCAGGAAGATGGAAATCTTCAATTTCCGGCTGGAGAGTCATTTTTACCGGAGCCAGAAAGATCCTCTCGGTAGCCCTGGCCAGCCATGCGTCCTCCTGCGGAGGTATTCCGACAATTGTTGCCGGATAGACTGCTTTTCCGGAATAAGTTATGCAGGTTAAATGAAATTTCGGATACCAGTCGGCCAGAGAGTAGAATCCGGTATGATCGCCAAATGGTCCTTCCCATACAAGTTCATCTGCCGGATCAACATAGCCTTCGAGTATTATATCAGCACCGGAAGGTACATACAGATCGTTTGTTATGCATTTAACGAGCCTGACTTTTTTCTTTCTGAGAAATCCTGCAAGTATATATTCATTGATATTTTCAGGAAGAGGCGCAGTAGCTGAATAGGCGTACACCGGATCACCACCCAGAGCAACAGAAACCGGCATTTTCCTGTTTAATTTTTTCCAGGCTTCGAAATGATTTGCTCCTGTTTTATGGCGCTGCCAGTGCATGGCGGTAGTACTATTGTCAAGCACCTGCATCCTGTACATCCCCACATTTGACTTCCCTGTTTCAGGATGTACGGTATGTACCATAGGAAGGGTTATAAATCTTCCTCCGTCGTGAGGCCAGCATTTCAGAACCGGAAGGATACTCAGATCAGGATTCATATTGATCACCTCCTGACAGACTCCCTTTTTTCGTGATTTTGAGGGCATTACCCCTGCCATTTTAATAAGATCAGGGAGCAGAAGCATTTTATTTATCAGAGAGCCCTGATTATCGGACATCCTGTTAAAGATATATTCAATCTCGGCACCGGCTTCATCGAAATTTCCCCTGCCTAAAGCCAGCAACATCCTCCTTTCCGAGCCATAGGCATTAATAAGAAGTGGAAATCTGGTACCGGTATCCCTGAAGAGCAATGCCTTGCCATTCTGTTTTGAAATGCGGTCAGTTATTTCGGTGATCTCCAGCAAGGGATTAACAAACTGATCAATGCTAATCAGCTCATTTCCCTTCTCAAGCATTTTTATAAAATCTGCGAGTCCTGAATATGCCATTATGATAATTGGTCCAAATGAAATGCAAAGATATTCAATATGGTCATACTTTTTTGACGGGAGTGTTAAAAAGAGGTAATAATGAGATATATATAAAACAATAATGGGAACTAATCGCTAGGAGTAGTTCCCATCCACCGTTTACAACCGAAGCTGCTTACGATGTCAGATTACTGTTATTCTGACCGGCTGCTGAGCATGATGCTAGATCAGTCTGCAACCCATGGCTTTCGGGTAAAGTCTGTTACAACAAAACCTTCCGGCTGTCCTTTTATCCCGCCTTACGGAGGGACTTCCGGGACAAAGTGTCATTCAGGCTCTTTTGCACGCTTCCCGAAGGAAGTGGCATCAGTTTCAGATAACCATTGACCGAAGCCCTTCATTTTCTGAAGCCCTGTGACTCAATCGCTGAAAGAACGTTTCCGATCTTCGGTGATCTTCTGAACATCGGGGGCGCGGAGCCCCTCAGTTCAGACTTTGGCTCTCCTGGTGTGCAGACCCGAGGGTCTGACCGAGAAGGATCTTGTTTCAATTAAGTTACCTTTTCCTTCTCCACATCTTTCGAGCAGTCTTTTATCGCTCACCTGATGAATCAAATTTACATCTGGAATACAAAAAAACAATAGATTTACACTCCTTGTTGTAAACCTGATATAAACAATAGTTATCAACAATTGTTAATAACGTCGGAAAATAAGACGGGATATAATATTAAAGTAGGGTCATGCCATGGCATGACCCTACAAATTCATATAATGCGTGTAGTGCCACGCCATGGCGTGGCACTTACCTATTTCTTATAACCGTAAACGGCCAGGTCTCCAAGTGTTTCTTCAATTCTGAGAAGCTGGTTGTACTTACAAATCCTGTCGGTCCGGCTTGCTGAACCTGTTTTTATCTGGCCTGAGTTGGTAGCCACAGCTATATCAGCTATAGTAGAATCTTCAGTTTCACCTGAACGGTGGGATGTAACTGTTGTATATCCTGCCCTGTGAGCCATTTCAATTGCTGCAAGAGTTTCTGTAAGGCTGCCTATCTGGTTCACCTTGATCAGGATCGAGTTGGCACATCCCATATCAATTCCTTTTTTCAGGTATTCCACATTTGTAACAAAAACATCATCTCCAACTATCTGGCACTTTTTACCAATTCTGTCTGTCAGCATTTTCCATCCATCCCAGTCACCTTCAGCCATACCGTCTTCCACTGAATCGATAGGATATTTATTTACAAGCTGTTCAATGAAATCGACCTGTTCTTTTGATGTTTTTCTGGCTCCTTTGGGTCCTTCGAATTTTGAGTAATTATACAGTCCGTCCTTGTAGAATTCAGAGGCAGCGCAGTCGAGTCCTATAGTAATATCTGAACCTGCTTTATATCCGGCAGCATTTATCGCTTTAATTATAGTTTCAAGTGCATCTTCCGTACCTTCAAGTTTTGGAGCAAAGCCACCTTCATCACCTACCGCAGTGCTCAATCCGCGCTCTTTGAGAACTTTTTTAAGTGAATGGAATACTTCGGTACCCATACGCAATCCTTCCTTAAAAGATGCAGCGCCAATGGGTCTGATCATAAATTCCTGGAATGCAATCGGGGCATCAGAGTGGGATCCTCCGTTGATTATGTTCATCATAGGTACAGGAAGAGTTACAGCACTGGTTCCTCCTATATAGCGGAATAGTGGTAAGCCATGATATGAAGCTGCCGCCTTTGCAACTGCCAGGGAGACCCCAAGGATAGCATTTGCACCCAGGTTACTTTTTGTTTTCGTAGCATCGAGATCAATCATTTTCTTATCAATCCCTGCCTGATCGGTTACATCCATTCCGATAACCTCTTCAGCAATAACGTTATTTACATTATGAACAGCTTTAAGAACTCCTTTGCCCAGGTAACGGTTTTTATCACCATCACGCAATTCAAGAGCTTCATTTTCTCCTGTGGATGCGCCTGACGGAACCGCAGCACGACCAAAATAACCACTTGTTGTCATTACATCAACTTCGATTGTAGGATTGCCGCGGGAATCAAGAATCTCACGAGCATGAACACTAACTATTTGACCCATAGATTTTTAATTTAGTATTAAACAATTATGCAATATAAGAAAAAAGGGATAAAATCTTTATGATTTATCCCTGATGTTTAAAAATTCTTTAAAATATCTTACTATTCTTCAGCAACTGAACCACTATCAGCTTTTTCTGTCTTCTCAACCGTTGTCTCTGGTTTTTCAGCTTTTACTTTTGCTGCTTTAGGTGCTTTAGCTTCAACCGCTTCTTCTTCCTTCTTCTTAGGTGCCCTTCTTCTTCTGGTGCTTTTTGCCTTTCCTGCTGCTTCACCGCCTCCAAGCATGGCTTCATTGTAATCAACAAGCTCAAGGATGCACATATCTGCATTATCACCAATCCTGTTTCCGGTTTTGAGTATCCTGGTATATCCTCCCGGGCGTTCACTTACTTTGGGTGAAATTTCCCTGAACAGTTCGGCCACTGCCTCCTTATCCTTCAGATAACTGAATACCACCCGTCTTGAGTGTGTTGAATCTTCCTTCGATTTGGTAATAAGTGGCTCAACATAGGTCCGAAGCGCTTTGGCTTTTGCAGTTGTGGTTGCAATCCTTTTATGAAGGATCAGTGATGTAGCCATGTTTGCAAGCATCGCTTTCCTGTGAGAACTTGTTCTTCCCAAATGGTTAATAACTCTTGAATGTCGCATTTCTATATTTCCTTAACCAGTTTTCAATTAATCTTTCTCTAACTTATATTTACTTACATCCATGCCAAATGAAAGGCTCATGGTATCAAGCAGTTCATCAAGCTCTGTAAGTGATTTCTTTCCAAAGTTCCTGAACTTCAGGAGGTCATTTTTATTGAATTTGACAAGGTCTCCAAGGGTTTCAACTTCAGCAGCCTTAAGACAGTTAAGAGCTCTTACTGAAAGGTCGAGATCGACCAGTTTTGTTTTGAGCAATTGTCTCATGTGCAACACCTCCTCATCGAACTCCTCATTAGCCATTTTCTCGTCTGAATCGAGGGTGATCTTCTCATCGGAGAAGAGCATAAAGTGGTAGATGAGAATTTTAGCAGCTTCCTTGAGTGCATCTTTTGGATGAATAGACCCATCTGTTTCTATCTCAAGCAGAAGCTTTTCGTAGTCTGTTTTCTGTTCAACGCGATAATTCTCAACTGAGTATTTCACATTTCGAATAGGAGTAAATATAGCGTCGATGGCTATAAGACCGAACTCACTGTCAACAGGTTCGTTTTCTTCAGCAGGTACATAACCTCTTCCTTTATTGACTGTGATTTCCATCTGCAGTTTTACATCAGATTCCATTCTGAAGAGAACCAGATCGGGGTTCAGAACTTCGTAACTGCTGAGTGAATTATTCAGGTTACCGGCTTTAAAAATCTCCTGTCCGCTTATTTTTATGCTTACCTTCTCATGATCAACTTCTTCAACAATTCTTCTGAAACGGACCTGTTTGAGGTTGAGAATTATCTCAGTCACATCCTCCATTACACCAGTTATGGTAGAGAACTCATGGTCTATGCCTTCGATCTTAACCGTTGTTATGGCAAAACCTTCAAGTGAAGAGAGAAGAATCCTTCTCAGTGCATTGCCCACAGTAATACCATAGCCAGGTTCAAGCGGACGGAATTCAAATTTTCCGCGTTTGTTGTCCGCTTCCAGCATTAGTACTTTATCAGGCTTCTGGAATGATAAAATGGCCATAGGATTTATCTTAGATTATTATTTAGAATACAATTCAACTATAAGCTGTTCCTTAATATTTTCAGGAATATCAGTACGTTCAGGCACATTCATGAATTTGCCTGCCATCTGTGTGTCATCCCATTCGAGCCATGAGAGTTTGCTGTATTTTTTGGATGTCAGTGAATCAATTATAGTCTCAAGAGATTTTGATTTTTCACGGACTCCGATAATATCTCCGGGCTTAAGCTGGCAGGAGGGAACATTCACAACTGATCCGTTCACGGTAATATGACGATGTGATACAATCTGACGTGCTGCTGACCTTGTAGGGGCTATTCCCAGACGGTAAACTACATTATCAAGACGTGATTCGAGCAGCTGTAAAAGTACCTCACCTGTAACACCCTTACTTCTGGATGCTTTCTCGAAAGTATTGCGGAACTGACGTTCAAGCATTCCATATGTATACTTCGCTTTCTGTTTTTCCCTCAGCTGAACACCGTATTCCGAAGTCTTCTTTCTCTTCTTGTTCATTCCATGCTGGCCGGGAGGAAAATTCTTCCTCTCCAGAACTTTATCGGGTCCGAAAATTGGTTCACCGAATTTTCTTGCTATTCTTGTTTTTGGTCCGGTATATCTTGCCATCGTTTATAATGATTTGAACTTAATTACTTATTTAATATTTCGGATTGCGGATTTTTGATTTCGGATTTTAAATCCGCAATCGTAAATCCGAATTCCGTAATCACTTACACTCTTCTTCTTCCGGGGGCACGGCAACCATTATGAGGCATCGGAGTTACGTCTACTATTTCTGTAACTTCAATCCCGGAATTGCTTAAGGACCTGATAGCCGATTCACGACCTGAACCAGGGCCTTTAACGTAAACCTTAACTTTTCTCAGGCCAAGGTCATATGCCACTTTACCACATTCCTCAGATGCCATCTGAGCTGCATAAGGAGTATTTTTCTTGGAACCTTTGAATCCCATCTTTCCGGCAGATGCCCATGATATTACCTGACCCGAATTGTTTGTCAGTGTAACGATTATGTTATTGAACGATGAATGAACATGCGCCTGCCCTGAGGACTCAACTTTAACGACTCTCTTTTTTAATGCTCCGGTCTTCTTTGCCATATTCTAATTATTTAGTAGCTTTTTTCTTGTTTGCAACGGTTTTCTTTCTTCCCTTACGGGTTCTGGCATTATTCTTCGTGCTCTGTCCTCTTACAGGAAGACCTATCCTGTGACGTACACCACGGTAACAACCGATATCCATAAGCCTTTTGATATTCAATTGTGTCTCAGACCTGAGTTCACCTTCGAGCTTATAATTATCGTTCAGAATCCTTCGGATGGAGTTGATCTGCTCATCAGTCCAGTCCTGAACTTTAGCGTTCCTGTCAACACCAGCCTCATCAAGTACTCTCTGTGCGATACTTCTGCCTACTCCATAGATGTAAGTCAGTCCTACTTCGCCTCTTTTGTTTCTTGGTAAATCTACACCAACAATACGTGCCATATAATCCTTTTCTTAAATAATGTGCAAAATTAGTTAAAATTATCCCTGTCTCTGTTTGAACTTGGGATTTTTCTTGTTAATAACGTAAATGCGTCCTTTCCTTCTGACTATCTTACAGTCGGCGCTGCGCTTTTTTACAGATGCTCTTACTTTCATTACCTTAATATTTCTTATTTATACCTGAATGTTATCCTGCCTTTTGTTAAATCATACGGTGACATTTCAACCTTCACTTTATCGCCGGGCAATATTTTTATATAATGCATTCTCATTTTGCCCGAGATATGTGCTGTTATCACATGTCCGTTTTCGAGCTCCACCCTGAACATAGCATTTGAAAGGGCTTCGATGATAGTGCCGTCCTGCTCTATTGAAGATTGTTTAGCCATATATTCACTTTTTATTTAAAACCTTCTCAATATATTCAAACGTGGTTAGTATATCTGCTTTTCCTCTGTCAACTGCAACGGCATATTCAAAATGTGCTGAAGGTTTGCCATCTGCGGTTCTAATGGTCCATCCATCACTCATCTGCCAGGTCTCTTTCTTCCCTGCGTTGATCATTGGTTCTATGCAGATAACAAGCCCCTTGTCCATTTTTGGACCTGTTCCTTTCTTTCCCCAGTTAGCCACTTCAGGTGGCTCGTGGAGTTTTTTTCCCAAACCATGGCCAACAAGTTCTCTAACCACGGAATAGCCTCCGCTTTCTGCTTTAGACTGAACTGCAAAAGAGATATCTCCTACCCTGTTACCTGCAACAGCTTCTCTTACTCCCTCTTCCAGAGATGCTTTGGTGTAATCGAGAAGACGTTGTACCTCTTCTTTTATCTCACCAACTGCAAATGTATAAGCACTGTCGCCATACCATCCGTTAAGAATTACTCCGCAGTCGACTGATATAATGTCTCCTTCTTTCAGAATATACTCAGACGGTATTCCATGAACCACTTCGTCGTTGACAGATGTACAGAGTGTACCAGGAAAACCACCATATCCCTTGAACCCCGGAACTGCTCCATTATCACGGATGTATTCTTCGGCAATTTTATCAAGATAGAGAGTGGTAATCCCGGGGCTGATCAATGCAGCAATCTCACCAAGTGTGCGAGACACCAGCTGATTGCTCTCTCTCAGAAACCCGACCTCTTCATCAGTCTTACAATACAACATCAAAGAACGTAAATATTTAAATTGACTAAACAGCTCCGGTTCTTCCTTTGATCCGGCCTGATTTCATCAAACCATCATAATGACGCATAAGCAAATGGCTTTCAATCTGTTGAAGAGTGTCGAGCACTACTCCGACAAGAATGAGAAGCGTTGTTCCGCCGAAAAACTGTGCGAACTGAGGAGTGATGCCAGCCTGAACCGCAATTGCAGGTAATATGGCAACAATAGCCAGGAAGACTGATCCCGGTAATGTTATCTTCGACATAATGGAATCAAGGAATTCAACTGTTTTCCTTCCGGGTTTGATACCGGGGATGAAACCTCCGTTTTTCTTCATATCCTCAGCCATCTGAACCGGATTAATAGTGATTGCTGTATAAAAATAGGTGAACAGAATTATAAGAATCCCCGTTACCAGATTGTACGAGAATCCATACATGTTTGTGAAGGCAACAACCAATCCTGATCCTGAATCGGAATATCCTGCAATTATAATAGGAAGCATCATTATTGCCTGGGCGAATATTATCGGCATAACACCTGCAGCATTTACCTTGAGAGGAATATACTGCCTTACACCTCCATATTGCTTATTTCCAACAATTCTCCTGGCATACTGTACCGGTACCCTGCGGGTTCCCTGTACGAGGAGAATAGTACCCAGTACGACAACGAACATAAATACAAGTTCAACTATAATGGCTACTGCCCCACCTGCTCCATTCATTCTTGCTCCGGCTTCAAATATGAAGTTAGCCGGCAGACGGGCAATGATACCAATCATTATAATGAGCGATATACCGTTTCCAATTCCTTTATCGGTAATTCTTTCACCCAGCCACATTACGAACATTGTCCCGGCTGTCAGAATAATTACCGATGATATTGTAAAGAATGTTCCGGTTAAAATAAATGCTGTTGATGGAAGCTGTGCGTGCAGGTTAACAAGATAAGTGGGAGCCTGAAGAATAAGAATTGCTACGGTAAGATACCTTGTATACTGATTCATTTTTCGTCTTCCGCTTTCACCTTCCTTCTGAAGTTTCTGAAAATAAGGGAAAACAATACCCAGCAACTGCACAACAATCGATGCAGAGATATAAGGCATGATCCCGAGAGCGAATATTGATGCCTGTGAAAAAGCCCCTCCCGAAAACATATCGAGCAGTCCCATTATACCTGAAGATGTCTGATTCTGAAGGCCAGACAACTGTGATGGATCAACTCCCGGTAATGAAACATATTTACCAAGCCTGTACAATAAAATGATACTGAAAGTATAGATAAGTCTTGCCCGAAGATCTTCTATCTTAAAGATATTTTTTATAGTCTGAATCAGTCTCATGAAATTACAGTATTACAACGGTTCCATGTTTTGCCTCAATTGCTTCTTTCGCTGATTTGCTGAATGCATGGGCATGGACTTCAATCCTTTTATCAAGTGCTCCATTACCCAGAATTTTCACCAATGCATTCTTGTTGATGAATCCTGTTTTTATGAGAACTTCGGGATCAATCTTCTCTACATTGTGTTTCTCAGCAATTGACTGAAGAGTGCTGATATTAATACTTTTATATTCAATGCGGTTGACATTCTTGAACCCGGATTTTGGAACACGCCTCTGAAGTGGCATCTGACCTCCTTCAAATCCGATTTTTTTGCTGTACCCTGAACGGGATTTAGCCCCCTTATGTCCCCTGGTGGACGTACCTCCTTTACCGGAGCCCTGTCCGCGACCTAAGCGCTTTCCTTTTTTAACCGATCCTTTAGCAGGTCTTAAGTTACTCAAATCCATAACTTTGTATAATAATATGGTTTATATCTTAAATATTTTCAACTTTTACCAGGTGTCTTACCTTTACTACCATTCCAAGTATCTGGGGTGTGGCCTCATGTTCAACACTATGGTTTAATTTCCGGATACCGAGAGCTTCAAGAGTTCTTTTCTGTCGTTCCGGTTTACCGTTCTTGCTTTTCACCTGGGTGATACGAATTTTTGCCATCGTCTCTTCTTTACTAACCGTTAAAAACTTTATCCATAGCAACACCTCTGTGTTCAGCAATTGAGAATGCGTCTCTCATTTCGAGAAGAGCAGCAAATGTTGCTTTCACAAGGTTATGTGGGTTTGATGAACCTTTAGACTTTGCGAGCACATTGTGTACTCCGACACTTTCCAGTACTGCACGCATAGCTCCACCGGCTTTAACACCGGTACCGGGAGATGCAGGCTTGATAAATACCTTAGCACCACCGAATTTGGCAACCTGCTCGTGAGGAATTGTACCATTAATAACAGGCACTTTTATCAGATTCTTCTTAGCATCTTCGATACCTTTTGCAATTGCAGTGGTTACTTCGCTGGCTTTACCAAGACCGTGTCCTACAATGCCATCTTCATTACCAACAACGACAATGGCTGAAAAACTGAATGTACGACCTCCTTTGGTAACCTTGGTTACTCTCTGAATGCTTACAAGCCTGTCTTTAAGTTCCAGATCGCTGGTTTTAACTTTTCTTATACCGTTTCCCATAATTCATTAAAATTTTAATCCGCCTTCGCGGGCTGCGTCAGCCAATGATTTTACTCTGCCATGATATTTATATCCGCTCCTGTCGAAAACTACTTTTTCAATCCCTTTCTCTTTACACTTTTCAGCAAGAAGTTTTCCCACAAGTTTAGCTTGTTCTGTTTTCTTAATACCTGTCTGTGCCGCAATATCTTTTTCTTTAGAGCTTGCCGACAGGATCGTTTCACCTTTCAGGTCGTCCACAACCTGAACATAGATCTGTTTATTGCTACGATAAACTGCCAGTCGTGGTGATTCAGCAGTACCGTTTATTTTCTTACGGATCCTTAATTTGATCCTTGTTCTTCTTTCCAACTTAGTTAGGGCCATGATTTTTTTCTTTAACCAGATTAAGGGTGTGTAATAGATTTCTCTATATATCTACCCTTAATGTTCTGTCTTCTTTTTAACTATTTATCTTAAAAATACTATCCGAGTTTTATTACACACCCTAAACACTAGCAGATTTTCCAGCCTTTCTTCTGAGCTGTTCTCCGACAAACTTAATACCCTTGCCTTTGTATGGTTCGGGCGGACGGAGTGATCTGATCTTCGCTGCAACATGTCCGATGAGCTGTTTATCAATGCATTTGAGAGTTATGATCGGATTAGCTCTTCTTTCGGTTTTTGTCTCAACTTTGACTTCGATGGGAAGGAGAATGTTGATTTCATGTGAGTATCCGAGACTCATCTCAAGATTTTGCCCTTTTGCTTCAGCCCGGTAACCAACTCCTACAAGTTCAAGTTCCTTTTTGTATCCTTCCGATACCCCTACAACCATATTATGTATCAAAGCGCGGTAAAGACCGTGCAAAGATTTATGATTCTTTGATTCTGATGGCCTAGTTAATATTAACTCGTTCCCCACCACTTCCACCTTCAGGTCCTTGTCGACTTCCTGAGTCAACTCTCCCAAGGGGCCTTTCACACTAACCATATTAGTGTCGCTGATAGTAACAGTGACGCCTTTAGGCAGGTTTACAGGTAATTTTCCTATTCGTGACATTAAGCTATCCTTTTAATTAGTAAACATAACATAATACTTCACCACCTATTTTCTCTTTTTTTGCCTCTTTATCGGTCATCAGGCCTCTTGATGTTGAGATAATAGCAATACCAAGTCCGTTAAGAACCCTCGGCATTTCCTCAACACCTGTGTACTGGCGCAGACCCGGGCGGCTGACTCTCTGTATTTCTTTTATGGCAGGTTGTTTGCTCTTTGGATTATACTTCAGAGCAATCTTCAGAGTTCCCTGCGGACCATCACCCATGGTAACCTTATAACTGAGGATATAGCCTTTTTCAAAAAGTATCCTGGCAACCTCTTTTTTAAGATTGGATGCCGGAGCCTCAACAACCTTATGACCAGCCATAATGGCATTCCTGATTCTGGTCAGTAAATCTGCAATTGGATCAGTCATCTTTAAATATTTAATAGTTTTAGTTATTCTGTAATTTACCAGCTGGCTTTTTTAATACCCGGGATAAGTCCCTGCAGCGCCATTTCCCTGAAAGTAATCCTGCTTAAACCAAACTGTCTCATATAACCTCTCGAGCGGCCGGTAATTTTGCACCTGTTATGCATCCTGTTTGGATTTGAGTTTCTTGGAAGGCGGCTGAGTCCTACATAATCGCCAGCAGCTTTGAGCTGAGCTCGTTTTGCAGCGTACTTCTGAGCCATTTTAGCGCGTTTTACTTCGCGGGCTATCATCGATTCTTTAGCCATACAACTAGTTTTTTGAAGTTTTAAATGGTAAACCAAAATGTTTAAGGAGAGCCAATGCTTCCTCATCATTATCAGCCGAAGTTACGAATGTTATCTGCAGACCCATGATTTTCGCAATCTTATCAAGATCGATCTCAGGGAAAATAATCTGCTCGGTAATACCCAGTGTATAGTTTCCGCGTCCGTCGAGTTTTGAATTGATCCCTTTAAAGTCGCGGATACGTGGAAGAGCAACACTTATTAATCTCTCGAGAAATTCATACATCCTCTCACGGCGCAATGTTACCATTATACCGATAGGCATATTTTTTCTCAGTTTGAAGTTTGAAATATCTTTTGACGACATGGTCTGAACAGCTTTCTGACCTGCTATGTCGCTCACTTCCTTAACACCGAACTCAAGCAGCTTCTTGTCTGCAATAGCCTGTCCTACACCCTGGTTGATAACTATCTTTTTCAACTTCGGGACCTGCATTATCGTCTTGTAGCCGAATTCCTTCATTAATGCAGGGACGATCTCGTCACTATACTTGGTTTTTAGCGCAGGTACATACATTACTTGATCTCCTCTCCTGATTTTTTTGAATAACGCACTAATTTATTTTTCTCACTGAGTTTCCTGCCAACCCTTGAAGGGTTGCCTGAAGCAGGGTCAATCACCATAAGGTTTGAAATATGAACCGGAGCCTCTTTTTTAAGAATCCCTCCCTGGGGAGATTTAGCATTAGGTTTTGTATGCTTTGAGACCAGGTTGACTCCTTCAACCAGGATTCTCTCCTTCTCCCTGTTTACTTCAAGGACACGGCCTTTCTGACCTTTGGATTCACCGGTTATCACCATAACCTGGTCACCCTTTTTTATTTTTAATTTTGTTTGCATTGCTGCTTATTTAAATATATTACAACACTTCAGGAGCCAATGACACAATCTTCATGTATTTATCGCGAAGTTCTCTTGCAACAGGTCCGAATATACGTGTTCCGCGTACTTCATCCACATTATTAAGCAGAACCACAGCGTTATCATCGAACCTGATATAAGAACCATCAGCACGACGGATCTCTTTTTTGGTTCTTACCACAACTGCTTTGCTTACAGTTCCTTTTTTGGCTTCACCTGAAGGAAGTGCGGATTTCACACTTACAACTATTTTATCGCCAACGCTGGCATACCTTTTTTTGCTACCACCGAGTACCCTGATGCATAATACCTCTTTTGCTCCCGAGTTATCAGCTACTGTCAATCTGCTTTCCTGCTGTATCATGATTACTTAGCTCTTTCGATTATTTCAATTAATCTCCAGGTTTTATTTTTGCTCAGAGGCCTGGTCTCCGATATGCGTACTGTATCGCCAACATTGCATGTATTCTCCTCATCGTGAGCCATCAGCTTCTTTGTCTTGTTGATAAACTTGCCGTATATAGGGTGTTTTACCTTTCTCTTTACGGCAACAGTTATCGATTTGTCCATTTTTGCACTTACGACAACGCCAATACGTTCTTTTCTAAGATTCCTTTCCATTGCTGAACTAGCTATTTGATTTGGTATTCAATTCTCTTTTGCGCATTTCGGTCAGCAGACGTGCAATTGTAAGCTTAGCTTCCCTTAGCTTCTTGGGATTATCAAGCGGAGTTATTGCATGGTTAAGCTTCAATCGAACGAGCATGTTCTTCTCCGTATCTATTCTCTCGAGAAGATCTGAAGTGCTTAATTCTTTTATCTCTGAAGTTTTCATCTGTTTCTAAAGTATTATTCCTGTACGTAATCGCGTCTTACAATAAATTTTGTTGTTATCGGAAGTTTCTGTGCTCCAAGGCGTAGGGCCTCCTTTGCAACTTCGTATGGTACGCCTTCGGCCTCAAGTATGATTCTTCCGGGAGTAACCGGTACAACAAAACCCTCAGGTGCTCCTTTTCCTTTACCCATACGAACCTCTGCAGGTTTTTTGGTTATGGGTTTATCGGGAAATATTCTTATCCAAAGCTGTCCTTCACGTTTCATATGACGGGTAACTGCCTGACGTGCTGCTTCAATCTGCCTTCCGGTTATCCAATGCTCCTCAAGCGCTTTGATACCAAATGATCCGAATGCCAGCTGGTTGCCTCTCTGTGCATTGCCTTTCATTCTTCCCTTCTGGGCTCTCCTGAATTTGGTCCTTTTCGGTTGTAACATTGCTGATATATATTATAAATTATGTACTTTAGAGTATTCTATTTTTTTGCTTTCCTTTTAAGGCTTTTTGTTTTGGCATTTCTTGCTCCGATATTCGGACTGAGATCTCTCTTCCCGTAAACTTCACCGTTGCAGATCCATACTTTGATACCAAGCAACCCCACTTTTGTATGTGCTTCAGCCAAAGCATAATCAATATCGGCCCTCAGTGTATGAAGCGGAATACGCCCCTCCTTGTATGACTCCTGCCTTGCCATTTCTGCACCTCCGAGACGTCCGGAGATCATGATCTTGATACCTTCGGCACCCATGCGCATTGTTGAAGCAATTGACATTTTGATAGCCCGGCGGAATGAGATCTTGCCTTCGAGCTGACGGGCAATATTGTTAGCAACTATGTTAGCATCCAGTTCGGGACGTTTTACTTCAAAAATGTTTATCTGAACCTCTTTTTTCGTAATCTTTTTTAATTCTTCCTTAAGCTTATCAACTTCCTGGCCACCTTTACCAATTATTATACCAGGACGGGCAGTGTTAACTGTTACTGTGATAAGTTTCAGAGTCCTCTCAATGATGATCTTTGAAAGGCTGGCTTTTGCCAACCTGGCATTAAGGTATTCCCTGATCTTGGCATCTTCAACCAGCTTGCCGGAGAAATCTTTTCCTCCGTACCAGTTCGAATCCCAACCTTTGATTATACCTAATCTGTTGCCTATCGGATTTGCTTTTTGTCCCATCTATCTTATTTTGATGTTGATTCAACTTCTTCTTTAACCTTGCTGTCGAGCACGAGAGTAACATGGTTTGATCTCTTTTTAAGCCTGTATGCCCTTCCCTGAGGTGCAGTCTGAAGTCTCTTGAGAACACGGCCACTATCAACATGAACAAGTTTCACGTAGAGATTACTTTCTTCCACTCTTACACCTTCATTCTTCGACTGCCAGTTAGCAATAGCTGAAAGGAGAAGTTTCTCCATTCTGCGTGATGCTTCCTGTGAACTGAACTTGAGGACATCAAGTGCTTTATTTACTTCCATCCCGCTGATCAGATCTGTTACCAGTCTCATCTTACGCGGTGAAGTAGGACAATTTTTGAGTACCGCCTGGTATCTGTCTTTTGCGGCCTCTTTCCTCTGTTCGGCTGTATTTCTTTTTCTTGCGCCCATTTCTGATTCTTTATTTCAATGTTTACCTTACTTATTTATTACCAGAGTGGCTCCTGAATGTACGTGTAGGTGAAAACTCGCCAAGCTTGTGTCCAACCATATTCTCGGTAATGTAAACGGGGATAAACTTGTTCCCGTTGTGAACTGCTATAGTATGTCCTACAAAATCGGGTGAGATCACTGATCTTCTTGACCATGTCTTTACCACTGATTTTTTCTGTCCTTCATTCATCTCAACCACCCTTTTCTCAAGTTTGAAATCAATGAAAGGTCCTTTTTTAATTGATCTGCTCATAGTATATCAGTTATTTTTTCCTTCTTTCAATAATAAATTTTGCAGAGTATTTTTTAGTATCCCTGGTTTTAAAGCCTTTTGCAGGAATACCTTTTCTTGATCTGGGGTGACCTCCGGAAGCTCTTCCTTCGCCACCACCCATCGGGTGATCAACCGGGTTCATAACCACGCCTCTCACTCTGGGACGGCGTCCCTGCCAGCGTGTACGTCCGGCTTTACCTGATCTCTCAAGGTTATGGTCGGGGTTCGATACTGTTCCAATAGTGGCACGGCATGTTGTAAGTATCATTCTTGATTCACCGGAAGGAAGCTTGATAGTTGCATATTTACCGTCGCGGGCAGAAAGCTGCGCATATGTACCGGCACTGCGTGCAAGAGCACCGCCTTTTCCGGGTTTAAGTTCAATATTATGAATGATGGTTCCGAGCGGAATATCATTAAGGAATAATGTATTTCCAACTTCAGGCGTAGCATCTATGCCCGATAATATTGTCTGACCTACCTGAAGCCCTACAGGGGCAACAATGTATCTTTTCTCACCGTCCTGGTATACAACAAGAGCAATTCTCGAAGAACGATTAGGATCGTATTCGATCGTCTTTACTTTTGCCGGCATCCCATCTTTTTCCCTTCGGAAATCGATGATTCTGTACATCTTCTTGTGACCGCCGCCGATGTACCGCATAGTCCGTTTGCCGTTAACATTCCTTCCTCCTGATTTACTTTGCGGCTGAAGCAGGGATTTCTCCGGCACAGCACTCGTGATTGTTTCAAAAGTGCTTGCGATTTTATGTCGCTGACCTGGTGTTACAGGTTTAATCTTTCTGACTGCCATATATTAATTAAATATTGCTATAGAAATCAATTTTGTTTCCTTCTGCCAGAGTAACCACAGCCTTTTTTGTTGCTGCTGTTTTACCAACCAGAAGTCCCGATTTGGTATTGCGGGTTTTTATTTTACCGCCATAACGCATTGTGTTTACCGAGTCAACAGTAACACTGTACAATTCTTCAACAGCTTTCTTTATCTGTAACTTGTTTGCGTTTTTAGCAACGAGAAAACCATAGCGATTGAATTTGTCGCCCTGGCTTGTCATCTTTTCCGTTACAATTGGTTTAAATAAAATATTCATCACTCAAAATTTTCTAGTTTTCAAATGTAGCCTGCAAAACGTCAACTGCACTCTCCACAAGTACCACAGTTGAAGCCTTCATTATCCTATAAGTGTTTAATTCACTGGCTGTTATGACTTCAACCCCTTGCACATTTCGGGATGACAAATATATGTTATTATTTTGTTCCGGGAAAACAAATATTGATTTTTTATTTGCAATATTCAGGTTATTTCCCATTTTGACCATCTCTTTTGTTTTCGGGGCATCAAAGGAGAAATCTTCCAGAACAATAATATTATTTGTCGAAGCTTTATATGAAAGTGCTGATTTTCTTGCAAGTTGCTTAACCTTTTTATTAAGCTTGAAGCCATAGAACCTTGGTTTTGGACCGAACATACGGCCGCCTCCACGGTAAAGAGGGTTCCGGATATTTCCAGCACGCGCGGTACCGGTACCTTTCTGTTTCTTTATCTTCCTTGTACTACCAGCTACCTCGCCACGTTCCTTGGCTTTATGTGTACCCTGCCTCTGATTGGCCAGATACTGTTTTGTATCCAGATATATGGCATGGTCGTTAGGTTCAATACCGAAAATTGAATCGTTAAGAGTAACTTTTCTTCCGGTTTCCTTACCACTAATATTAAGAATAGATAATTCCATTATTTTGTAATTATTACGTATCCACCTTTAGGACCGGGAACTGATCCTTTTACTATTATTATGTTTTCCTCAGCCATCAGTTTTACAACTCTAAGGTCCATTGATTCAACCTGATGTCCGCCGGTACGGCCCGCCATTCTCATTCCGGGTAAAACTCTGGAAGGGAATGAAGATGCACCGAGTGAACCTGGTGCCCTGCCCCTGTTATGCTGACCGTGGGTTTGTCCTCCTACGCCGGCAAAGCCATGACGTTTAACAACACCCTGGAATCCTTTTCCTTTAGCCCAGCCTCTGACATCTACAATAATGTCAGTTTCAAAGAAAGATGCTGTGAGCACCTCGCCTACCTGCACCTGTCCTACTTCAAAGCCTGTGAACTCCATGAGTTTTCTCTTGGGAGTTGTATTAGCTTTTTTCAGGTGACCCAACTCGGCTTTTGTTGTGTGCTTCTCTTTCTTATCATCAAATCCCAGCTGTACAGAACTGTAGCCATCCTTCTCAACTGTCTTGATCTGTGTTACAACACACGGACCGGCCTGAAGAACCGTACATGGAATATTTTTTCCGTTTTCATCAAAAACGGAAGTCATTCCTACCTTTTTACCAATTAATCCCTGCATTTGTATATTGCTTTACTGGTTTCACACTTTAATTTCTACTTCAACTCCGCTGGGAAGTTCAAGCTTCATGAGTGCATCGATCGTTTTGGGAGTTGAACTGTAAATATCGAGCAACCTTTTGTAGGATGACAGTTCGAACTGTTCCCTTGCTTTCTTGTTCACAAAAGGTGAACGAAGCACTGTATAAATCTTTTTATGGGTTGGCAGTGGAATCGGTCCGCTGACAACTGCACCAGTAGATTTCACTGTTTTTACAATCTTCTCGGCAGACTTATCCACCAGGTTATGATCGTAAGATTTCAGTTTAATACGAATTTTCTGACTCATCTTTTAAAGAATTTTTCCTTTAGTAACTTCAACAATCTTGTTTGATATTTCTGCAGGTACCTTTTCATAGTGTGAGAACTCCATAGTTGAAGTTGCTCTTCCCGAGGTAAGGGTTCTGAGTACTGTAACATAACCGAATTTCTCGGCCAGAGGTACTTTTGCTTTTATAACCCTTGCTCCTGCTTTCGATTCCATACCTTCCACCCTTCCTCTTCTCCTGTTAAAATCGCCAATAACATCGCCAACATACTCCTCAGGAGTTACAACTTCTGTCGACATTATAGGTTCAAGAATCACCGGATTGCATTTCCCGGCAAATTTTCTGAATGCCTGTTTGGCTGCGATTTCAAAAGAGAGAGCATCAGAGTCAACCGGATGGTACGAACCGTCTTTGAGTACTACTTTGAGGCTGTCGAGAGGGAATCCTGCCAGCGGACCGTTAGCCATAGCTTCGCGGAAACCCTTTTCAACTGATGGGATATACTCTTTCGGAACATGGCCCCCTTTTATCTCATTTACAAACTGAAGACCTCTGATACCATCATCAGTTGGCATTAGTTCAAAAGTTATATCGGCAAATTTACCCCTGCCGCCAGTCTGCTTCTTGAATACTTCGCGGAATTCAGCGGCTATGGTAATTGCCTCCTTGTATGCAACCTGGGGAGCACCCTGGTTACACTCTACCTTAAACTCTCTTTTAAGCCTGTCTACAAGAATTTCCAGATGCAGTTCACCCATTCCATGAATAAGTGTCTGACCGCTGTCGGGATCAGTTTTTACCTGGAATGTAGGATCCTCTTCGGCCAGTTTATTGAGAGCAATCGACAATTTGTCGACATCGGCCTGTGTCTTAGGTTCAATTGCAACGCCGATTACCGGCTCAGGAAAATCCATTGATTCAAGAAGGATGGGCTTATTAATGGCACAAAGAGTATCTCCTGTTTTAATATCCTTGAATCCTACACCGGCGCATATATCGCCGGCAGCAATACTTTCTTTGGGATTCTGTTTGTTTGCATGCATCTGGAAGAGACGGTTTATTCTTTCTCTCTTTCCGGTGCGGACGTTCAGAACTGTGTCACCAGCCTTGAGAACGCCGGAGTAGATCCTCATGAATGCCAGACGACCGACAAAAGGATCGGTAGCTATCTTGAATGCGAGTGCAGCCATAGGAGCCTCATCATCAGGATCGCGTGTTAGTTCTTCATCATTCCTTGGATCGATCCCTGTCACTGATCCTTTGTCAACAGGTGAAGGAAGGAATGCTATTACTGAATCCAGAAGACTCTGGACGCCTTTATTTTTAAACGCCGAACCACAAATTACAGGAATTGCAAGACCCAGTATTGCTGATTTTCTGACAGCTGTGAGTATCTCATCAACTGTAATAGAATCATGATCTCCAAGGAATCTTTCAAGAAGAGTATCATCAACTTCGGCAACTGTCTCAATAAGTTTAGCTCTCCACTCTTCAGCTTCATCCCTCATATCTGCAGGAATCTCTTCAATTTCGAATCTGGTTTCGTTCTCATCATCGGTATAATAGATGAAAGCTTTCATTCTTACCAGATCGATGATCCCTTTGAAGTTCTCTTCAGCCCCGATGGGGATCTGTACCGGTACCGGATTTGCACCCAGTTTTTCCTTTATCTGCTGAACAACACTGAGAAAATCAGCGCCTGCCCTGTCCATCTTGTTTACAAAAGCAATCCGGGGAACGCCATATTTGTCTGCCTGCCTCCATACTGTTTCAGACTGAGGTTCAACTCCTCCTACTGCACAGAAAACTGCAACGGCTCCATCGAGAATTCTTAATGATCTTTCTACCTCAACTGTAAAATCGACATGCCCGGGAGTGTCAATTATATTAACCTTATAATCTTCTCCGTTGTATTTCCAGTAAGTTGTAGTTGCAGCAGATGTTATTGTTATACCTCTCTCCTGTTCCTGAACCATCCAGTCCATCGTTGCATTGCCATCATGAACTTCTCCCATACGATGGGTACGACCTGTATAGAACAGAATACGCTCTGTTGTGGTGGTCTTCCCGGCATCAATGTGAGCCATGATTCCGATGTTCCTGGTATATTTAAGATTCTTGTCCATTTACGGTATATCCCTGCTGCTTCTTAATTATCAGAACCTGAAGTGTGCAAAAGCTTTATTAGCTTCAGCCATTCTGTGGGTATCTTCCTTCTTCTTATAGGCTCCTCCTTCAAGCTTGTATGCTGCCATAAGTTCTGCAGCAAGCTTCTCAGCCATGGAGTGGCCTGTTCTCTTTCTTGCAAAGAGTATCATGTTCTTCATACTGATAGCAACTTTCCTGTCGGGTCTGATCTCCATCGGCACCTGGAAAGTAGCTCCTCCGACCCTGCGCGCTTTAACTTCGACCTGCGGGGTTACATTATCAAGTGCCTGCTTGAAAATCTCAAGAGGTGTCTTGCCTTCACTTTTGAATTTGTCTCCGACTATTTCCAGAGATTCGTAAAGAATCTTGAAAGCCAGATTTTTTTTACCACTGAACATAAGATTATTCACAAACCTTGTTACATACGGATCTTTATATTTAGGATCCGGTAACAGAATCCTCTTCTTTGGTCTTGCTTTTCTCATTATCCTATCTCTTTAACTGTTACTTCTTTGGTCTTTTGGCACCATATTTTGATCTTCTCTGAGTACGGCCGTCAACGCCTGATGTATCGAGTGCACCACGAACAAGGTGATAACGAACACCAGGGAGATCTTTAACCCTGCCGCCTCTCAGGAGAACGATGGAGTGTTCCTGAAGATTATGGCCTTCACCAGGAATGTAGGCGTTAACTTCTTTCTGGTTGGTAAGCCTTACCCTGGCCACCTTCCTCATAGCTGAATTAGGTTTCTTAGGCGTCGTTGTGTAAACACGTACACATACACCCCTTCTCTGAGGACATGAATCCAGAGCAGGAGCTTTACTCTTATCTATCAGTTTCTTCCTGCCTTTTCTTACTAACTGCTGAATTGTCGGCATAATTACAATTATTTTAGCTTTAAATTTTACTCAAAAAAATGGTTTGCAAAGGTATTGTATTTATTTTTTAATTCAAAATCAATAACATAAATTTTTTCAAACCGGTTAAGCCAATATGTATATATAACCTGATGCCAGCCAGATATCACGCAGTCATACATGTTTTTCAAAAAAATATCTTACTAAAAATGTAAGTTATCAACAGGTTCTTCTTCCCGACCTTTCCCTTTGAAATGCATTTTGTAAACTTACCTTGAAGGAAAAACCGGTACTCCTGATTTCAAAAAACTGGTGCAAAGAAAATAAAAATTTTGGAATTATACACTCTTTCTTAAACTGTTTTAAAAAATTATTATTTTTGTCCCCTCAATTCCTGATATATAATATAATTGTATAACATATAATAACCGGTAAAATATGAAAACATTCCAGGCAGACCAGATAAAGAACATTGCTATTCTTGGCAATTCGGGTTCAGGTAAAACTACCCTGGCTGAAGCAATGCTTTTTAATGGTGGCGTAATCGAAAGAAGAGGTACAATAGAGGGAAAAAATACAGTCTCCGACTATCGGCCCATTGAGCATGAAAATGGAAACTCAATCTTCTCAACAGTACTTTATGCTGAATATCTGAACAAAAAGATAAATATCCTGGATACTCCCGGTCTTGATGACTTCAGCGGAGGAGTCATTTCATCATTATTTGCAGCCGATGCAGCAGTTATGACAATCAATGTCCAGAATGGTGTTGAGGTTGGAACCGAGATACACTTCAGACATGCCGAGAAAAATCATAAGCCTCTCATACTGGCTGTAAATGGCCTTGACCATGAAAAAACCAATTTTGAGAAATCGGTGGAAATGATTAAAGAAAGATTGAGCACCAGCATCACGCTTATTCAGTATCCTTTGAATGAAGGTGCCGGATTCAATTCAATTATCGACGTTCTTAAGATGAAAATGCTCCGATATGCCAAGGACGGAGGAAAAGCAGAGATTGTTGATATACCTGCCGACCAGGCTGACAGGGCTGCAGAATTACACAACTCACTTGTTGAAAAAGCTGCCGAAAGCGATGAGGCCCTTATGGAACTCTTTTTTGCAAACGATACTCTCACAGAAGAGGAGATCAAAAAAGGTATTGCCATGGGGATAATCACCAGGGGGCTTTTCCCGGTATTGTGCATATCCGCAAAGAACAACATCGGAGTTGACCGTCTTATGGAATTTATTGTGAATGAAGCTCCTTCTATCAGTGATATGCCGGCTATTGTGAACAGTAAGGGTAATGAAGTTAAACCTAACCCTTCAGGATCAGCCTCCGTATATGTATTCAAGTCGTCAATCGAAGAGCATATTGGAGAGATCAACTATTTCAGGGTTTTCTCAGGAAAGATAACCGAAAACCTTGATGTCATTAACAGCATCAACAACTCAAAAGAGAGATTATCACAGCTATATATATGCGCAGGAAAAAACAGGACAAGGGTTTCAGAACTCAACACAGGCGATATTGGAGCATTTGTAAAACTTAAGAACACAAAAACAGGTCATACTCTCAATGCACCGGGCAATGACTGGAAGTATGAGGGAATTGTATTTCCGGAGCCAAAATACCGCACCGCTATCAAGGCACAGAGTGAGAGTGATGATGAAAAGCTTGGTGAAGCACTGAATAAGATCCATATGGAGGATCCGACAGTAAAAATCGAATATTCGAAAGAACTTAAGCAGATCATTGTACATGGCCAGGGTGAATATCACCTCAACATAATGAAATGGCATCTTGATAATATTTACAGGATACCTACAAGTTTCAATCTGCCCAAAATTCCTTACCGTGAAACAATTACTAAAACTGCCCAGGCTGACTACCGTCATAAAAAGCAGTCGGGTGGTGCCGGTCAGTTTGGAGAGGTTCATATGATCATTGAACCTTATGAAGAGGGTTCAAAAGAGCTGGCGATGCAGAAGATTGGTGGAAAAGATATCAAAATAGCTGTACGTGATAAAGAAGAGATAACTCTTCCCTGGGGAGGTAAACTGATATATGTTAACAGTATTGTCGGAGGTTCGATTGATGCAAGGTTTATGCCTGCAATCCTTAAAGGAATTATGGAGAAGATGGAAGTAGGACCTCTTACAGGTTCTTATGCACGCGATATCAGGGTTTATGTTTATGATGGAAAGATGCACCCGGTTGATTCCAACGAAATATCTTTCCGTCTGGCAGGCCGTAACGCTTTCAGCACTGCTTTTAAAAATGCCGGCCCGAAAATCCTCGAACCGGTTTATGATGTTGAGATATTCGTTCCTTCCGACCGCATGGGAGATGTTATCAGCGATCTTCAGGGAAGAAGGGGAATGGTTCTCGGGATGGCAAGTGAAAAACGGTTTGAGGTCATAAAGGCAAAAGTTCCTCTGGCAGAGATGAATAAATACTCAACTGCTCTCAGCTCAATAACAGGAGGCCGTGCAATGTACACGATGAAGTTTGCCGAATATGCACCGGTACCCGGCGATGTTCAGGAAGCTGTTATCAAAGCATACTCAGAAGAGGAAGAAGAAGAATAGATCGGACTATTTCTTACATACCGATAAAAACGCCTCTGATTTGAGGCGTTTTATTATTCCTGTCTGGAGATAATTTCCGGTTTCTCAGATACGCTAACTACCCTGTAATTCAGCTTAACCTTATATAAATTGTCTTCTATCTGATATGTAAGTGTTTCTGATTCAATTATATCAACCAGTGCATCAGACCCTGGTTGATTTCCCAAAGGGAAAAAAAGACGTATAACCACCGGACATGCATATAAACAGTCTCCGCACAGGTTGCAGTCGATATGTGTAACTCTCTCCATCCTGGCTACATCGATCTCCTGCGGACAATTTATAGTACAGAGATTACAATTTGTACATGATTCAGTATTGCGGGTAATATATGTCAATGATGGAGATACTTTCTTCATCAGAATAATTTCAAGAATGTATCCTGCGCATGCAATCACCAGCAAAGGATAGATAAAAGGTATTTTAAGTCCCGCCAGTGAAAGAGCAACAAAAATTGCCGATATACCTGCAAACCACCAGAAGAACCTGAAGAGGAGCGATCCGATTATCAGTATTGCTATAGCAACTATTGCATACCACAGGACAACATCTGATCCGAAGCCGGTTGCAACTGCATAATAGGGATCGAATTTTTTGCAAAAAAGCTCGCTTGACGAAAGTGTAAAATAAAAAGTTACAAACAGGAGCATATATTTCAGAGCACTGAGAGAGTTATCGATAGATTCAGATACCATGATCTTTATCCTGAATCGATCTCCAATTTTTCCCAGCCATTCACTGACTGATCCCAGAGGACAGATGTATCCGCAGAAAAGTTTGCTGAAGAGCGCCGCACCTATAAAGAGCATTACTCCCATCATAATCTGCATGGTGGTCATGGAACATGAAAGGGAATTAAGGTTGGCATAGCTTCCCAGAGCCTGCAAACCTCCAAAAGGACAGTAAGCTTCAAAATCGGCAACATATGCTTCATCAAGCCAGAGCCTCAGTCCCATGTAAAACAGGGCAGCAAAAACTGCCACCTGGTAAAATATCTTTATAAGATTCCTTTTATTTTTACTACGACCCAATCGCTTCTGTTATTTATTTAACAATAGCGGGTAAAGATAAAAAAAAGGAGGTAGTGTAAAAATGATTACGTGCAGGGTTAAGGCATTCAGCATTTTTATTCAACATATTGCTCTCTTTTTTGTTTCTATTGAAATATTGAGTTTATAATCATCAACATAAATCAATTAATTATGAAAATAGCAGTATTTGGAACAGGAAGCGTCGGGCAGACAATATCTGCCAAACTTGTCAGTATGGGTTATGAAGTGATGATCGGAACCCGTGATGTAAATGAGGCCAGGTCGAGAACAGCTGCAGATATGTATGGAAATCCTGGTTTCGCAACCTGGATAATTTCAAACAATAAAGTAAAACTTGGTACTTTTGCTGATGCTGCATCTTTCGGTGACCTGTTGGTTAATGCCACCAGTGGTGGAAGTTCTGTCGAGGCAATTAAATCAGCCAAAACCGGTGACCTGAAGGGAAAAATCCTGATCGACATTGCCAACCCGCTTGATTTCAGCAAAGGAATGCCACCCTGCCTTATTCCTTCACTTTCCAATACCTTTTCATTGGGTGAAGAACTTCAGAAAGAATTCCCTGAAGCAAAGGTTGTTAAAACACTTAATACAATGTGGTGCGGACTGATGGTTAATCCGGTGATGATCGGTAACGGGGACCATGTAAATTATCTGTGCGGCAATGATTCCGGAGCAAAGAATACTGTTAAGGATCTGCTGAAGAAATTTGGATGGAAGGAGGAAAACCTTCTGGACCTTGGTGATATAACAAATTCGAGGGGAACTGAAGCTGTATTGCCAATCTGGCTCAGAGTATGGGGAGCGACCGGAACCGGGGCATTCAACTTCAGAATAGTCAGGTAACCACACTGATTTCCCAAAACCCCGATGATGGGGTTGTTGAAAAAGACCTTTTTAACCGCAAAGTACACAAAGTAGGCGCAAAGCACACAAAGCTAAAACAATATATTTCAGCTCTTTGCGATCTTAGCGTAATCCCGATAGCCATTG
>MENI01000052.1 GCA_001768195.1 Bacteroidetes bacterium GWA2_40_15 | reverse complement strand
ACAAAACAGGAGATTGCAATAGCCATCATATTTGAAGATTACAATATTGACAGTTTAAGACAAAAAAACAGGGGCTTCCCAGATAGGGACAGCCTCATAAAGGTTCATCAGACCCTGTAGTCTTTCCTGGCTTTCCTGACTGCATCAATCTTAATCCTGATCAGGCTTATTATCGCAAAGAGATAATGCCCCCAAACACCGGCAAGGAGCACAGATAATGTATATATCATCCAGGTTGGTGCTTTATGTGTCCAGAGAGCCCGGTGGCTTGAAGGCAGATAGTCTGTAGGTATTCCCCAGTGTACTGTTTCACGCTTCTCAACATTTCCAAACAGTGAATTGTCAATGAATGCTGCCACAATTGTCAGGTTACCTTCCTTCCCGCCGGGCAGATCGGAAGGAAACTCAATACTTGCAGTACCTGCATCATCGAGAGTGAGCTCTCCGATAGTGAGATTGCTGAACATCCTTGGAACAAATACACTTACAGTTTCACCGCTAACAGGTACTTCTTCGCCATTTTCTAAAGTATGCGCCGCAACTGTTACAGTTTTAATACTGTCAACTTCTTCAAGAGTCATTTTGAGTACCACATCCTGAAAAGTATTATCTGTGGCTTCATCCTGTGAATGAACACTTGCGGCAGGGAACAGAAGAAATACCAGGATCACCGTTGCTTTTAATGCTCTTCTCATAATGTCAGTCATTGATAAATCAATTAATGCAAAATTTCTGTTTTATCCTCCTCCTGCATTTCGGAAATCGAAATGATAGGAGCAATTTTTGAGATCAGCATAAAGAGCATCACAAATACTGACACTCCAGCCAGTGTCAGAGACCATTCTACCCATGTTGGTGAATAGCTTATCCAGTCGGGCCGTATATCCTGAATTGGAAGAAATGGAGTTTCAAGAGTAGGGATAACAATTATATAACGGTTCACCCAGAGTGCAGTAAGTGCAATCATGGCCGCAACGGTGATACTGGGAATTGAGCGGAATTTCGGAAATGCAATTATTATGCCCGGAAGAAGGATTCCCACATAGTTGGCAAAAATGAACATTGAATAATAATCAGTGAACAGCCTGTCAATAAGAATGGAGTCCATTTTTATTGATCCATACCATTTCGTAAGGTAATCGCTGAAGGTGAAATAACCGTAGAAAGCCGCTATTATTGTCAGTAGCACACCGACATTAACAAAATGACGTTTTGTAATATACTCCTCCAGATGATATACTCTTCTGAAAATCCACATCAGAATAATCAGTAATCCGGTACCGGAAAAGACAGCAGCAATCACAAAATAGGGTCCGAAAATTGTTGAATGCCATCCGGGCTGGAGAGTAACACCAAAGATCCACGCGAGTACCGAGTAAACTATAATTGCTATTGCAATAATCATTGCTGCCATGACAGTCCGTGCATTTGCAAGGATCTTTCTCTGCTTTTCAGTTCCGGTGAAACCAAGTGACAATATCCGATAAAGTTTCTTCTTCCATGGAGCAACATTGAGGTAGGGATAGTCCCGAAGTATGGCAAAATCTTCAATAAAAGAAAGATACAGATATATAAAACATCCGAAGAGGTCAGTAAGGATAGCTATTACGTCCCAGGTAATCGGAGACTGTATCCGTGGATGAATGAAGAGGAAATGAAGCCTGTCGAGACGCCCGATACAGAAGAAGATAAAGAAGGGGCCGATTATAAGGGATATGACTGTTATAAGTTCAGCCATCCTTATGATAGGTTTTCTCCAGGATGTATGAAACAGATGAAGCACCCCCGAAATGAGAGCTCCCGAATAGCTGAGTCCCATAAAAAATATGAAGTTCACAATATAGAAGCCCCAGACTACATTGTCGCGCATACCTGTTACAATATGTCCCTTGTCGATCTGTTGTATAAGTCCATATATCCCAACAACAAAAACAGCCAGCAAGACAAAGAATGTTATATACCATTTTATACTTGTAGTCTCAATTTCCGGAGTGAGATCTGCTATCAGCTTTTTGTCGGTTTCCATCATGTTTCAGATTAGGTGAGTAAATACTAACGCGGTCCAACATTCCTGTACCTACCGGATATTGACTCATCAACTCCATCCAATCCGGTCTCAACAGGGAACTCCCTGTTTGAAGGAGGCAGATAATAGACGCATGGTAAAGTACCCAGCTCTTCCTTGTACCTGTAACCGGCCCTGTCGGTCATAAGTTTGCTGAATCGTACCGTCTCAACACCATTTGTAACAGTATCTTCCAGAAGATCACCGAAATAGAGAACTCCCATGGGGCATGCCGATACGCAACGGGGAAGTTCTCCGTTACGCAGCTTATCAGCACAGAATACACATTTGCCTACCGTGCCCTCAACAGGCGGGATATTTGTTTCAGGGTCATAAACATGACCTTCCGGAACCTCAACTTCAGGATCTTTCCAGTTAAAGACCCTTGCTGAATAAGGGCATCCAGTCATACAGAATTTACAGCCTATGCAGCGTTGGTTATCAACCAGGACAATACCATCAGGCCGTTTATAAGTTGCACCTACCGGACATACGCTTACACACATTGGTTTGTCGCAGTGGAAACAGGGCCTCGGAAACCAGTATTTGGCGGTAAGATTATCATCCTGAAGCATGTATATCTTCATCCATTCATGATCTTTTGGCAAAAGGTGTCCCTCCTGACAGGCGTCGACACAGGCACGTGCATTTGCACATTTTGAGAGGTCAACAACCATAGCGAACTTCCTGTTGGGAAGTCCTGACTTTGCTGCACTTTTAACCTCAGACTGGATTTCCTTTGCGGGTTTAATATCACTCTGGTCAACTTCAACAAGGCTGCCGTCGGGTGAAAGCAGCTTAACCATTTTACCTGATTTGGTGCTTGCCTCATTTCGGCTCAGTAGATTTGCTCCGGCAACACCTGTGACAGATACTGCTCCAACTCCGATACCTACATTCCTGAGAAAATTCCGTCTCGATGATTTGCTGTTTTCATTCTTTTCCATTTCGTTCAAATTTCTTTATTCAAACTAATTAACGGGAGCTTATTAAACAGAAGCTTTATTAATCCTCAAGGTCATAATGATCTTCCGTGGCATGATATCCTGTTATCATTCCCCTGAATAGTGATTCTGGTCTTTTACCCAGAGTACATGTATAAACATGAATAATCATGAAAACTGACAGAAAAAATCCCATAGTAATATGAAGCAGGTCGGTTAGAAGCATTCCGCTCACACCCATCAAACCTTTAACAACTATCTCAGGAAAAAGGAGACCTAATCCTGAAATTATGATAAGCGGTAAAGCTACATACATGGCAAGTATATAAGAAAGCTTCTGGAGCGGATTAAATTTTCTCTCCATTGTTACAGGAAACGGGTGCTTTTCGCCATGGAACATTCCCCATGAATAATATTTCAGCTGCTTGAAAAGATCAGAAAAAAAGTGTTCCCTCTTAACCCTGTAATATCTTCCGTTCCTGGTAAAAAGATTTCCTGCCACAAAAAAGATGTAATTGATAGTCAGAATAATGGCCGATATATTGTGCCATCTGACTGCCTCTTCAAATCCGACCACCAGAACATAATCCTTCTTACCGGTATATTGCATGCTCAATCCGGTAACAATAAGTATTATGAACAGGATTGAATTCAGAATATGCCAGGCTCTGATCCATTTTGGGTAAAGGTACATTTTGCTTCCTTTGAAATATTAGATTTTATTTATTGATTCTGAAAAAGACATGAATTCCTATAACTGCAAGAATACCACCGAATATGATTAGGCTCATGAAATTTAGGTATTCATTCCTGTTAGCTCCGATCACATACGACTGGTTGAGAATTATTCCGTTAAAGAAACCATCTTTACGTTTTTCCTTAGATTCAAACTTATAGAGTGAAGCCATCAGCATAGAATTCTGCGAATGACATTCGTTACAGCGTTTTACTGCCTCGGTTTTTGGTTTGATAAGATGTGCAACAGGCAGGTTTTCATTTATCTGTGTATGACACTCTATACATCTTACACTCGCCATATGGGCAGACTGGTTGGGAAGCCAGTCATGTTTTTTCAGAATATTTATCTCCTCATGGTCAGTGAGCAGTTCGAACCTGTCGAAGTCTGAATGGCAGTTAAGGCAGATGGCATTATCATAAGCTATCGTCTCTTTAAGATTCTGGCTGGTTCTCTTACTTATCTTATAGGTATGAGGATCATGACATTCCCAGCAGGAAAATCCCTCTTCCTCAAGTTTAAAATGAGTACTCTGTTTGTACTCTTCCTCAATACCATCAAAATGATATGTCTCATCACCTCCATGACAGTCGATGCAATTCAGCCTGGGTTCCATTCTTAGTTCTCCGGCGTGAGGGAAATTCGCATATTCTGAAGAGTGGCAATCGGTACAGCTGAAACTTTTGTGGTTCGATTGATAATATTCATCTTTCCGGATGATCCTTTCACTGAACATAAGAGCTTTTATATCTCTGCCAAGAGTTTCATTTTTATAGGTGTACTTTGACTGGCCATGACATACAAAGCATCGCTGGTTATCCTCTTCGTAAGGTGAAATAAATGCAGCAGAATCCTGGTTTATACTTTCTGACTGAACACGGAAAATACCATTAGCCTTAAGCGAAACCAGTAATGTAAATACAAGAAGGATAAGAAAGCGGAAAATAGAAAACTTCATCCCTGAATTCTTATTCAATTAAAATCTTACAGTAATATTGAAACCAACCAGAAATTCGCCATCGGCAAAATCATTCGAATTATACAAAAGGTTATACTGATTGATAATATTTGAATAGTTTGCCACAAAAAGCTGGAATGCGTGAGTTCCGGTATTGATCTCCCAACCTAGTGAAAGATTCGGTTTTGGGTGATCTTCGTCAGCCATATCCTGCTTTGTAAGAAGCTGGTCATATTCAAACATCAGGGAATGGTTGCCTGCCACATTGTAACGGCCGCCAACTGACAACCCAAGGTTGAAGTTTTTGTAACCGGTTGTGTCAGAATATTCAGGTACCGAGTTGAAATAAATGGCAGAAGGAGCAACCTGCATTGAGAACTTCTCACTGAATTTTCTTGCCAGGATAAGTTGTGTAAAATATGATATCCTGTGAATAAATTTATAGCTGGCTTCAGGACCAAAATTCTCATCAGCCCTTGCATCAATAACCATATTGCCATAATATGACAGGGAGAAAGGCATGCTGTTATCAGCTTTCTGCTGAAGAATAGCATATTTCCATTGAATATCCTGGAGTTTATAATCTTTGGTGGTTCCTGCTCCGATCATTAACCTGTCGGTGATTCCGTAATTCAGGCCTATCTTTGTATTTGCTGCACCATAGATCCCATAGAGATTTTTTATATTCTCAATAAGGCTGAATCTGTGGTGAATCTGCATTTCAATCCCCCCCTTGTAGGGTGATGCAATAGTATGGTTATCAATCAAACTGGCAGTGTTAAAAGTACCGGTTACAGGTTCCGGTCCTGCTGATTCCTCCTGAGCAAATACAGGAGCCAGAAATAATGATAATGACAGGATGATAAAGATCTTTTTCATATTTATTTGTATTATCTGGTTGATTTATTTTTTATTGTTTTTTGCTCCCTGGGAGATCCACAGATAGATTGTATTCTTCTGTGCCTGGGTGGTTATTGATTTATGGCTGCTGGCATTAAGCTGTTTATATAACTTGCTGTCTGCAGCCGGTTGAGTCACGTAACCTCCTGATGTAAGAGAGGCATAGGAATTTTCCGGTCTCAGGTCAGGATTTCTCGCCCCTTTGTGACAGGATACACAACTGGCATTGAAAATAGGTTGAACCTCTGCACTGTAAGAGACATAGTTGGTCGTATCAGTACCTGATGTATCAACAGGTGGCAAACCCTCCACACGGAATGTATATTTTTCACATGATGAGAAATATATAACACCCGCAATAATGCTTATCAGTAACAACAAATTCTTCGATATTTTTGCCATTTGTTTCACGTTTAAAATGGATTGTTAAATAATTCACAAATATATTTTATTATCCCGACAATCAAACTTTGCAGGTATTTAAATTTTCAATTATGCTATGCTCTTTAACATTGGCAAAATTGACAAATATCAATACACGGATTGATATTAATTGCAATAAATAGAAAGGAATTGTTCCCCTGAATGAAAATTACTGTTTATTGTAATATGGAAGTGCCTCAGGCAGAGCATCTTTTATCTTCCGGATGCGGGTTTCGTCAAATGGGTGAGTACTCATGAATTCAGGTGGTTTCTGTCCCCAAATCGAGCTTTCATTTTCATGTTTTAAAAAATTTGAATTCTCAGTAATATTATCAGAATTTATAACAATTATCAGCTATAAGCTTATCAGCTATCCTTCTCCTTGCATCTTTAACATTTACACATCCGACTTTTGTAAGATTATCTATCGCGTTATGAAGTGCTTCACATGATTCCGATGAGCAGAAAGTGCATATTGCATCGAGCGCTGATTTCCTGACAACACTTGCTGTTTCAGAAATATTCACATCAAGCATATCTTTATAAAGTGAAATATCACTCTTCATTGAAGCCATTTTTTCAACTCTCAGAGCCAAAGATTCGGATACATATGTCTCCATCATCATTTCAGCTAAATTGTTGAGTACCTCCTGTTCGTACACAAGGTTTTTCTGGAAGGTTTTGTTAGCTCCGTGAATACATATAAGAATCGCCTTTTTGAAGTTCTTTATATACCTGTATTTTTGTTCGAAGTAGCTTTCACCATCTTTTTTGCCACTTGATATATTATTCAAATCAGACCAGAGTTTTTCAGCCTCTCCGAAAAGATCAAATTCGCCTTTCATGGCACGCTTCATAGCCGTATCAACAACAAGAAGACGATTGATCTCATTTGTTCCTTCAAAGATCCTGTTAATCCTTGAGTCGCGATAACCTCTTTCAACAGCCATTTCGGCTGAATAACCCATACCGCCGTGTATCTGAACAGCCTCATCAGCAACAAAATCGAGCATTTCCGAACCAACCACCTTCAGTATAGCTGCCTCAACAGCATAATGGCTTATCGACTCTATCATGGCTCTTCCGTAATCACCGCAATCAACAGTCATTTTCTTCATAAGAGTATCAACATCATTACTTACCCTGTAAACTGCTGATTCAGAAGCAAAAAGACGAATAACCTGCTCAGCCATTTTATGTTTCAGGGCGCCGAAAGTCGAAATAAGAACACCGAACTGTTTTCTCTCATTGGCATAATTTACTGATTGGGTTATTGCTTTTTTTGCCGCTCCAATAACGTTGGCTCCAAGCTTAAGACGTCCCATATGGAGTATGCTGAGAGCGATCCTGAATCCTTCTCCCCTCTTGCCCAGAAGGTTTTCGACAGGTACCTTTACATCGTTGAAATAAATCTGTGCTGTTGAGGATCCTTTTATTCCCATCTTGTGTTCATCCGGTCCGATAACAACTCCCGGGTAACTGCTCTCAACAATAAATGCACTGAGTACCCTGTCGGTGTCAATTTTGGCGAATACAACAAGAGTATCGGCAAATCCGGCATTGGTGATCCACATTTTCTGTCCGTTAAGGATATAATGTTTGCTGTCTTCGCTCAGCCTTGCATTTGTTTTTCCCGAATTTGCATCACTTCCTGCACCCGGTTCAGTTAAACAATAAGCTCCGAGTAATTCACCTGTAGCCAGCTTTGTAACATAATGCTCGCGCTGATATTTATTCCCGTAATACATTATTGGCATGGTACCAATGCCACAGTGTGCCATGTAAGCCACTGAGAATGAATAGCCTGCGCCGGTAGTTTCGGCAACGAGCATCTGGGTTACAAAAGACTGGCCGAATCCGCCAAATTCTTCAGGTATTGATACTCCCATTAATCCAAGTTCACCTGACTTCTTCAGGATCGTCTTCATGAGCTCCCTGTCGCTCTTTTCCACCTTTTCAAGGTTTGGGTAGACCTCAGCCTCAAGGAAGTCACTGCATGTCTGTGCTATCATTCTCTGTTCCTCATTGAACTCCTCAGGAATGAATACGTTCCCGGAATCAATTTCACTTACAAGAAATTCACCGCTTTTTAATAGTTTACTGTTTCCCATTGTTGTCAGATAATTATTTGGATTATTCTATATTTCAAGTGATTGCGCAATAAGTTCTGCAATATCAAGATTTTTTATCTCCTCTTCCCTGTTTTTGTATTTCAATCCGTCGGTAAGCATCGTCATACAGAACGGACATGCTGTTGCAATAACTTTCGCATCTGTCTTAAGGGCATCTTCAGTTCTTTCAATAAATATCTCCCTGTCGCCTTTCTCAGCCTCCTTGAACATCTGGGCTCCGCCGGCTCCACAGCATAATGCAAAGCTTTTATTCCTATCCATTTCCACAAGATTACCTGTAAGCTTCTTAAGGATGCTGCGAGGTTCGTCATAGATATCGTTTGCCCTTCCCAGGTAGCAGGGATCGTGATATGTTACCGATATATTCTCAAGTGATTCCGGATCTGTTTTAAGCTTTCCCTCCTCAATATTCCTGTTCAGGAACTGGAGATAATTTATGACTTCATAGTTGCCTCCCAGATCGGGATATTCGTTCTTAAAAACATTGAAGCAATGAGGACAGATGGTTATTATCTTACTGACTTCATACATTTTGAAAATTTCAATTACCTGCAGGGCCTGCATCTGGTAAAGCATCTCGTTGCCTGCTCTTCTGGCCGGATCGCCGGTGCACGTCTCTTCCTTACCCAGTACTGCATAACTGGTATTAAGATGGGTAAGTATTTTTGCAAATGCCCTTACAACTTTTTTGTACCTGTCGTCAAAGGCTCCTGCACAACCTACCCAGAAGAGGTATTCAGGCTTCTCTCCCCTGGCAAAGAGGTCGGCCATTACAGGTATTTCAATTTTCCGGGTTTCCATAATTTATTAATTCTTTTTTGTTACACTGAGTTCCACAGAGAAGCACAGAGAGCCACAGAGACTATTTAATGATTATCTCCAGATCCCGTGCCCAATTCAGCCTGTCTTCAGCAGAGTATTGCCATGGGGCACCGTTATTTTCAATGTTATTAAAAACTGCTTTCAGCTCTCCGGGAGCCGAAGCTTCTTCCATAACAAGATATCTGCGCATATCAATTATTAATGTCGGATGATTGATATTTATAGGACATTCCTTAGCACATGCATTACATGTTGTACACGCCCACAGCTCCTCCTCCGAAATGAAGTCTCTCAGCAGTGACCTGTTATCACTGAAGTCTCTCCCGTTCTTAACCATCAGCGGACCTTTTTCTTTCATCCTGGCACGCAGGTCCATCATTATCTTCCTGGGTGACAGCTTCTTGCCTGTAATGTTTGCCGGGCATACTGAGGTACATCGGCCACATTCGGTGCAAGACAATGAATCGAAATAGTTCTTCCAGGAGGCATCTTCAGCATCCTTTACCCCAAACCTTTCAACCGGAACTCCTTCGGGCGCTGCCGTAAAAGCAGTTGCAGGATCAAGCATAAGCTTAACCTCACGGGTCACATTATCCATATTCGGAATCTTTCCCAGAGGATCGAGCCTCGAAAGAAATACATTTGGTACCGACATGAATACATGAAAATGCTTTGAATAAGGAAGATAATTTGCAAAGAAAAAGATTAAAAGAATATGCGTCCACCACGAAGATTCGTAAACGATTTTGAGGCTTTCAGCATTCATTCCTTTAAAAAGTGTTACCAGTACGGTTGCAACAGGGTATATCCCTGCGATATCCCCACCGGAGAGTTTTTCATATCCAACATATCCGATATTCATTGTCATAAGAGATATCATCAACAGTAGTATAAAAGAGAGAGAAATGTTGGCATCGGTATGCGACCTTTTCTTCATTTCAATCCCTTCGAACCTTTTGATGTGAAAGAAGAGGCGGCGTGAAAGAAATATAATGATTGAAATTGCAACGATGAGAGCGAAAATATCGCCTGTTGCCATAAGGAAATTATAGATGGCCCCCAGTACCTTTAATACTCTTTCAGTACCGGTCAATCCGTCGATAACCATTTCTATGCTTCCGAATAGAATTACACAGAAACCCCAGAAAACCAGCGCATGAGCCAGTCCGATAACAGGCTTGCGGAATATCTTGGTCTGTCCCATGGCAACTGCGAGGGTGACCATTATTCTTTTTCCAATATCTTTTACCGGGAATGCAGGCCGGGTGAATCTGAAAAAGCTTATGAGTCTGTCAATTGTATAAGAAAAGACGCCGATAGTTATCAGCAGTGTAATTGTAAATATGATTTGTTTCAGCATGCTGTAAATATTCGTTTGGGATTACCTTTTTAATGCCACAAAGGCGCGAAGGCGCAAAGATTTATTATGTTTTGACATATCTGCGTATTCCATCCTTTATAAGTGGTACATTAAAATTTATCAAATATCCAAGTCGTTTCCCGGTTAAATGAAGGTGGCTTATAATCTGAGCCTCCCATACAGGATTTACGATATCAACCGCCTTTAATTCAATTATTACTTTACTTTTAACCAACAGATCAAGTCTCAGACCTTCCTCAAATGTTATCCCATCATAAACGATAGGAATATCAATTTGTCTGTCTACATTTAGACCTGCTTTTCTTAATTCATGACTTAAGCAAACCTCATATACTTTCTCAAGTAATCCGGGGCCCAAGGCTTTATGAACAATAAATGATGCATTAACTATTTCTTTCCCAATTCTTTCTTCTTCAGATGATAGAAGTTGTGTCATCTTTCAATTCTTTGCGACTTTGCGCCTTTGTGGCAATAACTATTTCTTAATTTCTTTTACTGCCTCCACTAATTTTGGAAGCACTTTGAGTGCATCGCCAACTATACCATACTGTGCTGCTTCGAAAATCGGAGCGTCCTTGTCGGTGTTGATAGCTACTATATATTTTGAGGAACTTATTCCTGCGAGATGCTGCGTTGCACCGGAGATACCAACGGCGATGTAAAGGTTCGGGGCAATTATTTTGCCAGTCTGCCCGGTATGTTCGGTATGAGGTCTCCATCCCTCATCGGAAACAGGTCGTGAACATGCTGTTGCGCCTCCGAGCAGGTCAGCCAGCTCAACAATCGGTCCCCAGTTATCGGGAGATTTCATTCCGCGTCCCCCTGAAACAACAATATCGGCATCGGTTAAAAGCATCTTCCCGGTCTGCTTTTCAACATTCTTCACAACCGTTTTCACCTGCGAGGCTTCAATGGTAACAAAGGTGTTTTCAATTGTTGCAGTATTTGGAGTTGAAGCAATGTCGAATGAGTTCTGGGCAAGAGTCAGTATTTTAATATCTGAGTTTATTTCCATGTGTGCAAATGCATTTCCTGAGTAGCTCCTTTTATAAACAGTAAAAGGATTAAGATTAAGCGGAAGCCTGCTGACACCGGAACCCACTCCTGCCTTCAGCCTCACCGACAGACGCGGTGCAATTGCTTTGCCTGTATTATTGTTAGCCAGGATTATGATTTTTGATCCCTTCCCGGCACTAATATCAGCTAACACTCCTGCATAAACCTGGCTATCGAACACGGCGAGCTGATCATTGTTCACATTCACGATCTTTGCTGCTCCGTAATCTCCCAGCTTTTTAAGTTCGGCATCTTCAACCCTGCCAACTGATAATGCAGTTACTGAACTACCGGTCATTTTTGCAACGCCGGCTGCATAAGAGACGAGTTCAAATGACAGTTTCTTGAATTTACCGTCCCAATTTTCTGTATATACTAATACTGACATATTGTATTGATTAACTGTTTCTTACTAAATTCAAATTACCTTGGCTTCATTCTGTAAAAGTCCGATAAGCTGAGCCGGATTTTCAGAATCGATATACTTACAGGCAGCTCTCGGAGCAGGTTTTTCATATTCCAGGACCTGTGTAAGAGATTCAACAGCAACAGGTTCGACCAGCTTAACAGGCTTTGACCGAGCCATCATAATCCCTCTCATTGCTGCAATTCTTGGTTCTTTTGCTATTCCTTTCTGTACGATGGCTACAAAAGGAACCGGAACTGTCACAGTCTCTTTTCCTCCGTCAATCTCGCGTGTCATAACAGGCTGTCCATTCTCAAATTTAATGCCTGATACAGATGAAACTGAAGGCACGCCCAGAAATTCAGCGACCATTCCTCCTACTATTGATCCGTTGTAGTCGCTCGACTCGATTCCACATAAAATGATATCAAACTGTTCTTTTTTAACCACTTCGGCAATTTGTGCTGCTGTATAATAAGCATCCCGGGGTTCGGCATTCACTCTTACAGCATCGTCAGCCCCAATTGCAAGAGCCTTGCGAATGGTTGGTTCAGAAGCTGCAGGACCTACATGTACCACAGTTACAGATTTTATTCCATTTGCAGCATCATCTTTAAGTTCCAGGGCACGTGTAAGTGATAACTCATCCCACGGATTGATTACCCACTGGATACCGGCAATGTCAATTGAAGTGTTTCCCGGAGCAAATCTGATCTTTGTAGTTGTATCGGGAACATTACTGATGCAAACCAGAATTTTCATTTAAAGTCTGATATTAGTTATTTTACTTACTATAAACAGATTAATGGTCAGAATTGCCATTAACCAAAACATAACGGCGGCAAATATAATAATTTATGATTCACTACCAAATCTGTAACATTTTTTAGATAAATTCGCAGCGCCTTAAACAGACAACAGGCTTCTATCAAAGTGAATAATAAAATCAGGGTTTACGGGGCTGTCATACTGGCTATGATCTTCTGGGCCTTTTCATTCATCTGGTTCAAGATGGCCAATGAAAACTTCCGGCCAATTACAATAGTCTTTTTAAGGCTTGTATTCGCAGTGATTCTCCTGACATCCTACCTGACAATCACAAAACGGTTTGTGAAGATCCGCAAGGAAGATTACAAGCTCTTCCTGATGATGGCATTATTTGAACCTTTTATCTATTTCCTTGGCGAAAGTTATGGCCTTACTTATGTATCAGCAACAGTTTGCTCGGTGCTGATCTCAACAATTCCTGTATTTGCCACCATAGGAGCCTGGATATTCTTCAAAGAAAAACTAAAAGTCATAAACTACCTGGGTATTATACTATCTTTTATAGGTGTGCTGGTATTTATTATGAATAAAGATGGCAGCATCTCATATAATATCAAGGGGCTGGCCCTGATATTTCTGGCTGTCTTTGCTGCAGTAGGTTACAACCTGACCCTCAGCAGGCTTGTTGATCATTACAGTCCGATATATATCGTAAATGTTCAGAATGTTATCGGGGCGATCCTGTTTCTTCCGCTCTTCCTTACGATGGAAATAAAATCTTTCGCAGGGCTTACTTTAAACTTCAGGATGTTTCTGCCTGTAATGCAGCTTGCTCTGTTTGCCTCATGTGCGGCATTTATCCTTTTTGCATACTCGGTAAGGAACCTTGGTCTGTTGAAGGCCAATGTTTTCACAAACAGCATACCTCTTTTTACAGCATTATTCTCCTTTGTTCTGCTTGGAGATAAACTTACTATTCAGAACCTGATAGGGATGATAGTTGTTGTGGCCGGTTTATATATGTCGCAACTGAGAGGCCGCATCGAACCGGTTGATGAAGCCCTCACTCTCACAGGGAAAACAGCATAGGGAAAAAACGTTGGGAAGCACCGGCACAAAGGCAGGTGTTTACAGTTCCCCTCCTGGGAGAGCCTGCCCCGACCGATAGCGTCGGGGGGTTAGGGGTGGGTTAAATAAATGGCACAACGGCGCAATGGTTTATCAGAACACTTACCGATCACTGTTTTCCGAAAACCGATTACAGAGTACCTATCACCGCATTCTATTCCGGCTTAATCTCAATATCCGGATTGATCTTCATTAATTCAGACAGGAATTCATCCTGTCTTTCAGGTGAAATGTTTATTGAATCAAATCCTTTATACTCCAACTTAATAGAGTTCCATGAAAGGGTTGGCTTCCATAATCCTCCGATAGTTTTCTGATTAAGCCTAATATGAGTAATCTGGCTGACAGGTATTTTAAAAACCTGCGGGCCCGATCTTGCTGTAAGATTATCTTGCTCTATTGTATAAAATGTACCAAACCACAACCAAAGAGAAAATGCTGGTACAATTATCCCCAAAAATATCCTTGATATCAAATCTGCCATGGAATGAATGTTCCCGGAAATCCATGGATATCCTACTGCCAGGAACAGGACCAACATGCTGACACAAAGCAATAGCAGTCCAAATGTAACTGCTTTTGCACATGTGAATTTTTTATACATAAGTAGCATAAAAGATTATAATACTAAATTAATAAATTATTGGATAGAAGTATAATTATAATTAAGTATTGCATAACCAGGGGGAGATCCCTCGCTTCGCTCGGGATGACAATCGTTTTTATTGTTCAAGGAGGAAGAAGCGGCGATTCAGCAGTAATAAATGATAAATAGCTTCAGTTTTTCTGAATCGCCGCTTCTTCCTCTCCCCCTTTAAACTTACCTGTCATCCCGAGCGAAGCGAGGGATCTCCATGTTTCAATTGATCTTTAAAACCGCGCAAGTGTGTGAAATCAGATGTTTATGAATATAACCGATCCCTTGAAATATATGTTCAGCCATCACGTTATTGTAAATCATGCTATCTTTGCACCTGTAAGACGATTATGCCTAAAAGAGCACTAAATATACTCATATTCAGCACCCTGTCAATTACTTCATTTTCGCAGACCGGTGGGGATAATGTCTATGAATTCCTGAATCTTACTCACTCAGCTTTTGTTTCATCACTGGGAGGTTCAAATGTTGCAATAGCCGGTAATGACCTGAACATGGTTTATCACAATCCCGGACTCTTAAATTCATCGATGAGCAAGAGTGTTGCCCTCAATTATGTGAACTATTTTGCCGGTATCAATTACGGGATGGCGATGTATTCCCGGACTTTCAGTGGTATTGGTAATTTCGCCGGAGGCATTACCTATCTCAACTACGGGTCGTTCACTGAAGCTGATGAATCGGGCATCATAACCGGAACCTTCAATGCTTCCGAATACGCCTTTTCAATGATCTTTTCACGTGAAATTGATTCTCTATTCAATATAGGAGTGAATCTTAAACCTGTTTTATCCCATCTTGAAAGATATACTTCCTTCGGACTTGCGATGGATCTGGGTGCATCCTATCATAACCGCAGTAAACTTTTCACAGCAGGACTGGCTGTCAGAAACATAGGGCTGCAGCTGACATCCTATGCCGGAGAACCAAAACAGAAACTGCCATTTGAGATCCAGGCCGGAGTCTCCCAGAGGCTGGCACATGCACCGTTCAGATTCTCTCTCACTCTCAGGCATCTTGAGAAATTCGATCTCATCCATCAGTATATAACCCCCACCTCATCGGGTGAACAACCTGAATCAGAATCGGACCTGGCTGAGAATATACTGCGACATGTAATTATAGGTACCGAGCTTATCCCCCACAGGAATTTTTATTTGAGCGCCGGCTATAACCACCAGCGCCGGAGCGAACTGAAGGTCGATTCAAAAGTTTCAACTGTCGGATTTTCATGGGGATTCGGGATAAAGACTTCATGGATCGACATTGAATTCGGAAGAGCTACCTATCATCTGGCCGGAGCGAGCAATCATGTTTCCCTTATTGTGAGGCCGGATATGATTTACAGGTCCGGCCGTAAATGAACCATCTTGGATGATTGGGGTTTATTTGTAACCTTTGTGCAAATGGAAAAGAGACTGATTATAGCAATCGACGGATATTCATCATGCGGTAAAAGCACATTTGCCAGAATGATAGCAAGGGAGCTTAACTATATATTTATTGACAGCGGTGCAATGTACCGTGCTGTAACACTCTACTGCATAAGAAGAAAATTCATTTCCGGACAGGGATTAAATACACGAGGCATACTCGAAGAGCTGAAAGATATCAATATTGACTTTATCTATAATCCTGATATTAATACCCACGAAACTTTCATGAACTCGGAAAATGTAGAGGCAGAGATAAGGAATATGGAGGTAACTTCATATGTGAGCAGGATAAGCCAGATACCTGAAGTACGTGCACGAATGGTTGAACTTCAGAGGCAGATCGGAGCATTCAAGGGAATTGTTATGGATGGAAGGGATATCGGTACGGTTGTATTCCCCGATGCAGATCTTAAGATATTCATGACTGCAGCGGCTGATATCAGGGCCAGAAGACGTTATGATGAACTGAAAGCAAAAGGTATAAACATTGATTTTGAAGAGATAAAAAGAGGTATAATTGCACGTGATATAGCAGACGAGAACAGGGATATAAGTCCTCTCAGAAGGGCCGATGATGCAATAGTCTTAGACAACAGCAGGATGACTGTTGATGCACAGATGCAATGGGTAAGAGAGATAATCGAAAAAAAGATTAATGCAGGTAGAAATTGATAAAAAGTCGGGGTTCTGCTTTGGCGTTCAGAATGCGGTTGAGATAGCAGAGAAGGCACTCCTTGAGGGAGAAAAGGTATACTCGCTTGGTCCCATTGTGCATAATGATATGGAAGTGAAAAGGTTATCTGCCATGGGGCTTGTATGCATCAACCATGATGAATTCAGGGAACTCAGGGATTGCAAGGTGCTCATCAGGGCTCACGGAGAACCTCCTGAAACATACCTTACTGCACAGAAGAATAATATTATTATAATTGAGGCCACTTGCCCCATAGTTAAAAAGCTTCAGCTGAGAATAAAAGATTCATGGACAAAAAACCATGAAGGTAAAACACAGGTAGTCATTTTCGGAAAACCGGCGCATGCTGAGGTTATCGGACTTCTCGGACAGATAGGTAATAATGGAATTCTGGTTAGCAGGATTGAGGACCTGCATAAAATTGATTTTACGCGGCCGGTAAGTCTCTTTTCACAAACTACCATGAGTGTCAGGGATTATAATATGCTGGCTGATACCATCAGGAATAAGATCCGCGAGAATGGTGAAAGAAATCCGGATAAACTGCTTAAAGTAAACAGGACGATATGCGGGCAGGTCTCAAACAGGGAGCCTCACCTGAAGGATTTTTCAAGGAACCACGATATAATTATATTCGTGAGCGGCTATGAAAGTTCCAATGGAAAAATGCTCTATCAGGTTTGTAAATCGGTAAATCCTCACACCTACTTTGTATCATCAGCAGCAGATCTGGATATGACGTGGTTCAAAGGAAAAACGAGTGCAGGAGTATGCGGAGCCACCTCAACCCCCAAATGGCTCATTGAAAACATCAGGGATATTGTTTCAAATATCTGAATGTTAATATATTGTTACGTTTTGCCTTGCATGGAATTATTACTATCTTTGCGGCTTCGTTTTAAAACATAATTTTTAATGGGAAAAATCAGGAAGATCGGGGTACTGACATCAGGAGGAGACTCCCCGGGAATGAACGCTGCCATACGTGCAGTAGTAAGAACAGCAATTTATGAAGGGCGTGAGGTAATGGGCATAATGTGCGGATACCAGGGCATGATAGATGCAGACTTCAAACCTCTGTATGCCAATAGTGTAAGTGATATTATTCAAAGAGGTGGAACAATACTTAAGACCGCGAGATGCGAGGAATTCAGATCTCCGGAAGGAAGGGCCAAAGCCTATGGTAATCTAAAGGGAGCAGGAATAGACGGAGTGGTTGTAATTGGTGGTGACGGTTCATTTACCGGAGCAAGATTATTCAATGAAGAGTATGATATCCCATTTGTGGGGATACCCGGGACCATTGACAATGACATTTTTGGAACTGATTATACAATAGGTTATGATACAGCCCTCAATACAGTAGTAGAAGCCGTTGATAAGATCAGGGATACTGCCAGCGCCCATAACAGGATGTTCTTTGTAGAGGTTATGGGTGCAGAAGCAGGATTCATTGCCCTTTACAGCGGAATTGCCAGTGGAGCTGAGGCGATAATAATACCTGAGATAAAAGGTGAAGAAAGGAATCTTAAAGCTATGATAGCAGGTGGCAACACCCGCAAGAAATCAAGTAACATTATAATAGTTGCTGAAGGAGATGAGGGTGGAGGAGCATTTGCAATTGCCGAGTCGGTAAAGGAAGATTTTAAAGAATATGATATCAGGGTTTCGGTGCTGGGTCATCTTCAGAGAGGCGGATCACCTTCAGCTATCGACAGGGTTAATGCCAGCCGTCTGGGACATGCTGCTGTTGAAGCGCTTATTGATGACCAGAAAAGTGTGATGGTAGGAATATCAAACGGGGAGATAACCCTTGTTCCTTTCCGAAGGGCGGTAAAACTTCACAAAGATGTAAATCGTAATCTTATAGAACTCGCAAAAATTTTGTCTGTATAGAATCCGGCTGATTTTAACGACATGAAGGCAAAAGTTAGTGTAGCCCGTTTATCGATTCTCTCCAATACTTTACTTATAATATTAAAGGTAATTGCAGGGATATTAAGCGGATCGGTCAGTATCATATCTGAAGCTATACACTCTTCAATGGACCTTGTGGCTGCACTTATCGCTTACTTTTCAGTAAAGGTTTCGGATAATCCTCCCGACTCACGGCACCCTTACGGACACGGAAAAGTTGAGAATATATCGGGGGTGATAGAAGCATTGCTCATATTTGTTGCTGCCATCTGGATAATTTACGAGGCTGTCAGAAAATTAACCGGTGGACCCTTTGAACTCGGATCTGTTGGTTTAGGAACCCTTGTAATGGTCATTTCGGCACTGGTAAATATATTAGTTTCCAGGCGATTATATAAAGTAGCCAGGGAAACCAACTCAGTTGCCCTTGAAGCCGACGCACTGCACCTTAAGACTGATGTATATACATCCCTTGGCGTAGCTGCAGGCCTTGTACTGATAATGCTTACAGGAATAAAATGGATCGATCCGGTTGTTGCTATCGTAGTTGCAGGCTTTATAATCTTTGAGTCATACAACCTGCTTAAAAGGGCTTTCAGCCCTCTTCTGGATACAGCATGGAAAGATGAAGATATTGAGGTACTGGAAAACAGGCTGAGAAACCTTGAAGTAAATTATCACGACCTGCGGACAAGGATGGCAGGAAACTATCTGTTTATTGATCTCCATATCCAGATACCTGAAAAAGTTTCAGTTGGTGATGCGCATACATATTGCGACAAGATTGAAAATGAGCTTACAAGTGTGTACCGGAATCTGAATGTAACCATTCATGTAGAGCCAACCTGATTCCTGTTCTTCCACTTTTTCAGCAACCCTGTCAATTCATCTGCCTGGCTATCTGTATGACCGGCAGAAACAGCTATTCTGAGTATGTGTAAATCCTGTTTTGACGGATAATTCATGAATGGAACGATAATCCCGCTATCTTCAAGAAAAGAAGAAAGTCCCATTGCCTTGTGCTTCTCTGAAAACATGACCGGTATTATCGGCGTCTCATCCTTGTTGGTATAGAAACCCAGGCCGGCAATCTCTTTTCTCAGTCCGGAGGCTCTGTGAAGCATCTGAACACGAAGTCCCGGTTCATTCTTTATAATCTCCAGTGATGCTATACCTGCAGCTACTACAGATGGAGGAAGGGCGGTGGAAGACAGGTAGATTGCTGATTTTTCCCTGATTGAATCAATAATAATCGTACTTCCTGAAATAAATCCACCATAACCACCAAGAGCCTTACTCATTGTTTCGGACTGGAAGATATTTTCGTCATCCTGAAGATTGAAATACTCGGGGGTACCTTTGCCATTTTTCCCGAGTATACCGGTTGAATGGGCATCATCAACGATCAGGAGTGCACTATATTTTTTCAACAGTGGATATATTGTGTCAAGCGGGGCTATTTCACCTGTTAATGCAAAAATCCCATCCGTCATGATCAGAGGGGATGATCCCTTGTGACGAACAAGAAGATCTTCAAGGTGCTCAGCATCACAATGATTATAGTAATGGATATCTTTATTATCACAGTGCAGGGCTGTTGTTAAACTCGGATGGGCATACTGATCTATGAAAACGGCTGTATACCTTCCTTTAAGAACTTCCAGCAGGATGCTGTTTCCAAGATAGCCTGATGCAAATACAACCGCATCCTGCTTACCTTTAAATTCTGATAATTTACTTTCGAGTTCCAGATGAATATCTGCTGTTCCTGAAGTGATCCTGGAAGCCGAAAAATTAACTCCGTACTTCTCTGTTGCTTTTATCGATGCCTCCTTAACTGCAGGGTGGCCGGCAAGACCGAGATAATTATTCCCGCCAAAGTAGGAATATCTCTTACCATTGCTTATAACATAATTACCGATACCGCTGTTTAATAAAATCATTCGTACATTTATATCTGCTAAGATACCGCATAAAGATCAATCTGAATATTATGAAACGAAAAGAATTCATTAAGATCACAGCGCTCTCAGGGAGCTACCTGGCTGCCACCGGAACATCCGGAGCAGTATCGCATTCAGCAAGTAGCAGGTCAGATTTAACAGCTGCCTTACTACAACAGTTCCTGACTTCGCATGTGCAGCTGAAGAGCGATACAGTTGACCGCATCATCATAGGAAATCCTGATACAGTTGTTAATAAGATTGGCACATGCTGGATGTCAGACTGGGAAACCTGCAGGAAAGCTGTTGATTCGGGGGTGAATGTTCTTATCACGCATGAGCCGACATTCTATACTCACAGGGATCTTGACGAAGTTCCGGAGTTTCTTCAGAAATGGCCTGATTATACAAAGGAGCAATACATGTCGCAGATTCAGAAGAAAAAGAAATGGATCAATGATAATGGTCTGGTAATCATCAGAAACCATGATACGCTTGATGCCCTGCAGGATAAAGGTATACCTTTTGCATTAGGACAATTCCTCGGATTCAGGAACAGCGATATAATTGCATCACGAACATATTATAATGTATATAAATTTAAAAAGCAGACTGCTTCATCTTTTGCGACAGCTCTTGCCGGCAAACTCAGGGAAATTGGCCAACCCGGAGTCGCTTTTTATGGTGATCCGTCAAGAGAGGTAGCCAGTGTTGGAGTCGGAACCGGATGGATTTGCGATCCGATGGATTTTGCAGACCTCAATCCTGATGTGTTCATTGCCATCGATGATGTGGTGAGAACTCATATTCAGACTGTATTTGCAGCTGACACCGGACACCCCCTGATCGTAATAAACCATGGAGTAAGCGAAGAAATGGGAATGAGGTCGCTCAACCAGATTATTAAACAGAAATATCCTGATATTGAAACAATTCATTTCAACCAGGGTTGTACGTATGATTGGATAACAGGGTAGAAGGCGAAGGGCGAAAGGCGGAAGGCCTATGGAAAAAGACAAAAGACAAAAGACAAAAGACAAAAGACAAAAGATATAAGATATGACTATGAGAAAAATTTATGCAATAAGCTGGCTATCAGTGTTTTTTATTATATGTCAATCAATTTCTTATGGTATGATGGCAGTTAACCTGGTAAAAAATCCGGGATTTGAGGATTCTGCAGGAAAACCTGAAAGCTGGACTATTACCGGCCCGATTGCAACAATGTTACCTTCAGTATCCATTGACAGCAAAATGAAATTCAGTGAAAAGTACAGCCTGAAAATGGAAAGCACTAATCCAAACGGACAGGGGAAAGTAGTACAGATAGTTCAGATCAGAGAAGGGCAGACTTACCAGTTCAATGCAAGATTCAGGGCAGAGAAAATCACCTCTATTGATAAGAGTGTGCTTATCAGGGTTAAGTGGTTTAAAGGGAGAGAGCAGGTTGGGTACAACTATATCTATCATATAACAGATGATAAGGATGGATGGCTTCTTGCTTCTGATAAGATCAAAGCCGTTAAGGGAGCAGAAACAGCTGAGATATCGCTGGTATTCCGCTGGAGTACAGGTACGCTATGGTGGGATGATATCTTACTGGAGCCATGTGCCGATGTGCCTCCCCGCAATGTAAAAGTCGGGACCATGTATTTCCGTCCGCCAGGACCTACAGTTGAAAAGAATGTAGCTATGATGAGCGATATGCTCGATAAGGCAGGTAAAGCTGGCTGCGATATTGTCTGCCTTCCTGAAGGATGGCCTACCTGCGATACAGGACTTGGAATGCAGAAAGTGGAAGCAAACACGCTTGAAGGCAGCGCATCAGTGATGATGTCGGCAAAAGCCAAAGAATATGGAATGTACATTGTATCAGGCCTGTACAGCTGGAAAGGGGATACATTGAAGAATGTTGCTGCACTATATGACAGACAAGGCAAAATACAGGGCATCTATGAAAAGGTTCAGCTTCCCGACTCAGAAACAGAGCAGGGGGCAGTACCCGGAACCACTTTTCCCGTCTTTACAACCGATTTTGGGAAAATAAGCATACTTATTTGCTGGGATATAGCTTTCCCGGAAATCTCAAGAAGCCTTGCGCTGAACGGAGCTGAGATGCTTCTCTGCCCAATATGGGGAGATGTAAGGGGAACCACTGAAGCATGGAAAGTTACAGCCCGAAGCCGTGCAATTGACAATGGTGTCTTTTTCGTAACCAATATATTTGACGGACATAGTGTAATTGTTAATCCGGCAGGCGATATCCTGCAGGAGAGCGGAACCCAGGGCACTCTTCTTACTGAAACAATTGACCTTAATTTCAATCCGCAGTGGTACTGGATAGGCAATGCAGGACTGGGAGTTTGGGACGGCGTTTGGAGAAAAGACAGAAGATCGGAAGTATATGGTAAAATAGGTGAATACAGAGGTTCAAAGAAATGATAAACAGAAGAAATTTTATTAAACAGACTGGTATGGCAGCAGCGTCTATTTCACTGGCAGGTATTTCCGGGTGCGGACCTGATCAGAATGACATAAAACCGGCCGGAGGAAGGGTAATAGATGCTCATGTTCATATTACACCAGATAAGGTAAAGAAAGCATTGCAGGTTATGGATGATAACCTGATCCGTTATGCTGTAGTCATTGCCTCTCTGTCAGGAAAAGGGGATGACCTCTATACCGGCGACAAGGCTTTTTATGAACTGGCTGAAGCTTTTAAACCTTACAGGAACAGGATAGGTTTGCATTACACTTACGACTGGTCTCTGGCAGAAAGCGATCCGGATTTTTTCAGCAAAGCTCCTGATATGCTTGAGAAAGCAGTCAGGGCAGGTGCAATAGCCCTGAAAAACCTGAAACAGCTTGGGCTTAATGCTAAAGACAGTGAAGGCAAACTTATTGCAATTGACGATCCAAGATTGTTTCCGATATGGGAAAGGGCTGAAAGGCTTGGAATTCCGGTAGCTTTCCATACAGGTGATCCGGTAGCATTTTTCAAGCCATGGGAGCCAGGCAACGAAAGATGGGAGGAGCTGGAGCTGCATCCTGAATGGTCATTTGCCGACCCAAACAAATATCCGCCTCTCGAAACATTGTTTGAGCAGGTTAATAATGTTTACAGGAAATTCACTGGCGTTAAGTTTGTTGCAGTACATGTAGCAGGATATTCAGAAAACATAAAAGCTGTTGGCAGATGGCTCGACGAAATCCCTAATCTATGGATCGACACTGCAGCCCGTATTGGAGAACTTGGGAAACACCCTTCCGGGGAGGGACATGAGTTCTTCACCAGGAACCAGGATCGTATCATGTTCGGAACCGATCTGGCATACTGGTCGGAATGTGATGTTCAGGGGGCAGGACCATGCAAAGATTTCACTGTTGAAGAACACAGGAAGTTCTATGAAATACACTGGAGGTATTTACAGACAACTGATAAAGTGTTCGATCACCCCACCCCTATCCAGGGAAAATGGAAAATAGATGGTATAGGACTCGATGAGGTATCTCTTAAAAAGATTTACTGGGATAACGCTGCAAGGTTTTATAAACTGGATCGGTTTGGAGTAAGTTAAACCAATTGATTGCTGGCGCCAACGAATAGGCACGGATTACGCTTCGCTAAATCCGCACCAGCAAAACCATCGGGCATGCTGGCGCCAATTTGCCTTTGGCGAGCTCCCTTCGGTCGGTTGTAGTTGGTGACAAACAATCAGGCACGGATTACGCTTCGCTAAATCCGCGCCGGCGGCTTAGAGTATTTCCAGAAATGCTTTTAATACTTCATTGTCACGATCACTCTTCAATTCATTAAAAACAGAGCTGGTAATGATTTTATAATCTCTTGATCCGGCCTCAACAAGTTTTGTAAGACTGTTGCCGGAAGGGTATCTGCGGCCATCAGGATTTTTATACTCCTTAATATAGGTAAATGACTTCTCAGTTTCTGCCGGAATTTTAAGTTTCTCAAAGCAGTATCCACGCATGAATTGTGTAACCCTGTTATCAGGGAAATAGGGCTCACCTGAAAAGAGGTTCTCCGGCCATCTCTCTGCCTGGGTCAGAGCAACAACTGCTTTTTTCCATCTTCGGGTTTTCATATGTTCGATAGCATAAAGGATATTTGTCTCCCTGAAGAGAGTGTGAGCATTTACATCTCCTTCAGCAGGAAGCATTTCCAGTTTGCCAAGAATATTCAGCGCCTCAGGATATTTCCTGTTAAGCTTAAGCATATGTGCATATTGAAGGCCCGTAATAAAACTGCCGGGATGTGACTTATAGTTCATGGAAGCAATTTCGAGCGCTTTTAAAGGCTGTCCGTCACCGGCATAAAATCTGGAAAGCCTCAGGCCTGTACGCCAGAAAAACGGATCGAGACTGTATGCTTTCTCAAGTGAACTCCTGACAATATCATTCTGATCACCGAAAAGTGCTGCCCTGGCAAGATAAAAAGGGACAAAATCAGGATCATCTGAGCAGGCAGTGAATAATCTTCTTGCCTCTTCAATGCGGTTATTCTGCCAGTAAATAAGAGCTTCATAATATTTCCATTTCCAGTCTGGTTTACGTTTATCAGCCCATGAAAACATATCTGCCATTTCAGTCCGGAATGGAAAAACAAGTTCTGGTGATGCGTTAAGGGCAAGTTCAAGTTTTCCCGGGGGAAGCTCTCTCTCGCCCCTTTTGTCAAGCAGAAATGCCTGCATGATATGAACCATCGGATGCGAAGGAGAAAGGTCCAATATGATCAAAACATCTTCATCAAGGTTCCATTTATGGTACTGAAGGGCAAGTTCAATAAATGTTTCATGCGGCAGCTCCTGGCGGATAAAATCTATAAACTCCTTTTTGTCGGATTCTGACCGGGTGATCATATATTTTTCGAAGCGCGAAATATGGTTTAAAGGATCCCTCTTCAGTTGTTCCTCAATGACTGAAATTGCTGTAACCTTATCCCCAAGATAACGTTTAATTACAGCTTTTACATTCCATCCAAGTTCATCGTGAGGATAACTAACGAGGCATCTGTCAATCAACTTGTCAGCCTCATACCAGTCTTTTCTTTCAACAGCCATCCATGCCAACCTGATGTATGCAGCGCGTCTTACCGATTGTGAAAGAACAGCTACTGAATACCCGTCGAGTGCATCTGCAGGATGGCCGGTCATCTCGCTGGTGAGTCCCCAGAAATAATTAGCCTCTGCATCGTAAGTATTTACAGCCAGGGCTCTTCCGGCAAATCCTCGGGCTTCATCATATAGTCCCTGCCTGTACTTTATCTGCGACATCCGGGTAAGTGCCGGAACAAGATCAGGATTCTTTGCAAGTGATTTTAAAAGATACTCTTCGGCTGCCTTATAATTCTTCTGCCGTCCAAGGTCAGTCCCCATTACCAGCAATCCGTAATCGGATTCCCAGTCGAAATTATCCGGTGATTCTATCGGGCGGTTTAACGGTTCTCCTGATTCTTCAGTAATAATATCATTGCCTATCCTCGCAATCAGTTTATCCGGATCACCTTCCCATCTTACCGAATCGCGAAAAAGCTCCAGGGGTTTTAAAACAACTTTTTGCCTTATGATGGTTTTATCACTTTTAGAAACAACCAGTGAGTCATTCTGGTTTTCAAGTGCCATCCAGTCAATCTTCAACCAGTCATTGTCCAACCTCATGTTTAATACACCTCTGGCAGAGGAATGCGTCATACCCCTGGTATGTTTCACCGGAAACCATTTATCGCTCCAGGAATCAGTTGTATAAGGTGAAAAACCCACCTGCTTGAATGGAGTCCGTTCACTTCCGCGTGAAGCCTGGTTAAAAAGACGGCCGGATTGAAGCTCAACATTCAGGCCATCATTATCACCAAGAAGGTTTTCCCATCTATCACCCTCCTGTGATAATCCGAGTATCCATACTTTCTTCCCAAGTTTCTCATAATATGGAGAGTATCTGCCGAAGCCCATATTGTCGGCATGCCAAAAACCTCCGTAGAAATTTGAAGATCGTCCTATTATATGATATGATTTATAGCTTCCAAAGTCATTATGCCTGTAGAAGGAGATCTGCCTGCCCATTGAGTCAATCGGCCAGTTATCTCCCCTGCCACCATGGCCTATATGATGTGTTCCCGGAAAGATAAATTCAAGGTCACCTTCAGCCTTGAAACCGGCATTGATCCAGTGATAATACTCCTGCTCAACAGGAGTATTGTTATACCACCATGACCGGGTAGTGAAATATGCTTTATCCGGGTCAAGTTTTATCTCAACTCTCCATGTAGTTCCGGATGCCCAATCAGTTGCTCCAATAAAGCAGCTAACGCTCCCGTCAGTATTGGTCCTGGTAAAATAGTCTACAGGCGTTGACACTGTTGTACCATGACCTATATCTCCAAAATTAAATTCAAGGCCACCGGTGGTCCATGGCCCCCGCAAAGCAATATCGCGGAATTTGACCGCCCTGGTGGTGAAAACAAAAGGAAAGTTCTCCGATTTTTCATATGCCTCCCATACTTTTCCTCCCATTTCAGGCATTACGGCCAACCTGATGTAATCATTCTCCAGTTCCACCATTTTCCAGGACTGAATTACAGGCTTGTTTGTAAATCCGTCAAACCTGAAGTACGGATAAACCCTCCCAATTTTAGGAACCGGATCGGGATCAGAATATGGGAAAGTCGTCATAGGCCTGTTAACCTCCCTGATCTTAGAATCCTGAGCAGAGGCAGTTGATTCCAGAAAGAGTAAAATCAAAAGCAGATATCTCATAGAATGATTAATTAAATGTTATATCGCAGGCGCTAATTTGCCTTCGGCAAGCTCCCTTCGTTTGGTTGTAATTGGTGCCAAAAACAAAAGACACGGATTACGCTCCGCTAAATCCGCGCCAGCAACTTTAGCTTCTCCAGTTCTTTTTCTATTATAGCCTGCATCTTTTTAACCTCAAAATCAATAATATCCTTACCATGTTTACTGCTGGCATGGATCCTGGGGTCTTTCCCAAGCATTCCTTTTGGCCATACAGAGGTATCAGCCGGAAGTTTCTCCATATGAACAAGATCCGGATGAAGATACATCATTATTGAAGTCTCGTTGGCACCTGCATGGTCGCACATAAGGCAAAGATCATCTTTATCGTTGCCCCAGCAATTCATAACTGTAAGATCATACTTTTCCCTGAATATCTGAGCATTGGCCCCGATGTAATTTGTCGATGGTCCGTGACCATGCGCAATAACAATTTTGAATCCTGCCCGGCTCAGCTGTTTCATTATGCCATTCATCATTATATCGAATGTTGAATCCGGCACCCAGTAAGCGCTTCCCGGCAACTGCTGAATTTCATAATTCCCCTGTTCGCTGAAGAGGCTTGCACAGTCCATTCCATAATATTCCCTGCCATTGATGATTGTGTCATAACCATCAGGACCAATAAAAAGCATTGGCATAACAATGCCTCCCGCTTCCTGTGCCAGAATTTTAAAAACCCCAAGCGATTGCATCCCATCTGAACCGAGAGGCAGGTGGTCGCCATGCCATTCAAGAGTACCGAGAGGCAGGTATGCTACAGGGCATTCAGCAAGCCTGGTACTGAATTCATCAGGAGTCAGTTCCTGGTAAAGAACTTTGCCTGGGTTGGTACATGATGTAAACATAATAACCAGAATTATAAATTGAATGATTTTCATACAAATACTTCTTAAACTATAACTTTTAATACTTTGATTAATAGATATTTAATCGGATGTTTGAGTCAACTACCGTTGGCTTCAGCCAACGGTAAACTACAATTTACTTACCCGGGCTTTAGCCCAATAATTACGGACTAAAGTCCATAATTTATCTGCTTTATCAACCGTTGGCTGAAGCCAACGGTAATTGATTATGCTTTCTTTATTACTTAATACAGCCTCTTGTTCTCAATCAGCCCTCTCCTTTCAAGTTCATCATGCATCACCAGGCAGTTGCCAAGCTCATAGTCTGGCTCAATATGATAAGCTATCTGGAGCGGACCTCCCTGGTTCTCATCAAGAGTTTTATTGAGCCAGTCAAGTATCTGTGATTGCGGAACATTAGACATTAAAAGCTCCATTGGTGGAGCAATATGAATTGTAAAATCCGGTCCCATAAGCTCTCTGATTTTGCTGATGGATGTTCCTGAACCTGTATCGATTATGTTCAGGTTCTTAATCTTTGATATTGGCTTCATGATATGATCAGAAATACCGCATGTATGAATGCGTACCAATCCAAGCTTTTCACCCAGCTGGCTGATATAGGGCACAATAAACTCATCATATAGTTCGGATGAGATCATTGTCCCGGCACATTCACCAACATGTATGGAGGTCACAGGAAGCTTGCCTGTGTCCGCAAAATGCTGAATAAGAGCTATGTAGGCATCAACAATCCACTGATGTATGGCATGTGCCAGATCAGGATCCGACATCATGGTGATCATTATGTTATCACCTGTAAGCTTCAGCGATGTGGTTATAATGCCATGAATGGTCGCCCTTCCCGATTCATCCCAGAAAAATGGCGGAATAACCTTCATATCCGGCCTGGTCTCGCTTATATCCTTAATCTGATTTTCAAGATCCTTTACAAGGGGATGTCCCAGGATTGCTGATATTGAAGGTAACTCTTCCTTTCTGGCAATAAACTCAAGAGGTTTTCCTGCGACATCTGCATCCTTGTCTTCAAAAAAAGAGAACTCAGCTCCCAAAATTGTAGCCAGTATCATATTTGGCTGAATGGCTCCGACCAGCACATGATTATCCTTTACATGTTTTGCCTGCAGAAGATTTGCTTCCATGTTATAGATAGTATAGCGCGGAAATTTTTCCTTAACGAATTTATTTATAGTACTATCCTGCTCCCATCTGTAAACCGGGTCCATATAATACCTGTTGTCAAAATTGAATCCTCCGTTTTTGTGGAGCCAACCTTTTGAAACGCTTGCTTCGATGTTTATCATTATTTATTATGTTAAACTAATTGGTAAACAATAAATAATTAAATTCCCCATTCTTTTCTGAGTTCAGAAATAGGTCTCTCTTTTCTTTCATCTTTACCCCATGCATAATGCCCGACAGGACTCTTTCCTGCCCATCTGTCATCCATCTTCTCTCCTTTGGGTTGAAAACGTATATCACAGCTTATCCTGAACTTATCTGTAAGGTTAGTTGTGGATGCATGAAGAGTATAGAGGCCGAAAATTAATATATCACCGGGATTAAAGTTTGTTGTAAGCCATCTACCGCCAAACTTGTCGGTTATCTCATAAGGATCTGAACTGAACCATCCCTCGCTTATCATATCCCTGTCAACATCAATGCCTCCGTATGTATTTCTCAGACGTGCAAATGATTCAAGGTTGTGCGAACCTTCACAGATGGCGAGAGTTCCCTGGCTGACAGGTATTTCACCAATAGGGATCCAGACGGTATGAACATTTTTAGAACCTCTTCCCATATATACAACATCATAATGGCAACCGGTAAAGTTCTCATTCCCAACAGCACGCAACCATTTATAATCATATGTTACTGCATCATCTTCGAAAAACAATTTAAAAAAATCAAAAAGTTTACTGTTTTCAAAAAGCTGAAGTGATTGCGGATGATGGGTGATCACACTCTGACCGGTCATTCTTACCTCTTTACCTGTCCGGGGCATGACAGCTTCAAGTAAAGGTGTTCCTTTAACAAGCGCATTGTTTTCGTCCATATATCTTACAATGGCATCACGCGCTTTTAAAACAGTTTCCCTGTCAAAAAAATCCCTCAATAGCAGATAACCATCCTGCTCAATTCTGGAATTTAATGCACTGAGATCATTCAGAAGCTCATTTGAATCCCTCAATTCGCCAAGCTTCTCACTTGGAAATTCAACTTCTGTTCTGCAAAATTTTACTTTCATACTTTGGTACTATTAAATCTTAAATAGATAGTACTAAAACAAACTTATCAAAATCAACTTGTTAAACTAACAAATTTTCCCAGACTTTGTTTCCGCCTCACCCCCTCTTATGGGGGCTGATGAAAAAGTCTTTAAGTAGTTGTTTTTACCTTAGTGTTACTTTGTGCTTTACTTTGTGAGCCTTTGTGGTTTAATGCTTTGTTTTTTACCACGAAGGTACTCCAAGGTTAACACAAAGGTTCACAAAGGACTTATTCAACAGCCCCCTTTATTAAATGAATATCATTTTCTTAGAGGGGTTAAAGACTTCTGTCCAATGCAAAATATGGTTTATTGGTTTGCCATTTCCCCTTTGTAAAATCAGGGAAGGGAACCGGTGCATTTTTCTCTATAGATAAACCTGACAATTCAACAATTGCAGTCATTACTGCCGAGTCGTAAACATCAATTGGTGCCGGGCCCTTTGCCTTAACGGAATTAATGAACTCGTTCATCATTACATAATCGGTTCCCCCATGAGATTGTGAGGATAAATCGGCCTGCCACCATTTGTGGTTATACTGTACCTCATAAGGCTTCCACTGTTCCCACTCGTGATACTTCGGACTCAAATCAGTAAGGTAAATGGAACTTTTCTCTTCATCATATACTCCAAGGGTACCTTCAAGCAACCACCTGTTTGAATAGGGCCTTGGAAGCTGCATATCGTAATTGATTACAAGAGTTTTTCCTGACCTTGTTTTAAGTAGTGATGTCACAATATCCCCCTGCTTCCATTTGATTTTTGAGTTGGCATGATCGGGACCGAACTTTTTGTTAAAGTATGAATTAATCCCTGTTGAAGCTGAAGCTGTGGAATAGATCTCTGTAAAAATATCGCCGCGGTTGATATCCATCCAGCTTATTACAGGCCCCACACTATGGGTCGGGTACTGATCCCTGTTATACTTGAGAAGGTATTCGGCAGGCCACCTCTGATCGCCGGTCTTACTGTCGAAAAACCAGTGGTCAATACAGTCGTGTGAGTGGGCACAGTGGCAATGGACGATCTCACCGAAAAGACCGAGCCTCTTCATATTCAGGGCAGCCAGGTTATCCTGCCTGAAGCTCCAGTTCTCAAGCATCATGCAGGGGATACCTGTTTTCTCGGAGGTTTCAACAAGCTTCCATGTATCTTCAACTGTAAGGGCTGCAGGAACCTCGATTCCCGGATATGCTCCTCTGTTCAAAGTCTCCACTGCAATTGCGGTATGCGAATCCCAGTAGGTTGCTATAATGACCGCATCTGTCTTCTCCTTATCCAGCAGGTTTCTGTAAGCAAAATGATCCCCGGCATAAATGGCAGGCTTTTTCCTTCCGGCCTTTACACACAGGTCAGCTGCATTCCGGGCCCTGATCTCTTCCAGATCGCACACTGCAACAATCTCAACACCTTCAATTGTAAGAAGATTATGAACATGCCCCGTGCCCCTGTTTCCGGTACCGATAACTGCAATCCTGACATTTTTTGCAGATGCTTCTGATGCGTATCCCGGATCAGATAGCATTCCCATTCCTATGGTTGCCATTGTTCCGGTTTTAATGAAGCTCCTTCTTGTTAAATTTTTCATAATCTGTGAATTAGTATAGTATATATCCCATCTGAAATGTTACAGGTGCAATTTAAGAATAAGAAATCACAATGGTTCCGGCACCGGCTTTGTTCTTTTTCCCAGCTTATGTCCATGCATTGCAAAATATAAAATAAAGAAGTAGCACGGTATTAAAACCAGATAGGCCTGCTGCGGATTAAATACATCTGCCAGCCTTCCGTAGAGTAAAGGGACCAGGGCACCACCCAGGTTACCCATTATCAGCAGAGATGAGCCAATCCGGGTAAACCGTCCCAGACCATCTATTGCAAGTGGCCATACTGAAGGCCATATCAGCGAATTGGCCATCCCCAGCAGTGCAATGAAGACTACTGAAGCCGTTTCTGGTGTACTTATTGCAAGAGCCGTAAGAATTATACCCAGTACTGCGCACGTACGGAGAGCTTTACTTTGTGATATAAAACGTGGTATTGCAATAACTCCGATAGTATAACCAATTATTGAGGCAATCATAACGAGTGATGTAAAGTGTTTTGCAATGGAAATGGGTATTCCCTGACTAAGTCCGTAGCTTATTATTGTATCACCGGCTACAATCTCCAGTCCTACATCACAAAATATCGCAATGACTCCCAGAAGCAGGTAGGGATACTGGAAGATAGAGGACCGGGCACCGCTCTCCTTAACATCCTCCTCCTTATTCTTACCATTGGGATCAATCTCAGGCAATCCTGATTTCTTGACAAAAATGCCTATCAGGACCAGAATTATCGCCATTCCGAGGTAGGGAATCACCACTCTTGAAGCCAGTTCATCAAGAGTTGTGGCTCTCTGTATATCATCCATGCTTCTAAGGCTTGCAAGCAGGGCATCGCCGTCGCTGAGAGCCATAACGCCAAACAGGAAAGTGGCGATTATCCCTGCAGATTTATTGCAGATACCCATAATGCTGATCCTCTGTGCTGCGCTTTCGATCGGCCCGAGCAATGTAATATATGGATTTGCGGCAGTCTGAAGTATGGCCAGCCCTGTACCCATAACAAAAAGGCCGGTAAGAAACATCCCATAGGTTCTGGTCATCGCAGCCGGTACAAAGAAAAGCGCCCCAACTGCCATGACAAATAATCCGTACATCATACCTGATTTAAGACCTGTTCTTTTCAGAATCCATGAGGATGGTATTGCCATTATAACGTAAGCAACATAAAATGCAAACGCTACCAGGTACGATTCAAAATGGTTCAGTTCACAAGATATCTTCAGATAGGGAATAAGGATTCCGTTGAGCCATGTTACAAATCCGAAAATAAAAAAGAACAATCCGATTGTTCCTACTGTCATCCACATTGCCTGAACCGGCCTGTGCACAGTGTAATTTTTTAACGTCATTTTAATTGATTAAAAAGATTTTTGATGGACACAATATAACAAAAATTTCATCTGGAAATATTTACTGAATCTATATATAGGAAAAGGCAGTGTCATACATGGCAACAATGTTCTCCAGTGGAGTATCAGCCTGGATATATGTATGTCCGGGACCGAGGATGAAGTACTCTTTCTTTTGAATTCATATTATCAGCATGAAAAGTATATATACATATAGCCATAAATATACTGATTCGAATTATCAGATACCAGAAATATACCTTCTAATATTGAGTCCACTCCGATAAATCCAAAAAAGAAATTGCCACGAAGACACAAAGACACCAAGGTTCACCAAGGGCTTATCTTTCAATGACTTATTCTTGGTGTAACTTTGTGCCTTGGAGCCTTGGTGGCAAAAAAATATACTCTTCGGAGTAGACTCAATATTAATTTTTATTACTAATTTTAAATCAGTTAATTAATCCTGTAAAAAGCCTGTCAGTACCAGGCAGATATTTTCAAATATTGAACCTTTATGAAGAACCTTACCCTTATTCTGCTTGGCTCTGTTTTTGCATTCAGCTGTAATTCAGGCGATAAAGCTGAAAACTCATCAGACTGGGGCATCTACGTTTTGCCTTCATCCGTAAGGCTTGATCCAACTTCAAATACAATTATTGATAACAGGTTTCTTATTCTTAAGGATGCCCCTGTACAACAGGAAGATATGTTGAAAAAAAACCTGATCTTCGACGGAAAAAAGGTTACACTGCATTCCGCAAGAGGGGAATACATATCATTCCAGCTTGTTATATCCAATAATACCACTGATATCCTTGATAATATCAGGATTGAGATGCCGGCTTTCGAAGGGAATAACATACAATTCGCCATCAAACCTGAACTTTTCCTTGAATGGTCAGTGGAGGTAAAATCTCCAAGCACAGGTTATCCGGTAGCTTCACTCGGCAACGGATGGTATCCGGATGCACTCATCCCTTTTCAATACATACAGGATGACTCATCACTCGTAACAAGGCGTTGGACCTATCCTCTGTGGCTGCCCGATTTCAATAACAGGATTGATAATCAGAAATCAATGATAGTCTGGATTGATCAGTATGTTCCTTTTGAAAAAGAGAAGACCCTGCCGGGGATATATAATACAATGCTTTCTGTAACAATCGGCAGTGAAACAAAGCAGATCCCGGTGGAACTTTCAGTATGGGATTTTGCTATACCTAACAAGAACAGGTTCAAAGCAAGCCTTCAGCATGAAGGATTCATGAAAAGCATGAATGAAAAACAGGAATTATCTGTTTATCAACTACTTAAACGCAACAGGATCGCTATGCTCGACCCCACTTACGAACCGGATCTGAAGACGAACCGGATCGGAAAAACAGACATTGACTGGAAACAGGTTGATGAGCGCCTTTCAAAATATTTCACCGGAAAAGCATTTACCGCTGAATATGGTTACGAATATGGCCCGGGCTACGGAGAACCAATCGAAACATTTGTGCTGCCATTCGATGTTTATGGCAAACACGGGACCAGAGGATGGCCAGACATCGGTAAACCTGATGTTGAACGGGAACCGCAAAACAGGGCTGTATATATTGATTTTATTAAAAACGTCCGCACCCATTTCAAATCCCTGATTGACCCTGAAAAAACAGATATCACAGTATATCTGAATGGTCTCGATGAATCATATTTCCCTGAAGCATGGAGCAGGATGGTTTATTATGGTGATATGTTCAGGGAATATTACCCTGAAGCCTTGTTCAGGATTGACGGAGGATACACAGAGGAAGCACTGCAGATAGTTAAGAACTCAATAAGCTCATGGGCATCGCATACAATTGAATATGACTACAATACAATCAGGAAGTACCAGGAAATGGGTATAAAGGTATGGCTTTACGGACCTATGCTTTATGAGAGCAAAATAAACAGCTGGGTGGGCAGCTCTACAATTCTCGATCTTCCACTGGTGAACGACAGGGCAATAAGCTGGTGCTGCTGGAAATACCGCACCTTTTCCTGGCTCAGCTGGGGTGCAGGTGCAGGATGGGTAAACGGATGGTACGACACTGAATCGTGGAAAGATGCTTCCAAAGAGAGATCAGAGAAGGAGGCAGAGTTCACTTTTAAAAAGATAAATGGAAGCGCACTTATGATATATGCCCCGGGAGTAATTCCAAATGTAAATGGTCCATGTCCTTCAATCCGTCTTAAAACCATGCGCGACGGAGTACAGGAATATGAATTTATGAGGCTCCTTGCTGAAGCTGACGGCAATAATATCAGAGTTGATTCTATTGTTAACTCCATTATTAGGCAACCATTTGGTCCCAATTCGATAGGCAATCTTGATGTATGGAGCTTTGAAGCAGAAACATGGGATAAAAGCCGGATATTAATAGGAGAATTGATAGAAGAGATGAAACAAAAATGATAAACATAAACTAATAATGCCAATTAAGGGTTAAAATTTTTTAACCACAAAGGCAACAAAGGATTGCACAATGGAACTCAAAGTAAATTTAGTAAATGAATATAGAAGACGTATTTAAAATTATCTAACTGCAAATTAGGTTTATTAGTAAATTTTAATGTTAGACATTTAAAAGCTGGCATAAAAAGAGTTGTTTTTTAATTATCCCTTTGTGTGCCTTCGTGTATCACTTTGAGTGCCTTTGTGGTTAAATATTTATTTTAACTCTTAATTAAATTTAACAAGTTATGAAACAAAAGTTTACATCTGTCACAGTATTAGCAATCGTATTATTATGTCTAAGCTTAACAAGCATCGGACAGGGAATCGGACTGGTGGATGTCAGATATGCGGAACAGCTTATCACTGTAGGCGGATCTGATGCTGACATACCCGGATTTACATCAGCTGCAATACAGATAGCAGTTGATGCAGTTAAAACAAGAGGAGGAGGAACTGTTAAACTGAATCCGGGAACCTACGATGTAACCGGTCCTGTAAGGTTATCTGACAATATAACACTGAAAGGATCAGGGAAATCATCACTACTTAAAAAATGTAATGGATTTAAAACCAGCTACATAATAGATGCCGACTGGGGAATGATGAAAGCTGTTGTAAAAGATGCCAGCGGATTTAAAAAGGGAATGGGCATTCAGCTGTTCGATGACGCCCATAACCAGGGATGGGATGTCACAACGGCAGTAATAACAGATATCACAAATAATGTAATCTATTTTGACAACGGAACAGTATATGATTATGTTGCTGAATTAAACGGAGTAGTATCAAACGGCTGCTCAATAATTGAGGCTGTCAATGCACAAAATGTAAAAATATCGGACCTGCTAATAGAAGGAAACAAAGCCACCAACGACTATATCAACGGCTGTCGCGGAGGAGGTGTTTATATTCATAAATCGAAAAACTGTCTTGTCGAAAATGTACAGGTCAATGAATTCAATGGCGACTCTTTCAGCTTGCAGGTTACTGAAAATATTACACTTAAAGGTTGCGAGGCATCCTACGGCGACGGACTCGGTTTTCATCCGGGTACCGGATCCGACAGACCAATTGTTGAAAACTGCATAAGCCATCACAATAAAGGCGACGGACTCTACTTATGCTGGAGAGTACAGAATGGTGTCTTCAGGAATAATACCATTTATGCCAACCTCGACAATGGAATTTCGATCGGACATAAGGATACCGACAATATCTTCGAAAACAATCGTGTTTACGAAAATGCAAACCACGGTGTACTGTTTCGTAATGAAAATGAACAGAACGCAGGTCACCGAAACACATTTACAGGAAATACTATTGAAAACAACGGAACAGTTAAGGAGTCAGCAGGATTCTATGTAGGCGGAGAAACTCATGATATTGTTATTAAAAACAATACAATCCGTTCAACAGGAAAAGGGAATCAGAAAACAGCGATCATCGTTGGAAAGAAAAGTTCAAAAGTTACAGCCGGGGGCAATACCATTTCGGGATCGAAGGATATAATTTACGAAAAAAAATAATATCTGCCAAATGAAAAAGACAATATTCATACTGATATTAGGTATCGGCTTAAGTTCATATGCACAAAAAGATGAAAAGGCAGCTTATATAAGTCAAAACTACATAAAAACAGAACATTACATCGCAATGCGCGACGGTGTGAAACTTTTCACAACAATCTATGAACCTGCTGACAAATCAAAAAAACATCCTGTAATTATCACGCGTACTCCATATTCGCTCTCTCCTTATGGTGAAGATAAGTACCACCGGTCACTTATTCCCTCAATGCTGTTTGTAAAAGAAGGATATATAATTGTATATCAGGATGTCAGAGGAAGATGGATGAGCGAGGGCGAATTTGTTGATATTCGTCCGCATAATCCTGAGAAGAAAGGGAAACGCGACATAGATGAGAGCAGTGACACATATGACACTGTTGAATGGCTCATGAAAAATCTTACTTCCCATAACGGGAATGTGGGAATTTATGGCATCTCCTACCCCGGGTTTTACGCCTCTGCTTCATTGCCCGGAGCCCATCCTGCGGTAAAGGCAGTATCGCCCCAGGCACCGGTAACCGACTGGTTTATAGGTGATGACTGGCACCATAACGGAGCCTTCATGATGATGGATGCATTCAACTTTTACTCCTCATTCGGAAAGCCAAGACCAGAACCAATCACACCTGATAAAGGACCTAAACCTTTTAAATACTATACTCAGGATAACTACAAATTTTTCCTTGAACTGGGCCCTGTAAAGAATGTTCAGCTTAAGTATTTCGGAGATACATTAAAGTTCTGGAATGATGTTATGAGGCATGGCAATTATGATGATTTCTGGAAAGCCAGGAATATCCGTACCCATCTAAAAGATATCAAACCTGCCACACTCGTTGTCGGAGGTTTCTTTGATGCGGAGGATTGCTGGGGTGCCTTGCACACTTACGAGGCTCTTGAGAAACAGAACACAGGAAATCATAACTACCTTGTCATGGGGCCATGGTATCACGGAGGATGGTCAGGAGGAACAGGAGGCTGGTATGGTGAAGCCAGTGAGATAATGTGCGACATAAAACCTGAGAAAAACACAGCAACATGGTACCAGGAAAATGTGGAATTCCCGTTCTTCGAGAAGTATCTTAACAATAAATCTGTTTCTGCTCCTTCTGAAGCATTTATCTTTGAAACAGGATCGGATACATGGCGCAAATTTGAGAGATGGCCCCCTGAAAAAAGTACAGAAAAAATTCTTTACCTGCAGAAGGATGGGCTTCTTTCTTTTACTGCATCAAGGGAACAGGATAGCTATGATGAATATGTAAGCGATCCGTCTAAACCGGTCCCGTACGATGACGGTATTCACCTGTCCAGGACACAGGAGTACATGAAAAATGACCAGAGGTTTGCATCCAGAAGGCCTGATGTAATGGTATATCAGACAGAGCCTCTGGAAGATGACGTAGTACTTGCAGGACCTGTTATTGCTGACCTGATGGTTTCAACAACCGGAACCGATGCTGACTGGGTTGTCAAACTGATCGATGTCTACCCTGATAATTATAGTAATCAGGCAGATGATAAAGTAAGCTGCAAGTTGGATGGATACCAGATGCTTGTCAGGGGTGAGGTAATGAGAGGAAAATTCAGAAACAGTTTTGAGAAGCCGGAGCCATTTGTTCCGGAAACACCGGCTAAGGTTAAATATGCGCTACCCGATGTAGCCCATTGCTTCAGGAAAGGGCACCGTATTATGATCCAGGTTCAGAGCTCCTGGTTTCCTCTTGTTGACCGCAATCCGCAGAAATTTGTTGATATCTACCAGGCCGATGAGAAGGATTTTCAGAAAGCGACCCACAGGATCTATCATGATAAAACTAACATCTCCAGCATAATAATTAATGTAATAGAATGATCCTTACCAAAATATTTATAAACAATAATAACCATGAAATCTGAAATTAACTATTCCTCAAAAACAACCTTGCGTACCTCAAGGCGTGGATTTATTTCTGCATGTGCAGCCTGCGGAGCTTGTTTTGCCCTTAAGCCTGTGTCATTTCTTGGCGCAGCACCATCAAACGGATCTGCAAAAAAACTGAAGATCAGGAATATCTATTCACTGCATGCCCTTCAGCAGACAAAACCCGACTGGCCAAATGTAGGATTTGTGGCTTCGTCGCGCACGCAGGATCTTCTGACAGCAGTAAGTTGTTTTGATGTAATAAGCAAAGGAGGAACAGCAGCCGGGTTTGCCGCAGCGACAAGAACTGCAAGGATTAATTCAACTCCAAAACCAGGCAACCTGACATGCAAACCTGATAATCTGAAAGCTTTGGGTGCAGAAGAATGCCGGAGGATGAATAAGGAGTCAAGGATACTGGTAGCCCGCGATCATAAATCAGGAGCTGCAGATGCAATTCTGGGTATCCCGGTTGAGTACATAACCTTTGCCGAAGTCAATAAAGCCTGGGAGACAGCAGATAAGGATGAAGCAGAAGCCATTGTTAAAAAATGGAAAAAATCGGCAACCGAAATCATCGATATTCCTGATGAGACACTGCAAACCTCGGCTGCCATGTATCTGGGAATGAAGTCAGTACTAAAAACCCATAATGCCAATGGCATAACAATCAATTGCCTGGGAGGATTCTATGGAGGACATATTCATGCATATCCATGTCTTGGATTCCATGAACTTCTGAATGATGGGCTTGTAGGTGCCTGCGAAGCTGATGTCAGATCAACAGCAACGATGGTTACATTCACAAATATGACAGGCCGGCCGGGGTATATCTCCGATCCTGTTATAGATACCTCAAAACGCCAGATCATATATGCACATTGTGTTGCTTCTAATAAGGCTTTCGGACCTGATGGGCCTGTTAATCCTTTCACAATAATGACCCATTCCGAAGACAGGCAGGGAGCATCTGTCAGATCAGTACTTCCTGTTGATTACCTGACAACTACCCTTGAAGTTGATGCTTCAAAAAAAGAGATACTCTTCCACCAGGCAAAAGCTGTTGGCAATGATCCGGATGACAGGGCATGCAGAACCAAGATATGCGCCGAACCTGTTGGTGATATTGAAAAACTATTCGGACAATGGTCTGCATGGGGATGGCACAGGGTTACATTCTATGGTGATCTGAAGGAGCCGGTATTTGCATTTGCCGATTCAGTTGGATGGAAAGTTGTTGAAGAAGCCTAAAAACAGTTTATGAAGACTATATTCAGTTTTGGACTGGCATTGCTTACATCTATTGTCTTAATTGAGGCACAATCAATTGACACCATTAAATATTATGATGGTCAGCAGTTTACCATAATAGGAAGATTTCATTCTGAAAAGAACTATGCCAGATTCCCTGCAAATTATAAGGATAAGTTAAGGGAACCCGTGTGGAATCTCGGTCAACATTCAGCAGGCATCTCCATACGTTTCAGGACAAACTCCCCTTTTATTGCAGTAAGGTGGGCAGTAAAGAATGACGCTGTTATGGATCATATGCCTTTTACAGGGATAAAAGGTGTGGACCTTTATTCATATGTTGATGGAAGTTGGAAGTACATCAATACGGGAAGAGTACAGGGTAAAAGGAATGAATTCATGATGGTGGGGGGAGCGGGCAATAATTACAGGGAGTACCTCCTGAATCTTCCGCTATATGATGGAGCAGATACAGTATCGATAGGTATCAGTAACCCGGCTTCCATCACAATGCCACAGGAGAATTATCTTATTGCAAAAAAGCCTGTTGTATATTACGGAAGCAGCATTGCACAGGGAGGCTGTGCATCAAGGCCCGGGTTACTGTTTACCAATATCCTGGCAAGGAAACTCGACAGGCCATTTATAAACATGGGCTTCAGCGGAAGCGGTACATTCGACCTTTCGGTTGGAGAAGCCTTGTGCGAAACTGATGCAGTTCTGTATGTCATTGATTGCAATCCTAATACAACAAGAGACCTCATCTACGAAAGAGCAGTTGCACTGGTAAAATATCTGAAGGAGAAAAGACCTGATGTTCCTGTTTTACTTGTTGAAGCTTTTCCCTATGTAAACGGATTCACCAAACCTCTTGAATCAGAAAACCATAAGAAAAATCTGGAATTGAAAAGAGCATATGACACTTTAAAGAAGTCGGGAATAAAGCAACTCTATTACAGGAAAGGTGAAGGTCTTATCGGCGATGACTATGAGGGTACCGTTGACGGAGTCCACCCGAATGACATCGGCATGCTGCGTATAGCCGAAGAGCTTGAACCAACTATCAGAAAACTTATAAAATAGAAAGTCTGACGACTACTCTTTTTCAATAAGGAATATTGAATTATAAGGCTTGAGGTTTATTTCAACAACTGTTGAATTTGAACCTGAAGACTTATTTTCAGAATATCTGGTTTCAGCCTTCCTGATTTCACCTGTGTGAGGATCCCATTCTTCAACCTTGATTTTACCTCTGAGCGTTACTTCAGTTTGAATACCGCTCTTCCCTGAATTGGCAAAGAAATAGACATTCCTGTTGTCAACGACTTTATGAATATATTGAATATCAGGGTTTAACGGATAGCTGACATCAAAATACAGTCCGGAACCATATAAAATTTCCGAGATTCCAACTGCATCAGGATCGGGCATAAAGAAGGCTTTGCCTCCTTTTTCATTTTCTTTCATTTCCCAGGCATCATCCTCCAGTCCGGGGAAAACAGATCTGATGAGACTGTCAACCTCCATATCCTTTCCGGTTTCACATGACTTATGCGGAAGACGGCTGGTAAAGACAACCATTCCTCCGGAATTGTAAAATTCAACCACTTTCCTCAGGTTGCTCAGAGAAAGCATATAACAGGAAGGAAGTAAGAGTACGCTGTAATTCTCATAGTTTGTACTGTTTTTCAATTCAAGCCTGCTCCCGGCAACAGAGCATTTTTCATCCAGAACTTCAGGGTGAATATAGGTGAAATCGAGGCCGTTACCATTCATAAGCCAACCCCCGATATCAACATAGTCTATCTTTGAGACAGCATCATTGAAGAAGCTGTTTTCGGGATCAACCCATCCGTCGACATTGGCAGGACCTGTTTCTGTATAGAAATAATGATCACCTAAAAGAGAATGCACAGGATAAAGTACTGCAATATCCGCAACATGTCTTCCTCCCGACTGCAAAATCACATTAAGCCTGGAGAGATAAGTTGTGAAATCCTTAAGGCTGTCGGCATATAGCGTACTCCGGTATGAAAGCTCAGGTTTATAGGTGACCTTTGTATTATCATACCAGACAGCATGAGGGATGAGCATATTTATTCCTTTGGTGTACTGGTCATTGGCAATCGACCAAATATCATTCCACGCCAGGTCTCCCGGTTCATCGTAATTTGGCATTGCACCAAATGTCTCCGACATCACAAGTTTCTTATCCCAGTTATTAGCTGAGGAACTGACTAATTTATAGAACTTTTCTGCAGGCCGGTGGCCACCTATCTTATCAATTCCGGGGATCTCAAGGTATTTAAATGACTTCATAAGATCACCCGGTCCGTTTGCCGGAATAATTGCTTCTTCCGGAGCCGTGTGACCTGTAGCTGTTATTCCATGAGCTACAGACCAGTCACTGACTACCCTATGAAATCCCTCTGAATACAATTCCGCACGAAAACCAAACATATAATTACGGGCTGACCATGTTTCGTCACCAATATCATACCATAAAGCAGGGTAAAGTGTGACCGGACTGAAACCATGTTTACCGGTGAATTTTTCATTAAACATGGGCGTCCACATCCGGAATTGTGCACGATACATTGAAGGCTCATCAAAAAAAGTTCCGGAAATAACTGTACCGAAATAATCTTTGAAACGGTCATAGTAAACATCATGTACCATTTTTGTAAAATAACCCACAGCTTCAGGATCTAGATAATCTGCTAACGGATTACCATCAATCACACAATTGAAGAACATGATTTTCCATTTCCCTGACGGGACATCCCATTTAAGCATACCATCAGTAACACTTCCTGTAATATCGATTCGTTCCTTACTCTTTAAGTCCATTGCAACAGCACCCATAAGTTTTCCTTCCGGGACCTTTTTCCTGTAAATAACCGGGCCTGTTATCTCTTCTTCTGCTTTATCGAGCCTCTGTATAGTCTGATCAGGATATTTCTGCCGGAAACGTGGTTTCCCATCACCTTCGGCAAAAGCCCCTACCGATCCGCTGGGAAAACCGAATTCGTCATAAAGGCTTATTGTCATACCCAGGTCCTTTGCTTTTTCCAGCATTGTACCATATAGTTTCAGATACTCCTCTGACAAATATTCAGGACTGAAGTCCCTACCGAACGGGACAACCCCAAATCCTCCGTATCCGCATTTATCCCTGAGTGACTGCATCTGTTCAATCAGTACATCTGCGGTGACAGTTGCATTATTCCAGAAATACAATGGTCTGGGCCAGTAATATATCGGAGGATCAATAAAATCATTCTTTGTAAAAGAACCCTTCTTAGAAGATTCTCTGCACATCCATAGAAGGATTACCAGAATCAGCAGCAACGAAAATTTAAAGTATTTCATTTTTTCAGTATAGAAGAAGGTTTGATATAAAGGTAAGAATTAGGTTGAAGAAATAAATCCTTCAAACACCATTGACTTAATATCTGTCTGTTATTAACACTGGAAGGTCTTAGCTTCATATATTTAAGAACTTACACAGAGGAAATCCAGAGGAGCACAGAGTTATCAATTGATCAATCCTCTTCACTCTGTGGAACTGTGGAACTCTGTGAACCTCAGTGGAACTCTTTGTAGCTGGAAAAAGCTATCAGTCAAGATTCTGCTTTGCGGTTAAAAATTTTTTATTGTACCTTCATTGTGATAAATCAGCTAATTTAACCTGGTATGAAAAACAGCAGAAGAAAATTCATCAAATATGCCGGAATGGCAGGATTAGGTATTGCCGGCAGCAGATTCACAGAAAGCCTGGCATCAGGTAATGAAAGTTCTATACCCTTTCCCGAAATAATTTCAGAAACAAATATTAACAGAATGACACAAGAAGAAAACCTCAGCTTAATAGGACAATATGGTGAATGGGCAACATCCCTGGCCAATAATAAAATGCCATCGCTCTCTTTTCGAAGGAAAGAGTGGACGGACATAAAAAAATGGCACCAGGCTGCAGATGCAAAAGTCAGAGACAGGCTTGCTGTTCCCAATATAGGATCAGCTCCTGAAGTTACAGTTAAGAAGCAATATATATGGGATGGTCTTCATATTGAAGAACTTACATGGAGACTGCCGTATGGTCGTCCCACTGATGCTATACTCCTGAAGCCAGCAGACGCAAAAACTCCTTTACCAGGCATACTCGCATTTCATGATCATGGTGGAAATAAGTATTTTGGAACCAGGAAGATCACCCGGACCGGTGATGATCAGCATCCACTTATGAAAGAGCATCAGACAAATTACTACAGTGGAAGAGCATGGGCAAATGAGGTAGCAAAAAGAGGATACGTTGTGCTTGTATCAGATGCCTTCCCCTTCGCAAGCCGTAGAGTGTTGATGCAGGATGTGCCTGAACAGCAAAGAGATGGGCTTAATGACAACAACCCTGAGGATCCGAAGAATATTGAAAAATATAACAGCTGGGCAGGTGAACATGAGCATATAATGGCAAAATCGCTTTTCAGCGCAGGTACAACATGGCCGGGGGTCTTTATGGCAGAAGACAGGGTTGCACTGGATATCCTCAGTGCCAGGAAAGATGTGATAAAGGATAAGATAGGCTGTGGGGGATTGTCAGGTGGGGGTATGCGGACAGTCTTCACAGGCGGACTCGACAGCAGGATCAAATGTGCTGTATGCGTTGGATTCATGACAACATGGAAAGACTTTGTTCTCAATAAGTCATTCACTCACACATGGATGACCTATGTGCCAATACTGCCCAATGAGCTGGATTTTCCCGAAATACTTGGTTTAAGGGTTCCGCTTCCAACTCTTGTACTGAATGATACAAATGACGATCTGTATACTGTACCGGAGATGAATGCTGCCGACAAAATCCTCAGCGAGGTATACAAAAAAGCAGGTGCTTCAGACAGATACAAATGTACCTTCTACCCGGGCGAGCACAAGTTTGACTCCGATATGCAGAAAGAGGCGTTTGACTGGTTTGATAAGTGGCTGAAGTAAAAAAAACACCAGGTATATTCTTCCTCTCAATTACAGTTGGCTTCAGCCCAAAAGGGAGATTCTTCCTCTCAATTGCCGTTGGCTTCAGCCAACGGTATAAGAAGTTATTTTTCTCTCCTGAATTTCTTCCTGTACTCTTTATCCATTTTCTCTGTAGAGTACTGAATTATCAATCTGCCGCAGGAATTTTTCCACTTCAGAAGGAAAGCTTCAATTCTCTCAGGATGACTCTTCCATAATCCGCGTAATAAAGTCCCGATACCTTTCTGAACATTTTCTGATTTGTCGTACATCAAAGGCTCAATCAGGGGTATGGCCTCATCAGGGGTCAGTCCCTTCCTTACCAGTTCGACCAGAGTCACAGGAACCGCTCTTCTTTTCCATTCAGAATGAGAATCTGTCCATTCCAGTAGCTTTGTATAGGGAACAACTTTGTCGATTAAGAAGTTAGATAGAACCAGCATGCACAGGACATCTGTATTTGCCCAGTTTGTTATTCCATAATCAAACCATGTACCGATTCTATCGAATGTTTTTTCGGAATAGTTTTTTCTTTCAGAGGCTACAAATGAAATTGCAAAAGAGATTTCCTCGTATTTACCGATCCGGACTAAGGTATCTCCAAGTTCCAGGTACTTATCAAGATTCATTTCATTCTTCCAGAGATTGATCCAGGCATCTCTCTGTTGTTCAAATACTTTCTGGTCTATTCCGTAACCATTGAATCCATCTTTGAAGTATCTTGAATATTTTTCAATGTTGGCCTGGTTTGAATTCCTGGTACAAAAATCCCTGATCTCGGATACTTTCTTATTAATCATATCTGGTTACATTTAATACAATTGTCCCGGTGGACACTTAACACAGATCCGCAATTTTTACAAGTCCTGCGCTTTGCTTCAAAAACCAGAAAGCTGTGCAATCCGTTTTCTTTTATCATTGTCAGGTTCTCAATGAAACTTGTCCGATATTTTGTACGGTACCTTTTATCCAGGTTTTTGATCCTCCGACAGGGATATTTTTCACAATCATAACAGAATTTTGATGTTGTCTTTTGCAGATAGCTGCATCCCGGTATAATACATCTATTGACTATAATAGCTTTGTCTGAAGAAATTATCCTGCAGCCGGGACATTTGTCTTTGTCCCGGAGATAGCCAATGCAGGTCCCGCAGTTCATACCACAGGGTGCAATAAGATGTTTTTCAAAGGAAACAGACTGGATCATTAACTTAAACTTGCTTTTAGAGGAGAGTATTATTTATTTTTTTTGATATACTTTTTTGATTGTTTTTTCTCCATTCAGCTTACTTCTGTTCAACTCATCAACAACTAATGTTTTTCCGTTCTCATCGAGTTTGTAAGTCTTTGCTGTAAGGAAATCCTGCGCAACTCCATCAATGGTAGCTGTCATGACATAATTAGTTGTAAGTATTTTCTTATCCGGGGACCATTTTACAAATTTTTTGGCGGGATCGATTCCGGACTCATCAGGTGTCACTATACCGTTAGTCAGATATGAGTCGGGCCGTAAAGTTTTACCAGCCTTACCCGGCAGGAAAAATGTATTGGTAAATGTAATTGTATCAGTATTCTGTTTTATTTCCAGAATAATTGCACCATCAAAGGATGCATCCCCTCGTTCATCCTTGTCGCTTTTGGCCTTATCAAACTCCCATCTGCCCGAGAAGTTGGTTGGCGTCTGAGCATTGAGATCCAATGAAAAAATAATAAACAAAGAAATGAAGATTGTTTTAACAATTTCAATTTGTCTGCTTCTGTATGGATGCCTTTGTTTCATGATGAACGATTTTTGGTAGATGAATAGATGAATTCTGTATTTAAAGTTAGAAATTTATAATAAACTTTACAATTAAATGGACCAGGTTTACTTCAACCGGGTATACTGAGTTCATTATTCAACCCCTCCGGGCATATGCGTTAACATAAGCATAGTTTCGTTGCAGGATAGAATGAAAAAAGTTTGCGGCTGTTGAAAAAGTCCTTTGTGAACCTCTGTGTTAACCTTTGAGTACCTTGGTGGTAAAAAATAAAGCATTGAACCACAAAGGATCACAAAGTAGAGCACAAAGTAACACTAAGGTAAAAACAACTACTTAAAGACTTTTTCAACAGCCTCCAACTTATGAACGAACTGTATTTCAATAAAAAAATCCTTTTATTCTTTCCGGACTTTGGTCATGGTTTTAAATAAATCAACCGTTTTCTTTGATTCTTTGAAATTTAAGTAAACATTTAGATCATCAGTCCTGATCAATATATACGGAGGTACCCTTTTGGTAATGAACAATTTGGCATTCTCGTTATTTTGAAGTCTGAAATTTCCCTTAAGAGATTTTCCAAATGCGTATCCATTGGTTCTCATTTGTATACGTGGTAATGTCGATAATGTGTCAAGTTGTTTAATGTCTGAATAATTGATTGTCAAACCGTACATTCCACTTATTTTAAGTCCTGGTTTTGATAAAGTAATTCCCGGATCTCTATTGCCAATAAGGATTAAAATAACAGGAATTAATAAAGTTATTGCCATAATTATCCATACCAGGCGAAAAGCTGTCTTATCTTTATAATCCATGCCACTCCCTGATTGATCTGCTTTAATCATTTTAGAAATTATTCCTGCAATTTCATCAGGATGGTCTGTTCCAATTCTGATAACTGATTTTGAGTTTTTGAATTTGATTTCAATAGCTTTTAATCCACTTACATTATATAACCAGCCCTTTGGGATCTTTCTGATTCCAATTCCGTAAATAAGGTTATTACTAACTGATTTACAGCTTTGAATATCGGAGATCAGATACTTTTTAGCAATTAGTCCCGTGCCAAGAGAGAATCGAATGTAAGTGTTGTCAATGGTTATTGTCAGTTTGTAAAAGATCAGAAGGCAGATCAACAAAGTCATAACGACAAAGCCCATAATTCCAACAGGAGCCAGGTCATTAAGTCCGGTTATTATCATTATTACAATGCAGAGAATCAAAGCAGAGCCAATAGAAATTATAGAAAAGGTTCCGACTTGTGTATATTTTTTTGTTTCCATAAGTGCAAGGTATTAAAGTTAAGAATTTCCTGTGGTATTTGAATATGTATCAAAGGAATAATATTCTTTCTGAAAGATATCCTCCAACTGGTCCGACAAGTATATGAAATAAGAAAACCCGGAGGGACTAAAGTCCCGGCTTGTATTGAACCGGCTAATACCGTCGGTTAAAACCGACGGTAACTGAAAGAAACACCCCGGAAGTTGCTGGTTTAATCACCGTTGCCCTCCGCAAGAGTTAATAAAGCTAACTCTACAGGAAAATTCTTCTTTTCAATTACTGTTGGCTTCAGCCAAAATTTAAAGATCTGCTTAAAAGGGCTTTAGCAAAAATGGGAGATACTTCCTCTCAATTGCCGTTGGCTTCAGCCAACGGTAAACGGAAATCTATATAACAGGGCTTTAGCCCAACATAAAATCTGAATCTACACCAAACCCGCTTCCTTGTGAAAATTCTTGAGTGTCTCAAGGTCTTTCTTCAAAGCTATTTTGCGGTTTCAACAGTGCTGTGAAATGAGCTGAAAGTCTCTTCTCCGTATTCCGCATAACGGGTTATTCCTTCGCGTTTTACAATTTCGTTGAATTTTGCGTATGTTCCATCATTCCTTGCAATAACCGGTGTTCTTTTGCATTTGAGATACAATACCGGTAAATATGCAAGTTCTACACGATGCAATATTTCATCGTTATCGGCCACTTTAGCAGCCTCCTCAAAAATACGGCATGACTTTTCAACAAATTCATCTGAAAACATTTTATCCCGGGCTGTCAGTCTTTCATAATTATGAGTTTCAATATGCATATGGGTTTCAGGAGTAATCCCTGAATATAGCAAATTGAAATATTCACGGACATTTTTTCCTGCTCTTCCATAATACCCGTAAACAAAATCATCAATAACATCTTCCACATTACAATCAGGATTCCACAAAAGGCGTGATATGATATAGGACCTGAGCTCAGCAAATTCTCCCCCGCGACTCTGATAAGCTCCCTGCTCCATTATTCCAATGGCATTGTTCTCCCTGAATGTCCTGATATTTGGCTGAAGGACACGAATATTGGGATATGGCATCTGATAGTGTTGAAAATATACAACATAATCCCAGATATAGAGGTTTGGTGCAATTGCAGACCATCCTTTAAGGTCAGCAAGAAACGCTTCGTTTCTCGGACATGATTTAATATCATGCGAAAAGCAACATTCTATGCTGCTTAAACGAACAACAACATTTTTCCTTGCACGAATTGTTTTACATGGTTTACGAGTATACTTGTATGCCAGTGTTCCGATATATTTATCAGGGAACTCCTTTTCCACGTTCTCCGCCACTTTATTGACGAACCACAGAACAACACCTGATTCACTGCCCTCCTGTTTTACAATTGCCTGGCATTTATCACACTGGCAGGGATTATCCCAGTCATTCTGAGATACATCGTATATAAGATAACCCGGATTCTGAAGCATTATTTTCTTTATTCTTTCCGTAACGATCCTGAGAACATCGGTGTTTGTCAGGCATAACTGGGCTTTTTGATATGTTCGTTTGTTATTAATCAGGCTATAGTACTCAGGGTGCCTGTCAAAAAATTCCTCAGGGGGCACCAGCGGATAAAAAGTATGGACAGCCCAGTAACTCTCAATGCCTCCGGGTTGTATTCTTGCCTCAGCCCATCTCTCTTCAGAATTCAGGGTATCTTTAGTAGATCCCATCGCCCCGTTCATTTTATTCCTTGCACACCAGAGCGGATCAAATGCTTCAAAGTAAAAGTCGTTGCGAACTCTTATTCCTGGAGTCTCCGAATGATCATATGCTGTAAAAGTGATTTCCTTCCGTTTCGGAATAACACTTACAACAGGTGTGTACCATCTGCATCCCAGCTCATTTTCAAGAAATGTCAATACCCCATACATTGTACCACGCTGGCTCCCGCCGTAAATGCAGATATCAGGTCCTGAATTGATATAGTGGAATGATTCATCTGATTCTGAAGGTGGTTCTGCTCCTGTTTTTTTCTTTACCAGGTTATTATAACCAATTATTATCCGGGGACCAGAATAAGCATCATTAATCTCACGAACCGGCAGTTCCGCTCCTGTGATCTCCTTCAGCCAGTACTGAAGTTCACTTGCAGCCCATTTCTCTGATTCAGATGCCCTGGTGTCAATCGAAATAATGTAATCTGATTTTCCCTCAGAAGAAAGAACATATTGTTCTCTTTTTTCTGAACCAGACATGAGCACCTCTTCTCCCCTGTAATCCTTATTTTCAGAAGATGGTTGTACTTCTGTGTTTGCATTTGCCAGAAGGAAGATAAGCGGAGCAAATATATAGAGCTGCAACATAATCTGATTGTTATATAAGTTTCGCTTCCTTCAGGTAAACCTTCAGTGTCTCAAGGTCCTTCTTTATTACAGCAAGTACATCCTCTTTTTTCATTGTCAGCTCCTTATTGCCATGCTCTGAGCCACCAAGCGGATACTCATAATGTATTGACAGAGGGATACTTACCTTGTATTCCTTCAGAAGGGAGAAGAAAGTTCTGAAATCGACCATCCCCTCACCAAGCGGAACAGTAACAGACCTGGTCTTTCCATCCTGCGTCATCCATCTGAAGTCTTTAATATCCGCTGACCTGATATACTGACTTATCATCCTGAGTCCTACAGTCCAGGCATTTGCACCTTCCACAGTTGCATGGTAAACATCATATTGGGATCCAAGCCATGGCGAATTGATTTTTTCAAGAGCTGCCGCAAGATCCCATATGGGGGCTCCAAAATATATCCCTTGCCCGTAGTTGCCGGAGTGGTTCTGGTATTCTCCTGAAATTGAATATTTTGCATTCAGTGTCGCAAGTTTGCTCAAATGTTTGTGAAACTGTGTTATATCGTCCTTTACAGGATTTTTGTCCTTGTAATACAAATAACCCGTCCTGTAGTGCTTAATGCCAAGTGAGGAGGCTGTTTTCAGGATCTTTTCCGATACCGGGTCATCAGCATCTATAACTGATGTGGTAATCATGTACACCTTTTTCCCCTGTTTCGCCAGTGCTTCAACTGCTTTTGGAAGATCTGTCTCCACTTTTTCAGGCAGGACATGACCTCCGGGCCTTACAGTAAGATCGGCTCCGTCAAACCCCAGGTCAGCCAGAGCCTTTGCCATTCCCTGGTAATCAAGCCAGTGAAGATGCTTTGAAAAGATGCATATTTTAAATGCATCGGTATCAGCTCCGGAAAAAGCCGGAGTTGCATAATTATCAGTCAGTGAAGCGCCTCTTAAAAGTCCTGAGTTCATCCCTGCTGTAACACCTGCTGCTGTCAGCACCGATTTTGCAATAAAGTTCCTGCGTGTGGTTTTCATATTTTCCGTTTTAAATGTTTTTCAGTTCAGGTATATCAACCCAGCAACGTTTAGCCCAGCTTTCAAGACCTTTTTCTGCAAGTTGTACCCCCTTTGCACCTTCCCTCAGGTCCCATGGGAATGACTCATCCTTAACAACATGTTTCAGGAACAGTTCCCACTGAACCTTGAAAGCATTTTCATAAACCTCCTGCTCTGGCACTTTCGACCACCCCTCAAAAAAATTGATAGGTTGTGCAATATCGGGATTCCAGACAGGTTTGGGAGTATTCCCATAATGCTGGATATAGCACTCACGGAGCCCGGCCACAGCCGACCCCTTTGTGCCGTCAACCTGGAGAGTAAGAAGATCATCGCGGCGCACCCTCACCGTCCATGATGAGTTGAAATGTGCAATAATGCCGTTCTCCAGCTCAAAAGTGGCATAAGCTGAATCATCAGCTGTGCATTTGTATTCCTTTCCGTTCTCATCAACCCTTTTATCTATGTGAGTTGCACCGATACACGAAACAGCCGTAACATTTCCAAATACATTATCAAGTACATAGCGCCAGTGGCAGAGCATATCGACAATTATACCGCCGTCATCCTCTTTCCTGTAGTTCCACGAAGGACGCTGGGCAGCAATTGTATCGCCTTCAAACACCCAGTAGCCGAATTCCCCCCTCACCGAAAGTATTTTACCAAAAAATCCCTGCTGTATCAGCCTCTTCAGCTTGATAATTCCCGGAAGCCATAGCTTATCCTGCACAACCCCATTTTTCAATCCTGCATTTTTACAAAGATTATAAAGCTCCATGGCAACATCAGTACTTACAGCTATTGGCTTTTCACAATATATATGCTTGCCTGCCTTAACAGCTTTTTTTACTGCATCAGCCCTTCTGCCGGTTGTCTGAGCATCGAAATAGAGAGAATTAGAAGGATCGTCAAGAACAGAATCGAGATCGGTGGTCATCTTGGTTATTCCGGTCATCGCACAAAGCTTTCTGAGTTTATTCTCATCGCGACCAACAAGAACTGGATCGGGCATAATTGTTTCACCCGGACCGACTTTTACTCCACCCTGCTTTATTATTTCAGCTATGGAACGGAGCAGGTGCTGGTTGGTTCCCATCCTGCCTGTTACACCGTTCATGATAATCCCTACTGTGTGTTGTTTCATAATATTATACTGCTTTTTTTCTAACACTTTTTCACCCCTAAATCCCACAGGGGGGACTTTCGAAGTAAGAACATTTGAACAAACGAAATCAGAATTCAGAACTGATCTCCATAACTTCTTAATTTGCTGTTCGTTTGTTCTTCATTCTTAATTCAGAAGCCTTTGAGGGCAGTGGGTGTTAACATTAACTATGCAAATTCTTTATAAGCACTTACAATTTTTTTCAAAAATTCACTCTGATCCTGCTTCCAATAGATGTTTGAGAAGATCTCAACTTCTATAAAGCCATTAAATCCTGCTGCTTCAACCCATGATCTTATCTTCCTGATCGGGATACAGCCCTCCCCCATCAGGCCACGGTCGTTTAGGAGGTCAATTGTGGGTGATTTCCAGTCGCAGATATGAAATGCAAGAAGGTTTTTGTTCTTCCCGCATCTCATAATTTCTTCTTTCAGGTCAGGATCCCACCAGAGATGATATACATCCACTGCCACTCCCACAACCTTACTATCAAGTTTTTCAGCCATATCATTTGCCTGGGCAAGGGTGTTTATTGCCGAACGGGTGTCGGCATACATCGGATGCAATGGCTCAATTGCAAGTTTCACACCTGCTGCCTTAGCATCAGTGAGAATTGAAGAGATCCCCTCAAAGATCTGTTTTCTTGACTCTTTTAAGGATTGTGAAGGTTCTGCACCACAGACAAGTACAATCTTATCTGTCCCAAGTTCAAAGGCCTCTTCAATTGCTTTTCTGTTATCATCAATGGCTGCTTTTCTTTTCTCTTTGCTTGTGCCGGGAAAGAATCCGCCACGGCAAAGGGAGACTATTGAAAGTCCGTTATCCCGAAGCATATCTCCGGTCTCTCTTATATTCCTGCCGGCAAGTGCGTCACGCCATACTGTTATTCCTTTCACACCAGAAGCAGAATAGTGTTTTGCAGCCTCTTCAATGTTCCAGGGTTTTGTAGTGATTGTATGAATACAGAGACGCGAAAGGTCTTTTACCGGATCGATGTTCATTTTACACAATTAAAATAGGTATAATATTTTCCGTTGCTGATTATCCTGTCGAGGTAAAGGCATGCTTCACGGATATGGTAATCGCCCCACATGCACGATTCACCGTACGGTATTTTGCTTCCTTCAGGTACATGGTCCCAGCCATTGGGACGATGATAAATTGTGTGAAGAAGAAGACCCTGATGAGCTTTGTCTGTACTGAGATATGGTTCTTCAAGCAATGTATCAATTACTTTAAGTCCTGCCAGCCAGTAGATTTTACCTTCTTCCTGGTCGACATTATCCGTGAGGTATCTTCCAAGCCTCAATAAGCCCTGAGAAGCAATGGCAGCTGCAGAACTGTCAACAGGTTCAAAGGAATTGAACGGATCAGATTTCCTGTCCATGTAATCACCCATTTTCTGAAGTCCGGGAGCGCCTGTATCCCAGTATGGAACGCCATCCACCGGGGTAGTGGCAATATAAAAGTCGCAGGTAGCCCTGGCTGCATGAAGGAAGATTGCTTTAAGAGCCTCTTTCCCCCCTAACGGAGCAAGCTCCTCAGTATTAATCGTTTCAATCCATTCAAGCTGCTCAGCAAAACCACACATTGCCCAGGCCAATCCCCTGGTCCATGTGGTGAAACCGGAGTATCCCTGCTGTGTACCCGGACAGCGGAAATTGCCGTCTTTTACATTGAAAATGCTTTCATGTGCTGTCCTCCCCCATACATCGAAACTGTCGCGCCCTTCACCATAGAATACTGAGTATTTTGCTGTTGCTTTCATATGGAGCATTGCCCGTTCAAGCATATTTATTTTTACATCTCCCTCTCCCTTGAAAATATGTCCGAGTATGTAACTTAATGTCAGGGCCCGGCATGAACGGATGGTATCTACAAAAAGTGAGTGTGCCCCGTTGAAAGAGTGAATAAAACCTCCTTCCTTTATAGTTGTCCAGCGGGAAGCCTGGACGGCGCCTGATATCTTGAGGGCAAGTTCATAAAAATTCTTCTCCCATTCATCGTAAGGTATCTTTCCTTCTTTCATCAGCCTGAGAAGATTTCCGTATGTACTTACATTGTTGAAACCGTGATCATGGACACCAATGTGGCTTAGATGAGGGGCCATCTTTTCAATTGTCTTCTTCCTGGCATAATCAAGCATGTCTTCTTCTCCGGTGGCATCATAATGCAGAATGGCAGAGCCATATTGAAAACCCTGTGTCCATTCGGTCCAGCCCCGGGTTGAATATTTTCCATTTACCGTAAATACAGGTGAGCCTTTCGATTCATCATACTGCTTTTCAATCAGATGAATTTTTTCTCCGGATAGCTGCCAGAACCTTTTTAATTTTTTTGAAAGGTCGGCGGGTTTAAGGTTTTTATCAATCAAAATCATATACAGGAATACATTTAAAATATGAAACGGGATGCAATTTAATCATCATAAGGCAAAAAACAAATAAACTAAATAACCCTCCGGGTGACAGGTGATGCAGTTTTTGTTGTATCTTAACAAAGATTCTGGTTTTCAACCATTAATTAAAATTTTTGAATTATATCCCGATGATTTATAAGCTCTTCCTGCTGAACATATTCCTGCTGTGCTTTTCGCTGACACTTTTCTCTTACAACGATGAGAGTCACTTCAGCAGGGTTTTCAATGAAGAAAGGTCGTTCAGGATATTTACACCTCCTGATTACAATCCTTTAAACCAGGCCAGAAGGTATCCTGTGATCTATTATTTCCACGGATGCGGAGGCAGCTATGAAAAGAGTGGTACATACAGCTATGCAGATTTCGGATTGACACCCCCGTCTGTAACCGGCCGAAAGCATGATCCTGCATATGATTATTCAAGTAATGCTGACTTTGAGAATTACACATATAACAACAATGTAATTATAATATGTGTAGATGGGAAGATCAATGGACTAGATGGTTGCGGGGTTTATTTTCCATCACAGGCAAAAGACTGGAAGGGCAATTATTATAACTTCTCCCTGTATATAAGGGAGTTATTTGATGTCGTCGACTCAAGATACAACACTAAAAAAGGACCACAGTTCAGGGCAATATCAGGATTATCAATGGGGGGCAATACAGCTATATGGATTGCAGCAACCAATCCTCATCTCTTCAGCAGCGCCTCGGAGTTCTGTCATTCCCCGAATTTTTATGATGTTGGCGAGACTGCATATTCAACAACAGTCGATGTTCAGCAACTATGGAGAAATTTACGCGCTTTGCCATTCAGGCATACAACAACAACCGGCGACTATATTAAATATTACACCACAGAACTTCATAATGCATTTAAAGGAGCCGGCTTCGATAACGAGTACCATATGGCGGAATTCTGCAATCATCATGCTGCAGGAGTTGACCTGCAGTTTGATTTTCACATGAGGCTGTTCGGCTCTGAAAAAAAGACTATCCCCTGCTTCTCAGCAATAAATCTCTATCCTGAATTCGAAACATGGGGCTATGAAGTAAAAAGTGATAAAAACGAAGCTGGCTGGATATACCTGAGAAATGTTAGCAAAAACGGAGCAGGAATATATACCAGGAAAAAACTACCCTGGGGGAGATCACTTTCAGAGTTTAAGATTTCTGTTTTCACACCTCCTGTATACATTCCGGGAGAAGAGTATAAGCTGGTGCATTATTCATATAAGAAAAACGAAATATGGGAAGAAAAGACCAGGGCTGACCGGAACGGGAAGCTGGTTCTGACAACCCGGGGAGGGGCAGGTGAAGAAATAGGGATTACAGGAAAAGAACTTCAGCCGCCTGTAATTTTACTCACTGACACCATTAATGAAAATATCTATCTCGAAAACAACTGTTTAAGACCTCTTACATTTGAGATCCTGAATCTTTCCGGATCAGCCCAGCTTGTTGAGATAAGTGCTGCCAGCGAGAGCACAGATATACTTTCATTCACCAGGCATACATCAACCGTATTGCTGCAAGCCGGAAGCAAAACAAAAGTAGATTCAATGCTGATCTGCAAAGCTTTAATCTCTTCTCCTGATGAGAACAGGGCATTTATAAGGATCTCTATGAAAGCAGGAGGTGTTATACTTGACCGGGAACATATTCTTCCGGTTGTTGTGAAAAGCAGAACATTGTCTGATAAAGGTGTTCAGATCAAAATATTCGACGGCAGATCAGAGGAGCTTCCGGTTTTCAAATATGCATGGAATGAGTGGGACAGGCCGCTAAACACGGCAATGATCTCTGAAGGCAAAGGAAACGGTAACGGGAAGGCTGAACCAGGCGAGATATTTTCTATATGGGTTCAGCTTCCGGATGCTTATGATCCCCGTGATACAGATACCTGGCACCCTGTTATCCCAATTAATAACGCTAACAATCCGGGTGTTGTACTTGAAGATATTGCATATCATTCATTCAGCACGGGACGGTCATTGATGTCTGCCATGATCCGTCTGGACAAAAAACCGTCTGAAGAGAACCCTTTAAAATTTGCTGTTCAATCTGAGTTGCTCTGGACTGAAGTAATTGATAAGCACTGTCACAGGCCCGTGGCCGATGGTTTCGGATATGCTTATCTCAATATACACATATCAGAGGATGGAACAGCCTCCATTATCAGACAGCAATAACCTTGTTAATGAACAGATATCAGAATATGAGAATTTTTGAAACTTTTGCAGGCTTACTGATGTACAGACAAACAACAATATAATGAAGCGTAGCAATACAGAAAAAATAGTGGTTACGATCGTTGCTGTTTTTTGCATCATATTAAATGGCAACCCTCAAAAGATCAGTCAAACGACAGAAAATGCTGCAAATAAGCCAGCTATTCCAACTAACATAAAAGCCTTAATCAGTAAAACACTGGAACAACCATTTGAAAGTCTCAATACGGATTGGTTTGGCACCATCCAGACAGAAGCCTTATTAGTATGGGCAGAGAAGGGGTATCCTGAAGGTATTCAGTATGTTGAAAACTGGCTTAACTACCATATCGATCATGATAATAAACTGAGTGATGAAGAGTACCTGAAAACTTACTCGGGCAACAAAGCCAGAATTATAAGAGATGGGGTACTCCCTTTTTCACTTTATGCAGGTACATTAGGTGTGTCATTTCCATGCTATGTATTGTATCAGCAAATAAAAAACGCAGATGCAAAGAGAGTATGCCTCTCGGTAGCAGACGCTATTCTACACTATACTGCACGCGACAGGTTTGGTTATATGGCGCATGATGATAACGATTATCATAAATGGTGTATCCCTGACGGAGGATATTTTTCAGTTCGGGCCATGGCAGATGCATCAGCCCTTGTTGACGAAAGTACATCAAAGGTGTATTTGAAGAACGCCGTTTTCCAGGCCAAAACGTCGATTAACCTCTTTTTTGATACCGAAAAAAAGTTGACCAGGACTATATATCTGGAACAAAGAGAACCAGGTAAAACATATTGGTGCAGGGCTTCAGGATGGATGGTATATACTCTGACAGCTTTATTGAGACATTTACCAGAAGATCACCAGGATTATAAGTTTATTACTGAAACATTTTCTCAGATTGCAGATGGATTGGTGGCTCACCAGGGCCCTAATGGAGGACTACACGTATGGGTTGATGACCCGACATCTCCTGAAGAGGTTACCTCAACAGCTATGACTGCAGGATGCATCCAGGAAGCAATGGATAAAGGGTGGATATCAAAAAGCTACACTGATTATGTTCAAAAAGCCTGGAGCTTTATTTCCGGTTGTGTATCGGAGGATGGTAAAGTCAAGAATGCCTACACAGGCTGGGCAATACCAGCTGAACAGAAGCAGCTGGTTATGGATACGGGTTATCATGGATATATTCCGGGAATGGTGTTACTGGCTGCTGGTCAGATCTTAAAATAGAGATTGAATAATAGAAATGTCTATTATGATTTAAAAAAATACAGATTTCAGCCCTACAACTGAAAAAATCAAAAGATGAATCCCATTAAACAGTTTTCTGGTTTAGTTTTAATAATTTTAATATTAATCTTCTTCAGCGGCTGTAAAGAAGCTGTATATGAAAACATCGCATCAACAGGACGCGAACCTGTAATTGAGCCGGATTATTCAGGTGTCACCATACCAAAGAATATTGCGCCGATGAATTTTATAATTTTGGAAGAGGGAACCTCGTTTTTAGTCAGAGCCGTCTCTTTAGCAGGAACCAGTTTTATCATAAAATCTTCTGATGGAACCGTTCAATTTCCCCTGAAATTATGGAAAAAATTACTTGCAGAAAGTCAGGAGGGAAATATTGAAATCGATATTATATCGGTAGATAAAGAGAAAAAACTTCAGAAATATGATCCGGTAATCATGAGAGTTGCCAATGAACCGCTGGACCCATATCTCTGCTACCGGTTACTCTATCCCGGCTATGAGTCATGGGTCGAAATGAAAATAGTCCAGAGGTCAACAGAAGATTTCAGAGAGACATCTATATTTGAAAATCAGCTGCTTAAGGATAATTGCGTTAACTGCCATTCATTTAAACAAAATCAGTCTGACAGATTTTTATTACATGTACGAGGCTCTCTGGGAGGAACATATTTTATTGACGGAGAGAAGATCACCCGTACTGCTTTAAGAACAGAAAATATGCCCGCAAATGCGGTCTATCCATCATGGCACCCTTCAGGGAAATATGTGGCTTTCTCATCAAACAAAACGGTGCAGTCTTTTCATATGCATACAGATAAAAACATTGAAGTTTCAGATATGTACTCTTCGATGTTTTTATATGATGTTGAAAGAAACGGGATGTCCGGGTTACCGCAGGATGATTCAGTAAAGTATATGGAAACCTTCCCCTGCTGGTCTCCCGAGGGCAACTATCTTTATTATTGCAGGACAATCCAGGTTAAAGATGGATATGACTTCAAAGGGGTTAAATACGACCTGGTCAGAAGGTCATTTGACTCAGCTTTATCACTTTTTGGAAACGCCGAGGTTGTATTTAATGCATCTGAAAAGGATAAGTCAGTCTCTTTCCCGTCAGTTTCACCGGATGGTCAATTTCTGGTATTCACTCTCCATGATTATGGGACATTTTCAATCTGGCATAAGGAGGCCGACCTGTACCTTCTAAATCTGAAAACCATGAAAACTGATAAGATGAATCTGAACAGTAATGAAACCGAAAGCTGGCATTCATGGTCATCAAACGGTAAATGGATTGTTTTCAGCAGTAAACGTGGTGACGGACTGACGGCCCGACCCTATTTCGCATATTTCGGTACGGAAGACAGTGTCGGCAAACCATTTGTATTGCCCCAAAAAGATCCTTCATTATATCAAAGGCTGGGCAAAACATTTAACAGACCTGAACTTGTTACCGGAAAAATAAAAACAGGCCCTATAGATTTCATGAAAGCATCAAAGCAAGACCCTTTGAAAGCAAAATGGATCGGTAATTAAAAAAGAAAGAGAGAGATTAACCATAATGAAAAAGAAAGAGGCTGAATATCAATTAAAACCTCGTTTCCTCAAAGTATCTGAGAGTATTTCCGGGTATGGAACCCAAATCTCTCTTCTACTGCTATTTGCCTTGTCTTTTGTATATTTTCAATGGTTCGGAAACGGCATCTTTTTCCACCAGGAAAACAACTCCCTGTTCATATATTCATTTGATTATCTCGCGAAGTATCTATCCAGACCCGGCGGATTGCTTGTATATGCAGGTAACTTCCTCACCCAGGGCTATTTCAGCACTATATACGGTTCATTGGTAAATTCCATTCTGTTTATACTTATCTGCTTGATTCTAAGATCTGTTTTAAACCTGTTTACGCAAAAAGATTCCAAAGGTATATTCCTTATTATTCTATTACCTCTCGCTTTACTAATCTGTCAGGCAAACTACAACTATTATATCTTTCATACATTGGGATTTCTTTCAGTTGCTCTCTGGTTTCGTGCATCAATCGCTATAAAAAGAATAGAAGTCCGGATTATCCTGTTATTATTGTTCCCTTTATTCTACTATATAGCCGGCACATTTGCCCTGGTATACCTGGGAATGTATTTTATGTACTGTGGCTTATTTGAAAATGGAAAAGAGAGGTATGTATTTCCGTTGATCCAGCTTGCCGTATCGATCCTGACTTTGGTATTGTTTTACAAAGTGCTTTTTCTTCAACCATTAAAGACTATTCTCGATTATCCACTGATTATCAATGACTATAGCATTTATACAATTCCTCTTTTAATTGCCGGTTCGCTTTTTGTTATCTATCCTTTATTCATCAGATTATCAGTTATTCTTAGATACAAAAGAATTGAAGGTTATCTTGTTCCTGTAACAATTCTTTCTTTTTTCCCGGCAACAGTTTTGTTTCTTTTATGGCAAAATAATCCGGTTCTTGAAGGAATAATGAAAACTGAGAGGATGTTCATTAACGGGCAGACAGATAAAGTAATTTTACGTATTGAGAAATATTCTGCCCCAAATATTATTGAGCAGTTTTATTACAACCTGGCACTGTCTGAGAAAGACCAGTTATGCAGCAGGATGTTTTTCAGCCGCCAGAGTTCCGGGCCAATGTCTTTATCATTGGAAGGAAATCGTGAACAGGCTTCACGGACAATACATTATTACTACACCATAGGTCTTATCAACGAAGCCCGTCATCTTGCCTTTGAACTGATGGTCCGGAATGGATACACTCCTGAGAACATAAAGATGCTGATAAGGACAGAATTGATAAATGGTAACTTCAGGCCTGCAGAGAGATACCTCGGTGTTCTCAAAAAAACCCTGAAATACAGGAACTGGGCCGGAAAATATGAGAAATACCTTTTCAACCCTGAACTGGTAAAAGCTGATCCGGAGCTTGGAGAAAAAATAAAACTGATGCCACAGTCCGATTTTTTCATAGTTCCCGGCGAAGCAAGGAATATTGATCAGCTTATAAAGTCCAACCATTTAAACAGAAAAGCTTTCGAATACAAAATGGCGCGACTGCTGCTTGAAAAAGATCTGATTGCGGTTGAAGAGGAAGTAAAAAATATGAAATCCATGGGATACACCTCTTTCCCCAGGCATATTGATGAAGCAATTGTAGCATACAGAAATTTTGCAAAGGCGGTGCCTGACCTGGGAGGATTATCCACAGATCCTGAAACAGGAAAAAGATTCTCCGGATATGCACAGGTCGTGAATGATCTGAAAGGCAATAAGTCGCTGATTGAAGCCAGTATGAAGAAAACAGAAAAGAATACCTTCTGGTATTACCTTCAGTTCGGAACAATCAGTGGCGAATTCATGAGAAGCAAACCGGTCGACAGAAGTATCTATTGATTTTTTTTACAATAAATAAGTCTTAATTTTACCACTCAAATACTTATTTCCCGGATGAAAAGAACAATAACTACAATAGGCACCGCCCTGATACTGACCGGAAGTTTATCTGCACAGAATAATGATCTGATAGTCGTTAAGGCCGGAACAAAGCTGCTTGATTATTTTACCGTTGCTGAAAGATATCTTTATTCCGAGTTTATACCGGGCAGGGTAATATTCACAAATGGAAGCCAATCTGACAGAAATCTGAATTATAATTTCATTGCAGGAGAAATAGAGTTCATCCAGAGACATGATACCTTGTCTATTGCCAACAGGAAAGATGTCAGGATGGTACTTATTGCACAGGATACATTTTATTACGATAATGGCTATATTGAGTTGATCAGAAGCGGCTCTCCCGGGATAGGACAGAAACAGTTCATAGACCTCAAGGAGATACAGAAAAAGGATCCATACGGAACCGCAAGTTCCGGAGGTGCATCCTCATCTTACTCTTCATTGCCTGCCGATGGTAATTTTTATAAGCTTACAGCAGATAAGGATATAGTTTTCAAAAAGACAATTCGTTACTATATAAAGCTTACTGAGAATGATTTTCGGTTGTTTAACAGGAAAAATGTTCTGGACTTATATCCTGGAAGTAAAAAGACAATAAAATCATATCTGAAAACCAATAAAGTAAAATTTGATTCCAAAGAAGATCTTTTTAAACTGGCTGAATTCTTACAAAAACTCTGAATATCTGAATTTATACCAGAAAATCACGCCTGGATAATCAGCTTTCAATAACCCTTTTACTCTGATGGTCCCATTTCAGATATTTCCTGCTACGAAATGATTCAACTCCCATCATACATGCTACAACACCATAGAAACCAAGGTTTTGGTCACAATTAAGGGCTTCGTTTTTCCTGATCGCAGATTGTAAATTCCTGTGGTGCAGGGTTACGTCTTCGGCACCGGTTTTCTTATGGGTAAACTGTTTGGCTCCTTTCAGAGCCTCACCTGTACCGCTTATGGTAGCCATTTCTGATTGTTCCTGTGGCGTTATTGTAAACCCTTCTTTCGTAAATTCCAGTGTTGCCTTGTGCCCTCTGATCACGTGCCTGATCGGCATATCATTTGCCAGTGATGAAACTACCATTACAGTGGTCTTTTCCGGATAGTCCAGCATCATGTTAAAAGTATCAGGTATCTCGGCCACACTGTTTACAAAATTCCAGGTGCCTCCGGTCGCGACAACATAATCCGGGAATTTTAATCCCACCGATTTAATGATCCTGGTCACACGATGAATAAATAAATCTGTTGCAATTCCACCTGAGTAATCCCAGTACCGTCTCCACTGAAAATATCTTCTTGGGTCCCAGGGGCGTTTTGGTGCAGGACCAAGCCAGGCTTCCCAGTCGAGATTTATCCCGGGTTTGGCATCTGCATCGATTGGGTATGCCCAGAAATCATCAGGATAATTCCTGGAGTAATCAATATGAGCCATGACAACTTTCCCAAGCGCCCCTTCCTGAATCATTTTATGCGCAGTTTCATACGAATCATCCGACATACCCTGTACACCGACCTGCATTTTGAGTTTTGTCGCTGCAATTTTCTGACATATGTCTTTGGCTTGTTCAATGGTATGTGTCATTGGCTTTTCAACATAAATGTGCTTTCCGTTATCAATAGCATCCAGTGTCATTTGATAATGCCAGTGTTCCGGAGTAGAAATCAGCACATAATCAATATCCTTATTCTGCAGAATATCCTGATAATTTTTAAAAGCCTGAGCTTTTGTAAGCTCTTTAGCCTTTTCCAGCCTCTTTGTATATAT
>MENI01000051.1 GCA_001768195.1 Bacteroidetes bacterium GWA2_40_15 | reverse complement strand
AATGGGAAGTTCTTAAATTGGGTTTGTCTTTCTATCTTAATTTTGGGTGTCTTTCGCACAAAACAGGAAGAAATGTCGTATTGATTGTTTGTCTGTTCCAAGTTCATCACCCTCTGCTATATTTGCAGGAATACTTACAGCGGCTCTTTGGATTTGATCCCGTAGCCCAAAGTCTTTAGAAAATGATTGTGTCTTATTAACCAGCTTATAAACTTTAATAGCAAGTTCCTTGGCTTTTTGCCATACTAGTAATTCTCTGAAATTTCCCATTGTGCAGCGATTTTTAGTTTTTACTATGTTTAAATACTTAACGATTCCACACATATAGTATTTAAATCAAATATAGTAAACTTCCTCTCCAAAATCAATATCACCGCCTTTACGCCGTTACGCCGTTGTGCCGTTGTGCCGTTGTGCCGTTGCGCCGTTGCGCCGTTGTGCCTTTACGCCTTTACGCCTTTGTGCCGTTGCGCCGTTGCACCTTTACGCCTTTACGCCCTTACGCCCTTTAAAATCATCCTTCCCCCTATATACAAATCCGAAAATTCCTTATATATTTATGTGTCTGCAATACCTAAATTTATGTTTTGGGGCAAGCATTAAGTTTTAATGTCCCCCCTGATCCGGTTAATAGTACCCGTAATGAAAATAGTTATTGCAGATGATTCTGCTTTGTGGAGAGACAGAATTAAAAGTATATTGATTGATATTAATAAAGTATTTGTGGTGGGTGAAGCTGAAAACGGGACAGATGCCTTGAAGATTATCATGGAAAAGGAACCTGATCTGGCAATAATTGATATCCGGATGCCGGAAATGAATGGGATCGAGTTGTTAAAGAAAATCAGGGAGTTGAAGATGAATGTTAAAATAATCATGCTTACGAATTATCCTTATCCTCAATATAGAAAGAGGTGTCTTGAAGCAGGAGCTGATTATTTTCTAAGTAAAACCGAAGATTTTGAACAGATTGAAACTATAGTCAGAGATATTTTACTGGATAAATTGCAGTAGAAAAACAAATCACCGGTAATATGAAAAATGTAATAATAAAACACTTGTAACCAATCAGATTCAGATGTATTGGAGTCGGAAGACGGGAGTCGGAAGTCGGGAGTCAGGAGCCAGAAGTCAAGACTACATGTCACATTTATCTTCGGACTTCAGTCTTCGGTCTTCGGGCTTCCGACTGATTGGGTACCCGATATATTAATGAAAAACTGAAACTCCTGACGGAATTCAGTTATAATTTAAAATCTGACAGAATGAAGTGATAATTGATTATTGAAGAAGACATTTTATGAAAAATCAACAAATTCAATCTCTGATGAAAAAGCAACCAATGCTTGTGTTGAGTCTGGCTATCTTCATTCTGATTATCTCAGGCGGGTATTTCTATTACAGGTATGAAACGAAAATCATCCGGCAGGAACAGTACAGTGATCTGAAGACGATTGCTGATTTGAAAATAAACCAGATTCTGGATTGGCGTGAGGAAAGATTGGCAGATGCTCATGTAATTGCAGAAAGCCCTTTTATCCGGCATAACTTTCAGCGATGGCTTCTTTCAAAGGATAGTACTCTGGAAAAAGATCTCCTGGAGCGATTTTCGTTATTAAGATATAACTATAAATATGAAGATGTTTTTGTTGTTTCTGCCGGAGGAAAACTTTTACTTGACCTCAATGCCAATCTCAAACACATTGACTCAGTAACCATTGATTATTGCAATAAAGCGTTGCAGGACAAAAAGGCGTTCTTAAGTGATTTTTATTTTTCACCGGCACATGATACTATTCACTTTGATGTTTTTGCTCCGATATTGAATGATAAGAATGTTCCGGTTGCGGTTTTGGTTCTGCATGTAAATCCGGATGACTATCTGTATCCGCTCATACAATCCTGGCCCACATCCAGTAAGTCTGCCGAGACACTTATTGTCCGGAAGGAAGGTGATAGCATTCTATATGTAAATGAATTGCGCCACCTCACAAACACTGCTCTGAGATTACGGATTCCAATAACGAATATTGAAATCCCGGCGGTACAGGCAGTTCTGGGCCAGACAGGGATTTTTGAGGGAATAGATTACCGGGGAATCAGAGTTCTTGCCGATATGCATCCGGTTCCCGGAACTCCCTGGTTCATGATTGCCAAGGTCGATAAAAGCGAGATATTCTCTGAACTAAGATACAGAACTGTAATCGTCATCATTATTTCTCTGCTCTTGCTTCTGTTTTTTGGTATCGGTATATCGTGGGTTTATAATAACCGGCAAAAAAATATTTACAGGAAATTGCTTGAAGCAGGAACAGCGTTGAATGAATCACAGGAAGAATTCCGCACAACGCTGTACAGTATTGGTGATGCGGTCATTACTACTGATATTAAAGGATGCATTCGAAATATGAATGTTGTTGCAGAAAAGTTAACCGGCTGGAAGGAACCTGATGTTGTCGGAAGATCGATAATTGAAGTGTTTAATATTGTCAGTGAGGAATCCCGCGAAAAAGTTGAAAGTCCTGTTCAGAGAGTGTTAAAAGAAGGATTGGTTGTTGGACTTGCAAACCATACACTGCTGATTTCTAAAGACGGAAACGAGATACCGATTGCCGACAGCGGCGCACCCATCCGTAATGAAAAGGGCGTTATTACAGGAGTGGTACTGGTCTTTCGCGATCAGACTCAGGAACGTGCATCCCAGCGGATACTTCACGAAAATGAGCAAAAGCTTCGCAAACTTAACCGGATATATTCATTATTAAGTGATATCAATCAGGCTATTGTGCGCACCCGGATACCGGAAGAATTGTTCAAACAAGTGTGTAAAATTGCGGTGGAACAAGGTGGTTTTGGCATGGCATGGATAGGTCTTATTGATGAATCATCCCAAAAACTGCAGGTGATGGCACAAGCCGGTAAAACCACGGGCTATCTTGATCTGATAGACATTTCGCTGAATGGAAAACCTTTGAGTTATTGTCCGATTGATTCTGCTCTTCGCCAGGGAAACCATGCAATCTGTAATATAATTAAAAATGAAAAGATGGCCCCCTGCCAGAAGATTGCCTATGATCTAGGATTACGATCATCTGCGTCATTCACGTTAAAGGTTTCTGACATTCTGAAAGGAGCAATGACTTTTTATTCTGATGAACCGGATTTCTTTGATGAAGCAGAATTAAAACTATTGGATGAACTGGCTTTGGATATCTCCTTCGCAATGGAGTATGCCGAAAAAGAGGCCGTGCGCAAGCAGGCAGAAAAGGTTTTGAAAGAGAGTGAGAGAAAATTAAGGGAGGCCCAGGAAATGGCTCATCTCGGTTTCTGGACCTGGGATATTATAACGGGCGATGTCGAATGGTCAGAGGAAGTATTTAAGATATTTTGCCTCGATTCGATAAAATTCACTCCGCATATTGATTCAATCCTGGAATTATCACCACGGGAAGAAGATCATCAGCGCGACAAAGAGTTGATTAATCGTGCAATAGAAACACATTCCCCTGGTTCCTATGAACAAAAGTTTCTTCGTCCCGATCAGAGTATCGGGCATTATTACTCGACTTTCCAGGGTAAGTACGATGAAAATGGAGATCTTGTTTCAATTGTTGGAACTGTTCTTGATATCACTGAACGTAAACTTGCCGAAGAGAAACTCTCATTACTTGCTTCGCGCCAGGATGCCATCCTTTCTGCTGTCCCCGACATTATAATGGAAGTGGATAATAATAAGATATATACATGGTCAAACAAATCCGGTATTGAGTTCTTCGGCGATGATGTGATTGGTAAGGAGGCAGATTTCTATTTTGAAGGTAACCAGGAAACAGATCAAATAGTTCAACCCCTATTTAACGGAGAAGAAAACACCATCTATATTGAAAGCTGGCAGCGGCGCAGAGATGGCGAAAAGCGTCTTCTTGCCTGGTATTGCCGGGTTCTTAAGGATGATAGTGGAAACGTTATGGGTGCGCTGTCTTCGGCTCTTGATATTACCGAACGCAAACACACAGAAGAAGCACTGAGTGAGAGCGAGGCAAAATACCGGCAACTGGTAGCACAAAGTCCGGATGGCATTTTCGTCATTGATTTGTCTGGAAGGTTTATATCTGTTAACAAGGCTATTTGTGAAGGTCTAAATTACACCGAGGAGGAACTTCTTTCAATGAAGATGCTGGATATTGTACCTGAACAATATCATGTTCTTCATAAACAGAGATTAATGGCTATCATGAATGGAGAAAGTACAAATACGAATGCAGAATATGAAGTAATAGGGAAAAACGGACTTGCACACTTCGTGGAAGTTCTTTCAGTACCCTATTATAAGGGTATGGAGATAATTGGTTTTCAAGGTATTGCCCGCGATATCACCGAACGCAGGCAGGCGGAGGAAGCATTGAAACAGAGTGAATTGAGATTTAAGCAGATTTCGGAAAACTCAGTTGAGTGGATCTGGGAAGTTGACAAAAATGGTTTATATACGTATTCCAGCCCGACTGTAAAAGAAATATTAGGGTATGAACCTGAAGAAATTATTAATAAGAAGCACTTTTACGACTTTTTCAATCCGGCAGTCAGAGAACAACTGAAGGAGGCCGCATTAGGTATGTTTGCACGAAATGTAAGTTTCAAAAACTTTCCAAATAGCAATTTACATAAAGATGGGAGAAAGGTAATTCTTTCCACCAGCGGGATCCCGATGTTTGATAAAGAAGGAAACTATACAGGTTATCGTGGTGTCGATGTTGACATCACTGAGCCTATGAAAGCCGAAGAAACGCTTCGGGAAAGTGAAGAAAAATACCGAAGGATATTTGATAATGTGCAGGATTTGTACTATGAGACTTCAGTAGAAGGAAAGACCATTGAGGTCAGCCCTTCAATTGAGTTCTTGTCAAATGGTCAGTATCACCGGGATGATCTTATCGGAAAGTCGATTTATGATTTCTTTTGCAATACCAACGAACGAGCTGCTCTCGTATCAGAATTAATGGAAAAGGGAGCCATTTCAGATTTTGAGATCACACTAAAGAATAAAGATGGATCTCTTGTCTCTTGTTCGCTTTCCTCAAAGATCATTTTTGATTCTCATGGCCGCCCTGAGAAGATCATTGGCAGTATGCACGACATTTCCGATAGTAAAAATGCAACTGAAAAACTTAAGCTTGCGAAGGAAAAAGCCGAAGCCAATGATAGATTAAAGACAACATTCTTAAATAATATTTCTCATGAGGTTCGAACGCCTCTGAACGGTATCCTGGGTTTCGCCGAGATTATGTCTCAGTCTGACCTTACTGAAGAGGAAAAGAGAGTATCCCTTTCCATGCTTTTTGAAAGCAGCGATCGCTTGTTGGCAACGATTACCAATTATATGGATATCTCCCTGATTAATTCAGGAACCATGTCTCTTTATAAAAAGGACTTTTCACCCGGCCAGATTCTCAATGAGTTATACTCAAATATCGAGATAAAATGTTTGGCAAGAAATCTTGATTTATTATTGGAAGTCCCGGAACAAACTAAAAAATTGGCGATCTGTTCAGATCCCGAGATCCTTAGAAAAGTATTGACTCATTTATTGAATAATGCCATCAAATTCACAGAAAAAGGAAGTATTACTTACGGCTATACAGTTCATAAAGCTGAACTTGAATTTTTTATTAATGACACCGGTATCGGAATCGGAAAAGAATCCCTTGAAAAGGTATTTGAGCATTTTGTCAAAGAAGAACGTGGTCCTCTGAAGCTTTCAGAAGGCAGCGGCCTCGGATTGACAATTTCAAAGGGATTGGTTAAACTACTTGGTGGAAAAATATGGGCAGAATCAGAAATGGAAAAAGGATCAACCTTTTTCTTCACGGTCCCTGTTGGAAAAGAAATTGAATATAAAATATCAGGTCCGGCTGTAAGAAAGCATAAAGAAAACCTAAAGGCCAATTCCATCCTTATTGCTGAGGATGATGTAGTCAACTTCTTTTATCTTAAGACCTTGATCAGACATAATACATCAGCAGAAATCATACATGCATCCAATGGCAGAGAGGCTGTTGATAAATTTCAACAGCACCCCGGCATTGGTCTTATACTTATGGATATAAAGATGCCGGTGATGGATGGTCTTGAAGCCACACGCCAAATTAAGGCTATCAACCGGAATGTTCCTGTCTTTGCAATAACGGCTTATGCCATGGCTGGCGATGAAGCAAGAATTCTTGATGCAGGATGCGATTTCTACCTCGTCAAACCTATAGACAAAAAATTGCTTCTTGAGAAAATAGCAGAATACACGATCATTTAATAAAAGAGGATCACTCATGTGGTCTTCACTGAAGGATCAAATATTAAAACAATCCGCAATCGGTTTTAATAGTTGACGACCATCACAAAACCATGAGACAGCAAAAAGAAATTTTAATAAACGAACTTAACCGGTGGAAAGGTGATTTGGTTCAAACAGATGCCATACTGCTAATGGGGATACGGTTTTAATGACGGGCGGGTCAACCGATTACTGTTGTATTCATATATAGTATCTCCACGGTCTTGATTTCCAGTATTCCCCCGCATAATCTATACCAATGCGGGGACTGGTTTTGTATTCGGGTGCAGCACCCGCATTCTCGAGCCATATCCGGGAAGAAGTTACCAGATCCTCTCCATAATATGACCGGTCAATTGAAAGAGTTTTTGTTACTTTTCCCGGACCTGAAATATTGGCAAGACCTCTTATAAGCACTGCCTGCGGATTATCTTCTGTTCCGGTGACAATATTCAGCATCCAGTACATTCCGTAAATAAGGTAAACATAAAGATGGCCTCCTTCCCTGAACATAACTTCTGTTCTCGGAGTCTTACCTTTTGATGCATGACATGCCTTATCTTCATAACCCCTGTATGCCTCCACATCAGAAATCCGGTATCGCGCAACAGAGTCATCGTGCAAAACTATAACAAGGTTCTTCCCGATAATACCAGGAGCGACTTCAAGAACATCACGAATATAGAAATCCCTTGATATTCTGCAGTATGGTTGCATATCTTCAGTACGGGATTTTTCCATCATGACTTTTCCACTTTCTGAAAACTTCTTCTCCTCCTGTGTTATCCAGTCTGACAAACTTAATATTCCTGTTCTCTGGTTCGAGAAGGATCTCATCATATATATCCATGTCGCTGAAACCGGCAGCTGCGGCATCATACCTGTCACATGAATATACTACTTTTGTGATTCCAGCCCAGTAAATTGCCCCCAGGCACATTGGACAAGGTTCGCAGGAACAATAAAGAGTACAATCCCTGAGATCATGTGATTTCAGTATGGAAGAAGCTTCTCTGATTGCAATAACTTCAGCATGAGCCGTAGGATCAGAATTAATGACAACCCTGTTAACAGCCTCTGATAATATTTTCCCCTCTTTTGCAATAATTGCTCCAAAGGGCCCGGTTCCATTGCTGATACCATCAGCAGCAATCTTAATTGCTCTCAGAAGCATTGATCTGTCGTAATCCATAATATTTTATTTTCCCCTCCAAAACAGAGTGTAAAAATAATGCTGTTTTGGCTAACATAAATAAATTCTGTACAATATTCTTTTTTTTTATGAAATATGTTGTATTTTTGCAGTCCCGAAATTACAGGGTTTATCAGATTAACAGAAAGAATATCAATTAAAAAATAAGTACAAGTGAACACCTTAAGCTACAAAACAGTATCAGCAAATAAGGCTACTGTAAACAAGGAATGGGTCATTATTGATGCCGAAGGCAAGATCCTGGGAAGGCTTGCATCGGTTGTTGCGTTTATGCTGAGAGGCAAACACAAAACCAACTTTACTCCACATGTCGACTGCGGTGATAATGTGATTGTTATCAATGCAGAAAAAGTTATGTTGTCAGGTGAAAAAATGACTGAGAAGGAGTATATACGGCATACCGGATTTCCGGGAGGACAGAGAATTGTAAAAGCTGACCAGATGCTGAAAAAGAATCCAATCTCCCTTGTTGAGCATGCTGTTAAAGGAATGCTTCCCAAGAACAGGCTTGGTAGTGCCCTGTACAGAAATCTGCATGTATATGCCGGAACCGATCATCCGCATGAAGCGCAGAAACCCAAAAAAATTGAACTTTAATAAAATATAAGCACCAGATATGGAATCAATCAATGCTCTTGGAAGAAGGAAAGCAGCTGTAGCACGGGTTTATTTAAGTGATGGCAAGGGGAAAATTACTGTCAATGGCAGGGATTATAAAGAATATTTTGGAGCTGAAACACTTCAGTATGTTGTCACCCAACCTCTTGTTGCTCTTAGTGTTGCAGACAAATATGATATTAATGTAAATCTTGATGGAGGTGGGGTAAAAGGTCAGGCAGAAGCCCTCCGGCTTGGGATTACCAGGGCTCTTATTCAGATTGATCCTGAGTGCAAAACAACACTTAAGGCCCAGGGGTTTGTAACCCGCGATCCCCGTGAAGTGGAAAGAAAGAAACCGGGTCAGCCTAAAGCCCGCAAAAGATTCCAGTTCAGTAAACGTTAGGAATTAAAAGTCAGTCAACATAGATGCGAGTTTAGTATCTAAATTGCAGAGACTCCCGCATGGCGGGGCTACTTTGTGATTGATTTTAAAGAATGTAAACTTAAAAACAATTAAAATGCCCAGAACAAATTTCAAAGAATTACTTGATGCAGGTGTGCATTTCGGACACCTTAAAAGAAAATGGAATCCTGCCATGGCCCCGTATATATTTATGGAGCGTAATGGAATTCACATTATCGATCTCGAGAAAACTGTCGAGAAAATAGATGAAGCTGCTTCAGCAATTAAGCAGATTGCCAGATCAGGCAAAAAGGTGCTCTTTGTTGCAACAAAGAAACAGGCAAAGGAGATTGTTGCCGAGAAGGTAAAAGCAGTAAATATGCCTTATGTTACCGAGCGCTGGCCCGGAGGTATGCTTACAAATTTTCCTACAATCCGTAAAGCTGTTAAGAAAATGTCGTCTATCGACAAAATGGCTACTGACGGAACATTCCTGAACCTTTCAAAACGTGAAAGATTGCAGGTAACAAGGCAAAGAGCCAAACTAGAGAAAACGCTTGGCAGTATTGTTGATCTTACCAGGCTCCCTTCAGCTCTGTTTATTGTTGACGTTTGCAAAGAACAGATTGCGGTAAAGGAAGCTAAAAGACTAGGGATCCCTGTATTTGCAATGGTTGATACCAATTCAGATCCGTCTGATATTGAATTCCCAATCCCTGCAAATGATGATGCATCAAAGTCAATTTCACTTATTGTTGGCATTTTGTGCCAGGCTATTGAAGAAGGACTTAATGAAAGAAAACTGGAAAAAGATAAGGAGCCTCAGCAGAAAGACAAGAAGGTGATGAGGAAAGAGCTGGAAACAAAAGAGATCCCTGCTGCAATAATTGAAGCGATCGTTGAAGAGGAAGAAGAGACCGGGGAAGAGGAGGATGATACTGTTGATGTACCGGTTGAAGATGAGGATGACGATGTATCAAGGATCGTTGATGAAACTGAGGAAGAAGAATAAGAATTTCTGATTATTAATTTATAAGATATAATACGATGGCTGCAATAAATGCTGCTGATGTTGCCAAACTCAGGAGAGTGACCCTGGCCGGAATGATGGACTGCAAAAAGGCGCTCGAAGAAGCAGAAGGAAATTTTGATAAAGCAATTGAAATTATACGTAAAAAAGGACAGGCAGTTGCAAATAAGCGTGCCGATAAAGAAGCTACCGAAGGAGTTGTTCTTTCAAAAGCATCCTCAAACGGGAAACTGGGTGTTATGATTGTACTTAACAGTGAAACTGACTTTGTGGCAAAGAATGCTGATTTTATTGCTCTGGCCAACAAGATCATCGATACTGCTCTTGCAAAAAACCCTGCTGATCTCGATGGATTGAAAGCTTTGCAGCTTGAAGGCGGAAAAATAGGCGATAAAGTTGTTGAGTATGTTGGTATCATCGGTGAAAAACTTGAGCTCTCATACTATGAGAAGATAGAAGCTGAACATGTTCAGGCTTATATTCATCCTGGGAACAGGCTCGCTACCCTCGTAGGGTTTACAAAAGCCGGCATCGATCCTCAGGTATATAAAGATATTGCAATGCAGGTTGCTGCAATGAGCCCGGTAGCTGTTGACAAGGATTCTGTTCCTCAAAGCGTCATTGCCCAGGAGATCGAAATAGGTAAAGAACAGGCCCGCCGTGACGGGAAACCGGAAGAGATGCTTGAAAAGATTGCTCAGGGTAAACTGACTAAATTCTTCAAAGAAAGCACACTGCTCAATCAGGATTTTGTTAAGGACAATAAGATGACTATTAAACAGTATCTGCAGTCTGTTAATAAAGAGCTGACAGTAACTGATTTTAAACGGTTTACCCTTAACCTTTAGAAGTAAAGTTCATAATTCATAATTTTCTTGTGGCG
>MENI01000050.1 GCA_001768195.1 Bacteroidetes bacterium GWA2_40_15 | reverse complement strand
AACTATCATTGTACTGCGGCCACCCCTCCTTCAAAAGGAGGGGAAACTTATACCATACTTTCCTGCCGCAAAACTTCACTTAGGTTGACGGCTATGGGGTTAGGGGTGGGTTTACCAATATGGCTCAGGGCAAAAAAAAAAGAATATTCGAGTATAACTAAAAACAATAACAAATGACTGACAGAAGAAAATTTATTAAGCAGGTTACAGCAGCAGGCATTCTTGCCGGTGTTCCGGATCTCCTCCTGCCACAGCAGAAGCCCTCTGAGAACATGATATGGGCAAACCTTCTTCATTTAAGTTATAATATGTGGGAGGACTCAGTCCCACTGAAATACAGGGATCAGAACTACAAATGCACAACATGCCAGGAAGCAAGAGAATGGGCCCATGGTCTGAGACACGAACTTACATTTGATGAACCTGTATGGAATGAACTGCTTACAGCCATGGCTGCTGCCGGGATGAATATGGTAATAATTGACCTGGGTGACGGGATCATTTATGAAAGTCATCCTGAAATAGCTGTTAAAAATGCATGGAAACCCGAAAAACTGAGAGATGAACTGGCAAAAATGCGAAAACTTGGTTTGGAACCTGTCCCAAAACTTAATTTTGCCACAACCCATGATATCTGGTTAAAGGATTATTCAAGGATGGTATCGACTGATATTTACTATGGTGTATGCAAGGACCTTATTGAAGAGGTATCCATCCTCTTTGATAAACCACGCTTTTTTCACCTCGGAATGGACGAAGAACTGGCGTCCTATCAGACCCGTCAGGATCATGTTGTTGTACGCCAGAATGACCTCTGGTGGGGCGATCTTTACTTTCTTATCGGAGAGGTTGAGAAGAATGGAATAAGGCCCTGGGTATGGTCCGATTATGCCTGGCATAAACCTGATCAGTTTTTCAGGAAGATGCCAAAGTCGGTGCTTCAAAGCAATTGGTACTATGGATCAGGATTTAATCTGGATACCCTTACCGAACCAAATAAAACTTACGTAAAACTTTATAACGATCTGGAAATAAACGGATATGACCAGGTGCCAACCGGCAGCAACCACTCTGTTCCTGAAAACTTTGAATTAACTGTTGAATATTGCAGTAAAGTGGTAGATCCGTCCAGACTATCAGGTTTTATGACGGCTCCCTGGCGCCCTACTCTTGCCCCGTGTCTCGAAAGGCACAAGGAGGCTGTCACCCAGGTAGCGCGGGCTAAAAATAAATTTAAAACTAAAAAATAACAATATGAAGACTCTTAATCAGATATTTCCGATTATACTGCCATTGCTGTTATATTCATGTCTGTCAGATCAGACAGGCCCCGTACCGGTATTTTTCCCTGATGTCAGCTCTCCCGAAATGATCACTGACAGCAGCAGTGAACATCTGTTCGCCAGTTATTACGGAATTAACTCGTTTGACAGATCCGAAAAGTATGTTACGGTACTGGAGACTGATATCAGGTATAAGCTGCCTGATGAAAATGATTCTGCAACACTGGGTCTGGTCGACCTTAAATCAAAAGAATTTATTCCCCTCACAACCACCAGGGCATGGAACTTTCAACAGGGATGCATGGCCCATTGGCTGGGTACCTCCCCTGATTCCCTTATAATCTTCAACGACCTCAGGGAAGGAAAGACCGTTTCGGTAATAATGAATGTTCATACGAAAAAAGAGATCAAAACTCTTCCGTTTCCTGTAAGTGCAGTTGCTCCCGACGGAATCCATGCCCTGAGTATTAACTTTTCAAGACTACGGATAACACGTCCTGACTATGGTTACGGTGGTGATGGCCAGGACTCACGAAAAGATGTTCCTTTTCCTGATGATGATGGCCTGTTCCTTATTAATCTGGAGTCGGGTGAATCAAAACTATTAGTCTCATATAGCCAGATTAAGGAGCTGGTCCCCCCTCTTGAAGAAGGCAGAATAGAATGGTTCAACCACACATTATTCAGCAGGAACGGTTCAAAGATCTTCTGGTTATCGCGGCAGATAGATAAAGACAGAAGGATAACATCTTCATTTACAGTAAATTCGGATGGCACCGGACTTCAAAGGTGTTTTCCTGATAACTGGGGTGGTTCGCATTACGACTGGTTGAATGATGATGAGCTTATGATCACGGCAGCTTATGAAGGAAAACAATATGCCCATGTATTATTCACTGTCGGTAAGAAAAACTATAAAAGGCTTGGCAATGGCTTGCTGGATTATGACGGACATGGCACATTTTCCCCGGATCAGAAATGGATGGTAACCGATACTTATCCATCACAGGAATTAAGAGAACAGAAAATCTATCTGATGGATATGAAAACTGAAGCAGTGCTGCCTCTGGGAAGGTACATACAACCTCAGGAATTCGAAGGATACTGGCGCTGCGATATTCATTGCCGATGGAGCCCAAGCGGAAAAATGATCGGATTCAATTCGACAAACACAGGAAGCCGGCAGGTGTATATTTTCAATTTAACATACTAAACAGAGATGTCAAATTCAGTAGAATAATAATAAGGACTGAGTTTGGAGGTATTTAAAAGATATCTTTACTACAAACTTATAGAGAAAATTTGACTACTATTCCTGATGATATTGAATTGGTAAAGAGGCTTCAGAAAGGGGATGTGGAAGCTTTTGACCTGATATATGAGAAGTATTCAGGCAGACTGTATGCATTTGGGGTAAAATATCTCAAAAACAAAGATGAGACAGAAGAACTTGTTCAATCTGTTTTTGTGAAGCTGTGGGAAAACTATAAAACCCTGAAAAAAGACTCTTCATTCAAATCATATCTTTTTACAATAGCGTACAACGATATTTGCAAGCTTTTCCGCAAAAGAAATTATCAGCAAAAATTCATCAGTGATGCACTGTACGAAAATTCCGGATCATCATCAGAAATTGAGGAAGGTATCGATTATCAGTCTGTTCTGAACAGGGTGAAGCAGATAGTTGACAAGCTACCTGAAAGGCAAAAAGTGATTTTTATGAAAAGCAGGCAGGAAGGCAAGACAACAAAAGAGATTGCAAAAGAGCTAAGGCTTTCCCCGGGAACCGTCGATAATTATATATCAGAAGCCATAAAATTCATCAAAAACAGACTACGCAATGAAGATTTAGCCTTATTGTTGTTCGTCTCCCTGTATCTCTTTTAAAGTAATTACCTTATCCCTGCTTGTTTTTTACCTTACCCCCTCCCGTCCCCCGTTCCGGGGAGAGCGGAGGAGGTAAAAAATCACTGCAACAATTCAGACAATACTGATTAATCATTATCTTTCCTCTATAAATCATATGATTTTTATAGAGCCTGTGTATAAATGAGATTTTTATGTAAGTTTGTAACAAATTAAATGATAAGTGAAACGAAAAGAATTCTTTAAAATTCTGGATAGAGAAGGATTTGACAGATTGAGAGTACGATTGGAGATTGATAAAGGAGAATTGATTAACATAATTGTTCAATATGAGAGTTTGATTGATAATAAATGGACAGCAATTATAAGATACGATATTGAGCATGGATTCTTTCATCGGGATATGATAACACCAAAGGGTGAAAAAATTAAGACTCCAATTGACATTTCGGATTTGAACTCAGCGACAATTTATGCAGAGCAAGACATAAAAGACAAATGGGAATATTATAAACAAAGATATCTTAAAGAATTAAAAAGATGACAAATAAAGAAATAGTAAGCAGGAATATCGGATTGACCTTTGATTTGATACGTAAAATCATTGAAAATCCTGATTTGGCTGACAAAATACCTGATAACAGTGTGATTGAATTTGTTGAAAAGGATTTTGAAGTCAGGAAAAAAAAGTATTCGAAAAACAGCAAATTGATTAAAGTAAAAAATGCGATTGAAATAAATTAACGTCACGCAACAATTATTTAAATCTGAATAGGTTTAACAGATCTTTGCCACATAGAGAAATCATCATCTTTATGGCTTTTAACAAGACTTCAGCAACCTATGTCTTTTTTGGCTTAATTCCAGATTTCATCCGTATATAATTTATTTTTAAAGGTCGGATGGAACCGCACATGATTGGAATTATATTCATCCGTGTTTGTGATTGTGGTCAATCATGTGGGTTTCATCATAATATAATTTTTATTTTAAAGGTATGATAGAATCCACTTGTTAATGAAATTATATTTATAAGTGTTTGTGTGTTCATAACATGTGGGTTTCACCAGGGGTTGAACTTCCCCATCCTTAAAAAATCTCAATCAGACAAAAATTAATTCATTTTCCGCATGAGAAACACCCTCATTGAGGGAATATACCCCACGCTTCGCTTCGGGTCTTCGCTCCGCTTCGACTTTTATCTTTTGTCCTGGTTATAAACTTTCGCCTTCTGCCTTCTTAATAATTAAAAAAAGTGTCCCAATGTAGAAGAAATGCATTTTTTATATGAGACTTCCTTTACTTGTGGATATAAGTTAAGGTTAGGGTTAGGATTGAGGTTAGTTAGCAGGGTGTACTGACAGGTACTTGCAAGTCTTAAAAATAATTCTATTTCTGCAATGCCTGTCAGTTTTTTTAAGTTGCTGGTTCCTCGTTGCTCGTTGCTGGTTATTTGAAAAAAATGCATTTTTTGTATGAGATTTTAATTATTCATGGATATATGTTATAGTACAAGTTAAATATCTACGCTTTTGAAACAGGACGATTTTAATAAAATAGAATGCTATATTAACGGAGAGGCTGATGACAGCGAAAAAGAATACGTAGAATCCCTTTTTTTAAACGGGGAGGATAACTATACTCTCCGAAATTTACTCGACAAAGATTTTAAGACCATGCTTGCAGGTGATTCGCCTTCTGAAGCTAATCTCTTGCCCATTCTGGACAGGGTTCATCATATTATCAGGAAGAATGAGACTAATAAAAAGCAGAAACCTTTGAGGAGACTTGTGGACGTTTATATGAAGGCTGCCGCCATTTTACTTTTACCATTACTGATAGCAGGAGGCATGGTTTACAGTTACCTGGGCAATCATGGCAAGATGATAACCGACAGGCAGGTCAATTCCACCATCTATGCCCCTATGGCAGCACGGGTTTCTTTCAATCTGCCCGATGGTACTACCGGCATGCTCAACAGCGGTTCCAGACTCAGCTATTCACTTCCGTTTACCAATAATCGGCAGGTTAAACTTGAAGGCGAAGCATGGCTTGAAGTAAGCAGAGATGAAAAGCATCCTTTTGAGATCAATGCCGGTAATTCAAAGGTAAAAGTACTTGGCACCAGCTTCAACCTAAGCGCTTATCCGGCAGAAAACTATATTGAGGTGGTACTGCAGGAAGGCAAAGTGGAGTTCCAGGCTGAAAAAGGTGAAGTAGTGACCTTATACCCTTCAGAAAGGTTGGTTTCTCAGGACGGGAATCTCCACAAGGCGGTTGTTGATCCGGAAAAATATAACGCATGGACTGAAGGCAGGCTGGTATTCAGGGGTGATCCGATGGCCGAAGTTGCAAGACGTATTGAAAGGTGGTATAATGTAAAGATTAATCTCGCCGACAGGGAACTTGAAAAATAT
>MENI01000049.1 GCA_001768195.1 Bacteroidetes bacterium GWA2_40_15 | reverse complement strand
CGCCTACTCTGAAAAGAAGTATCGCATCAGGATGCTTGGTCTTGATGGTGTAGTACTGCTTCATCAGCGGAGTCTCTACATATTTCGGAAGTTCAGACATTAGTTAATATTCAGGTTTTTGACAGTTATATGATCACCCGGCAGCTAACAAAGATACATTCCGGTTGTTATTAATAAAACTCTTTTTGAAATTTGTTAATAATTGTGCCTTTTTATTTTAACCACAGCTTACCCCCTTCCCAACCTTCATGGAAGATCAATAAATGCAACCGAATTAAAATTTTAGGGTAGTTTGGTATTAAAGTTTCCCCTCCTTTTGAAGGAGGGGTGGCCGGGAAGCCTGACTATCTGATGTTTACAAGGTTCGTTCCCCGGCCGGGGTGGTTGATTAGTCTATCCGTTCGATTAATTACTTTTATTTAAAACTTTCCTTGTCTATCTTTTCAAATATTCAGGTCCCCGGAATACAAATCTGTTTTCAAACCTTAATACAGTGAATTCTAAGCTCGCCATGCTGCTATTTCTGATTTCACCTATTTATTCAAAATAGAAATATAGATGGTAAGAGACTAATAAATCAACCACCCCGGCCGCATATAAACTCTGCAATGCATTAATTATCATTGTGCTGCGGCCACCCCTCCTTCAAAAGGAGGGGAAACTTCTTCTATTCTTCCTTTCAAGCCTATGCCCCGTGGGGGGATAGTTTTTTAGGTTTAAACTAAATATTGCAAGGAAACAAATATCATTTATTCTGAAAAGAGTTTTATTTATCTTGTGAAATTATTCACAGCATATTGTATGAAGAAAGTACTGATACTTGGGGCAGGAATGGTTGTAAAACCGATTGTTGAATATCTTCTCGACCATCAGATTCCGCTATTGATAGCTTCTCCTATGAAACAGAGAGCAGATGCGATGATAAATGGTAATCCGCTTGGTTCATCTGTCGACTGGTCGATGGATGATCCTGAAGCTCTTGACAAACTGGTTGCAGAACATGATATTGCAGTAAGTCTTTTACCGTATAAATACCATGCAGATGTTGCAAAGGTCTGTCTGAAGTATAAAAGATCGCTTGTAACGACCTCATATGTCCAGCCTGAGATGAAGTCTCTTGATGCAGCTGCCAGGAAAGCAGGTGTATTGTTTATGAACGAGATGGGACTTGATCCCGGGCTGGATCATATGACGGCGATGAAGATCATCGATTATGTTCACCTGAAAGGGGGAAAAGTTGAAGAATTCTATTCGCTTTGCGGTGCACTGCCTGCTCCTGAAGCGGCTGATAATCCACTGAAATACAAGTTTACCTGGAGCCCAAAAGGGGTTATTCTGGCAAGCCGGAACAGTGCATTATACCTGAAGAAAGGGAAAGAGACCTTTATAGATGCTGTTAATCTTTTCAAAGACCGCTTTAGCTATTCTTACCCGGAAATAGGAGAACTTGAAGTTTATCCCAACAGGGATTCTATAAGCTATCTGAATATATATGACATCCCCGAAGCCGGAACCATGTTTAGGGGAACATTCCGTTACAAAGGATGGTGTGAGACTCTCGATGCCATGAAATCAATAAACATGCTGGATGACAGCGTAGCTGATTATGAAAGAATGAGCTATTCAGAATTCATTGCCGAAAGAGCAGGGGTTGATATAAAGGATCTGAGGAAAAAACTAGCAGAAAAACTTGGAATTTCAGAATATTCAACGGCAATAAAATCACTTGAATTCCTTGGATTTTTCGAGGATGAAAAGCTTCACTACCAGGAAACCACACCATTTGAGATCACTTCCGACAGGATGATAAAACGAATGATGCTCCCTGATAATGAACGTGATGTGGTATTGTTACAACACATCATACTTGCAACATATAAAAACGGGACCAGGGAAGTTATCAAATCTTCTTTGACAGATTACGGCACTCCCGCGACCAATACAGCAATAGCCAGAACAGTTGCACTTCCGGCTGCCATTGCTGCAAGAATGATACTCGATGACAAAATTATGTTAAGCGGAGTCTATCGTCCTGTGTTACCACAGATCTATGTTCCGGTACTCAATGAACTGAAAACACTTGGCATTAAGATGAATGAGGAATACGGGTTGCCGGAAAGTGAAATGATGAAATGAAAAGGCTGATACAGACCTGACTTCTTAAATTCCTTACAGTGATCAGGTTGTCATCAGCCTTTGACTCAACATATTCTTTCTAAACCCTATAGAAAGCAATTATCAATAACCTTCAAAAATTGATTCAAATACACCTGCCTTGATTTTCATCCGGCAGATATATTGGTTAAAAAACTTTATTCAAAATTAATCCAACAGCCATAGATAAATCTACCTTCTGTGTAACCAAAACTTATCATTTTGTAACAAACAGTAGCATTTTTCTAAAATCCGGGCAGGTTTTTGATATCTCAAAAAAAAGTCGTAACTTTTTATTCAGAAAATTCAGCAGAGTCAACTCCTGTCAAGTAAAAGAGTTAAGTGAAAAGTAAAGTCATTGTACTTATCGCGTTTATCCTGAATTTACTTACCGCCACAACAGCTGGCCAGAAAATCCTGTATCCGGAAATAAACCCGGCTGATGCCAGGTTCGACAATATAGAAATTGATAACGGGAGAGCAGGACCTACTGTTTACAGCATAATGCAGGACAGCAAAGGATTTATCTGGTGCGGTACCGAAACCGGATTATACAGATATGATGGTCTGAAATCTGTAAAATATTCATACGGTAGCAGCGACACCACACTTGCCGGATATATTGTAACCTGTATTTATGAGGAAACTAACGGGAATATATGGGCCGGAACTCATGGCGCACTTAACAGGATTAATTCGGATAGCCGGACCATAAGCCACTTTATACCTGATACTATTGACCTTTCAGGTCCTGATAATTACGTCAGGCTGATACGAAAAGACAGCAAAGGCAGATTCTGGATCCTGACCGACAGGAATGTTTTCAGGCTTGACGTGAATACCAGTGCATTCACCCGTTTCTTTGTCGATTCTCTTGCAATGCGGACCAGGGAGGAAATCATTGTTATTGAAAGAGATAAATTCATCGAAGATATCAATGGCAATATCTGGGTTGCGACAAACAACGGACTGTTTAAATTCAAAGAAGCTGATAAGAGCTGGAAAAGAGTTTTTCCTGATACTTCTGATTCAGACGAAAAAATCAACCCGAAAGTAAACTGCATCAAAGCTGACAATGATGGCTTCTGGGTTGGGACTGAAGCAAAAGGGCTGCTCAGGATCGATAATCCGGAAAATGGATCCTATTCAGTTTTAAGCTTTTCAGAGAAAAAGCAATCCGGAACTGCTAACCCGGCTGTATCATCTCTTACGACAACGGAAGACGGTATGGTCTGGTTCACAACAGGAAATATAATTTCAAAACTAAATTCAGGGAACGGAGAAATAACAAAATATCTTATCAGGTCCAAATTTCCTCTATCAAGAGGATGGGAAGATCATCCTCGGATAACAAGTATTTTTCATGGTAAGAATGGTGAATTATGGTTTGTGGATTATGCAAATGGCCTGCTTATTAAATTCTGCACTGAAACTGAAAAGATTTCCTTCTATTTAGTTCCAAGATATATTGTACTGGATGCCATCCGGGATAATACCGGTTCATTCTGGTTCGGGTGCGTGGCAAATAATATTTTCAGGCTTGTTTCCGATTCTTTGCCTTATATGACAAGGAATATTCCCAATGTTACTTCTGTTTCTTACGGAAATTTTCAAAACATGGCTGAAGACTCAACCGGCAATATGTTCTTTGTTTTTTCAACCGGACTCTATACAATTAAAAATCCTGAAGTCAGTACTGAACTTCTGCCGGTAAAGCTTGATTTTGGCATAGAAGGCCTTTTTCCGCGTTGTATCTTCAGGGACAACAGACACAATTTATGGATAGGTTATGATAAAGGCGTGATACAGAAATTAAGTTCCTCCGGGAGGGAGAACAGGAAATTTACGCTTCCCGGAGGACCTTTTAAGGAAAATGAAGCCAGAATAAGGATTATCCGTGAAGACCTGGCCGGTAATATGTGGGTTGCCACAGTAGACAAAGGCATTTTCAGAATAAACAAAAAAGAAAACCAGTTCACTTATATAATCGGGTATAAGGAAATTACCGGAACTGAAAAGATTGGTTCCATTATGGATTTTTTTGTGGACCGAAACAGCTATTTATGGCTTTCTGTTTTTGACGAATTATTCAGGATCGATCCGGAAAACAAAAAGATTGTCAATCTTACGGGATTTGAAGGGACAGGAAAAACTTTTCCAAGTATGGTCTGCAGGATTTATGAAGACAGAAATAAGGATGTCTGGTTACTGAATAGTCTCAATGGCCCTTTTATCTATGATAATCTGAATCAGTCCTTCAGAAAGCCTTTCGGGGATGCTTTGATTCCGGACTTCGGCTTCTTCGATATTCAATTTGATAATAATGGAAACTTATGGCTTTCAGATAATGACATGATCATTGTTTTTGATACCTTAAGAAGATCGCGAAGGAATTTCCCCTTTCAGATGAATGGTTACGGAGTCCAGTCATTAGTATTAAAATCCGGAATGGTTGCCTATATTATTAATAACAAATTAATTCTATTTCCTCCAAAAGCCATACTTAACAAAAACATCCCGCCGGTATATCTGACCAGTCTGCGTATTAATGACAAAGACTACTCTATAGATTCCAAATTGTGGCAGCACTCTGCCAATCTGCGAAAACTGGATCTCAGGCATGATCAGAATACGCTGAAGATTGAATTTGCGGCTTTGAATTATACATTTCCCGAACTCAATAATTACCGTTTCATTATGGACGGAATAGACAGGGATACTACCTATGCCGGCACTAACCCGATTGCCGTATACAGGAATTTGCCTCCGGGGAGTTATAAATTCCGGGTCACCGGGTCGAACAACGACGGGATATGGAACCCGGATGGTGCGACCCTTGAAATCCGCATTCATCCTCCATGGTATAAGTCAGTTCTGGCTTACATTATATACATTATTCTCTTTATCACAGCTCTTTTTACTTATATTAAACTCCGTATCTACACTCTTACCAGGGACAAGGAGAGACTTGAAAATGAAGTAAGGCTGAGAACAGAAGAACTCGAAATAAAAAACCGCCGGCTTGCAGAAACTGACAGGATCAAGACTCATTTCTTTACCGACATCTCACACGAAATAAGAACTCCCTTAACCATGATAACCGGGCCACTGGAGATCCTTCTAAAAACTTATTCCGATAACAGCAATTTATCCCGCATATTATCATCCATGAGAAGGAATGCCGATAGACTTACGCACCTGGTTAATGAACTGCTTGACATTTCCCGTCTTGATGCCGGCAAGATGAAGATAATTCTGGAGGATGATGACATCATCAGGAATCTCAGAATGCTTGTTTATGAGTTCCTCTCCATGGCAGAGAGCAGGCATATAAATTATATTGCCGAACTTCCTGAGAATTCTTTTATCACCTGGTTTGACAGCGATAAGGTAAATAAAATTATCACAAACCTGCTATCCAATGCATTCAGGTACACTCCCGCGGATGGTACAGTAAAATGCATCGTGCAGATAAATAATGACACTGCCGGGGATGACAAAACCTATATTAAAATTACAATATCAGATACCGGCAGAGGGATAGGCAAAGAACATATAGATAAAATATTCGAACGATTTTACAGGGTGGAGGGGCATCATGAGAACAATTATCATGGCACCGGTATCGGACTTTCAATGGTCAGGGAGTTTATTGACCTTCTGCACGGGGAAATTGATGTCGACAGCACTCCGGGCAGAGGCTCGGTTTTTACAGTAAAGCTCCCTCTTGGAAAAGATCATCTCTCTCCTTCAGAATATGTCTTATCAGATAAATCATCGCAGAAATCCGGTAGTCTAGCTATTTCTTATCAGACAGAAGCCGATACAGACAGATCCTCAAACCATCAGACCGGGAACCTGCATAAGATCCTGGTAATTGAAGATAACGCGGATCTTCGTGAATTCATTTCGGAAAACCTCTCAGATACTTACCATCTGCTTAAAGCTGAAAACGGAAAGACAGGATCGGGGCTGGCTTATTCAATGATGCCCGATCTTATCCTTTCTGACATAATAATGCCTGACACTGACGGCATACAATTATGCAAAAAACTTAAAAACGATGAGCGCACCAGTCATATACCAATTATACTGCTGACTGCAAAAGCTACCACAGATGATAAGCTTATCGGATTGAAATCGGGGGCAGACGATTACATTATAAAGCCTTTCAATATGGATGAGTTAAAAACCCGGATTTCAAATCTTCTTATTATAAGAGAAAAACTGAAGTTAAAATATCTCGATCCAAAATCACTTGAAAAAATAGAGGAGAGCAAAAAATCAGTTGATGACCGGTTCATGGAAAAGGTAATCAGGTTAATAAACGAGAACCTGAATAATTTTGATTTTGATGTTGCATTATTACATAATTCACTTGGGATGAGCCGTATGCACCTTTCCAGAAAGCTTAAGGCGCTGACAGGAATGTCGCCGCATCTTCTTATAAATAACATGAGACTTGAGAAAGCTGCCGAATTACTCAGACTCAACAAGGGCAATGTTACAGAGATTTCCAACAGCGTCGGGATCTCAAATCCGGCAAATTTTTCAAGAGCATTCAGAGAGCATTTCGGGACTTCACCAAAGAACTATCTGAAACAATTCAGAAATTGAGATAAAAATCTGCTGTAAGATTTATGTATTCCTTAGTGAACTCATGCCTTTTTACTGTTTTGAACGGTTTATAGTCCCATGAAA
>MENI01000048.1 GCA_001768195.1 Bacteroidetes bacterium GWA2_40_15 | reverse complement strand
CAAAGCACACAAAGCTAAAACAATATATTTCAGCTCTTTGCGATCTTAGCGTAATCCCGATAGCCATTGGGGACTTAGCTACCTTTGCGGTTAATGGATTTCCACTTTTTCAACAGCTCCATTCAAAACAATCTTCTTCTTTGGATTGAATTTAAAATCTATACTGTTTTCAGTATATCCCACACAAAAGCCCTTATGCCTACTTCTTCATTAACTTTGTCGATCTTCTTTACTTTTTCAAGAATAATATCAACTTTATCATCTTCAATAACTGTCAGAAGGCTTTTATTGATTTCGGGCCAGGTATGGTTACCAAGGTGAGGCACACCTGTTTCTGAACCCCGGCCCTTTACATCTTCCCAGAGAGAATACCCTTTCACTCCGAGTTTATCAAGCATATACTCTACCTTCTCGGTATGTGCCTGGTTATAAATTATCATTATTGCTTTCATAATTAATTCTTTAATGGTTGAAAACTAACTGGAAACGGATCCGTTACCATTCATAAAGTCCATATCGGTATATGCTACCAAAGATTTCTTTCTTTCACCTCTCTTTACAAATATTGCATAAACTACCGGAACAATAACAAGTGTTACTAAGGTGGAGAAAACCAGTCCACCAATAACCGCAATTCCCATCGGTTTCCAGAGTTCTGAACCTGATCCGGAACTCAGAGACAGAGGCATCATGCCAAGTATTGTTGTAGCCGATGTCATAAAAACAGGTCTGAGCCTCGACCTTCCTGATAATGCAATAGCATCATACAACTCGTTCCCCCTGTCGCGCATAAGGTTAATAAAGTCAACCAGCACGATAGCGTTCTTTACCACTATCCCGATAAGAAGCACAGCACCGATACCCGAGATAACACTAAGTGTAGTGTTTGTTATGAATAGAGCAAAAGCCACACCGGAAAAGGCAAATGGTATGGAGAACATAATTATGAATGGCATTTTGAGTGATTCGAACTGGGATGCCATAACGAGATATACAAGTATCAGGCTGACAGCAAGTAAAAGCGCCAGATCCATAAAAGCTTCCATCTGCTCCTTTATGGCGCCAGAAATCAGAACCATGATCCCTGCAGGTTTGGGAGTTTCATTTATTGCTTTCTGTACATCAACCTGAATATCAGTAAGAGACCTTTCAAACGGAGTGAATGATACCCTTACAACTCTCTCCTTGCGTTTACGTTCAATACTTGGCGGGGCCCAGTTCTCACGGATCTGAGCAATCTCAACAAGTCGTACTGAATGACCCTGCATATTGGTGATCGCAAAGTTCTCGATATCTGTAAGAGTACTTCTTGAGCTCTTCTTAAACCTGACAACTACATCATACTCATCGCCTGACTGACGCAGACGTGTGGCTATCATACCATCAACCCTGTTCTTAACCGCAGTTGCAACCATTGCTGTATTCAGGCCGTTGGCACTCATCTTTTCCTGATCGAAAATGATCTGGAGCTCCGGTTTTGATTTGTCACGACTTATTGTGACATCTTTTGTCCCTTCAATATTTTTTATTTTCTCTGCAAGCTCATTGGCAACAACATTTGTTGCAGCAATGTCGTATCCATATATCTCAACATCAACGGCATTGCCACCGAATGAACCCATATTCTGGGTAGTGGTAACCTGGAAACTGGTGATCTGGGGAAACTTTGCAAAATCTTCTCTCATTTCATCAGCAATATCCCAGGCACTTTTTTCTCTCTCCTCAATAGGCACAAGGCTTATTGTATATTGTATAGTATGGGTTCCGCCAGCACTGAACATAGATTCCCATCCGCCCTGATCATCATACCCTGAATTGGTTGAGATTATTTCAACTTCAGGATAATTGGTTTTAATCAGACTATCAAGCGTATTGGCAGTATTAATTGTGTTTTCAACCCTTGATCCGGTTTGCAGTTCAACAGTTGCATAAACAGTCGATTCATCAGCCTGGGGGAAGAATTCAGTATCAATTGCTGAAAACAGACTCATTGAGAGTACAAATATGACGGTTGCAATTATTGATACCATTGTTTTATGCCTGAGCGCCCATCTCAGAGTTCTCTCATAGAAATTATCGAACCTGTCGAGCAGTTTTCTGATGCTGCCATCATAAGTAAAGAAAGGTGCATCGCGCCTGATTGGTCTGTATTTCAGCATCAGGGAACTTAAAGTAGGAGTTAATGTAAGAGCAGCAATTGTGGAGGTTATAATTGTTACTGTAACACTTAGTCCCAGCTGCTTGAAAAGTACTCCTGTCAGCCCTTCAACAAATGTCAGCGGGAAGAATACAGCTACAACTGTTAAAGTGGTTACAATAACAGCAAGCCACACTTCATTGGTAGCATAAATTGCAGCTTCCCTGGGCCGGCTTCCCCGTTCAATGTGCCGTGTAATATTCTCCAGAACCACAATGGCATCGTCCACAACCATCCCTATTGCAATTGATAGGGATACAAGAGAGATAATGTTTATTGATGCATCGGAGATAAAGAGATAGATAAAGGCAACTATAAGCGACACAGGGATTGTCAGGATTACAATAAATGTGGCTCTCCATCTTCCAAGAAAAAACAGTACTACCAGTACCACAAATATACCTGCATACATCAGCGTTTCAGTAAGGTTACTTATAGAGTCCTTTATGAATGATGCACTGGAGAACAACAGTTCAATTTTTACATCAGGAGGAAGATCTTTCTTAAGCTCTTCAAGAGCAAGTTCAACCTCTTTGGTGACTTTTACTGTATTCCCTCCGGATTGTTTCTGTACGAAAAGACCCATCCCCTTTGCCCCGTTGATCTTGGTATCGAGTTTTGATTCCCTGATAGTATCACGGACCTCTGCCAGATCTTTCAGATAAATATTATTACCGTTGAAGTTGCTTACAACGATATTCTTCAGAACATCACTTTCAGGAAATTCACCCTGAATTCTAAGCGGGTAATCGGTCTGGCCCATCTCCAGAAAACCGGCCGGCATATTAAGGTTTTCTGATCTTAAAACACCCCCGATCTGTTCAATTGTAAGATTGTAAGCCTCTAACTTTCTGGGATCAATATCGATATAAATTCTTCTTCCGGGAACGCCTGTCAGAGATACGTTTCCTATCCCTTCAATCCTGTTAAGGGGATTTACTATCTTCTCATCAAGTATTTTTTCGAGACCCGCATAACTTTCATTTGCTGTTACAGCATAGAAAATTATTGGCATCATACTGGAATTGAATTTAATGATGGTCGGATCCTCAGCCTCTTCGGGAAGTATCCTTGATACGAAGTTCAGGTTACTCCTGATATCATTTATTGCCTCATCAAGGTTTGATCCATATTCAAAATTCAGGAAGATAACAGACAAACCATCACTTGAAGTTGAAGTAAGATCCTTCAGATTGCTCACTGAATTGAGAACATCCTCAATCGGGCGGGTAACATTGCTTTCTATATCTGATGCACTTGCACCGGGATATGTTGTCATTACTGTAACAAACGGAAGCTCGATCTCGGGATAAAGATCAACAGGCAGCCGTGTAAGAGAGTAGAGCCCGATAACCATCACTGCCACAAATAACAGGATGGTTGTAACAGGTCGTTTAACGGAATTGCTGTATATGCTCATTTTCTTATTTTTGAAAATCAAAATTTACCTAACAACATCTATTTTATCGCCGGCAATGAGTCTTGCCTGACCCTCAGTTATAAGCTGGTCGCCCTCTTTAAGTACATCTGAAATTACTTCCAGCTTGTCATCAAATCTCTTACCTATTCCGACAACGATCCGTTTTGCTTCATTGTTCTCAGCAACGAAGACGTATCTCAGATTTGTCCCTTCCTGGATCATGACAGTATTGGCGGGGACAACAAAAGTTTCAACCTCGCCAAGTTCCATAGCAACCCTGACAAACATTCCTGGTTTCAGAAGTTCATTCCTGTTTGGAAGCTCAAGCTCAACATTGAATGACCGTGTTGCAGCATTTACTGTAGGAGCAATGCGAAAGACAGTACCTGTGAATTTTTCATTCTTAAATACATCGGCAATCACTTCAGCTTTCATTCCTTTTCTGATAAGGGGATAGTATTGCTCAGATATGTTGACATTTACTTTAAGAGGCGTGATCTGCATTATTGTCACCACTGCCGATCTCCCGGTTTGAGTTGTTGGTGTTCCTGAATACATTTCTCCGTTTTCGAAGTACTTACCTGTAATAACTCCATCAAAGGGGGCTCTCATAAGGGTATTCTCCTCCATGAAATCAACATTTGACTTTGTTACATCATATTGTGTCTTCATCTGATCATACTGTTGCTGCTTTGTGCTCCCTGTCCTGAGAAGTGTATCCAGCCGCGAAAGGTCCTTTTCAAGACTGGTAAGTTGCAGTTTCATCTGTAATAACTGCGTGCGGTCCATGAGAAACAGATCATCACCTTTTCTGACCCGTTCTCCTACTTCAACATAGATCTTTTCAATCCTTCCCGGAGCAGAAGGTGCCATGTTCACTTCCTCATACGGAAGTACAGTGGCAGTATAATCGATAGTTCTGGAAATAGTCGTCATGGCAACAGGCATAACCTTCACCGGGATAACTGTCCTGTCGCCCGATTGCGCACCGGACTCATTATCACCGGCAGCCTTATCAGATTTTGATGAACAGCCCGATAAGATAAATCCACCTAAAAGGATTATTGAAAGTGTTCTTAAGTATTTCATTATTTTATATTTAAAAGGTTTATTCCTGATCAGATATTATTTAAAAGTTTATCCAGTGCTATTTTAGTCTGAAGCAGGTTCAGCAATGCTGAAACATAGTTATTTTCAGACTGAAGATAGAGCTGGTTTGCCTGTGTAAGTTCAAGACTTGAAGCCATGCCCTGACGGAATTTGTTCTCCGTGCTTGCATAAACACGTTTTGAAACTTCAACATTATCTCTCTGACTAATATATTGCATATTGGCATTGACAAGATTGTATCTGAGTTGTTTTTCCTGTAGCAGAAGTTGTTCTGTCACCATATCTTTTGTTGTTCTGGCTTTATCAAGGTTGATCTGTGCCTTTCTTATCTTGCTGTATCTTTGACCGCTGGCAAAAATCGGTATATTCAGCTGTAAACCGGTCATAGAGTTGGAGAACCACCGCAGATCTCCTATCTTGTCTCCCATTCCATTGGTTCCATAAGAGTAGAATCCCGATAGAGTGGGCAATACAGAAGCCTTCTGTGTTTTCAGCATAAGTGATGACATTTGCTCCTGTCCTTCTATAAGCTGATAATTTACATTCTGCCTGTGGTCAAATTCCTGTGACATCAGTGCATCAACGTTTATCATTGAGGTAAGACTTTCAAGAGTTTCGGTGATAATAATATTTGTCTCAGGAGTAACACCCAGCTGAAATCTGAGAAGATTATAATTCAGCTCAATTGTTCTCTGCATCGAACTTCTTGCGTTTTCAACCTGAGTTACGTTTGATATCATCTGGTCAACATCAGTTGCCTCTGCCATACCTGCCGAAAACATTGCCCTGGTTGACTTAAGCGTTTCGCTCAGGTTTGCAATGTTTGCATCAAGTATCCTGAGAGATTCCTCCGATACTATTATAAGGAAATAAGCTGTGCTTACCGACTCCCTTGTATCCTGCTCAGATTTAACCAGACTCTTCTCACTTAACTTATTTACCAGTTTTGTAGTTTCAATACCTACATAAAGAGGAGCATTGAACAGGAGCATACCTGCCTGAATATTAGCTCCCGAATTAAACTGCGATCCAAATGTAACAGGAACTTTTTCACCAGGTCTGCCAAAAAAATCACCCGGTAAAAGGGTTGTCATAAGTTTAAGGTTATCTGTGAATGAACCTGATGCGTCAACGGTTGGCAATGCATTGGATATTGTCTCCCATATAGCGATCCTGGAAGCAGCAATATCCTGTCTTGCAGCAATCACGCTCTTATTGTTTTGAATTGCATAATCCTGTGCCTCTTGTAATGATAGCTTAAGCTCACTGCTGTCCCTCTGAGCAAAAAGAGAGGCTCCTGTTATAAAGAACAGGATAGCAGTATTTAAAATTAATTTGTGTTTCATATTTATAAACTGTTTGTTCGGAATGATTTGAATATTTTTATTATATATGCCTAAAATTTTGCCATAAGTTTCTCGATTAATTGATTTCCTTCATCTGTTGATATTCCTCTCAGATAATTGACAAAACCATTCTTTATCACTTCTCGTCGTGTAAAATCCTCAAACGGATACAATTCACCATCCATGATTGACATTCCCAGGGAGTAGAGACAACGGTTGACAATTGCCGGATTTATATCTTTTCTGAAGAGTTTCTGTTTTATTCCTCTCTCTATGATCTGGATATTATTCCTGTAATCGGGCATCTCACATGCGTCAGATTTGTGCAGAATAATTTCACGATAATACTTTTTGATATCGTCATGAAATGCAGGACTCATTGACTGAAAATGATCCCTGTTAGACTCGAGAAGTCTGAATATGGCTTCGATAGCATTATCTGAATCATTCAGTATCCTGTGAATCAGGATCTTCTGTCTTTCTGCAAGAAGTTTAAGGACTGCTTCAAATAATTCATCCTTGTCAGAGAAATTCTCGTAGATTGTCCGTTTCGAGATTCCGATGTGGCCGGCCAGCATATCCATTGTCACGGCTTTTACTCCATAAGATTTGAACAGATTTACTGCCCCTTCAATTATTCTTTCCCGCATATCCGACAATTTTGTTTAAACGATGCAAAAATGAGAAAACTTTTTCAGTTTACAAAGTTTTAATAGTTCATCTGCGGATATTATTCTTTGAACGGCGGAAATTTACCGGTGAATGGAGAACGGTACAAAGGCGCAAGGGCAATACAATGAGTCATATAGCAACAATTATGAGTTTAATAGCCTTTGCGCCCCTGAGCCGTTGAGCCGTTGCGCCTTTTGCTTATGAATCAGAAATTTGCTAACTTCGTATATATTCCACCAATTAAAAACTTTAAAAATATGAAATACGATCCTGAACTCCGTATTAAAGAACTTGGACTTGAACTTCCGCCTGCACCGAAACCTGTAGGTATCTACAAGCCTGTGCTTGTCGTTGATAAATTACTCTATGTCTCCGGACAGGGCCCGCTTCGTTCTGACAGCACCCTGATAACGGGGAAACTTGGTGCCGATCTCGATACCGAAGAGGGCAGGATGGCTGCAAGGCAGGTCGGACTGACAATGCTGGCAACTATAAAAGAACATTTCGGTGATCTTAACAAAATTAAAAGGGTTGTAAGAATTTTTGGCATGGTCAACTGTGTTCCTGACTTTGATAAGCACCCGGCAGTAATAAATGGTTTCAGTGAACTTATGGCTGAGGTTTTTGGTGAAGAAAACGGTATTGGTGTAAGATGTGCCGTTGGAATGATGCTACCAGCAAATATAGCAGTGGAAGTGGATGCCGTGTATGAATTGAAATGATTACAAAATGGGAAGAATAACATTTCCGTCTGAAGCGTGGTACAAGGCAGACAATGTACAGGAGATTTCCTCCCCAGCACTTCTGGTTTATCCTGACCGCATCGAAAGCAATATAAGGAAGATGATAGAAATTGCCGGAGATGTCGACAGGCTCAGACCCCATGTAAAAACGCATAAGATGCCTGAAGTAATCAAGTTACAGATCAAACATGGCATCAGAAAATTCAAGTGCTCAACCATTTCTGAAGCCGAAATGTCAGCCAAATGCGGTGCCCGGGATATCCTGCTTGCAATGCAGCCTGTAGGACCATGTATAGACAGATTCTTCCAGCTTAAACACGAATTTACCGGTACAAAATTCTCATGTATCACCGACACTGAAGATATCATAAGACAACTTGCAGAATCAGCATTAAAACATGGTCTCGAAACACACCTCTGGCTCGATATAAATAACGGCATGGACAGGACCGGCATTCCGCCTGATGAAAAAGCTGCCTCTCTTTATGAAATGATAAACAGGCTTCCTATGTTGAAAGCCGAAGGATTACATGTTTATGACGGACATATACGTGAAAAAGAATTCTCATTCAGGAAACAGATAAGTGATGAAGGTTTCATTCCTGTAACCAGACTCGCAGATAAGCTCCGTAAATCAAATCCGGATCCGGTAAAAATAGTGGCCGGAGGTTCTCCGACATTCAGGGTACATGCCTTGCGCGATGGAGTTGAATGTAGTCCGGGCACATTGCTTTTATGGGACTACGGATACGGAAGCTCATTACCGGATATGGAGTTCCTTAATGCAGCTGTTCTTATGACACGTGTTGTAAGTAAACCTGCCGATGGATTGATCTGCCTCGATCTGGGACATAAATCAATTGCATCAGAAATGCCGCATCCGAGGATCAAATTTTTTGATATGGATGAGTACACAGTTGTCAATCATAGTGAAGAACATTTAGTTATCAGGGTCATCGAAACAGATAAATTCAAAACAGGTGATATTCTTTACGGTATCCCATGGCATATCTGTCCTACAGTCGACAGGCATGATTTTGTAACGGTGGTTGAAAACAACCATGCAACAGGAAGATGGTCTGTCGAAGCACGAAAGAGGTTTATCTCAATTTGAGGAATGGCGCAAAGGCACAATGGCACAGAGGCTCAAAGGCTTTAAACCCCTTATGCCCTTTTACCGTTGCGCCGTTGCGCCGTTGTGCCGTTGTGCCTTATCTGTACAGATACACGAATCCCCGTTGTTCCTTGCTGTCGTATTCAATATCATCCCAACCCAATGCCCTGATAACATAGAAATAAACACCCGGAGTGGCAACAGCTGATGTATTATTTACTTTGCCATCCCAACCCTCCCAGTTTCTCAGACTTTCACCTTCGCCTGAAAAATTATAAACCATCTTACCACTTCTGCTGAATACTTCAACTGAGAGGAATCTGATTGATTTTTTCTGAACCATGAAACGGTCGTTCATACCATCGTCATTGGGTGTAAAGACATTAGGAATATCAAGTTCAGACGGTTCAACCACAATTTTCTCAAACCGCATTGAATCAATACAATGAAGGTCGCTTTCGATAATCAGTTTAACTGAGTATTCTCCGGGCTTGTTATAAATATAAGGAGCAGGATTCTGAAGATCGGAAATGCTGTCAGCACCCCATCCAAAATCCCATTTATATACACTTCCTCTGATTGATTTGTCTGTAAACGATACTTCAAGTGGCGCTTCACCTTTTGTGGGATCCGCGGAGAAATCTGCTTTCACATGAATCGATTCATAGAAAAAGGATGACTCGCTGAAACATCCGAAACTGTCTGTAACCTGGATCTTATATGTTACATCGACAAGAGGCGGAACGAAGGTCTGCGGATTCAGCTCAAGATCGGGAAAAGGGATTACAGAGGCCGGATTGGAGGACCATAAGAACTTCACCCTGTTCTGTAGTCTGACTGCCGAACCGTTTGCAGGATTCTTATAATAAAAGGTATCGGTTGCAGCTGCACCTTTCAAGGCAACATAATCACAGGTTCTGTTCAGAAGGGCTGCATAGGAATGAGGCTTGTCCAAAAATATCCATCCCACAAGGCTGGTATCATAACCTCCGCTTATAATTACCCTGTATCCGCCTTCTTCAAGGTTATCAACAGTTGATAAAGAAACGCCTGATTCTGACTTAACAGGTATACTGAAGCTTTTGGTTGCATCGTCCCATTTATACCATGAAAAATCGAAAGGAGCTGATCCTGCCGGACTAGTTGCACGTAAAGTTCCTTTCTGTGATCCGGCTGAGTTGCAGTAAATAAATACCGGATCCTTTATTTCAGGCATTGACGGATAGATTGTATACCTCATGGCAATATTACCCGGAGTTGTAAGCTGAGCTTCAGAAGAAAGTGCCAGGAAAAGGAGTATTATCAGAATAAAATATCGCACAGGCAATCAGGTATTACTATCTCAAACGGATTAGATCCATCTTTCGTATTATTTCAACTGCAAGTATAATAAAATAGGAGCAAACTGAAAGCTCAGTCGAGATGAAATACTTCCTCCATATCTGCCCACCATTCACCCGACTTGCGCTTTTCTACCGGAGACTGCATCGGCTTCATTACCGACCACCATTCCTGTGTTTTCGGGTCTGCTGCCATCCTGGCCATATCACCTTCAAAATCATTGCCTGTGTATTCCATGTATGCAAAGAGCATCCCGTCCTTATGGAAAATAGAATAATTCCTGATGTTGCATTTACTTATCATTTCAAGTATCTCAGGCCATACGGCAGCATGATACTTCTTATAACTTTCAAAATGTTCAGGCTTTACACCTATAATCTGTCCGAATCTTTTCATAACCTGTAATTTAGATAAATAGAAAATCTACTTTAATGCTATCTGAAGAATTTAAACTGATCCGCTTATCCCGATGATGTAAGATGATACAATAATTATAACCAGAGAAATGATCATAAGTACAATAATCCCGGGAGCAGCTCCTTTCCACTCCCGCCGGTACAAGCCCCAGAGTGTGGCAAAAACAATAGTCAGTCCCATTAAAATTCCCCATGAGGTAAAGGTGTATGGTCCCATTTTGCTTTTGCCCATTCCGAACAATATGAACTGACTGAACCACAGCAAACCTGCCAGAAGTGAAAAAAGGTAATTGTAAAAAAGAACACCCGGTCTTTCATTTCTGATATAATCACCAAGGGAATGACTTTTTATTCCCAGAAAAATACAGTATACAATTGTAGTAACCATTGTACCTGCAAGCAAGAGCAGCATAACGGGCATAAGGGTGAATAAAGGATCAATACCTGATATTTCACCAATTGTGTTAATGGGAATTGCCTGTTCAAAACCCAGTGACATTGCAGACCCTGTTATTCCAACCAGCAGGGCTGCCATTACCCCCTTAAAGAAATTAAATTCAGTAATGCTCTTTTTCTTTTCGGCATCGGCAATCCTGGTATCCTTCAGATAGCCTGCCCATCCCGAAAGTGCTATACCGGCACATGCTATCAACACTCCTGCTATCAGTAAGGAACCTCCTGAGCCGGTAAGCATTATCTTAAGTCTTCCATCCAGCAGAGGAGGGATCAGGGTCCCTATAGCGAGCATAAGTCCCAACGACATTGCATAACCAAGTGATATTCCAAGGTAACGCAATGAGAGACCGAAAGAGAGGTTTCCTACACCGTAAACAGCTCCCATAAGGAATACATTAAGCAATACATTACCAGGTACTTCCTGATAAATTCCTGCAAATGAAGGGGCAAAAACCAGACATGCAATGAGAGGGAACAGGATGTATGCCCCAACGCAATAGATCAGCCAGTAAGTTTCCCATTTCCAGCCTTTTACCTTCCCGAAAGGTATTGCAAAACTGCCGGCAGTAAAAGCACCGGTTGCAATCAACAGGAGTCCTGAAAAAACATTGGTTTCCATATTGGGAAATTACAATAATATGATCAGAATAAAAAGGTGTTAATAAATAATCATGAGAACTATTCAACAAATTGTTTCCGATAATCTCTTATTACTAAATTTGCCGGACCCGTTTCGCTATAACCTGATGTACCAATGGCAACAAATTATCTGAATGATCTGAATGATTCGCAGAGACAGGCAGTCCTTCACACAGAAGGTCCTGCCCTTGTGATTGCAGGTGCAGGTGCAGGCAAGACGAGAGTACTTACATACCGCATAGCCCATCTTCTTAATAATAAAGTCCCTGCCGGAAAGATCCTTTCTCTCACCTTTACAAATAAGGCAGCAAGGGAAATGAAGGAGAGGATAAGCAGGATTGTCAGCCCTGAAATAGCGAGATACCTCTGGATGGGTACCTTTCATTCAATATTTGCAAAGATCCTGAGAATGGAAGGTGACAAGCTGGGATACAGATCAAACTTCACAATTTATGATTCCTCCGATTCAAAGAGCCTTATCAGGTCCATAATAAAAGAGCTTAACCTCGATGATAATATATACAAACCGGGAGTAATTGCCTCACGGATATCATCTGCAAAGAACAACCTGATAACGGCCAGCATGTATGCTGCCGATTCATCTCTTCATGAATATGACAAAGCCAGCAGAATGCCTTTGCTCGCAGATGTTTACAAAACCTATGCAGCCAGATGCTTCAAAGCCAATTCAATGGATTTTGATGATCTTCTGTTGAATACAAATATCCTCTTCAGGGACTTCCCGGCAACACTTGCGGAATACCAGGAGAGATTCGGTTATATCCTTGTTGATGAATACCAGGACACCAACTATTCGCAGTACCTGATTGTTAAAAAGCTTGCTGCATCACATCACAATTTATGCGTGGTAGGTGACGATGCCCAGAGCATATACTCTTTCAGGGGAGCCAGAATAGAGAATATTCTTGAATTTAAAAACGACTACTCAGATTATCAGCTTTATAAACTGGAACAGAATTACAGATCCACTCAGACAATTGTGAACGCGGCCAATACCATTATTGCAAATAATGAGGGGCAGATTAAAAAGAATGTATTTTCGATGAATGAACCGGGCGAGAAGATCCAGGTGTTCCAGGCAATGACAGATTCTGAAGAGGGTTTCAACATAGCTTCGGATATTTTCGATAAAAGATTCTCCCTCAGGCTCAACTGGTCGGATTTTGCTGTATTGTACAGGACGAATGCCCAGTCGAGGATATTTGAGGAGACTTTGCGAAGGAAGAATATCCCTTACAGGATCTATGGCGGATTATCCTTCTATGACAGAAAAGAGATAAAAGATGTCCTTGCTTATTTCAGAATGGTCATAAATCCCGAAGATGAAGAAGCTCTTAAAAGGTCAATAAATTATCCTAAAAGAGGTATCGGTGATACCACGATTGAAAAGATATTTGAACTTTCATCTTCTCTTAATACCTCTGCATGGTCTGTATTATCTGAAGCTGGAAAGTATTCAGATCATTTCAATGCAGGCACGGTAAAAAAACTCCTGTTATACAGAGATGTAATCAATAACTTTAGCATCAACTCCGATACAACCGATGCATTTACAAAAGCCAGGGAAATAGCACTGGGTTCAGGTATAATGAAGGAGCTTAAAGACGGTAAGTCGCCTGAAGAAGTAAGCCGCTATGAAAATATGGAAGAGCTGCTTAATGCCATAAAGGTATTTACAGAAGCTGCAGATACCAACGGAGAGCCAAATATCCTTGAAGCCTATATGGCCAACGTTGCTCTTCTGACTGATCAGGATACCGATAATAAGGAAGACAGGAATAAAGTTACCCTTATGACAATGCATTCAGCCAAAGGGTTGGAATTCAAGCATGTATATATAGCAGGGATGGAGGATACTCTTTTCCCCTCACCGATGTCGTCGGGAAGTGCAAAGGAGCTTGAAGAGGAGAGGCGTCTGTTCTACGTTGCGGTTACACGTGCCGAAAAACAGGCTACCCTGAGTTATGCACTTAACAGGTATAAATGGGGCAATCTTGAAAGATGCAGTCCAAGCCGCTTTCTGAAGGAGATCGATCAAAAGTTCCTTCACTATCCTCAAACCGGAGGAAAACCATTCAATGCTCCGGGCAATTCACATGCAAAGCCAACGCCTTTAAGTGAAGAACCACTGAAGTATGTTAAAGATGACAGGTTTAAGAAACTGAGCAAGGCAGTTGCCGGCTCATCTTCAGCATTTACAGGAACTGATGCATCGCTTTTCGCAGAAGGAGATATGGTTCAGCATGAGAGATTTGGGAAAGGTGTAATAATCTCCATCGAAGGGGAACCGCCCAATACTACAGCCTCTGTGAAATTTGATACAGACGGAACAAGAAAACTGCTGCTCAGGTTTGCCAAACTGAAGAAACTGTAAGGATATTTATCTTATCTCCTTCTTCTCCCCTGTTTTCAGGATGAAATACTTCTCCTTCAATGGCTTTGACAATCTGATCTTCACCTCATCGGGATAGCCTTTTGCCCAGAAACGATTGCCCTCATTAACAGCAACTGTGCTGTGATGCTGTGGAAAAATGTATTCGGGATCCAGCGCATTGATCAGTATCACTGAATTGTCAATATACATGTTATGTTCAGTAGGTGAAAAGAAGAGCACATCAACCTTCTTCAGGAAAAGATGATCCTCAAGAAGGTAAGTGTCGCCCGGCTGCAGTATCCTCTTGCCACCTATAGTGAAAAGATAACCGCAGTCCTGAAGGTTTGCATCGTAGTAAATGGCAAAATTAGAATTTCCATGAAGAGCCCTCAACGGATCTACTTTAATTCCCTTAATTTCAAATGGTTCTCTTGGCTTTGCCACAACTATGCGCTCCCGGGGTATTCTGAACTTCCCTGCAGCTGTCATACAGTTCTCAGGTATAACGAACATGCAGCTGGATTTTTCTGCAAGTATCCGCGAAGTATACTCCTCAAAATGATCACCATGGCCATGAGTTATGAAGGCTATATCCAGTACAGATGCAATTTCTTCAGGAGTAATAGGGCTTGGGGCGATCCGTCCCCGGTTTTCAAGGAACAGGTCGGTCGAGATCACCTGGTCGTCTGATTTTATTATCCAGCTTCCCTGACCTATCCACCATACTGCAATTCCTGTTTTATGAGCCTTTATCTCATCGACCATTCTTTTATCCTGGCCCGAAGCTGAGCTTGCCAGAATCAGGAACAGCAAAACAAATCCTGAAATTCTCATTTTATATGAAAATTAGTAAAATTTAAGTTGTCCGGTAAGTTAAACAGATGCTTCCTATTTCTTTTCTTCCTTGCTCTTGCCCGAGTTCATCTGACGTAATGAATATCCCTTTACAGAAATATTGTGAGGAAAATTCTCATTTATCTCGATGGTTTCAGTCTTCATTGTAAGCTTTCCCTTATCATCGTAAGCTTCATTTGCCAGAATGATCCCATCATTGAATTGCGGACTTGAATAGTAAGCAGACATCCCTGTGTTCTTCCAGCCGCGTCTGTCGATTTTCAGCCTGGGATCCTGTGTAAACCAGACTTTTCCTTTAGAGTTGTCATCAGGATCTATGTATGAGTACTCATCGCATTTATACCCCGCAATCTCCTTTGTATTACCTGTTTTTGTATAGACCGGGGGGGTATCTTTCTTTCCCTTGCTATCAGTAGTTGCTGCGGACTCTTCCTCAGCAGACGATATTATACCCATCTTCATGCCATTCATATCAGTAAGCATAAGAAAGATTTTATTTTCGCCATCAACTACCATTACTGCTGTCACAGGAACTGTTTCTCCCTTGGCATCTGAAATGGACTTAGTCTCCATACCGATGCTGGGCTGGGTTGCACTGTAGAACATATACATATCCATCTTCATTACATCCTTATTGTCGTATGTCTCGGAGATCATATATATCCTTGAAGTGAAGCTGTAATCTTCCTTGTACTTCAGGTCAACTTTGTTGGAGAACATACTGCCAAACATTCCTCCGCCTGCCTGTCCGCCTTCGGATGAAGGCTGGTTTTCAGCCTGCTTGTTTTTTTCCGTACGCGCATCAGCTTTTGTCTTCGCTTTTTCAGCTTCTTTATTTACAGCAGTATCAATCTCAGCATCAACTTCTTTATCAACTGTCTTAACCCCTGCATTAACAACCTTGTTCATTTTATTCTTAAGCAGGCTGCCTACCTGGGCTGTTGAATTTACCGGTAAAAGAAGTGAAAATACGAAAAGCAATAATAATCCTCTGGTTCTCATATCTGAATGTTTTAATTATAAACTATAAAATTACTCAATTTTTTGTTTGAGTTGCAAATGACGTACCAAAAATAAAATAAGTTTCCCCCTCTTTGCAGAGCAGAGAGGGGGAATACAAGGGGGTGAGTTCATGGGACCTATCCAGCCACAACCTCTGCCTCAACCGGTTTCTCCATCCCCTGATTTACAGCCTCATAAAGTGAAGCAAATGAGCTCATTATCCAGATAGAAGCTGGGAAGACCCCTACCAGAAAAAGTATCAGACCAAATATAAATATGAAAAATGATGCAAAACCCATGAAGAATATCTTCCAGCCATGGCCCCTGGTCATCTTCCAGCTGAGTTCAACAGCTTCAATCGGATCAAGTTTCTTATCCATTATTATATATGAAACAAAAGCCAGCCGGCATGCAATTATTATACCCGGAATAAGCAGGGCGAACAGACCCATCACCACAAGAGCTATCACCAGCAGGTTTGCCAGAACAATGGAGAGATAGTTTTCCATAAAACCTTTGACAAAGTATTCAAAGTCGGGTTTAATCTTTCTGACAGCCTGTACAAAGATCATTTTGCCTCCGTACTTGAAAACAGGAACTACAAGCAACATATAGAGCGCTGCGAGCAAAGCAAAGAAAGCTGCAAACATACCCAGTGAGACCATATTAAAAATGTGCTCCCATCCATCAGCGTTTTCCCAGTCCCAGTTCCATGGCGCACCATGAAGATCAGCTGCATCAAATTTAAATTCGAGCAATCTGAAAGGACCAACAATAATTCCCAGAATGACTACGACCAGGAATAATCTCAGAAAATTTTTCATCATTACCTGCCATCCGTTTCCAAAGCTGTTTCTGAAACCCGGTTTCAATATAATTTCATTATTTGTTTCCATTTTTTTGCTTTTTAATTAAAACTCGTTTGAATGATTACATGGCAAAAGTAAACCCCGGATTTTTCATACACTTCATACTATAGTATTGATTTATATTTTTCCTACTTTAGTATGTGGTACAATACTTAAGTAGTGTTTATATTTGATCCTCCCGTTTGGAGTGATCTTCATAACTTTAAAGAATGTTACTATACCTTGTATATATTGTGTTTATCCTCACGGTTGCAATGGCCGCGGGAGGGATAATTCTTTCTGTCAGACTACAGAAAACATACAACCGCGGGATTTTCTCACCTCTGCTTTTTTTTCAGGTTTTTATATATGCCTTCGGGTTTTACGGAATTTGGGGACAGGTTTTGATCAGGGCATTCATGCCTGACTATTTATCAGCAGAAGTACTGGAGAGGTTTTATGACGTTGCCCTTCTTCTCGGACTCCCATTTGTGGTTTTTGCCTGGCTTATGCTTCTGCAGTTTTCCTCAGAAATCTATGGTAACAGAAGAAATAACTGGTTTGTAGCCGGTTTTCTGTTCATTAATATTATAGTGATAATTATTGTCGGATATCTTACCGGAAAAGTACCTGATGTTAAGCCTCTTTATATTATTAAACACTTTTTCATTATTCTGAATTTCGTTTATACTTCAATTGCAGCCCTTCAGATCTTTTATAGCGGAAAAGGAAATATAGAGATAAATACAAAAGACAGAAGAATAATTGCAGCAGGTATCTTCCTGACAACATTGCTTCAAAGCTCAATTCTGATTATGTTTTCATCACATGCTCTTCCTGGTATCCTGTTCATAATTATATTTTTTACAGGCAATACATTTCTTCCTGTTTATCTTACCTACGGTGCAGCAATTGTTACAGTTAAACCAGGTCAGGGTCAGGTGATCTCACTTGAAGAATTTTGCCAACGGTATGAGGTATCACCACGGGAAAGTGATATAGTCCGCGAAATATGCAATGGATTGAGTAACAAAGAAATATCAGAGAAATTATTCATTAGCCTTCAGACTGTTAAAGACCACACTCACAGGATCTATATTAAAACTAATGTAAAGAGCCGTGCCCAGTTGATGAATATGGTCAGGGATGTTGCCGGCAAATAATGATTGACTCGCTCTCACACTCGCACTTTTCTCAATATTAAACGCAAAATATAAGCAGATCAATAATTTACCAGTATCTCAGAAAAGAGGGTGTAGAGATTAAGGGTTTCAAGAAAAGAAAATCATAAAATAATTATAAAATTATATTACACATTGCATGTAATATAAATAATTCTTTATACTTTTGTATATACAATGTATAAACTTATAATATGAAAGCAACAATTCAAAAATGGGGGAATAGCCTTGCTATCAGAATTCCTAAAAATATCACTAAAGATGTTAGGGTAACTGAGGGAAGCAACATTGACATAATGGTTGAAAATGGAAATATAGTTTTAAGCCCGGGAAAAAATGAATATTCCTTAAAAGAGCTTTTAAAAAATATTACGATTGAAAATATTCATTCCGAAATATCAACAGGTGATCAAACCGGAGGTGAAATATGGTAATATATGTTCCAGACCGGGGTGATATTGTTTGGCTTCAATTTAACCCCCAATCAGGTCATGAACAAGCAGGGAAAAGGCCAGCTTTAACGTTGTCTCCAAAAGCATATAACCAAAAAGTCGGGCTTGCAATTTTTTGTCCTATCACGAACCAGGAGAAAGGTTATCCTTTTGAAGTAAAAGTAGGAGGTAGTAAAATAAGCGGTGTAATATTGGCTGACCAGGTTAAAAGTCTTGATTGGAGAAAACGAGAGGCTGAATTTATAGTTAAGGCACCCTCAATTGTAATTAATAAGGCTATCGGGTTATTAAATACTTTAATCTCATAAAAACCAATAATCATGAATAAAGTGCATACGCCAGTTAATCTACCGCTTTTCGCCGGAGTAAATTGACCACCCATTGCCGGAATTAAGTGCTAGTTGGTAAAATATTTATGAAAATTGTAATTTAACCGGCCAGATTTGGTCAAGGTATCCGGCTTTTGCAGGTGCTAACGGTTGCTATTATATGATTCATTATAAACATCAGGAAGCATGTCCCCAATACGTTTTTTTATCATTTCTCCTTCCCAGGTAATAACCATATTATCGTATTTCCCATCTTTATTAAAATAAACTCTGGGTTTAAGAAATATCATTGTGGATAGCTCTCCATTGTAATATATTTTCAAATCTCCAGAGTAGATAATATGTTTTATATCTCTATCAGGAGAATCAGGTCGACGGATATCTTCTTGTCTTACAATGTCTGTATAGCTTAGATAGCCATCATCTGAATTTCTAATTGAAAAGCCTGCTTCTGTCATGCCATCTTTCCAAAGTGCCCTGAAAAAGTGCATTCGTGATCCAAGATATGTACTATATCTTCGTTTCTCATACAACAGAGCAGATAAATTCTTATCTGTTTTGTTACTTATCAGATCTTCGTTGAAAATTAAATTCCCGACAAACATGAAGGATCTGCTTCGCCTGTAATACTCAAATTTATCAAGATAATAGGTGATCTTATATCCTAATGCCCTGTTGTTTATTATAAGCGGATTTGTTGCAAATGCTCTCAGGGTATCCTGACAAGAGTCATAGTTAAAAGAAATGTCATTTTCATTAATAATCTCGCAATTTTGTGCATTGTATGTTGTTCCAAGAAACTCATCTTTAAACAGTTTTAAATATGCCTTTCTTTCCCTGAAAAGAGGTTTTGAAGAAATGACTACCTCGTTCATCTCATACATCTTTGGCGTCAGATAGATTTTCAGAGGTTTATCGGTTCTGTAATTAGTGAGTGTTACAGAATAGTATCCAATAGAACTTACAGTTAATGGCATTGAAGCATATTTTGTAATGTCGAGCCTGAAATTTCCATTTTTATCTGCGAGAGTCCCGACAAATGCTCCGTCAAAATAGATTGTAGCAGATGAAATTACACTATCAGTTCCTATTTCAAATACAGTTCCTTCAATAACCTGGTTAAAAGCAACTACATTAAATCCGGCTAATAGAAATGTAAAAAATACTTTTTTCATAATAGAATTGGTTAATTAGTTTTTTTCATTAGTGTCCACTATAAATTAAACATTGTTCATTGAAATCATGATTAAATCGAGGTTATAAAGTTTTTTCAGAGCGTGACGTTTTAAATTTGAATACTTCTAAGATTCTGATCAGGATAAAATAATAGTCAATTAGTGGGTGTTCAAAAAGTCGATTTTAACCGCAAAGTTTTCGCAGAGGGCGCTAAGTTATATTATTGTTTACTAGATCTTTGCGTTTGCGTAATGTCTTAGCGTCCTTTGCGGTTGGTGGATTTCATACTTTTTCAACATCCCCTATATAAACCTCATCCATAGGGACTTTACTCCTTCATTTGTGGGCTAAAGCCCGCTTTTCTGGTATTTCTTGATCCGTTGGCTAAAGCCAATAGTAAGTGAAACAGACTACAAAATTTTCCAAATATTGAATGTACTTATTATAATCAAAACGCCTCTAATATAGCCACTTACAAACCAAGATAAGCAAGATGTCAAAGAGCTAAATTGTATACAGTTGAAAATCAATTATATTTAAATGGACACTAATGAGTTTTTTTCTAAGTCATTTAACCTTATAGCATAGAAAACCTTTCATTTTGTCTGGATTAATATGGTTAGTGAAGTTATTGAAAATTTTAGATCAATTCATTTATTGCATCTCTGATCTCTTTATCTGTTGTTTCTACTGCATAGCCTCTAATAACTTTTCTAATCGCTCTATTTTTATCAAGGATATAAAACACAGGAACCGAATGTACCTGATAGCTTTTGGTTATATCCTCTGCATACACATCATTTAATGTTCCGGAAATCAGATCTATTTTCATCTTGATAATCCAGAACACCTGATTGAATATAATAAAGTGATAAAAGCGTCAACATATTTATTATACTCTTCATTGTCAGCTGTTTTAAACACAAAAGTCATTGTGTAATCCGTGGATAAAATATATGCTTTTAACTCCTTTTTTATTATTCTCAGAATCTTTGATCAGGAATAATTTCCAGTTTGATACCGTTTTGTAAAAAGGATTCGCCTGAAGTTCCCATATCAGATTTTTTTCATTTTCTGTATGCTTTGACTTTTCATTCCGGATAAATGATTCAGGATCATTATAAGAGATTGAATCTGGATATGTCTGGATATAAATATTGGTTAGCCGGTTTAGGCTATCAACAACTGGATAAATAATACTTGCCCCTGTGCTTCTCAGAAGAGAGTTATCTCTCTGCCATCCTATTGGTGCAATAAACTCAACCGCATATTTGTTTTTTATAACAGTTACCTGTCGTCCAAGATTACATAAAGCACCATAAGAGTTCTGTTCAATTAAGTTAGCAGGTACTTATCCTTCAATGGATATTGCCAGACAGAGCAACATGATAATTTTATAAACAACAGGGCAGACTTGATTATGTTTCATAACCATAAATTTTAAGTTTTATATAGGTCTGTTATTTATTATCAAGCAGTTGTGAAATTTCTGTGATGACATTACCTGGCCTGTCAGTATTATTTTTAATAATTAATCCTGCCGTGTCGACTAAAGTGTAATGCGGCAATTCCTCAATGAAGTATTTCTCTTTCAGAGATTTTTCCCAGTTACCTTTACATATCAGGTTTATGCCTTTCATATTCTCTCTTTTGATTATCTCTTTCCATTTATCACGATTATCATCAAGACATATATTTATGATTACAAGTTGTTTTGTGGAAGTTTTTGCATAGAGTTCATTTATTGCCGGGATCTCTTTAATACATGGCTGACACCAGGTTGCCCAGAAATGGAGATAGATATTTTTCCCTCTGTAATCACTGAGTCTGTGAAGTGAGTCTTTCTCATCTTTAAGATAAAACCCTGTTGCCTTGTCTCCTGAATTGAGACTGAACTTAATGTTCCCTGTTTTAATTGCTGATTCCTTTTCATCATTGATAAACCTGATCTGATCATCCGATAACCGGTAATCACTACTCTTAATTAAAGAATCTGTTCTGAGAATATCTGCTTTACTGTGACAGAAAATGACATAAAGGTCACTTATTGAGCATGTAATATAATAGTTATAAAGTTCTCTGCTCAGCAAGGAATCTGCTGCTCTCTCAGTTTTTGTCAGGAGATATATCCCTCTGTTGATACCTTCCTGCCGGCTGTCTGTCATGCAATAATGATAGAAGAGATATTGAGAGATTGTGTAATAATAAATGCTTGACAATCTGGCCTCAGGATTATCAAATTTAATATTCAGATCGAGTTTGATATTATGGAAATCAAAATTCATCCTGTAAGCCAACATTATCTTCATATATGCTGCACTGTAAATGATATTTGATTTCTCAAGACCGTAGAACCAGTCAGGGAGTTTAGTTTTATTTTCATCCAGAAATTCAATATTGTCAGCCACACCCTTATCCAGAAGGCTGGCTGCTTTATCATATTCCTGCCTGGTTATTTCAGATTTCATCAGATAATCAGAGGCTGGGATGTTTTCATCCGTAAAAGTATAATAACCGAATTGGTTGAATTTTGTCTGATAATAATCATAAAAGATATCATTGATCATGAAAAAAGTTTTTGGCTGTCCCGAATCGTCCTTTCTGATCCCTGTTTCAATAACAAAAGTGTCAGCCGGTTGTAACAATGCATCAAATTTCTTATCGATTTTGAAGTGTACCAACTCAGGTTTTGTCATTTTATAACTTATAAAATAGACACCCGGTTCCGTAATTACTTTCGTTTTATAATAACAGCTTCGGAATGGAAAAATTGAGCAAAAATTTGTCTGAATTTCAAGAGTATCTGAAACTTCCTTTACGATAATCTTAATAAAGGCAGAATCATTATAGATAATTTCCGGGGTCTTTGATTTGTTTTTTGAACAGCCCGACAGGATCATTACCAGAAGCAAAACATAGAAGAGAATTTTTTTCATCTGACAGGTGGTTTCAAAATTCTACAATACTACTGATGTGTTAAGTCTTAAATATGAATCGTGCCGCGAAGTGGCATAATTTGAATAACCGTGGGTGAAAACCCACGGACAACGACAAACTGAATGTCTCAGCCCTGAAGAGCCTGCCCCGTCATGCGGGGGGCTGAATATCAGACTTCTATAATGAGTTCTTTATTCAACCCCTCCGGGGTTGCCAGGGTGATATCCAGTCTTAACCGTGGGTTGCACCCACGGTTATTCAAATTAAACCCCTCCGGGGTTAAAACATAAATTCAAATTAAAAAATCAAAGAACACTTATATTAATTTTATTATGAATACTTTATGCAAATTATTTAAAAGTTAATGCATCCCTACTAATTCTACAATTTAAATTCATAGGGAATTACCATATTAAACCTGACAGGATTGCCATTGATTTTTGCCGGTTTGTATTTCGGACATATTTTAATTACCCTGATCAGTTCATTAACCAGAAGCGGATGTGCACTTTTAAGTACCTTCTGAACAGTAACTGAACCATCTTTTTCGATAATAATGAGGATTGCAAGTTTGCCTTCTGTTCCACTCTCCATGCATTCCTCCGGATACTTAATATTTTTTTGATAGAATTCTCTCATCGCAGGTATACCGCCGGGAAATTCAGGAAATTCATCTGCACGCATGTAGACTGAATCCTGTGATGTTTGATTTTGAGGAGTCAGTAAATCTTTCAGGTTCACTCCGGTTTGTCCGATTACCCTCATTGATAAGCAATTAACAAGGATAATTATCAGCACGACTTTTAAAAAAATTTTGAAGTTCTTCATTTTATTAAGTTTAAATAATTCAGTAGAACCTGAGTGAATTAAATAGAAACATATAACTAATAGACTAGTTGATCAGTTTTTTGACAGCTAACAAATAATCCACATGAGATTAGAATCACTGAAACGATTTGTTTTAATCATAACATTAAGTTTTAGTTGATTGTCTATGATTTGTTATGGCACATAACTCCTTTATAAAATAATATTGTTGATTATCAAATTATTGCATTAATTATTCTATCCTTTTTATGCTTAGGTATTTATTTGTCAGCAGGAATGATTTTTGTAAATGTGAAGGGATTTTTTGTAATTGATGCAAAGTAATTAGCCTTATAGTTTCTTAGATCATTTATTATTCCAATTATCTCATTATCTGTAAATTGAGTCTGTAAGTAATTATAAAGTGAATCAACTCTTTCAAATTCATTGATATTTCTGCTTGCTGCATATAATTCTGAAGTCTTATAGGCTAAGTAATATTCAAGTATCTCTCCTTTTAGAATTTCCTTTGCTGCAGGGATAGATCTTTCAAATAAAGGAAGTCCTCTGTCTATCCCCTGTTTGCCTTCCAGATCCTGTTGATAGTTTTTCCAAAGGTAAGTATCAATACACTGGTAATAATAATCGGAAAATTTTGCATTTGGATTATATAAGCGAATCTGATCAAAAATGTAATATGCTTCCGGATTGATTAAATTTTCTTTAAAAAAGAATTTGCGATAACTAATTAAATATGGTCGTATGAAAACCTTTTGGTATTCAATATCTGCTTTCATGGTTTCGTAAAACCAATTAGGTAAAGTGTTAGTGCTTTTATAATAATTTAAGAATTCCAATTCAGATTTGAATAAGGAATCTGTAAGTGAAAATACCTTATCAACCGGATATGATATATCTGAATAATTTGCCAGAGCATAGTTAATATGCCAATATCCTAGGGTCAACGCATTTTAAATTTTAATGAGTATCCGGCATAATGCACATAAACTCTTTGATTTTTTTATGCGAGGTGAGATTCCTCACTAC
>MENI01000047.1 GCA_001768195.1 Bacteroidetes bacterium GWA2_40_15 | reverse complement strand
ATGCGTTGACCCTGAAGATATCCGAACATTATAATGGCCCGATTGTTGATAACTGATATGATAAATGAAACATTAAGCTCCTGAATGCATTATTTTCATTTATTTTGCAATCTACCCCCAAACCCCCCAAGGGGGGCTTTAAAGAAATCAGAATGAAAAACAATTGAAAAAATGAAGAAAATAATATTTACCACCCTAATATTAATGGCTGCACTGAATGCGAAGGCACAAACAACTGATGTCAAATGGTATACGATTCAGGAAGCTGAGCAATTAATGAAAAAAACACCGCGTCCGCTCTTTATTGACGCATACACTGACTGGTGTGGGTGGTGCAAAAAAATGGACAAGGATACATTTACCAATGCAGTTATCGCCGATCTTCTGAATAATAAGTTCTATGCTGTAAAATTCGATGCTGAGGGAAAAGAAAAGGTCGATTTCCTCGGACAAACATTCATAAACGACGGGAAAGCAGGTAATGCCCATCAGCTGGCAGTTGCCCTTCTTCAGGGACAACTTTCCTATCCTACTGTTGTTTTTCTTACCACACAGCAGGATGGTAAAATAGGCGTTTCACCTGTTCCGGGATATAAACCTCCGAAAGATATGGAGGTTCTGCTCAGTTTCTTTGCTGACAGGACATATGAATCCCAGAAGTGGGAGGATTTCCAGAAGACGTTTAAGGGGAAGATTCAATAATCGGTGATCGGTGATCGGTGATCGGTAATCGGTAATCGGATTTACCGAATACTGAATACCTTTTTACTTCCCGATTATAAAATTCGCGGGCAGCTGAATCGTTTCTCCAAACTGATAAATAAGCTTCCGCGAATAGAAAAGCACCTCATTACCCATGGATATCTTCAGACTCACAATGTCCGGAACTCTGTAGTACAGCTTATCAAAAGTAGTGTTGGGCTGATCAGACTGGTTCTTATTTATTATTGTTATCGCTTTAGTTTTTTGTTCAGGGAAAAGTTCAGCAGTTACTGCCACTCCTCCCTTTGCAGAACCTGTTACAGGACCTGTAAGTTCTGAGAACTGTAACAAAGGAAATGGTTTCTTTTCCTTACCCTGTTCCGGAATCAGCTGAACTGTGTAACTTCTCTTTTCCTTTATCTTCTTTCCTGAAAAGAGTTCAGTGTATTCCTTTTCTATCCTGTTCATCTCAATTATAGCGGCATCACTCTGAGGGAAAACATTAGCTTCTCCGGTAAGTATCATATGCTTCCCGTCCCTTAGTTCCATAATACGTTTTGCAGCCTTTTCAGCCAGCTGTTCTGATGAAAGTCTTTTTTTCTTCTCAACAATATAAGGGATCCTGATAAAGGTTGAGTCAATACTTACTCTTTTATAAGCTGTATCGCTCTGCAGATCAAAATATTCATCCGATCCCAGATCTGCAAACCTCAGCTGTTCATATTCCTGTCCGTCGCCGGAAAATTGTTTTTCGGTGGTATAATAAAGTTTTGGATTAATGTCGAGTATTAATCCCTCTTTTCTCAGAGCAAGGGCATTGCTTTTAAGGAATGAGCTGCTCTTGATCACATAATACTCTGACGGATCAAGTTCCTCATGAGTCTTAACAGTAACACCAATAATTGACCAATACTCATTGTCCTTGCTGATTGCATCAGTTATTCCAAGCAGATCAGCAGCATATCTGGCATAAGGACCCGGTATTTCAATGGTCCGTTCCATCTCCAGCCTGACAGTAAAAACTGTTCTGGGAAGACCATAGATTATGCTGCCGTCAGTAAGTGAAACAGTGTCGGATAATGGCACCACAGAAGGCTTTGTATCAGTAACATTCCTGCCCGTATAGCATGAGCTTACGGTTATGATAATAATAGTATAAACCAGGAGTTTTATCGATGTTTTCATGTTTCTCGTTTGTCGTTTTTCGTTTCTAATTATGTAAGCTTAATCATCTCGTTGTGTCGTTGTGCCTGTTATCTAACCCACCCCTAACCCCTCCCAGGAGGGGAACTATAAATCCCTGCCGTTGTGTCGTTGTGCCATGTTGCCATTGTGCCATTGTGCCATTTTTATCAAACTGTCTCTTCTCTTATTTTATTATACGCATTACCAATATTATTTATTATGTCCGATGCAATGATTGATTCATAGCATGAGTTTTCAGCTGCAAGGTCACCTGCAATTCCATGAAGAAAAACTCCTGTCGCTGCGGCATTTTCAGCTGAATAGCCCTGCGACAGCAAAGATAGTATTATTCCTGTAAGAACATCCCCGCTACCCGCGGTTGCCATACCCGGATTCCCTGTGCTGTTGAACATCACTTTTCCTTCAGGTGTCGATACTGAGGTAAATGCCCCTTTAAGTACAACAATGCAGTTATTTTTTCCGGAAAATTCAATCTGCCTCTGTAACCTTTCGAATCCATTATCACTTTTTCCTGCAAGCCGGTCGAATTCGCCGGGATGTGGAGTAAGGATAATATCCGGATGTAACAGTTTTAACCAGTCCTTATTGGCAGACAGTATATTAATTGCATCAGCATCAATAACTGCAGGCTTTCTGAAATTCTCCAGGAATCTTAAGAGGGCTTCCTGCGTCTCAGGCCTGGTATTCATACCCGGACCCACAGCTGCAGCACTGAAAGAGACTGAATCTTCTATCTTACTGATGAAATCTTCCGATTCATCGGTCTGAACCATAGCTTCAGGAACTGATGTCTGCATTATTACGTTTCCTGATGAAGGTATATGACATGTTATAAGTCCTATACCGGTTCTCAGGGCTGCTCCGGCGCCTAACACGGCTGCTCCCATTTTTCCCTCTGAGCCTGCTACCAGAAGGCCATGGCCGAATACTCCTTTATGGTCAAACCTGTGCCTGCATTTTAGCAAAGGCGCGATATCTTTCCGGCCAAGGTAGAGAAATGGTGATGGAGTATCTCTGATTGCTGTTTCACTCAAACCGATTGGTAAAACCTCCCAATTCCCCGGATACTCATCATTTTCGGCAAACATGAATGAGAGCTTTGGAAACTGAAAACTGAGAGTGTGGGAGGCCTTAACAATCCCATCCTGATGATTATTACTATTGTCCTCACCGAAGAGACCAGATGGAATATCAACAGATATTTTGATCGCATCACAATTGTTGATATTCTTTATTATATCATATGTTAAACCCTCAACCGGTCTTGTCAGACCCGATCCGAATATTGCATCAATAATAATATCATCCTGTGAGATAAAGGGAAATTGTTCTGCAGAAGTTATTATGTTTATGACAACGCTTAACTCTTTTTTCAGCCTCTGATAATTATGCTCCCAGTCAGGCGAAGTCTTGTCGGTGAATTTAAGATAATGGAGTTCAACATCATACCTCTCCTCAGAGAGCATTCTTGCCAGTGCCAGACCATCGCCACCATTATTTCCAGGCCCTGCAAAGATGAATATCCTTCTGTTTCTTTCAAACCTGCTGACATACCACCTGAACAGCTGACCTGCAGCTCTTTCCATAAGTTCAACTGATGCGATTGGCTCATGATTAATTGTGAAATTGTCAATCTCCCGTATCTGATCAGACCTGAATATTTTCATCTGGGTTAAATTATTACAAATATAACTATCGGTAATGATACATACAAAATCCAAAAACGCTTGAAAATCAATGAAGTTGTATGCATGATTTCTGATTCTCATTATACAAATTTACATTCTTAAAGGGTCAATTAAAAATATGCATGGAAAATTACTATCCAAAGTTATAACCGGGAGATTTTTTAATTCGAAAAGATTAATATATTTGTTCGCATTAAGAACATTTGGCTAACTAATTAGCAATGGGTAAAATCATTACGAACAATTGAAACCGGTAACTAACAGATAAATAATCAATAACTAAACCTGTAATTATGCTAAAGAATCATCCCAAAGGACTACTTGTAGCCTTTTTCTCCAACATGGGAGAAAGGTTTGGATTTTATACTATGATGGCAATACTTGTTCTGTTTCTTCAGGCCAAGTTCGGACTTACAGCTGAGAAGGCAGGAGGTATATACAGCTGGTTTTATTTCAGCATCTATGCCCTTGCATTAGTCGGGGGGATACTGGCTGATGCAACAAAGAAGTATAAAATAGTTATCCTGTCGGGAATTATCATAATGTTTGCCGGCTATTTAATAATGGCTGTACCCGGCATGTCACTTACCATTACTGTGGCAGGACTATTTACAATTGCCCTTGGTAATGGACTTTTTAAAGGTAATCTTCAGGCTGTTGTTGGCCAGATGTATGATGATCCGAAGTATTCAAAGCTAAGGGACTCTGCTTTTATGATTTTTTACATGGGGATCAATGTGGGAGCCTTTTTTGCCCCATTTGCTGCAACAGGAATGAGAAACTGGTGGCTTAAGGTAAACGGTTTTGCACATGACGGAAGTCTTCCTTCATTATGTCATCAGTATATTAATGGAACCCTGACTGATACTTCAACTCTTCAGCAACTGGCAAATAATGTCAGTCTGTCAGGTCCTGTGAATGATCTTGCCATGTTTACAAAAACCTACCTGGAAGTATTCTCCAGAGGATATAATTATGCATTCGGTATTGCTGCAGGAGCTATGGTTATCTCCCTGCTTATTTACATTATCTTCAACAGGCTCCTCCCGAATAAGGAAAAATCTCCAAAAGGAACTACTGTCCCGGTCGAATTCAAACCATGGATTCTTGTTGCTGCACTCGGAGCTATGGCAGTGACAGCTACAGGTTTAAGTTTTGTTGTAGGTCTGGCAGACGGATTTGCCTTCGGACTTTTTGCCGCCTTTGTAACATGGATTATATTAAGCTCCCACAAGGATGAGAGAGCCCGGATCACCGCCCTGGTGCTTGTATTCATAGTTGTTGTTTTCTTCTGGATGTCATTTCATCAGAACGGGCTGACACTCACACTTTATGCCAGAGACTACACTGTAAAACAGGTTGATACATTCACCAATCTCTTCTTTACCCTTCCTTCTATGCTGGCAGTTGTAGGCTCCATTGCAGGACTCGTACTTCTTATCAGAAAAAGTACGGAAAGAAGAAGCAGGATTACCGGAGGCGTACTCTTCGTTATTTCATTTCTTTATTCATTATACGTTCTTACCGGATTTGATCCTACCGGTTTATTGCACAGGTGGATAACTCCTTTCGGAATTCAGAATTCAATATCTCCTGAAGTATTCCAGTCATTCAATCCTCTCTTCATTGTTGCACTTACCTTCCCTGTAATGGGTGCATTTGCATGGCTATCTAAAAAGGGAATAGAACCATCAACTCCTAAAAAGATAGGTATAGGAATGATAATAGCAGCTATTGGCTTTATTGTAGTCCTCATTTCATCCATAGGTCTTGCTTCTCCTGCGGAGCTTGCCGGAGCACCTGTAAATGAACTTGACAGGGTATCACCCTACTGGCTGATCAGCAGCTACCTGATACTTACAATTGCCGAACTTTTCCTGAGCCCGATGGGATTATCTTTTGTTTCTAAAGTGGCACCATCAAGATTCCAGGGATTAATGCAGGGAGGATGGCTTCTTGCTACAGCTGTCGGTAACAAGTTGCTTGTTGTAGGAACAATACTATGGGATAAGGTGGCTTTAAGCACACTCTGGCTGGTATTTATCATTTGTTGCCTTATTTCAGCTGCATTTATATTTTCAATTCTCAAGAGGTTGGAAAAAGTAGGTAATAACTAATCAAAATTTTAACCGAGAGCGCAAAGATATTGCGCAAAAGGTCTCAATTGAATAGTCTTTAATTTTGCTTTGGTTTTTACTTATATCTAATTAGCAGAGCATCATTAAATATTGATATTTTCAATTTATATAGGAAAATCACATGATTTTTACTAATTTTACCTTTTTATGCATCTTTATGAGGTGCATTTCTATTTTTATGATATCAATATGAAAGTCCTGAAATTTGGAGGTACATCTGTAGGTTCGCCTGAACGTATCAGGGGAGTGAAGAAAATTATCGAGTCACAGAGTTCCGACTGTGTGGTTGTTGTCTCTGCATTTCAGGGTATTACCGATGAGCTGATGCAGATAAGTGAACTGGCCTCTGCCAGGAATCAGGAATTCAGAGCACGTCTCGACAAAATAACTGACAGGCACATTGACTATGCCAAACAGCTGATCAGCAGCAGGAAACTCAATTCAGTTCAGGATGCCCTTAAGAAGATTTTTGATGAGCTTGAAGCCACGGTGAATGGTATTTACCTTTTAAAAGAACTGAGCAGGCACTCGCTTGACCAGGTTCTGAGTGCAGGCGAGATGCTCTCTTCGACCATCATCAGTAATCATATTACAGGCAGTCTCCTGATCGATTCAAGAAAAATAATCAGGACAGACAGCAACTTCGGATTCGCTGCTGTTGATTTTGAAATTACCGGGAAACTGATAAAAAAACATATTCCAAAGGGAAGGAAACATATTATTATTCCCGGCTTTATTGCTTCGAATAACAGAAACGAAACCACAACTCTCGGAAGAGGTGGCTCCGATTATACTGCCTCCATTGTAGCTGCGGCCCTTGATGCTGAGGTCCTGGAAATATGGACCGATGTTGACGGTTTCATGACAGCTGACCCCAAAAAAGTGGAAAAAGCCTATGCAATTGAAAGTCTTACCTATTCTGAAGCTATTGAACTTTCACATTTCGGGGCCAGGGTAATTTACACTCCTACCCTCCGACCCGTCTACAAAAAGAATATACCAATTCTGGTTCTGAACACTTTCAAACCCGAACTGAAAGGGACACTTATAACAAGTAAATCATCAAACGGGAACAAGAGTCTTATAAAAGGAATATCATCAATTGATCATATTGACCTTATCACCATACAGGGAACAGGAATGGTTGGGGTTACAGGAACATCAATGAGGTTGTTCTCTGCTCTGGCCGGAAAAAATATTAATATCATCCTTATTACACAGGCCTCCTCAGAGTATTCCATCTCATTTGCCGTTACACCGGTTGATACGGTAGCGGCTGCAGAAGCAATTGAAAATGAATTCAGTATTGAGATTAAGATCAATAAGGAGATAAATGTTCAGATAGAAAAGAACCTTTCTATCATTGCCATTGTTGGTGAGAAAATGAAGAATACTCCCGGAATCTCTGCAACTCTTTTCAGGTCTCTGGGAAGGAACGGCATAAATGTTATTGCCACTGCACAGGGATCATCGGAACTGAACATCTCCGTTGTTATAAAAAACGACAACCTGAAGAAAGCTCTTAATGTCATTCATGATGGATTCTTCCTGTCACGTTATAAAGAGATGTACCTCTTCGTTGCAGGAACAGGTCTTGTAGGGACCAGCCTTCTCAAACAGTTAAAAGACCAGGCCCCTACCCTGCTCGGCGAACATAATCTTAAGGTTAACCTTATGGGTGTTACAAACACCAGAAAGATGATAATTGACAAAAAGTGCGTTTCACTCGACAATTATAAAGAGGCACTGAAGACATCATCTGATAAGGGAGATATTGCCGGTTTTATAAGCCATATGACGAGGCTTAATCTCAGAAATTCAGTGTTCATTGACTGTACTGCTGATGAGGATGTTGCATCGAGATATAAAGATATTCTTTCAAAATATGTCTCTGTTGTAACTGCTAACAAGATTGCCTGCTCCTCTGAATACAGCTATTATCAGAAATTAAGGAACATTGCTGCTGAAAGAGGCGTCAGGTTTATTTATGAAACGACGGTTGGTGCAGGTCTGCCTATAATAAAGACGATTAATGATCTGATAGTAAGCGGCGACAGGGTCCTGAAGATTGAAGCAGTACTGTCAGGAACCATGAATTTTATCTTTAATGAGCTTGGGCCGGATATGCCTTTGAGCACCGCTATAAAAAAGGCCAGGGAGAAGGGCTATTCGGAACCTGATCCGCGGGTAGACCTGAGTGGAACTGATGTAGTCCGTAAAATACTGATACTGGCGCGGGAAGCAGGATATCCTCTTGAGAAAGAAGATGTTGTAGTTACTAAATTCCTTCCTGACGATTGCTTTAAAGGCGACCTGAACAGTTTCTTTGAAAAGGTTAAAAAATATGACAGGGAATTTGAGCAGAAAAGGAAGGAACTTGCAGCCCGTAACATGAAATGGAGATTCTTTGCAACACTCGACAACGGGAAGGCAAGGGTTGAACTGCTGACTATCGGAGCTGATCACCCTTCATATAACCTTGAAGGCAGCAATAATATCATTCTGTTTACAACAACCAGATACAAGGAACTGCCGATGGTTATCAAAGGCTATGGAGCCGGCGCTGAAGTTACTGCAGCAGGTGTATTTGCCGATCTGATGAGAGTTGTAAATGTTTAATAATTTGAAAATTTGATAATAGTACCTTATATTAAATATTACTCTACCAATCATAAATCCGAGGAGGTTTCGTTCAGAGAGGCACTGCTGAAAGGACTGGCTCCGGACGGAGGGTTGTATATGCCTTCTTCATTTCCTACACTGAACAGTGAAGAGATGGAAAGAATGCCGGAACAGGAGTATAGCGATATAGCTTTCACTGTACTGGAAAAGATCATTGGCAATGATATCGGGAAAGAGGATCTTAAAAGCATCTGCAATGACGCTTATGATTTTGAGGTGCCTCTGGAAAATGTAACCGGAAGAATGAATATACTCAGGCTGGATCGTGGCCCGACTGCTTCCTTCAAGGATTTTGCTGCAAGGATGATGAGCCGGCTTATGCATTATTATATTTCGCGCGACAATCACCGCCTTACAATTCTTACGGCAACTTCCGGCGATACCGGAAGTGCAGTTGCCAATGCATTTTATGGTCTCAGCAACATAAATGTTGTGATCCTTTTCCCGCTTGATGAAGTGAGCCTGATCCAGAGAAAGCAGATGACCACACTTGGTAAAAACATAACTGTAATAGGGATCGACTGTAAATTTGATGATTGCCAGCAGCTTGTAAAGACTGCTTTCAGGGATCCCTTATTGAATCATTTACCTCTCTCTTCAGCAAATTCAATCAATACAGGCAGATTATTGCCACAGTCAGTTTACTATTTTTTTGCATGGTCGAGGCTTGGAAAAGGTATTCATGATAAAGTAATATTCAGTGTTCCTTCAGGCAATTTCGGGAATCTCATGGGAGGGCTGATTGCGAAAAAAATGGGCTTACCGGTAAAGAGGCTTGTTATCTCCACGAATGCGAATAATGAAGTGCCGCAATTCCTTAAAACAGGAGTCTATAGATCAATAAATCCGTCAATCAATTGCATCTCAAGTGCGATGAATGTAGGACATCCCAGTAATCTTTCACGAATCGTGGCACTTTATAATGGCATCATGAATGAGAAGGGGGAGATAATCAGGCAACCTGACCTCCTGAGAATGAGAGAGGATCTTGCAGGAATTAGTGTATCCGATGAGGATACAAAAAAGACGATCGAAGAAACTTACTCAAGGTATAGAATTGTTCTTGAACCACATGGAGCTGTTGCATGGAGAGGGCTGGAGGAGTATTTGAAACTGCACAAAGAAGAAGCCGGGAATCTTTCAGTTTCGCTTGAAACGGCGCACCCGGCAAAATTTCCTGATGAAATAAAACAGATCATCGGTACAGATCCGGTCCTTCCTGAATCACTTTCAGGAATAACCGATAAAGAGGAAAGCTACCTGACACTGGAAAATAACTATGAGAAGTTAAGAGATCTGTTAAAAAATTACTGAATAGAGAAAAGAGAGCTAAATGTATATAGTTTGTTCCGATCTTGAAGGCATATATGTTCCTGAAATATGGATCAATGTGGCGAATCACACAGGTATTGAAGAGCTGAAACTAACTACCAGGGATATCAGCGACTATAATGTGCTTATGCGCGGAAGACTGGCATTGCTCAGGAAGCACAACCTTAAACTTTCCGACATTCAGAATGTTATTACGAAACTGAAGCCCCTTCCCGGGGCAAAGGAATTTCTCACATGGCTCAGATCCCGGATGCAGCTGATAATTGTTTCAGATACATTTCTTGAGTTTGCCGGTACTCTCATGGAACAGCTTGACTGGCCAACGCTCCTTTGCCATCACCTTACAACAGATCAGGAGGGAAATATTATTGATTATAACTTAAGGCAACAGGATGCAAAGAGAAAAGTAGTTGAAACCCTGCAAAACCTTGAATACAAAGTCATTGCAATCGGAGATTCATATAATGATTTATCAATGCTGAGAAAATCAGAAAAAGCCATCTTATTCAATCCTCCCCGGAATGTTGCTGACGAGAACAGCGATCTGACAGTTGTAAAGAGTTATGATGAACTCAAAAAAATCATTCTTCAGATAACTTATAATCAGGAGTAAAACGAGGTATCAAGGCTCATTCTCCGTCAATTCGTCAGAAGTATAATATAGGTAATAATTATCAGCAAAATGCTATTTGAAGCATTATTTTTCTATTTTTACTCCGGCTGACATCAAAAATCCGGATTTCATGAAACTACCTCCATCCTCAAAGAACTGGCTGACAATTATCGGATCAATAATTGCATGCATCAATCTTGCGATTATCATTGTTCTTTTCATAATCTCCACAATCTTTGACAAAGGGAGTACAGATCTGGGACTCTTTATTTACATAATACTTCCGGGATTCATGATTCTCGGACTTCTGTTAATCCCGGTTGGCATGATCCGTGCCCGAAAGGAACAGAGCAAGCTTTCCAGCAGGGCTGATGCAAGGTTTCCCCGCATCGATCTCAATGATCAGCGACACATGAACGCTTTTATCATTTTTACAATATCCACAATTATCATCCTGTTTTTATCTACACTGGGTAGCTTTAAAGCTTTCCATATGACAGAATCGGTAGAATTCTGCGGCACACTTTGCCATGAGGTTATGGAACCTGAGCATACGGCATACCTCAAATCTCCTCATGCCAATGTGGCATGCGTTGAGTGTCATGTAGGTTCCGGCGCTTCCTGGTACGTAAAATCAAAGATATCCGGTATGCATCAGGTTATTGCTGTTATGACCAATAACTTTTCGAGACCGATTGAAACACCGCTTCATGACCTTCGTCCGGCCATGGAAACATGTGAAAAATGTCACTGGCCACAGAAGTTTTACGCACGTTCGCTCAGGACAATAAAGTATTTTCTTGCAGATTCTGCCAACAGCGAATGGGATATAATCCTCCAGATGAAGACAGGTCCTGAATACAGTGATCTCGGACTCAGTGAAGGAATTCACTGGCATATCAATCCGGCTATTGATGTTTCATATAAATCTGAAAACGATAAACGTGAGATTATTTCTTATATAAAGTACACCGATAAAATAACAGGTGAGGTTCATACCTACAAGAACGAAAATATCTCTGTAACAGACAGTTCATTAGCTGCTTCTGAAACCAGGTCAATGGATTGTATTGATTGTCATAACAGGCCATCACACAATTATAGTTCTCCATCAGCTTACTTCGACAAAGCGATGTTAACAGGTGAAATATCAAATAAGATACCGTATATCAAACAGGTAACTATGGGGATACTCTCAGAACGATTCAGTGACAAGGATACAGCTATGATGAAAATAGCAGACAGCATAACAGATCATTACAGATCCGAACTAACTGGATTTTATGATACCAACAAAGAACTCCTCGACAATTCAATAGCCTCTATTCAGAAAGGGTTCGCGCAGAATACCTTCCCTTCTATGGGAGTAAGATATGATGTTTATCCTGAACTTATCGGTCACCAGGAGTCAGAGGGTTGTTTCAGATGTCACAATGATCAGTTCAAATCAGAAACCGGAAGAGTAATATCAAAAGACTGCAATCTTTGTCATTCAATAATCGGGCAGGGAAAGCCAGGTTTAATGACATACTCAAGCATCAGGGAAAGTCTTGAATTTGAACATCCTGTTGATATAGGTACAGACTGGAAAGAGATCAACTGCTCCGAATGCCATAAGAGTCTTTACTAGAACTATTAAAATGAAAAGAACCCTCCTTTCATTTATTATTATTGTAATGGTGTATTCATCAGGCAAAAGCCAGAGTGATTCTACCACACTTACTAAAACCGGAGATATGGCTCCTGCTTTCAAATGCAGGACAATTGACGGAAAGTCGCTGGATATCAGTAAACTGAAAGGAAAAGTGATAATGCTGAATTTCTTTGCTACCTGGTGTCCTCCCTGTAACCTCGAACTACCTGTACTTCAGAAAAAGATATGGGAAAAGCACGGCACTGATCCCGATTTTGTTCTGATCATACTGGGCAGGGAACATTCCGAGAAAGAGATTCGTGATTTTGTCACAAAGAAAAACTTTACAATGCCTTTTGCACCTGATCCGAAAAGAGAAGTATTCAGTCTGTATGCCACCCAGAATATACCACGTAATGTTATAATTGGCAAGGATGGAAGGATACTGTATCAGTCCACCGGATTCTCCGAGGAACAATTTACGATAATCGAAGAACTTGTTTCTGAACAGCTCCGGTAAGGAGATCTCCTGTGCAGACACCATAATCAGGAATGATGCAACTATTATAAGAGTCAGAAATATTACACCTTTTCTGAAGCAATCCGATCTGAATGAACTCATAATAAAACCTATTTCAGATTCCTGATACGGACCTCTGTTCCGCTTCCCTTTAAGAGGTTAACTATCAGATCAGTATCAGTTTCCCCATAGTGGTATGGATACAGTATTCCGGGTTTAAAGGCCTTTGCAGCATCTGCGACCATTTCAGGAGTCATTGTGTAGGGAAGGTTCATTGGCAGAAAGGCAACTTCAATATTGGTAAGAGCTTTCATTTCAGGTGTATTCTCAGTATCACCGGCAATATAAAACCTCTTCCCTCCTATTGTCAGGATATATCCCAGGCCGGTTCCCTTCGGATGAAAGGGCTGCCCCGGAGATCTCATATTGACAATATTGTAGGCGGGTATAGCTTCAATAACAATACCATTTACCTCCTGCCTGTCGCCCGGCATCATTGCCATTGCCCATCCTATCTGCTCCGTTGATTTCTGATTAGTAAATACTAGGGTTCCTTCCTTCTTAAGTTCACCTATCAGTTTTATATCAAGATGGTCAGAATGCTCATGTGTTACAAGAATGAGATCTGCCTTTGGATAATTCTTATAATTACCGGAACTGCTTACGGGATCAATGAAGATCGCAAATGTATCCAGTCTGAACATAAGGGAACCATGCCCTATAAAATGCATTACAACATCACCTGCTGATGTACTTATCCTGTCATACTCAGGAGTATCCTGGGATGAAGCTTTTGTTGCCATGATACATATTATTAGAGAAAATAATGGTACTAATAGTCTGGTTGTTAAACTTATTCTCATGTTTAATTGTTTTAACATTATGAAAATTACTGATCTTTTAATAAATAAACCATAAAAATAGAAATCTAATGGCTCAAATCAAATTTTTTAGCGATACAATCGCAGTTATCCTAATTTTTTGATAACTTGCGTGAGGAATTTAGGGATTAATGTTAATTACTTAACATTGATGTGTTTAGGGAATTTTAAACAGATTATATCAATAGCTGTTTTGTTGCTTTATTCATTGTCAGTAAGCAGCCAGACAGAATCCAGCCACAAATACCTTCTGGATGGTGGTTCACTGAAGAATAGTGTAGTATTCTCAGATCAATCACTCATCATAAATTACTCAATCAGTGAGTTGAATATAGAGACTGTTTCAAATGAATCCGGTAATTTTTACCGCGTCTCTATTCCCGGCCATACACCCACTTATGAACAAGGGAAACCGGAGCTTCCGGTATTAAGCAGGCTTATCTCAATTCAGGAAAGAACCGGTTACAGGATCACTATTTCAGATGTCAAAACCAGAAGGCTGCATCCCGCAGGGAAAAAGATCAGAGGAATACTCTACCCGGCCCAGGAGAGCGAAATAAAAGATACAGTTCAGAGAAGACGCAATTTTGTGATTGACAGAACTATCTATAATGGAAAAAAGCTTATCCCATCAGATACTGTGAGAATCGAATATCTTGGCACAATCAGGAATAATCCCTTATCGAACATTATTATAACGCCGATCAGATATAATCCGCGTACCAACTCACTGGAGGTGATAACTTCTATGAAAATTGAGATTTCGAATATCCTGACAGCAGGCAGTAAATCATCATCTGCCTCCACCGAATCGGCGCTTTTTGTTGAATCACTTGACAAATCTGTCCTGAACTATAACCAGGGAGATGTAATTCCCGGTTATTCGGATAAACCTGTTAAGATGATTATTGTAACAGATACAACTTTCAGAAAACAACTTGAACCGTTCATACGGTGGAAGAGACAGAAAGGTTTTGACCTCACAGTGCTTTACAGAGGGAAAAAATATGCCGGGGAGTCTTATACAGAAATAAAGACAACACTTACTAATATTTACAGCACATCAACTCCAAAACCGGAATATCTTCTTATTATAGGAGATACCAAAAAGATACCCTATTATGGGACCGGAAGCATTACCGATATGTATTACGGGGAATTTGACGGAAACGGAGATTACATACCTGAGATGTATATCGGAAGGCTTCCGGTTTCAGATACAACACAGCTGAAAACCGTGATTAATAAGATAATACAGTATGGAAATTTTGAATTTGCGGGCTCAAACAATTTTTATTCCAGGGCACTTGTAACAGGAGGTAATGATGCCGGATATGGTAATATTATGAATGGACAAGTCTATTATGCCATCAATAACTATATCAAAAATTCAACCAGGTTGAAAGAATACCATTTCTATTACCCACAGGCATCCAATCCAAATATAGAAGATTCAATACGGAAACTTACCAGGCAGGGGCTGGCGTTCATAAACTATACAGGACACGGAGATGTATCAGGATGGCTCGATCCAACCCTCAAATCGGGTGATCTGGATACAGTAAAGAATACAAATATGTATCCGTTCATTATCTCCAATTCCTGCCAGACCAGCACATTCAGCAATGCTACCACTTTTGGAAATAAGATGGTTCTGGCAGAAAACAAGGGTGCAATAGGTTTCATCGGAGGCTCAGCCGACACATACTGGGATGAGGATTTCTACTGGGCTGTTGGACCCGGAGCCATATCATCAGAACCAACCTACCAGTCAACCGGCCTGGGGGCATACGACCGGTTGTTCCATACTCATCAGGAATCGCCGTCTGACTGGTATTTTACAATGGGACAGGTGAATTTTGCGGGAAACATGGCTGTCAGCGCCAGTTCGACTTCGAAAAAGAAGCTTTACTGGGAAATATATAATCTGGTAGGGGATCCCAGTGTTATTCCGATAATAGGAAAACCTGATACATTCAATATTGTCCTGCCGGATACCCTTCCCAATGGAATAAAATCTTTAACTCTGAATGCAGAACCATTTTCTTATCTTGCAGTTTCTCATTTCGATACATTATGGGATGCTTCATTTGCAAGCCCCTCAGGGTCAGTTGAACTTACTATGCCTGGACTTTCTAACGATTCCTGCCTTATAGTTATCACAGGTCAGAATAAAAAGCCGCTTATCAAAACAGTTTATTTCGGAAAAGTAAGCGGTGTATATATCAATTTGTCTGAGAACAGCATCAACGACAGCAAGGGCAACAAAAATAAAGCTGCAGATTTCGGAGAGACTGTATATCTGAGTATAAAGGCAAGCAATCTTGGACTGACAGCTGCTAAAAAGGTATATGTAAAAATATCTTCAACATCAGAACTGATAACCATACTGAATGATTCGGCATTCATAGGTGATCTTGCTGCCAACTCTGAAATACTCCTTTCAGACAAACTGGAATTAAACATCAATAAGGATGTTCCTGATATGAGCATGGCAACAATCAATCTGATTCTGGGAGATGAGTCTTCTGAAAAGCAATACATTCTTGACATAGCTTTACACGCACCTGAACTTCAGATAATCAGCTGCACTGTTGATGATTCAGCCCTGGGGAATGGCAATTATATTGCTGATCCCGGTGAAAAATATGAGCTAATTTTTAAGGTAAGGAACCTTGGGAGCAGTGATGCTTCAGGGGATTTCAACGTATCAACCACTGATCCTGAAAAGATAACAATCCTTGATCAAAGTGTGAAATCCGGTGTTCTCAGATTCGGAGAAACCACAGAAATACCGGTAACAGTTCAGATGGATGAGTCAATTGGCAACGGCAGTTACTACTCTGTTTCCTCTACTCTCATTTGCGAACCTTATATTATAAACGGCAGCTTCACTTTCAGAGTCGGAAAAATACGCGAAAGCTTTGAAGCTGAGTCCTTTAACATATTCCCATGGATTAATAACAATAAGATACCATGGATAATAACCCAGGGGAGTTCATATGACGGAAGTATAGCCGCCAGATCAGGAAATATACCACACAGTACTCAGACTACGACTAGTTCCACTTCACTTGTAATTAAAACAAATTATGCCTCAGCCGACTCCATCAAATTCATGTATAAAGTGTCGTCAGAAGCCAGCTATGATTACTTTTCGTTCAGAATAAATGATAAAGAGGTTTTAAAGAGATCAGGAGAAACAGAATGGATTAAGTTTGCAGCAGCAGTTAAAGAAGGTCTGAACAAATTTGAATGGATATATAAAAAAGATTACAGCAATACAGGTGGTTCAGATTGTGTCTGGATAGACATGATCGATTTTGCCACTACGGGCTCACTCAGTTACATTCAGAAGGATCTCCAGGTTGTTAGGATCGTTCCTCCTCCTCTGAAGAACAAGTATTCCTTTGAGCCCATTACCGTAAAGTTGTTGAATGTCGGAAAAGATACAATAGACGGCTTTAATCTCGCTTATAAGATAAATAACCAGTCAGTACCGGTTGAAGAGTTTTTCGATAATAAAGTCATTCCATCCGGGGATACAGTTGCGGTAGAATTCACTCAGAAAGTCAATTTTTACAGGTACGGGCTTTACCAGATCACCTCTTATGCGTATAATAACAATGATGATTATATCATGAACGATACAGCAGATTATAATTTTTTACATGAACTGACTGATTCACTGATTATTTATCCCAATCCGTTCACAGAACAATTTACACTCTATATTAATTCAAGATATTTCGAAAAGATCCGGATAACATTAATTAATACCGCCGGTACAACAGTATATGAGACAGAGAGGGATATTTTTGCCGGAAAAAATCCTGTTATCATCATAGCTCCGCATTTATCCCCTTCTATGTACTATGTGAATATCCGCACCAACAGGGGGACTGTAACCTTACCTGTTATTAAAACAAAAAAATAACAAAACTCTGCCATATTGTAAATTTAGCCTTATCATGACTGTAAGTGTCCCAACCCGTCAATCAGCACTCGGATTATTAAAAAAATACAACGAAAGCGAAAGCCTCATAAAACATGCATATGCAGTTGAAGGCGTTATGCGTTTTATGGCAAAGAAAGCAGGAGAAGATGAGGAAAAATGGGGGATCATAGGTCTGATACACGATCTTGATTATGAGATGTATCCTGCGCAACATTGCATCATGACAGAGAAGATCCTGCTGGAGAACAACTGGCCTCCCGAGTATATAAGAGCCGTGATGAGTCATGGCTGGGGACTTGTTACTGAGGTAGAACCGCTATCGAAGCTTGAAAAAACTATCTATGCAATGGATGAGCTGACAGGACTTGTTGCAACGAGTGCACTTGTGAGGCCGTCAAAAAGTGTACTCGACATGGAAGCAAGGTCGGTAAAGAAGAAATGGAACGATAAAAGATTTGCAGCCGGGGTTGACAGGTCCGTTATTGAAAAAGGGGCAGAGATGCTAGGCGTCAGCCTCGATGATATGATAAATGATTGCATTATGGGAATGAGGACAGTAGCAGAGGAGATCGGATTGAAGGGGAATCCTGTCTAAGAAACTCACCCCCAAGCCCCGTCTCTACTTCGTAAAGAGGGGGTGGTATAAAAAATAACCCCCTCTTTGCATGGCAGAGAGGGGGAATAAAAGGGGGTGAGTTCCTGTGAACTCTTTAGATTATGCCGGCATATCGGGCAGAGTATAACCTGCACGGTAATTATGCTTAATCATTTCATTAGCAAACTGTTTTGCATTCATAGGTTCGGTCCATTTCTTATTGAATGTCGGATGACCATCCTTAATACTGAATGCATCTTCAATACAGATCTTCAGAGTTTCATCGTCCTTGATGTTGGTGAACTGCATCCTGGGACCATCCCACTCAAGTTCTTTATTAAGGGCCTGCAGCCTTACTGCCAGTACTCCCATAACGACCATTTCATTAAAAGGACCTGCTTCTGAGAAATCGGACTTGGTCATAACCCTTGAATCAGGACTTTCTTTACATGCTCTTACCCAATCCATTTCGTGCCCGCCTTCCATTGCTTTTTCAACTCGTCTCTCTGTTTTTGGAGCATTTGGAACGCGTCCTGAGAGCAGCCATGGCCTTACACCATAACAGCCGCAAATAAGCTTATCCCTGGTACCGTGGAAGATTACGCCGCCACCGGCATCGTTCATGTTCTTGCCTGCAGGCCAACCGGCAGGTTTTGGTGGTTGTATACCTCCATCATACCATATTACCTCAACTGCAGGGTATTTCATTTTTGCTCCTTTAGGAGCGACTCTTTCCGGAAATTTAAGAGTAACCATTTGTGCAGTAGGTGCACAGTCGGTTAAAAGCAGTGTTGAGCTACCCTGTGCTTTAACAGGATATTGAAGCTTCAATCCTTTAAATACCGGATGCATGATGTGGCAGGCCATATCGCCAAGGGCACCTGTTCCAAAGTCCCACCAGCCACGCCAGTTCCATGGAGTATAAATACTGTTATAAGGACGCATCTGAGCCGGCCCTATAAAAAGATCCCAGTTGAGTTTATCGGCCTCAACCCATTCTCCCTTTGAAGGTCTGTTCAACCCCTGCGGCCAGATCGGACGGTCTGTGAATGTTTCAACTTTTGTCACATCACCGATTTCACCATTCTGCAGCCACTCAATTGTCAGATTTACTCCTTCGTCAGATGATCCCTGGTTACCCATCTGGGTTGCCACTTTATGCTTTGCTGCAAGTTTGGTCAGTAATCTTGATTCATAAACAGAATGAGTCAAAGGCTTCTGGACATAGGCATGTTTCCCCATCGCCATTGCATTTGCAGCCACAGTGGCATGAGTATGATCAGCAGTTGCAACTACAACAGCATCAATTGATTTACCCATCTCATCATACATTTTACGGAAATCCCAGTACCACTTGGCTCCGGGATACTCTTCAAACACCTTATTCTGGGTGCAGTATCCCCAGTCTACATCACAGAGAGCAACAATGTTTTCCGATTTAAGTCGTTTAAGGTTAGCATTACCCATACCACCGACACCTATGCCGGCTATATTCAGCTTGTCACTTGGTGCTTTATGACCGAGCCCGCTGATAACTGTATTGGGCAGAATTGTCAACCCTGCAGCAATCGTACCGGTTGTTCCGATAAATGATCGCCTTGAAATTGATTTTAAGTTTTCTTTCATTGTCAGGAAAATTAGAATTTAGTCTATAAAGTTAATAATTATGTAATTGGTATAGTAAAAAAACCTTTTATAATTTAATTATGGCGCAGGGCGCAGGGCACAGGGCACAGGGCGCAGAGGCAGATAAATAAATTGCTATAGTTCTCTGATCCAGATATTTCTGTAAGCAACCGGATTGCCATGATCCTGAAGGACAAGACTGCCGGGTCCGTGCTTTTTTACGAAATACTCAGGTATTCCAACGTATACTGTCGGACCTCTGAGGGTTACATTATTCTGAACGAGTACACCATTATGAAATACGGTGACCCTGGGCGGAGTAAGATATGTCAGTGAATCGCTGCCAAAGGTTGGAGCTGTATAAATGATGTCATATGACTGCCACTCACCTGGTTTGCGTGACACATTTACCAGCGGTGCATGCTGCTTATAAAGGCTGCCTGCCTGTCCATGCCTGTAGGTACGGTTATTGTAACTGTCGAGTACCTGCACTTCATACTGTTCCTGCAGATATACTCCACTGTTTCCCCTTCCCTGGCTCTCCCCGATTACATCTGAAGGTGCTTTCCATTCAATATGAAGCTGGCAGCTGTTAAATTTACGTTTGGTTTTTATAACTCCCGAACCCTTTACACATACCAGGGCTCCGTTCTCGATAAGCCATTTTGAAATACCACCCTTACTATCCTCCCATTCAGTATTAACATCAGAGCCATTAAACAATACGACAGCGTCGGCAGGCGGATCATTGTCTGTAATTCCGGGTTGAACGATCTTAACTTCCGGATCCCACACTTCAGTCATCCCCGGTGTAATCTTATCTGCTTCAGTTGGTTTCTGAGCGGCCTGCTGAGCCTTAACAGAATTCGCAAAAGCAATGAGAATAAGGCCTGCAATTAAAAGGTTTTTCATATAAATCATTTGTTAATTAATTAAGATATAATCATTCAATTCATAAAATTAATTTTTTTTCCAATTGACACGAGTAATATCAGGACAATAATTAAGAAAATTGCATTAATAAGCAAAAAGGGATAAATTGCCGGAAATAAAAAAGATGGAGACAAAGCATATTCCACTAGGTAATATTGAGAATAACCGTCTGGTAAATATAGTCAGGGTACTATTTGGAGCTGTATGTATAGCAATAGCTGTGTTCTGGATGATATTCAATCTTAATTCCGTCATTAATTCCGGGACAATATGGATAACTATACTCTTTCTTGCAGGTTTCGGATTCTATCTGATATGGGCAGGTTTTGGAAAAGCAGAAAGGTTTATTGAGATCGGCAATTATAAAATAGCCCTGAAAAAATACATATTCCGTCAACCAATAATTATGGATGCCCGGGAAACAGATAAGATTCAGCTCTACCCTCTGAAGATAATATTCCTGCTCAAATCGGGAAAGAAAGTTCTTCTCAGGCTCGGCACTATGTATTATGAGTCAAATGAGACAATCAAAGATGAGATAGCAAAATATGCTGAAGAGAATAAAATCACGACCGAGGTATTTCAGGAGGAGATATGAGGGCTGAGGAGTGAAGAGTGAGAAGTGAGGAGAAAAAGTTACAGAGATAATATCTTGCCCCATAATCCTTTGTCTACAGGAATACCGTTTTTCAGATTTGTAATCCTTGTCTGTACTATATTCTCTCCCGGATATCTTATTGTTGATTGACTTCCATCAGGAACAGAGCTCTTAAGATCAGTTATTATATTATCAATTGTACTCTGAATAGAAGGAAAATTATGCAAACCTTTTATGCTGATTGCAATGAAAACCTGTGAAATACCAGTTTCCTTACTGCAGTTTCCAATCTGATGTGTTGAGAGACCTCCGGAAAGGATTGCAGCCAGGATATCGAGAAGCATCGAGAGTCCTGCCCCTTTCCAGTATCCTGCAGGCACCGGACGCATTGTTTCAAGTATCTCATCCGGGTCGTTGGTGAGGTCCCCATTTTTATTAAAACCTCCCGGGTACGGAAGCTTTCTACCTTCAATACTGAAAGATTCCATTTTGCCATATGAGAATTGCGTCATTGCAAAATCCATCACTACAGCCTCAGGGTCATGAGGGACAGCTATCACAAAAGGATTATTCCCCAGCCTGGGATCTTTCCCTCCCCATGCAGGCATATTGACGCAGGTATTTGCCCAGCCTATAAAAACATATCCTTTTCTGGCAGCCTGCCAGCCATAAGTTCCACCTCTCATCCAGTGATTGGTATTTGCCAGCGTTACAAGACCGATCCCGTTTTGCTCCGCAATTTCAATTGCCCTGTCGGTCGAAAAAGATGCGTTGAGTGGTCCTGGGCCAAGATTTCCTTCCCACTGCTCTATAGATCCGGCTTTATTTATAAGAGCCGGAACTACGTCTATCTTTATGTATCCTTCAATAATATATTTTACAAACCTGGGAAACCTGTTAACCCCATGAGAATAAATGCCTTCAAGGCTGTTAACCATAAATATTTCAGCACATTTTTCTGCCCTGTGCGATTCCATTCCATGTTTTGAAAGGATCCGTAAAAACTCGGATTTCATTTCATCTTTTGGAATTCTGAAAATGTTATCAACTGTGTTCATGGATTACCTGATTAGTAACTATAATATCTGGCTATGCGTCGCTTGAAAATCAGCATCATATTTCACTGAATGTTACCGACTGCCTGCCTGCAGGTGAAGGATTTAAGAACTGCAATGTTACCCGGGTTACTCCGTTGGGCCAGTATCTTTTTAGTCCGGCATCTTTCAGCTCGATGAATTCTATTTTCGGCTTGATCTTTTTCGGATCATATTTCATCTTAAGTTTAAACCCATCTCCTTCGAAGATCAATTCACCGGGTTTGGTTTCAGATACCCTGCAATAAGTTATGAGGTTGGAGCTTGTTACTTCCGGTGAAACAGATGACAGCTCGTATTTATCGGTTATTATGAAGTTTTTGCCACGGTTAAGTGTATAACTACGCATCCATGACTTTATATTTGCCGCCGGCAGATATGCTCCTGATATATCTGTTGAGAACCGGATATATTTATCATTAGCAACAAATGATGAGTTCTTTGCTTTAAACATCTCTCCCTCCTTCTGCTCAGCGCCATTGATTACCGGAAGGTTATGATAACCTGACTGCATTGTCCATATCTCATATCGCTCCGGACCAAATGTTTTGGAAGTATAGGACTCCCTTCCGAGGTCTATCAGGCATGGTTTTCCATCATAATACATCACGCACGATCCGACATCATTATGGTTATGGCTTTCTGCGTTAAAGCCGCCCTTTGCTCCAAAAAAGAAACCTGAAAAGCTGCCTTCCTTATCACGTCCGCCGGCAATTTCTGTATCGGGCATCCAGAAATGCGAGACCAGGGGTTCTTTTGATTCTGCATTTGAGATCTCATGCAACAGTGTAAGGTTTTCTATCTGGTCACATATTTTGCCTGAAAAAGATGCTTCTCCCCACTTGTTTAGCTTTGCAAGGTAAGCTCCAAACTGCTGCATCTGCAGATCATTTATTGATTTACCATACATATAAACAGTGGCAGGATTGCCTCCTGTTGTAGCATCAGCATCAGCAAAATTAATAAAGTATGGAGCATGAATATTTACTTTGTGGAAGTAACTGCCAATGGCACGTATCAGAGGATCATCAAACACATCATACTTTCCTGCCGTGGCATCCTTCAGTAAAGCCAGACTTTCATATAATATTGATCCGGCTACTCCCCAGTATGAAGGCCCTTCGTCGCAACCGCCATCATCAGGATAGCCATTCAGGAATTTGTCAAGTGAGTTTACTATTTTCAATACCATTGAACTCTTTCTTTCAGGATCATCTTCAAGGATAAGAAAGCAATTGAGCATGTTATAGTTCACCCATGGATTCCAGTTATTAACCCGGCCACCTTTAAACCCCATGTAACCGAAATCGGTTCTTTCAAAGTAGGGGTTTACTGCTTTATTCATTATCTCCTGCTTTAACCGGGAAGAGATAAGCGGATGAATCTTGTCGAATTCATCTTTGAAGAGGTACCAGGTCCAGGCAAGGTCGCTGGCTATCTCTCCTACTCCAAGGTCAACAGTAGGTTCATTGATATCCGGGAGTCCACCGGGAGCCTTCTGAAAATAGAGATGGGCCGACCATCCCCACCAGGTCTGCTCACTGTAATACCACACTGCATTTATGATCTGATTAAGGAATCTCCCCTTACCCTCAATAAGTTCTCCAATCACAAGTGAATTCAGTGCCTTACCGGGCTCTGCATAAACCTCCTGGCGCCTGTTGCCCGATCTTATATACTCCAGATAGTCAGTTGCCTTTACAACCGGCCAGTTGTAATCAAGATAACCTTCTGCCCTGCAGATGCCGGCAACTTTAAGCTTCGCAGGAACTTTTTCCCAGAAATCCCTGTTATGGTAATCGGGAAGCTTATTCCATGAATTGTCAGTTACAAGTGATTTGGAAAGTCCAATTGCTGTAGCTTCCCGGCTCAGAATATTCCGTTCCTTAATCTCAGGTATTGCTGCAGAGCATAAATATGATAGCATCATTAAGAGAAAGGATAAAACGCAAACAGAAGTCCTGAATTTCAGATTTGATTTCATACTTGTGGTTTTAATCAAATTTAAAGATAAATATAATTTCATTCCAACTAACACGGAGAGATTCATCGCTTCGCTCTGAATGACAATTTGATTTTTTGGGGGGGACATAAAAGAAAGATTTGGTTTCCCCTAATCGAAATCTTTATTATTCTTGTAATTTTGATATTAATAAACTATTGAATGTTACAGCTTCAGAAAAGAATAAGCGATAATAAGGCTGAGTGCCTGTTGTGCCCCCATAATTGCAGATTAGAGGACGGTAAGGCAGGAATATGCGGCGTCAGAAAGAACACAGGTGGCAGAATTGAATTGCAGACCTATGGGATACTTTCAGCCTGTTCGCTTGATCCTATGGAGAAGAAACCATTATATCATTTTTTCCCCGGTTATAATATTCTTTCCGTCGGGTCATATGGTTGCAACATGAGATGTGATTTCTGTCAGAACTACAGCATATCCCAGACGGTTTATCAAGAATCAAAAACAATAGTCACCCCGGAAAGCCTTGTAAAAACGGCACTTGAGGCCAACAGAAATATCGGACTTGCATTTACGTATAATGAACCTGTTATCTGGTTTGAATATATGAGAGATGCTGCCTTAATGGCAAAAAGTAATGGAATGTATACTGCAATGATCAGCAATGGTTATGTAAACAGCGATCCTCTCCGCGAGATTCTGAACTTCATTGATGCGTTCAATATTGATCTTAAATCATTTAATAATACTTTTTATAAGAAGCTTACAGGAGCTACGCTTGAACCAGTTAAAAATGCTCTGAGAATGATCGCAGAATCAGGAAAGCACCTGGAGATCACTACTCTTATCATACCCGGTCAGAATGATAATGAAAGGGAGATGGAGCTTGAAACAGAGTGGATTGCCTGTGAGCTGGGCAAGAATGTTCCTTTCCACCTGAGCAGATATTTCCCCCGGTACAGGCGAACAGATCCCACCACACCTGATGATACAATGTTGAAACTTTATGAGATAGCTTCGGGAAAACTGAATTATGTATATTTTGGAAATACAGAATCTGATACCGGTCAGAATACCGGTTGTCCTGAATGTGGTCTGATTGTAACAAAAAGGTCAGGCTATAATACCAGTTTATTAAATCTGGACCAAGGAGGAAGATGTACCGGATGCGGTAATCTTATATACCGGAACCTCACTATTGCTTCTTAGTCAGTTTGCTCAGTCTGGTGAAAAGATTATCCACTCCGGTGAGGAGATCCTTACTGACTGATTTGTAGTATGATTTAACAATTTTGGGATTATCTTTTCCGTCAGGATTGTTTACCCTGGCAATAAGATCATTACGCAGATTTACGGCATCATTTATTACAGCAGATAATTCTTCGCTTTTATGATCGGGATGGATACCCTGAAAGACAAAACAATCTGAAATAACTTCAAATACGAGGTAATCGATATCTTTTTTGAGTTCACGAACACTTGCCATAATTATGAGTTGTGAGGTGTGAGGTATGAGTTTTGAGTAATATT
>MENI01000046.1 GCA_001768195.1 Bacteroidetes bacterium GWA2_40_15 | reverse complement strand
GATCTTTTCCCACTATTCAAAGGTTGGTCCGATGGTTATGGTTCGTTTACATGCTCATACAGAGACCTGGAGAGGTTGGTTGACTATGTGAAGAATTAACAGGAGCATCACAAAAAGCATACATTTGAACAGGAGTACAGACGGCTTATTGAAGAGTCGGGCCTGAAAATAGATGAAAGGTTTTTTCCCTAACAAATTCAGCTCCTTCAGAGCTGAAATTATGATAGTTACGATAAACCTCCGGTTTCACCGGGGGTTATTAAAATATGGCTCTTTCAGAGCCTGTTGAAGGTCTTATTATATATCCTGCCTGTTTTTTAACAGTTGGAAGTTCTGTCGGGTTAACTCACAATATTTGCCAGCTAAATGTCGGGGTATCCCAGGTCTAACGCATAAAATCAATGCCCTTACAGATGGCCAGGGAACATGAAGACTTATATCTGATAATTCTCAAGTATTACCGAGGTGCCGCATTGGCAAATCAAAAAGGCAATCCTTATTACCATACTGGTTATACTTATATCAAATTGGAATTTGCTACCGCACTAAATGTCAGAACTCAGGATGGATAAGAAACTAATTCCTCTTATTGAGAATACCTTCCCGCTCTCAAAGTGCGGTGATGCATTTTATCATGCAGAGAATGGTAAACCGAGGGGAAAGGTAATCGTTACAGTATGAAGCATGAGACTACAGGTGCAGAAAACCTTCACTATCGTTTTCTGCAAGCTGACTAAAAAACAATTGCAGGAGCCCTGAATGTATCCGGGTCATTATGAAGACCATACTTATAATTAATTACTTCCAGTGTTTTTGGTACAACTTTTATGAGAACAAATGTGTTTTGCCAGTTTGGGATACTCTTCCAATAATCACGTTTCATTTTCATCAATAGTTCCTTATCATCTATTACTTCAGCTGCTCCGGCAATATTAACATAGCCTTTTGCAGAAATAAGTCGGCATAATAGACACAAACTTTTGGGTTATTCCTGATTTCCCTCACCTTCCGACTGGTTCTTGAAGTTATGAACCATATTATAAACTCATCATCCAAAGGAAAAGGATTCATTGTTCGTACCTGTGGCTGACCTGTGGAATCCATTGTAATAAGCCCGCAATAAGTTGTTTCACTGATTATTTCACGGGCTGCAAGAATGATTGTATCTCTTTTAATTATGGACTGAGCATTGACTGTCGAAGGCAGGATTGCAGATACTGATATTAAACTGAAAAACGCAAATAGAGCAAGTTTCGTTTTCATAAAATTATTTTTTGATCATTCGGATAATGGAGGTGTAAATTTTTTAAATTAAGAGTTTACTATAATAAATGATCGCCTTAAATGGTTTTACCCTATACCAATAATGATATTTTTTTCTTTACTATAGTAATATTTTACCTCATTGACAAATCCTATTGCCTGGATGCTATTCTTATCCAACCTCATTTGGATAACTCTTTTTTGTCTGATTACGGAAAATACTTATTCATAAGCATATAATCGATATTTCCCGACTGGTTATGGCATTCGTTACAACCGCTGCCCTTTTTCCCTGATTCCTGGGCAACCGTACCATCTGCATTGATATACCCCCATACCCAGCCTTTTGAGTCAGCATCAGAGTTATCCGATGCCTTATAAAGAATGGCATACCTTGCCAGCTTACGGGAATCATCGTGAAACTCCTTCACAATAACTGACCCTTCAGGGAAAGTTGAACCTGCTATGATCTGACCGTTATCATTCAGTTTTGCCGCAGCAATCTGATTATAACGTGTTCTCAGGAAAGGAAAGCTATGTCCGCTTCCGGAAGTTGTATTAAGAAGCGCATCTGACTTTTTATACCAGGTAAACCCTGTTGTCTCTTTTGCCATATCATATAGCAATTTATCTGTCCCTTCTGCCTGTTTTTCATTCTTACATCCTCCCGAAGCAAGTAGAATAACAAAACTTAATAAAATCGTTGCTCCTGATAACTGTTTTGTTTTCATATTTTCATTTAATATTGAAATATTTCTTAAGAGTATATTCAGGTTGCCACTTATCAGGCTTCCTGACAAGCTTTATGTGGTCGTACTGCAAAGGTAATATAACATTGGCAGTCAGAGGTGCATTATCGTTCACTTCCATCTGCCATTCTTTCATCAGGCCGGTAAGTTCATCCACTTTTGATTTGTATGGTCCGGCTTCAGCCAGATTATTAAGCTCAAGAGGGTCTGAAGTTAAGTTAAACAACTGATTAAAATCCCTTTCCGGATATCGTATCAGCTTCCATTCATCAGTTCTGACAGATCTGACTGTATACCTGTAGGCAGTAAAAAGCGAAGTTCTGACTCCATCAGACTTCCCGGTTATTACCGGAACCAGGCTTTTCCCATCAATTTCCACGGGAGCGGGAACATTGCATAATTCAATCAGTGTCGGATATATATCATAAAGGTAAACAAATGCATCAGAGACTTTATCTTCATGAATTCCGGGACCAGTGATTATAAGCGGTACTTTCATGCTGTGTTCATAAAGATTCTGCTTACCCAGCAAGCCATGGCTTCCGACGGCAAGCCCGTTATCGGCTGCATACACAATAATCGTATTGTCGTATAAACCATTCTTCTTAAGAGTACCGATAATATCACCCACGGCTTTATCGAGATGTGATATCAGGGCATAATAATCGCTTAATACCGAGCGTACCTTCTCCGGTTCCCTCGGCCAATCAAGCAGGTTTTCATCCCGCACTGTAAGGTCATCGAACTGAAAGGGATGAAGAGGCATGTAATTGCCTGGCAGAGGCAACGACTGGTCGGGATAGGCGTCAATAAAACCGGGTTTGGGGGAATATGGATCATGCGGGGCCGTGAATGCCACATAACAAAAAAAAGGATTTTCCCTGCTCCCGTTAGCATAATCATTAATAAAATCAATTGCTGATCCGGCAAAGATATCGGTAGAGAATCCTTTCATTTCAGGTTCGGAGAGTATCCCATCCGGTCCCATATTCCGGCAAGGAACCTGAAAATGGTTTGCCATACCTCCCAGAAAGACATTTTGAGCATTCTTAAATGATTTCTCAAAAGCACTTTTCTCATTATGCCATTTTCCTGTACCAAAAGTTTCATAACCATTAGCACCAAACTGCATGGGCATTGTAGTAACACCATCGAGTTTGTCGTAAACATTGAACAAATGTTTGCCGCTCAGAAGCATAGCCCTGCTGGGAGCGCTTATTGCACCATGATGTCCGCCCATTACATATGCATTCCGGAACCTGATACCTGACGAAGCAAGGCTGTCGATATTGGGTGTTCTTATATAACTGTTTTCTGAACAACCAAGTGCATCTGCTCTCTGATCATCAGCCAGAATAATGAGAACATTAGGCCTGCCGGGATTTTGTTTTTTCAACATATCGCCGTCAGTTTTACATCCGGCAACAGCACCAATCATTAAAAGAGAAGAAACAGATAAGAAAGTATGATCCATTTTTATTTATCATTAATTAGTTTGAATTATTCATGAACTTAGCTAAAGTACTATATTCCTTTGTGTTACTTTGTGCTGTACTTTGTGATCCTTCGTGGTAAAAAAATGTTTAAACACAAAGGCGCTAAGGCACAAAGTTATACCAGGAATTAGTCATAGTAGGATAAGCTCCTGGTGAACCCTGGTGTCTTGGTCTTCGTGATTGCTTTTTTTTTAATTTATCGGAGTGGATTCATAATTTTAAGACTAAATATACGAATTAAGTTTTTAATCTGCATCTCCTGCCCCATGCCCCATGCCCTATGACCACTCTATTCCTTTTACCCCACTAACCCACCCCTAACCCCTCCGGGGAGGGGAACCAAAACCTTCACCGCTCCATGCTCTGTACTCTATGCCATGCCCCATGCTTCACGCTCTACGCTCACTCCTCACTCCTCACTCCTCACTCCTCTTCCTCACTCCTCTTCCTCCTGACTACCGGCCGCAAATTCAGAAATATAGAAATCACCAGTGATCCCAGGAAAGCATAAAGAGTAACACTGTCAACCAGTGATGAACTAAAATCCAAACCTGTGATCCTGTCCGCCAGGTATTTAACATATGAGTTCGGCAGATCAGTCTTTCCGAGATTATGCAGGATATTGAAATGCCAATCGGTGAAGGGGCAGTAACCGATGGAACCAAATAACAGTCCAAGGAAGATCCAGGATGCCCCGGTCATTATAAGAGTAATGAGATTTAATTTCCTGGTTCTCCGCCATATCCAACCGAAAAGATTAAAGAGGATAAGTGAAGTGTGGAAGATGACAAAAAATATGTCAAGGAAATGCCACATAATTACACAACATTAGAAATAAGGTTTTTCAATGGCAACCAGGGAGCATCAAAACCGAGCATAGCATTTATCAGCTTGAAATGAGTGAAGCGGTGAAGATCATCTACTGTTATCCTTTCTTCCTTTATCACGCCATTACGAAGCAGCAACTCCCGCATTGTTCCGCAAAGGAGAGGAGTGTCGGATGTTACCTGGCGACGGTCATCGCTAAAAACGATATTTGCATAGGATGCATCTGTGATACAACCATTCCGTATAATCAGTATGTCGTCTGCTGCGTTCTTATCAATGAGAGCATTTAGCCGGCTGCGATCAAGATATTTGTGGTCGTAGACCAGTGTACCTGCCTCAACTAATTTCAGCGTCAGTATGTTTGCCGGAGAATATGATGAAAACTCTGCTGATACGAATGATCTTCCATAGGTGATCCTGCACCTTACTATACCTTCTTTAGCATTATCAGGAACCGCAATAAAGTCTGATAGCTTCAGGATATCTTTCATCCCCAACAGTTTAAGTCGGGAACGGTTCATCCGCTCATCATGGAGGACAAGATTCTGTGGTTCTCCTCCAACAATTTTTATTGTCTCAAACAATTGGCACATAGATCTTATCAATCATCTCTTTATACTCCGACAATGGGTCACTCAACGACGTGATCCCACCACCGCTTCTGTAAATCAATCCGGCATCACTTTTTTCTATAAAACGTATCAGCACAAAGCTGTCCAGATATTGACCATCGAATATCCCGGCAACCCCTGTATAATAACCACGGTCAGAACCCTCTGTTGCAGCAATGATCTCTGTCGTTTTTCTCTTGGGAGCCCCGCTGACCGAGCCCGCCGGAAGAAGGGAATAAAATATATCTCCCAGATGAGACAGATAATTCTTATCCAGATCACCACATATTTCAGAACTCACCTGGAGCAATCTCTTTTCATTTGTCTCAATAATTTCGGGATACCTGAATCTTTCAACTCTTACTCCGGACGATACCAGACTTAAATCATTGCGTATCAGATCAACAATTGTATTATGCTCCGCTTTCTCCTTATAATCATTCAGAATGATTTTCTCTGCATCTTTTATCGTGGCATCAATTGTCCCTTTCATGGGGTATGACCTTATAATCCCGTCGCGGATTGTAACAAATATTTCGGGTGAAAAGCAGACAAATTCATCATCAAACCAGATCCTGTACCGCGAGTTGCTCATAAGGAAAACCTCCATAAGTGTCAGATTCAGCTCTATCGGAGTGGAACATGTAAGATTCAACAGGTAACTGTTGCCAATTGCTATCTCTTCCTGTATTCTATTGAGTTTAACCAGATAATCCTCAAACTTCTCCGGGTGCTTTGCGAGTGTTATCTGCTTATGGATCTTAGTTTTAGTCCCGGAGTTAGTGAATCCATTAATACTGTAAAGAATTTTGTTCTTATCAATCTCGTCAAGTTTGAATATCAACGGTTTATTCAGCTCAAAATCAATAATAAAAAGAAACGGGATACCAGCTTCTCCCCAACTGTTCATCTGTTCTTTTATACTCATTTTAATGAAATGAAGAGATTCAGGCACCTGTATAGGTGAGCTTAACCTCAAGTTTAGTTATAGTTCCTTTAGCATCTGTTGTAACAATCACTGCCATCTGATCATATTATCAGGGACCGGTCCGGGGCCACTGGGCATTCTGGTTACAAGTCCTATTGTATCAGCTCCAAGGCCGATAGCTGTCTTAGCTTCGCTTATGCTGCTGATACAGCAGATCTTTATCCGGATTCTCATAGAAATATTATTCTGATTTATTATTATTCATCCATGGGCAATCATCTTTGATCTCACAGTTTTGCAGCCAACAAACTTTGAAATCAGAGGTATGATTATAAATCCAATCAGGGAAAAGATTATCGTTAAGATCAGAATATGCTTTGAAAAGGCAGTAATCAACAGATAGACCGATACCCCCGGCGGAACGAACCGGTTTGTGAATAGGGCATATCTTTGCCCAGAACCAGACAACGCTGAATAATGCATAGGCAATAAACAGTATTGCCCACATAGTTGATACCAATTTGATAATTAAAAATCCCACAATGAACAAGAGAAGTGTTGGTATATTATCCAGCAGCACCAACCAGAGAGGAATTTTTCTTGAATGACATGAGGGTGTTATATTCTTGTTAATCAGTTGTTCCGATTCAAAATTAATCATCTGTTGTTTGTCCGGTTCCATATTAATATTCTTGTTACTCTTATGTAACTACTTTTTTAAAGCGTTGAATTTTAATTTTTTAACAAGTTACTCTTTTAGGGGCCATATGTACCCATACTGAGGGACTAATCAGTGCCTAAAGTTAAAAGTAATAAGATAAATCAGATTCTATTATAATCGGCGATGACATTTAACGCATGTAGCACATTTTGATTGTTTTTTATAGCAGTATCAATAATGGATCTCAGGATGGCGAAGTTTTCAGCAGCACTCAGTATTTTGAACTGTCCGGATATTTTTTGTTTAGCCTTGACATTTCGGATGGCTTGTTCAGAACCATTATTATCAGGAGGTACATCTGGATGATAAAGAAAGGTAAAAACATAATCACGATACTTGGTAATTCGCTTTTGAAAAGCTATCAACTCTTTGTACTTTGGATCCAAAGTCTCGGACAACAAATTATCCAGCTCTTTTTCCAAAAGAGAGCAAAGATGGTTTGGGGAATAGTAATCTACAGGAGTAAATTGTTTTTTAAGTTTATGTGCCTCCCTGAGCATGGCTCGGAATCTTACCGACCAGGCTACTTTGTAACGCTCTTCCAGGTATTTGGTTTCGCGTTCCAGATGAGCCGTGCACAACTGATGTGTCTTTACCGAGGTTTGAAAGTGCGCTTTCCAGCAATCATGAACAAGTACAGCTTCCCCGGAT
>MENI01000045.1:5885-13128 GCA_001768195.1 Bacteroidetes bacterium GWA2_40_15 | reverse complement strand
AATAGGCTGTCAGTTTTATATTTCTTCGTGCGTTGCCCCTGACAAGAAGAGGGAGTCTCAAAAGACTGTTTACTTAAATCCACCCCTAAATCCCCCAGGGGGGACTTATTGAAAACCAATAACTTATTACGCCCCCCTTGGGGGGTTTGGGGGTTAAATTCGGCTTTTGAGACACCCTCTTTATTGCAGTACAGAAAGTTATTTAGCGTAATTAACCGCCCTTGTTTCGCGGATCACAGTGATCTTTATCTGTCCGGGGTAAGTCATCTCATTCTGGATCTTCCGGGCAATCTCATATGAGAGGCTCTCCGCTTCCTTATCATTTACCTTTTCAGCTCCAACAATGACACGCAGTTCCCTGCCTGCCTGGATAGCATAGGTCTTCATAACTCCGGGATATTGAAGTGCCAGTGACTCAAGCTCTTTCAATCTTTTAATATATGATTCAACAACTTCACGTCTCGCACCGGGACGGGCTCCTGAAATGGCGTCACAAACCTGTACAATCGGAGCTATAAGGGTTGTCATTTCTGTCTCGTCATGATGGGAACCGATAGCATTGCATATCTCAGGCTTCTCCTTGTATTTTTCAGCCATTTTCATTCCCAGTATTGCATGTGGCAATTCAGGCTCATCATCAGGGACTTTTCCAATATCATGAAGTAGTCCTGCTCTCTTGGCCAGTTTAGGGTTAAGCCCTAATTCAGCTGCCATTATCGAACAAAGGTTTGCAACTTCCCGCGAGTGCATAAGCAGGTTCTGACCGTAAGATGACCTGTATTTCATTTTACCGATAAGTCTTATCAGCTCAGGATGAAGGCCATGAATTCCAAGGTCAATTGCTGTCCTTTTACCTATCTCAAGTATCTCTTCCTCAACCTGTTTCCTGGTTTTCTCAACCATCTCCTCAATTCTGGCAGGATGTATTCTTCCATCAGTCACAAGCTGATGAAGTGCCAGACGGGCCACTTCCCTCCTTACAGGATCAAAAGCAGACAGTACAATTGCCTCAGGTGTGTCATCAACTATAATCTCCACACCTGTAGCAGCTTCGAGTGCCCTTATATTACGACCTTCACGCCCTATGATGCGTCCCTTCATTTCGTCTGACTCAATATGAAAAACCGTAACTGCATTCTCTATTGCATGCTCAGCAGCAACGCGTTGTATAGTCTGAATCACAATCCTTTTGGCTTCTTTATTCGCCGTCATCTTTGCCTCATCGAGAATTTCATTGATATATGACATAGCTCCTGTCTTAGCCTCCTCCTTCAATGACTCTATAAGATGATTCTTGGCTTCGTCGGCTGAGAAGCCTGATATAGCTTCAAGCTGTTCAACCTGCTGGCGGTGCAGTTTTGACAGCTCATCGCCCTTTTTGTCAACAAGCTCCAGCTGGGAAGTCAGGCTTTCGCGTATAGTATCAGCTTCATTTTTTTTCCTCTGAGCCTCTTCTATTTTCTGAGAGAGTGTATGTTCCTTTTGTTTAATCCTGTTTTCAGCCTGTGTTATCCAGTTATTCTTTTCGTTAATTACCTTTTCATGCTCGCTTTTGAGCTGGAGAAATTTCTCTTTAGCCTGAAGTATCTTCTCCTTTCTTGTCACTTCGGCTTCAGCTTCAGCCTCACTTAATATTTTCCGGCTTTTGTTTCTCAGGGCTGTCTGCCAGATCAGGTATGATGCCCCGAATCCTATTACAAGGGCCGACAGAGATATTATTATCAGCGGCCCGTTACCAATCATTCCTATAATTAAATTCATAATAAACTGTATTAAGTATATAAAAAACCCGCAAAGTTCCTTCAGCTTTTATAAAACCCCATATCTAAATGGCTGAAGCTCCTGGTTAAGCTTGAACGTCCACTGTCCCGCGATTGCGGGATCCCGACGAATCGGGATGAGGCCTGTTCTTCCCTGACCAAGGGTTGCTCCAAAGTTTTAACTGTTGAGTTTCAAAAATGAATGAAGAAACAATGCGGGCAATTTCTTTTATCTATTTTAAAGAACGCTGTTACTCTTTTGATTCAAGAACCGCTTCAATCTTGTGAATCAGTTCTTTCAGGGCATCAGGGAGATAATCCTTCTCGAGTTTTTCCTCCTCCTCCGTGAGTTTTATAACGTACTGCAAAGCTGCCATTGCCAGAAAGTCCTGTACATCCTTATCGGTATACCTCTGCTTGTACTGCAGAACTTTCTCATTAATCATCCTGGCTGCTTTCCTTATCCTCTCCTCATTATCCCTTTCAACCTTTAATGGATAATACCTGTCGGCCACATTAACCCTGATCGAAAGTTTATCATCCATTTCTATATTTTATCTGTTTAAAAGAGCAACACACCTGTCAATTTCCCGCACTAATTCTGTAATTTTCCTCTTCGCTTCAGCTGCGTTTTCACCTTCACCCAACAATGCTCCTGTCAATTTTACCCTATCGTATTTCGTTTCCAATTCCTTTATTCGTTCATTCCGGCTCTGAAGCATATTGTTCAAAGCTTCATTTCCTTTTCTAAGTTCCTCTGCCTCAGTTCTCAGGTCCGCATACCTGTTTAACAATTCATCCAGTTTTCTGTTTAAAATAATTAAATCCTCGTACCCCTGACCGGACATGTTTACATATTTACTACAAAATTAATATTGTTAATGGAATTTTCAAAAATTTGGATGAAATAGTTTGCATGAATGAACCGGAAGTTTAGCTTTGCAACTCTGTAACCAACGATATTCAAATTAATGCTTCAAATCCGGCTTATTATAATCAGCATATTATTTTCCAATATTTTATCTGATAATCCCAGAGACAGGGCATTGTTTATATCACCTGTTAACATCCCTCTTTTGTTATCAGCAAATTTCGGTGAGCTGAGAATTGATCATTTCCATTCAGGAATTGATATTAAGACTCAGGGCGTTACAGGTAAAGAGGTTGTTGCAGCATCAAGCGGATATATTTACAGGATTGGTGTATCGCCGGGGGGATTTGGAAAAGCTCTTTACATTAAGCATCCGTCAGGTTATTCAACAGTATACGGGCACCTCGACAGGTTCATCCCGGAAATCGAAGATTATGTTAAAAAAATGCAATATGAGAAAAAGAGTTTTCTTATAACTGCATATCCGCCAAAAGAAAAATTCACTGTTAAACAGGGGGACCTGATTGCCTATTCAGGAAACTCCGGCAGCTCCGGCGGACCTCATTTACACTATGAAATAAGAAAATCTGATAATGAGAAGCCTGTTAACCCTCTTATGTTTGAATTTGGTGTCAGCGATAATATTAACCCTGTTATCGAAAAACTTTTTATCTATCCTGCAAACAGGAACACTTCTATCAACGGAAATAATTCTGTTAAAAGAATTGAAGTCATGGGCGGACACGGAAATTATTATATTCCGGCTGAAAAAGAGATAATTATAAGCGGATCCGCAGGATTTGGGATAAAATCATTTGATCTTTTAAATGACAGCTATAATAAATGTGCAGCCTATACCATTGAGCTTATAATCGATAGCACAACAATCTTCGGATATGAAATGGATGAGTTCTCATTCAGTGAATCGAGATATATCAACAGTCATATAGATTATGAGACTTACATGAAAGAAAAAATATATGTCCAGAGAACATATTTACTCCCAAACGATAAACTGAGTGTTTATAAGAGAATTATTAACCGGGGAATATTTTCTTTCGATGACGATCTAATCCATAATGTAAAAATCATTGTTGCTGATGTCAACAGTAACAGATCTACATTATCCTTTCGCATTAAATCTCAGTCGGATAATCAATTAGCCAACCAGAAGAAAGAAGAGGAAGATATAGTTATCATGCCATTCAACAGGCAAAACAGATTTATTTCTGAAAACATAAAGGTCAGTATACCTGCCGGTGCATTGTATGATACCCTGAGATTTTCGTACAAACAGATCCCCGGATCTGAAAATATGCTGTCAGACCTTCATCAGGTCAATAACAAGTACACTCCCCTTCATAAGGCCTATACACTTGCGATCAAACCTGTTAGAATTCCGGCCGGAATGGAATCGAAGATGATCATAGTTCAGATAGGTGATGAACAAAAAAAGTCAGCCCTGAAAAGTTCCCTGAGTGAAGGATATGTTACAGCAGAAGCTACTTCATTTGGTAGTTTCTATGCAGGGATAGATACAATACCTCCGGTAATCAATACCAACGGACTTGGTTCTGAAAAAGACCTGACCGGCAGAAAGGAGATCAGAATAAAAATAAAGGATGATCTGTCAGGCATTAAATCATATGACCCCGAAATAGATGGTAAATGGGCTCTTTTTGAATATGATCAGAAGAATGATGTGCTGATTTACAGGTTTGACGAAAAAAGAATAAAACGGAATTCAGAGCATGTACTTAAATTGAAAGTAACTGACAATAAAGACAATATCAGTTTCTTCAACTATAACTTCATCTGGTAGGATATTTCACTATTTTATATGCTTGCCCCCGACCCGTTTCGCAATCCACCCTCTCAAGCGGGCTCAATTTTGAGCACTAAATCTACCCCCCTTTAAGGGTATTGACGTCAAGCTAAGAGTAGTAATATTAGTACAGAGGTCAGATGAAGTCAGATGAAGTTTCCCCTCCTTTTGAAGGAGGGGAAACTTTAATGACCAAACTACATCTCAATATTTTAATCCGCTTGCATTTATTGATCTACCATGTAATTCCTTTCTCAGACTCCTGATATTGACGGCTATGCCCTCATGGGGAATTATTTTGTGCAATAAATTTACGGCTGAAAAAAGAGGCAGAAGTATTATATAAATATGTTTGGTTTGATAATTAATAAATCAGTTGATCTTAGAGGGATAAAGTCCTCTCTTTATCATATTGCTGATATTCTCAACAACAAACGGTTTGTCTTCCCTGTATGTTACACCAAACCAGTGTTCATTGCTCATAAGTATCTGAATTGTAATCTCCCCGCTCTTGACAAATTTATCCACTGAGGTTGGAATATCCAGTTCAGATTTGAGATCCATTCCTCTGGCATCAATGAAACTCCTGAATTCCTTTCCCAGGAATTCAAAGCATGAAGGTTTGAATCCCCACAAATTCATAGAAACCACTTCATCCCCCGTGAATTTTCCCATTTTGCCGTCATGATCCGGAGCCTGTGCGCCATCAGGAAGTTTTTCAATCTGGCGTGTTTCGACGATATTTACAAGTAAACCTGCAGAATCAACCCTGCAAACACCTCTGTTCACATGACCATGTTCGGACAGGGTATTCTTCATCTTATAACCCACAATACAGTAATTGTTGGGATCCTTATCGTTCATCAGAAAATCGTAAAGTATCTTAAAGGATTCAGCTCCGTAGAAATCATCCGCATTAATAACTCCGAAAGGTTCCTTTATCTTATCCTTTGCTACCAGTATAGCATGGCTTGTTCCCCATGGTTTCGCCCGTTCAGGATGAACTTTTACACCCTCCGGCAGATTTGTGATCTCCTGGAAAACATAATCAACTTCAATTTTCCCTTTCAGCTTCTTTACAAAACGCTCTTTGACCTGCTCTTCAATATCACGCCTTATTATAAAAACTATTTTACCAAATCCGGCACGGATAGCATCGTAAATTGAGTAATCGATTATTGTTTCACCGGAAGGGCCAACATCATCAAGTTGCTTATTGCCACCATAACGGCTGCCCATTCCTGCTGCCAGGACTAAAAGTGTAGGTTTCATATCAGTTGGTTTTTGATCTGCACAATTATACAGAAAAAAATATTACTTTTAAAATATTGAACTTAAAATTGAGATTTGAATTATGAACTATAAGCTCGAAATATGTGTTGACAGTATCGAATCTGCATTGAATGCGCAACTTGCCGGCGCTGACCGTATTGAGCTGTGCGACAACCTTATTGAAGGGGGAACAACTCCTTCATACGGTACAATCATATCTGCCAGAAGCAATCTGAATATCATGCTTCATGTGATAATCAGACCGAGAGGCGGAGACTTTCTTTATACCGATACAGAGTATGATGTAATGCGCCGGGATATAGAAGTTTGCGGTGAATCAGGTGCAGATGGCATTGTTACCGGTATTCTTACGGCTGACGGGAAAATTGATATTGACCGCACTGCCAGCCTGGTTGAATTTGCACGGCCTATGTCAGTTACGTTCCACAGGGCATTTGACATGTGCGCTGATCCGGTTAAGGGACTTGAATCGATAATTCAGTCAGGAGCTGACAGACTGCTGACATCAGGTCAGAAGAAAACAGCAATTGAAGGATCTGACCTGATAAATAAACTTATTAAACAGGCACAGGGGAGAATAATTATAATGCCGGGCAGCGGTATCGATGATCATAATATCGCCTCAATCGCCAAAGCAACAGGAGCATCTGAATACCATTTAACCGGCAGAAAAACTATACAAAGCAGAATGGAATTCAGAAAAAAGGAAATAACCATGAGCGGGTATCCGGGTTATGATGAATTTTCAGGAAAGGTAACTGATACTGACAAGATAAGACGGATAATAGATGTTTTGAGAGCAATCTGATCCTCAAAATAATTATTTTTAACTGAAAGATCATTTCACAAATTCAATAATTCACCTCTAAATCCCCCAGGTGGGACTTGAAGAAGAATGATCAACAGATATTAAAAGCCCCCCTTGGGGCATAGGCGTTAACTTAAGAGTAGTATTGTAAATAAGGAGACTAGAAAAAGTTTCCCCCCGCCAAAGCGGGGCAGGCTCTCCTTTTGAAGGGGGCTGAGCGTTAAGAATTTGCCCAGTGGGCAAATTTAGCGAAGAGCCAGGCCGCAGGGAAGGCGCCGGGACAATTGATTCTCTGATATTTACAAGATTAATTTCCCGGCCGGGGTGGTTGATTTATACTTTCTTTTTATCTTTATATCTATGAATAACAAAAACCTCTTCAACAGAAAAGGCCTTAAATCATTCAGATCATCCCTCAGGAACAGGTCAACTTCAGCTGAGGCAGCATTATGGGAGATGTTAAAATCAAGAAAACCCGATGGAAGAAAATTCAGAAGACAATGCAGTATTGGTTATTACATTGTTGACTTCTGTTGTCCTTCAGAAAAACTTATAATAGAACTTGACGGATATCCCCATGGTGAATATCATAAAATACAGGAAGATGAAATCAGGGATAACTACCTGGAGGGCTTTGGATTCACTGTATTAAAGTTTGAAAACAGATTTGTATTCCAGGAACCGGA
>MENI01000045.1:0-5851 GCA_001768195.1 Bacteroidetes bacterium GWA2_40_15 | reverse complement strand
CGACCTTAAATTCGATATTAAAAGCTGTTTGCCTATATTGATCCTCCCTGTAAACCTTTTTCAGATTGCTTAAGTTAACACCTATGCCCTTGGGGGGTTTGGGGGTAAAATTAAACAATAGTTACATTTCCGCACTTATTTTGATTTGCCATTAATACGGTTTTTGCAGTTTAACTGAAAGCTGATATCTTTGAAAACAATTTTTCAGATTTTACCGGGAGCAACAAAACAATATATAATTGATTTATTATGAAAAAAACAACCGCATTATTATTGGTGATACTGCTTACAGGCTTTCTGCCGGAACAGATTACAAATGCCTGTACTAATTTTATTATTACAAAAGGTGCATCAAAGGATGGATCGGTAATGATCACCTATTCTGCCGATTCTCATGTCCTGTATGGAGAACTCTACTACCGGCCGGCAAAAGACTGGCCTAAAGGAGTCATGGTGGATGTATATGAATGGGATACAGGCAAGTACCTTGGAAAGATCCCTCAGAAGGCACACACATACTCCGTAGTGGGAAATATGAACCAGCATCAGCTTTCAATCGGAGAGACAACCTTCGGAGGACGTGCAGAACTTGCTGATTCTACCGGGATCATTGATTATGGTTCCATGATTTATATGACACTTCAGAGAGCAAAAAATGCAAGGGAGGCTATTGCCACATTCTCACAGCTTGTTTCTGAATTCGGATATGCAAGCTCCGGGGAGTCCTTTTCAATTGCCGATGCAAATGAGGCATGGATCATGGAACTTATTGGGAAAGGTCCTGGTAATAAAGGTGCCGTATGGGTTGCACGCAGGATACCTGATGGCTATATATCGGGTCATGCCAATCACCCCAGGATCACAACTTTCCCCCTTGCCGACGGGAAAAAATCGATCACTTCCAAACAACTTGACAGGATCAATAATCCGGAAGTTGAAACTGTATATGCATACGATGCCATTGAAGTGGCAAGAAAATCCGGATGGTTCAAAGGGCAGGATAAAGATTTCAGCTTCAGCGATGTTTATGCTCCTCTTGATTTTTCAGGAGCACGATTCTGTGAAGCAAGAGTATGGTCGGGATTCAATGCTGTTAATTCTCAAATGGGACAGTACCTCGATTATGCCATGGGTAAGGATCTGAATAACAGAATGCCGCTCTGGGTAAAACCTGATAACAAGGTGGCCCTGAAAGATGTAATGGGAATGATGCGTAATTTCTACCAGGGTACCCCCATGGATATGACAAAAGATGTTGGTGCCGGACCTTTCGGCAGCACAGTAAGATGGAGGCCAATGACCTGGACGGTTGATGGCGTGTCATATCTCCATGAAAGAGCTATATCAACACAACAGACAGGCTTTTCTTTTGTGGCTCAGAGCCGTTCATGGCTGCCTGATCCGGTTGGAGGGATCCTGTGGTTCGGAGTAGATGATACATACTATACAGTTTATACTCCAATGTACTGCGGTATTACGAAAGTACCTGAGCCATTTGCCGCAGGAAACGGAGATATGATGACTTTCAGTGAAAATGCTGCATTCTGGGTATTCAACCAGGTGACAAATTTTGCTTACAGCCGTACCAGCCTTCTTATTAATGATCTTCAGAAGAAACAGTCAGAACTGGAAGATGGATTTATTGCAGAAACAGCAGGAATTGACAAATCAGCTGAAGCTCTGTACAAAAAGAATCCGGCAGAAGCTGTAAGCTTTCTCTCTGACTATTCTGTAAAATCAGGTAATAAGACAGTTGCTGAGTGGCAGGATCTTTATAAATTCCTCTTTACAAAATATATGGATGGTAATGTGAAAGAGAAGAGAGCTGTTCCCCATGGATATAAATATTATACTCCGAAAGTGACTCAGCCCGGCTACAGTGAAGAGTGGAACAGGGTAATTGTAAAAAGTGCAGGTGATAAACTAAAGGTGATAGAATAGGCGCAGGGTGCAGGGCGAAAGGTGGAAGGCATGAGATCCTCAAACCCCTTTTATTTATAGCCCGTAACCTGAACCATTTTCGTAAATCAGGGATAAAAGCATATTATACAGCATCCGGATAAGTGAGCTTCCCTCCCTGGAGGGGCTGGGGGTGGGTTTAAATAATAAAATTATTAATCACTACTCGGATTAATAAAATATTATTTCTATATTTGCGACCTGATTTTTGAAACTATATTGAGAATACAAAATACTTTGTGAGATGAACTTAATGAAAGTTGTTGAGAAAGAATTTGCGGTAAAAAATGAATATCCCAAATTTACATCAGGAGACACTGTAACTGTCCATTATAAAATTAAAGAAGGTAACAAGGAAAGGATTCAGCAGTACCGTGGAGTAGTTATACAAAGAAGCGGAGAAGGACACACTGAAACCTTTACAGTAAGAAAGATGTCGGGCAATATAGGTGTAGAAAGAATATTTCCTGTAGCTTCACCTTTTATTGATAAGATAGAGGTAAACAAGCATGGTAAGGTACGCAGGGCAAGAATCTTTTACCTCCGCGATCTTACCGGTAAGAAAGCCCGTATCCGTGAAAAGAAATTCTAGAAACAATTAGAATAAACAAAAAATGCCGGTCAGACTTACCGGCATTTTTTTCTTAGATTTTATTAATCATCTCCTCACTCTTTTTCTTAGCTTCCTCTACCAGCTTATTTGCCTTTGCATCAGCTTCCTGTTCCAGCTGTGTTGCTTTCTTATCTGCGGTTTGTCTCACTGTATCTGCTCCCTTTTTAGCAGCAAGTCTGGCAATGGTGCCCTTGCTTTCGGCCTCCTTTGTCAGATTCTGAGCCTGAACTTCAGCCTCTTCGCGTATCTGTTTTGCTACTTTTGCAGCTTCATCCCTTAACCTCTGCCCCTGCTCCTCTGCATCCCGGATAAGTTTTGCAGCTTGCTCTTCTGCTTCAACCCGTGCTTTATCTTTAGCCTGACCAACGGCCTGATCAACTGTTTGTTTAGCCACTTCCTTTACGGTTGCTTTTACACCTCCATCAGATCCTTCTCCGGAACCGCTGCCAAAGAAAGGAGCTATTACAGGTTTATCAAATGTCCCTGTAATTTTAAGATTTACTTTAATGGTTTCAGATGGCTTATATGCAACACCAAATGCCGCTGCCTGTGCTGATAAATTATCAATCAGAGAGTTAACAGAGCTTCCAAGGTCAGATCTGGGTATTTCTGTTTTCGCAACATAGTTTATTGTCTGATCAAGTCCCTGATCGCCACTGATATTCATTTTGAGGTTCCCTGTTTTAATATCGAAGGGCTTTATATATATTCTCCCGTCAGATATAGTAAAACTGATATTTATGTCCTTGAAGGTGTTGGTATATTTATCCCCCAGCTTGAGTGTCTCCTTTATTTTATCGAAGGTGCCTGATTCTACAAGAGTTAACTGATCTGACTGAATTTTTCCATAACCATCGATTGATTGGGTAACCGGCATCATGTCACTGCCCAGGAGACTTGAGAAAGCAAGGGTACTGTTTATTTTCCCATCTATCCCTTTTGCTGCCGGAGCCATTTTCTGAACTGTATTGAATGTTCTGAATGCATCCTTAACTGCAATATTCTTCACATCAAAGTCAGCTTTCATCTTTGGTTTCAGAGTATCGCGGGTGTCATAGTCAGCATTCATGGATATAGATCCCTCAAGGATGTTCATGCCAGTCTCCCTCAGGCTCAGGACGCCACCTCTGACAATAATGAGCCCCTTAACTTTCGTGGCTTTGATATTGTCATAAATAAAGTCGTCTATAAGAGCATTGAATTCAAAATCGATGTTTTTTGGTACCTGAATAACTGTAAGTGCGGAAGTATCTTCAACCACCGTAGTGTCCGTTGCCATTTTTGACATAATTTCACCCACATCTACAAGTTTTGAACGCATAGAAAGCTTTCCCCTGATTGTCTGATCGCTGAATACATATGGGATATAGTTTTCTAATCTTCCATTAAGAAGGAAATCGCTTTTTCCTCCTACATTCAGACTGATACCAGTCATAGCAGCATAGGCGGGAGTAAATTCAAATCCGGCAGAATTAATCTTAACTTCAGGATATCCGGTCATTGCAACCACCATATCCTTTATTCCCATATTACCAGTTGCCTTGAAACTTTCGTACTGCTCCTTTTCAATCATTGACATCTTTCCTGCCATCTGCACCGACATATCAATAATACCTGATAAGCTGATACTGTCCATAGGCACAGCTTTCATAAGGGCAGACAGATCAATACGTCCAATCATCGAACCCTTAAAGTCGGGATCACTCATCGGTGTTTTCAGGGCAAAGGTCATGTCGAACGGACTGCCGGCAAGTTCCATATGAAAAAGATCGATGTTGGCAACTGTTTTGTCCATATCTTTGCCGTCAACAAATACATCTGACTTCAGGTTTATGTTCTGAATCTTCTCAGGAAGATCAGGATAGCTTATCATGCCATTATTTATCGACATATTAAGGGATATATCAGGAAGAGTGCTGTCTGCATCACTGTAAACACCCTTTGCAGAACCTGAAAAAGCAAACTCTCCTGTTGTTGTCAGATCCTGGTAATCATTCATATAGACAGCCGGTATCAGGGATAGAAGGGTCTTAAATGAAGTTTGCGGAGTTCCAAATTCAATATCAGTTTCAATATCATCACCGGGCATAGCAACCATACCCTTGAAATTAAGCCTCATGTCGTTAATGGCAAAGTAATTCTCCCTGAAGGTAAACTTCATATTATCGAGGTCTGCCAGGAGATCAACCTTTGAATCGATAACTGCCTTGTTAAGATATTTCATTCCATCCATGATGAAGGTAACAGATCCTATTTTCAGTCCCATCTGCATATCAGTCTCGCTCATTGTCATGTCGCCCTTAAGATTGAAATTAAGGTCACTGAGATACGCCTTCATAGCAGACTGATCATCAATGTATGTTATAGAGGTATTCAGAAGAGCTACTTTTTTAAGCACAACTTTAAGCGTAGAAGCTGTAGTGTCTGTTTCCACCTCTTCAGTTGTGGTTGTATCCTTCATAATATCCCAGTTTGCAGTACCATCCTTAAGGACAATCGCATTTATAACCGCTTTGTCAATTACAATAGATTTTACTTCATAACCTGAATCACCGAGGAGGCTGGAAAGATTAAACACAAGGCTGAATGATCTGAAACCTGCAAGTGTATCATTTTCAAATTTATCGATACCTACAACAGAAAGGCTGTTCAGTGAGAATGACAGATTCGGGAAGTTTTTAAAGAACCCCAGCTTATAATCGTCAAACTGAACCCTGGCATTGACAGATTCATTTATAACCTGTTCAACCTTTGTCCTTATCTTTTCCTTGAAGATTATGGGAATTGTAATAAGAGCAACCAGTATAAGCAGTATCAGGCCAAGTAAAACTTTAACTATCCAGCCAATAACTTTTTTCATATTTTAGCGTATTATGTTATAATTCAATTATTTACAAAATCATTATATGGTTTGAATTAACAAATAAAATTAATTAATATTCCTGAAAATAAAAAGTACCTGGAGTACTTAAAGTGCCTAAAGTACTTAGAGTACTTAGAGTTCTGGCACACAGATAAACCTGATTCACAACTTCAGGCACTCCGAACTTTAGAGCACTTTAGGCACTTTTTAATTATTTTACTATATTTGCGTCCTGAAATAAAGGTCCCGTAGCTTAACTGAATAGAGCATCTGACTACGGATCAGAAGGTTGCAGGTTTGAATCCTGCCGGGATCACAATAGAACGAGGCTTTCTTCAAAGCCTCTCCTGTTTTGTGCGAAAGACACCCAAAATTAAGATAGAAAGACAAACCCAATTTAAGAACTTCCCATTACT
>MENI01000044.1 GCA_001768195.1 Bacteroidetes bacterium GWA2_40_15 | reverse complement strand
CGTTACGGGAATGGTCAAAACGGTCCCAAATCTCAATCTGCACAATGATATCTCTTTCGCTTGTCAGTTGAAGCAGTCGCTTAAATTTACTCCAGTACACCTCGTTCCATCCGTTAAGATCATATTTACCTTCAGGAGTTCTGAGGAATGCCTTCTCATCACCCTGATCCCTGTCGCTCATAGTATTTCTTATATAGTTCCCCCCGATATCTTTCAGGCTGTCGAGATGTGATTCAAGATTCCGGTTCTGAAACAGGTTATCATTGTCAGTAGCTCCCAACAGAAGGACAGGCTTCCCTTTGTATTGCCAGTAATGAGGATTCTCTGTCCATGGCTTGATGCACTTATCTTTACTCCCTGAAGCAGAATTGTCAGTATTGCAGGCAGCCAGAGACAGCGCTGAAAGAATTAACAAATTCAATAGCTTTTGCATAGGTTCTATTTTTTAAAGTTGTATGACTAATTCAAATTCACAATAACATCATCGGGGATCATCTGTTTCCGAATGGTTTCGAAACGGCTCGCCACCTTACTCTTTTCAGTAATATCCCAGAGATTTTTATTAAGCTCTCTCATTGCCAGAACGGTTGGTACCCAGGCCTGTGTCCAGCCCACTTCGATTGACCAGGCTCCCCAGCCCGAATCGGCATTTGACCCCAGATAATCCCATCTTCCGTAGTCGAATGCCCTCATCCAGCCTCTGTCGAGTGAAACATGCTTAGTGCTCTTAACCTGAACCCTTACGAGAAAGTCTGCAAGATTGTCAGCCATTCTCTTAAACTGAATATCACCTGTTGCTGCATAAGCCTCATGAAGACCCAGGAATGTAAAGTTACAGGTATATAACAAGTCTGCAACCTTATCTCCGTTTTCCTGTATAAGCGGTGCTTCATTGGTGCCATAGGCCTCATTTGAGCGAGGCGGGACATAATCACCCTTTGAAGGATCACCAAGCTCCTCACGTATTGCTCCTGATCTGTCCTGACACTTTTCGATATCATCAGCAAGCTGTTTTATCCACATACGGTATTCAGGACGGTCATCAACTCTTATTAACCATGCAAGGGGGAGCAGCATTCTTCCCCTCTCCTGCTGGATGCCATTGGTCCATCTCCAGCCATCGGGGTAAGCATCCATCATCATGCTTATCCCCTTCCTTGTCTTTTCCAGGAGAGGCTTCCATCCTGTTTTATCATAGAGCCAAAGGTACGATGACCATGTCCATGCTTCATAATGAGGCTGATAAAGAGTAAAATCCCTTTTCATGTAGCTCAGCCATCCTTTTTTCATCAAATCGGGATTTTCAATTCTCCGGCCCCGGAAACCGTTTATTCCTGTCGTCCTGAAATTGCCAAGAATGTTTTTCACCAGCACCTCATCCCATTTGTCTGTTTCAAGTATTGCTGCCGTACCCATACAACCCAGGATGGCTTTTATATCATTATCCTGGTAAAGAGCCTGTGCGTTACCAGGTGCCCAGAACAGAAGACCATAATTTGGTTTCGAAGGATCATTCTGAAACAATCCTGATTTGAAGTAGAGCCAGTCCAGCAGGTTGCCTGAAATAAGTCTGCTTTTCTGATCACCGTCCATAGCGCTTCTGAGTGCAAACGCCAGCGAGCTTTCACCGTTACTGTCGCTCCTCAGCCACCAGCGTGCCGGCTGACTGCCGTCGAGCCTTACTTCCGATGCAATTCCCTCAAGAACACCATAGGTGCCGTCACCTGCATCCGATACGGGCATAGGCGCTGCATTATTTACAGAGGGGACTGTAGTATTAATATTATTGTCATCAAGCTTCCAGAGCTCTTTGTATTCCTGCCATCCTCCTTCATTTAATAACATTTTTGCATTTGTATGCCAGTCAATACCCCGCTGAACCGCAATTCTTGCAGCATTGGCTGGCAGCTCTTCATCAGGTCCATAAGTCGCCCTGACAGCAGATTCCCATTCGAGCTTTCCAAACTGTTCGCTTCCTCCTGCCACCCAGGTTAATATATGTCCCCATAAAGCCTGCATCGATTCTTTCGGGGCATATCTTGCAGTTATAAACTGGCTCAGCTTCGTAGTTGAAACAAGCAAATTACCGGAAGGGTGATTAAAAAGGATTGCCTGTGCATCCTCACCGGCACCATAAACAGCCCTGTCGAATCCGGCAACCTTACTCACCGAAAGAAGATGATCATCCGCATCAGATGGAGTATAGAAGCAGCCGTGTATGTAAAGAATCTGCAAAGGCTCAAGTCCCTGTATCCTGTCTGTAACTACCACTACTCTCTCAAGGGCAGTTTCCTTAGGCTGACCTGTTACAATACCAGGTAACCATGAAGGATATTCAATATACAATCTCAGTTTTTTTCTGCCGGCTTCTTCAAGAATCAAAGAATCAAGTGAGGTGGTTCCTGCAGGATAGTCATCAGCAAGTATCAGTATCCCTGCTCCCTTTCCTGATTTTCTGACAGCTTCCTGAGGTGTATCAAATCGTCTTAAGGGTATATTGTTCTGCTTCAATACTCTATAAAGATCATTACTTTCTCTGCAGCTGATGAGTATTTTTGATTTGCCGGCTGAACAACCAATAATAAGTGATATTATCAATACTGTCAGGGGAAAAAGACCCTGTTTAAAAGGAGACAATAATAAGTTTTTCATCTAACCAGTGAATAAGATAATAAAAACAGGTTACCAGTGTATTACTCTGGCTTTGTAAAGATTCACATCAGGCAGTGAAATAATTTTATCGGGATTTTTACAATAGACATTGTGTGTCCACCAGCTAATCTCACCTTTGGTATAAATGAGTTCATCACTTGATACGTTGTAATTAACCGACTTCAGGTTTTCAACATCTCTGAGCAGTTCAAAAGGAGAGAACTGCTCAGAATCGATGTCAAAGATCCATGCACTGTGATGCGTTGACAGAACCAGTGATCTGTCAGTTACCCGCGAAAGGTCATGACCGCTTTCGTCAGGCAGTTTCCATGTTTTCTCCAGCTTAAGCTCAGGCTTATCCGAATCCCAGTTCATCAGTGAATATGATCGAAGCTCATCATATCCAAGGGCAAACAGCCTTTTCATTTCTTCCATCCATACAACACCGTGGCCGGAATACAGGCTGTCTCTGAAAATAACCTCTTCAGGCTTACTTATATTGAATAGCTCGATGCTGTTTCCCCCTTCGGCAGTGGAGAGTGCAACAACGATCCGGTCATTGGGCAGGAGTTCGGCAGAGTGGGCGTTCGGCACATGTGCATAGAACAAGGTTTTTTTTGTAGCTCTGTCAACCAGTACGGCTCCCCCGCCTGATGAGGTGATCAGGATCTTAGTGTTATTGTCAACCGGTTTGCATTCATCTGTGGGGATCATGTATTTCTGATAAGCCACCGGCAGATCTTCTGCTTCAGATATTATCCACCGCCATGTTACAACTACACTTGTACTATCGGATTTTACCCTGTCAATTATCAATACCTGATCATCGCCACATACGACAATCTCCTTCGGCTTACCTGAACAGCTTGCAAAAAGCAGACAAACGATCGCAAAAAAAATCAATCTGAACTGATTCATAAAAAAAGTATTTATATAAACACAAATTAGAATTTAAATATCGTCAATTTAAATTAAACCTATGTTCAGGTAATGATGATTTCCCTCTATCCGGCATACCTGGATAAGAATTTTTGATCTTAAATCTCAATTACCATTGGCTTCAGCGGTTTTGCCTGATCCTTAATAACAGATTTTCAGGGCAATTATTTAATTACCGCCGGCATCAGGGGTTTTACATGGTCTTATATAACAGATCTCCAACATAGTGATTCAATTGCCGTCGGCTTCAGCCGACGGATGCTGGTTGATCTTCAACAGACCCTGGATCGAAGCAGCTCAATTGCCGTCGGCTTCAGCCGACGGAACAAAAGTTTCCTCCCTGAACCGGGACTTTAGTCCCCATCTAGTGTTGGGCTAAAGCCCCGATAAACTATTGGCTTGTAAACCGTTGGCTGAAGCCAACGGTAATTGAGCTTCCCTTATCACAGACAACAATCCGGATAGATTCAACAGCCATACCTTTCAGCGATAGTACTTGTCTTTATTAATATCAGACCTTGTGAAAGATAGATTCAATTCTCAATAGTATTGGCGAAGGAATTGCCATTTCTTACAACAGGATTAGCTGAACAAGAATCAACGACAACTGGAGTTAAGCAATAAAACTATTTCTCCTGAAATCAGATTTTACTTTGACAAGACTCATTTACCGCCGGTCTCAGGGGTTTTACCATGTCTTTTATAACAGATCTCCAACATAGTGATTCAATTGCCGTCGGCTTCAGCCGACGGAACAAAAGTTTCCTCCCTGAACCGGGACTTTAGTCCCTGAATCTCTCAAATTTATATTCCTCAATTAATCTATCAATCTCATCCTTAAAGGATACCTTCTCGTGATGCTGAACCTGGTTTCGGATATATTCCCTCAGGGAATCAACCTGATTCATACCAATAGAAACTGCATAATAATCATCCTGCCATTCAAATTTAAGTTTTGTTAATCTGTTTTTATTTATCCAGTAAGAGCTTTCTCCTTTTATTGTTTTCATGATCTCTGAAATATTTTGCTTTCCTCCCAGGGAAATAAGAGAATGGAAATGTTCCTGATATCCATTAATGTGATCGATATGAATACCTTTTTGTTTTGCATTTTCACAAATATGCTCAATTATAGCATCTCTTATTTGATTACCCATGTAAGGTATCCTTCTTTTTGTAGTCCATACGCAATGGACCCAGATTCTGATGTACGACATAATTAGGAAATGTTAGCGAGTAATACTCTAAAGATATAAAGTTTAGGCAAAAAATGCAAATGTCGGGCTAAAGCCCTGTCAGATAACTGATTGTTAATCCGTTGGCTGAAGCCAACGGTAATTGAGGACTCTTTCAGCAGATCTGTTACTGAGAAATCCAATTATCTTCAGTTTCTGCAATCACGTTTGTCTTATGTTATAATAAAATTTGAATAGGTATGACCTAATTAGAATTAAGTTGTAAGTTTTCACCTGACATGGCGAATAACAGATTTTACCAGGCAAGACTCAATTACCGTCGGCCTCAGCCGACGGTTCTGAAGCTCTATCCCCAAACCGGAACTTTAGTCCCTGATCAGTATTGGGCTAAAGCTCGGGTAAAAAACTGACTTGTAATCCGTTGGCTGAAGCCAACGGTAATTGAATACCTATACTGTAAGCCTGAGAAGAAACTCAGTTGCAGTCGCCATCAGTGATTACAGTGATCATTCCAGATAACAGTTTTTGTTTTGACAAGACACAATTGCCATAGGCTTCATGGGTTTTCCTGGTCTTGTATAACAGATTTCCAGTGTAGTGATTCAATTGCCGTCGGCTTCAGCCGACGGAACAGAAGTTCCCTCCCTGAACCGGGACTTTAGTCCCTGACCAGTGTCGGGCTAAAGCCCCGATAAACTATTGGCTTGTAATCCGTTGGCTGAAGCCAACAGTAATTGAGCTCACTTCAATAAAAAGCCGGGGATAAAATTTATCTCCCCGGCTGAAATCGATATTCTTCCAATTCTTTATGGTAATTTGTAAGCCTGTCGAGCTATTAACTTCCATTTACCCTTTTGCTTCTGCCATACCATCATATTTCCTATTCGCAGTTTCCCGGGAGTTCCGTTACTGCTTGTTTCAGCATTAAAGATATGACGGACAACAGCAGTCTTTCCTGTAACTTTAATGGTCTGGCCTTCAAGGTCAATTTTTAAATAATCGAGTGGCTTGCCGCTGATCACTTCATCAACAAACTCAGTTTTATTCTGAACTTTGCCTGCTGAATGGCCATAATTAAGTTCCTCAGCAGTCATATTATCCAGGATATTCTTATCAGCATCAATAAATCCCTTCATAAGGTTCTCTACTGCTGAAGCAACTTCCTTTTCTGCAGCAGTCTGGCTATATGAGCTCAATGAGACTGTAAACAGGAAAACGATTACAAAAATGTATTTTTTCATTTAAAAAATTTAAGTTATCAATGGTTCCGGGACAATCCTAATTTTTTTTCCTTGCTTCCGCTTCAGCTCTTCTCTTAGCTCTTTCAGCCTTCATCTTGTCCATATAATCAAACAGTTCCTTCTTGTCCATTGGCAGGTCAGATTTGGCATTAATCCATTCAACGAATGCTTTATCAAGCTCCTCAGGAGTAACATCGACGAAACTTTCGTTGTCATACTTGAATTTTTTTGTCTGAATGCAGAAAAAATTGAACTGGTCACGCAAAGCTGTGTATTCTCCTGATATCACGCACTCTGCAACAAGATGAGGAGGGATAAAGGTAATGCCGGTCGGTTTTGCAAGAGCGACGTCACCTGGCAGTACTGTTACCCTTCCAATACGAATAGGGGCATTAACGGTAGCACACAACATCTGTTCAATAGCTGATGGATCAGATCCTCTTATCCAGCCATTGAATCCATCAATTTCTGTCAGTCCTTCCATATCTCTTACCGATCCGTTGAAAATAATACCTCTTTTACCATTTTTGTAGATAGCATTAGCAAGGTTATCACCAATCAGTGTGCCATTTGCAATTTTCCCGTAACTGTCGGCTACATAAATGTCTCCTTCAGTCAATGCATTTATTGGAGCATAATTGGTAACAGGCGAAGTCATGTTCTGCTTCTTGCCAATTTCCTGAATATAAGCATCAAAATCTTTCCTGAGAGGCATGAACTGGGCTGTAACAACACGGCCTGTCATCACCTTGTCAGGATGGATTATAACCCAGCCATTCTCATAAGTACTTGAGAAGTTCTCAAACTGGTTCTCATAACCGTTGCTCTTGAGAAAGCCCCAGCACTCCTCCATGGAGATATGTTTTAACCGCTCAAGCAGGTCATCCGGTACCTTTGGTCTGCCATCCGGTGTACGTTCACCTGTCCACTCTTTTGTTAAAAGCTTAATGTCATCAGCAGGCCATTTCACTGTTTGTGAATTTGCAGTGAAGCTGACTATTATAATAGCCAGGATCAGAATTGTCAGTTTTTTCATTATACTATTTTTTTTGATTCTAGCTCCACAGCCTGTCGTGTGATTCTTTCTTATCCCACTCAGGAGTAGGCAGAAAGTAACCATTGGCTCTCTGGTGCATATGTTGCTTTATAACCTCTTCATTGAGGTCAATACCGAGTCCCGGAGAATCAAGTGGAACATTTGCAAATCCTTTATTAATCATCGGCTGACTGCCGGTCATTTTCACAAGACTTTCCCACCAGGGAAGGTCTACGGAGTGGTGCTCCAGCGAAAGGAAGTTCTGTGTAGCTGCTGCGCAATGTACGTTAGCCATGAACGAGACCGGAGTTCCGGCCTGGTGCATAGCCATTGCTATACCATGCTCCTCAGCATAGTCACCTAACCTTTTTGTCTCAAGAAGACCGCCTGATGTAGCCAGGTCAGGGTGAATAATATCAACCGCCTTAGCATCGATAAGCGGTTTAAACCCATTCAGCAGGTAAATATCCTCTCCTGTAAGCATAGGAGTTTCAAGTGCATCTGACAATATCTTCCACTGGTCGGTATATTCCCATGGAACAATATCTTCCATCCATGCAAGCCTGTATTTCTCAATTGCTTTACCAAGACGAATACCATTGTTAACATCAAAATGCCCATAGTGGTCAGTACATATCGGGATCTCGTATCCTACAAGTTCTCTTGCTTCAGAAGCAATTCTGGCTAATTCGTCAAGTCCTTTGTCAGTAATCTGTATCTGGGTAAAAGGATGTTTGGTATTTCCATAACCCATATAGCTCCTCATGTCATACTGGCCCGATGCGCCATCCCAGAATTTCTGGTTTACAAGTGCTCCGGGAATATTTTTCAGCTCATTAATGGAAAGGTCCATCTTAAGCCAGGTGTATCCCTGATCCTCAGTTCTGAATTTGATCCTCTGCATCTGTTCCTCCTTCGATTTGCCTTCAGGAGTATCAGCATATAACCTTACTTTATCGCGGTATCTTCCGCCCAGCAACTGCCATGCGGGAACGCCGTATGCTTTGCCGCAAAGATCCCACAGAGCCATCTCAACACCTGAGACACCGCCTCCCTGGCGGCCATGATGTCCAAATTGCTTTATGATCTTGAAGATCATTTCAACATTACAGGGATTCAATCCCAGAATACGGCTTTTCAGCATAAGAGCATAGCGTGGGTCAGCTGCATCCCTTACCTCACCCAAACCATATATACCCTGGTTAGTGTCAATCTTGATAATTGCTGTACCGCCCATAACCCCGGTCAGTGCAACACGCATATCAGTGATCTTCAGGTCTGAAGGTGCAGATGATTTGTTTACTTTCTGAGTTGTATGAGCAATGGTATCTTCTATAGACAAATGCATCAACCCTCCCAGGGCAACGCCACCCATGGCAGCCTTCTTCAGAAAGCTCCGGCGGTCATTTGAAGTAGATGGGTTGTTGATCTCTTTCTTTATGGTTTCAGCTTCTGCTGCTTCCATTTTACGGTTCTGTTCAGTAATCTGTTTAATAATACTTTTCATGATTTATCTGTTTATAATTGATAGAATTTGTTTAGGTTCAAAAACATCCCCCAATGGGCTACCAGTTTCTTTCCTTGAAATAGTCATCAAGTTCTTTCTGTGTCATCGGCAATTTACCGGGATATTTTTTCAGCCAGTCCATGAAATCCTTCTTGATCTCATCGGTCCATTCACTGTCAATCTCTCCGGCAAGGTATTTCTTCTCTTTAAGACGCTGATGTCCAAACTGATCTCTTAATGCTGTCACCTCAGCATTGATCAGCAGATCATCGAGAAGGTAAGCAGGAATGAATACAACTCCATATTTTTTTGCCAGCACAACATCGCCCGGCATAACTATTGCCCGGCCGACCCTGATGGGCGCGTTAATGGAAGTGAGCATCATCTGCATGATATATGACGGATCGGATCCTTTTATCCATCCATTGAATCCTTCAATTTCTTCAAGCCCCTCCTGATCCCTGACAGAACCATAGAATATCACTCCACGTTGTGATTTTGCATATATTGAATTGCCAAGGTTATCACCGATAAGGGTACCATCAACAATTTTGCCATAAGCATCAGCAACATAAACATCTCCATTTACAAGGATATCAATTGGCCATGAGTTTGTACCTCCCTTTTGTGCCCGGTTCTCTTTTTTCCCCTGTTCTTTAATATAATTGCTAAGGTCAGATCTCAGAGGCATATACTGAGCAGTTACCACCCTGCCTGTCATAACCTCCTCCGGCTTAAGTATCAGCCAGTCGTTTTCAAACTGGTTCTGGAAACCTTTGTTACGAAGATAGCCCCATGCCTCTTCAACTGAGATGTTTTTAAGTCTTTCAAGCTTGGCATCCGACACTTTTGGCCGGCCATCTTCAAAGCGTTCACCCTTCCAGTCGGATGTGATAGCCTTAATATATTCAGGCGATGAACCTACGTTCTGTGCATAGGTAAATAAAGTACCAAGAATAAATGCTGATAGTAATAAGATTTTCCTATTCATAATTTCGTGTTTAAGATTTTAATTTTTCTGAGATAAATATAGTTAAACTGATCATAAGATGTTTATAATCATCAGTTTTTAACAGTTTTTAAGGTTTTAACAAGAGTATCAGGTACAGAAACAAGCTCGATGCCTCCCGTCCTGCCAAGGTTCCCGGAATACTGTTTACTGACAGGATCATTCCAGTGTTCATGAACTCCCAGGCTCGATAAAGGGTTACCACTGTTATCAGGATCATATTTTAATCCACCTGGCCAGTTGGAAGAATCAGCAGCCCGGTGAAGGTAGTCATCAACTCCATAACCTGTCATGTGATTGTTTCTGATCCCATTCAGGGGTAGGATCAAAATACTGCTTGGTATTCGGAGGCAGGAACTTCTTGCATACCTCTTCATTAAGCTCAATCCCCAATCCCGGAGAATCGAGAGGTACATTCGCGAAACCTTTGGTTATCATCGGCTGGCTTCCTGTCATTTTAACAACACTTTCCCAGTTGGGATTATCAACACTGTGATGTTCAAGTGAAAGGAAGTTCTGAGTTGCTGCCGCACAATGTACGTTAGCCATCAGACATACAGGCGAACCTGCCATGTGCATTGCCATTGCCACTCCATTCTCCTCGGCATAATCGCCTATCCTCTTTGTTTCAAGAAGCCCTCCTGATGAACCGAGATCAGGATGAATGATATCTACAGCTCGTGCATCGATAAGTGGTTTGAATCCATCTTTGAGACAGTAAATATCTTCGCCGGTGAGCACCGGTGTTTCAAGGGCATCCGACAAGGTTTTATTCCCTTGAATATCGAACCATGGAACCATATCTTCAAGCCATGCAAGCCTGTATTTTTCCATCGCTTTGCCAAAACGGATAGAATTATTTACATCAAAATGTCCGAAATGGTCTGCACATAATGGCATTTCGTAACCAACTGCATTTCTGACTGATTCAACATATTCAGCGAGACCAGCGAGGCCTTTATCTGTAATCTGTACCTGGGTGAATGGGTGCAGAGTATTTCCATATCCCATATAGGTTCTCAGGTCATACTGGCCGGCAGCCCCATCCCAGAATTTACTATTGACCAATGAATCGGGATTCTTTGCCACAACATGAATTCCAAGATCCATTTTCAGCCATGTAAATCCCTGATCCTCAACTCTTTTTTTCATAGTCTCGGCAAATTTCACAGCATCTCCGGCATCAGGAGTATCAGCATAAAGTCTTACCTTATCACGGTATCTTCCCCCCAGAAGTTGCCATGCCGGCACATTATATGCTTTACCGGTAAGATCCCATAGAGCCATTTCTACGGCACATACTCCTCCGCCCTGACGTCCGTGATATCCGAACTGCCTTATTATTTTGAAGATCATTTCAACATTGCAGGGATTCAGACTAAGGATCCTGCTTTTGAGCATAAGGGCATAACGAACATCTGCTCCGTCCCTTACCTCGCCAAGGCCATAGATACCCTGGTTTGTATCGATCCTGATAATATGCTTGCGCATTACCGTCGCATAACGCATGTCGGTGATCTTCAGATCGGAAGGGCTTGAGGACCTCTGTACCTTTTGTGTAGTCTGTGCAATTGTGTCCTCAATTGACAAATGCATCATGCCCCCGAGAGCAATCCCGCCCAGGACTGCCTTCTTCAGGAAATTTCTTCTATCTGAAGAGGTCGCTGGATTGGAGAGCTCGGCATTTATGGAATCTCTTTCGGCTTTCTCATTCTGCCTCTCTTTTTCGGCAATCTGTTGTAGGATGGTTTTCATAGTATCTTTTTATTCGTAAAAGTCAAATGTACAAGTTTCATTTATCAGAAAATACTTAAAAATATTTAAAAAAGTAATCCTCATGAACATATTATATATATATCGGAGTATATATGTTAATTGAATTATTTATTAACAAGTATATTGTATTATCCGGAGGACCAGTTCAGAATGGAGAAATGTTCATTGAAAAGATCCGAAAGGAGATAACCAATTTCTATGAGTGCCAGTCCCCGTTCAGTAATGGTTATTACACCGGAATACAGTATAAATGCAGCACTGGCAGGATCATTTTCCCTGATCCTTGAAGAATCTTATTGGTGGAGGGTACCAGACACTGATCTGGTGACACTTTTTATTAATACTATTTATTATCAGGTTCCGGGAAATCCCTTATTGGGCTGTACCGTATATAAGTTTCAAAAACATCAGCATCCGGCCCGACTACTCTTGGATCTCCCGTCCTCGTCAGCTCCTTTAAAAGCTCAAGCTTCATTTCCTGCTCAATTGCAGAATAAACCGGCTGATCGCACAGATTTTCAAGACAATCCGGATCTTTTATAAAATCATATAACTCATATTCAGCTCTTTTTGCAAATGCCAGATCAAAATAGTACCTGATTTTCTCTTCTGTATGTTTTTCGATAATAAATGCTTTCGAAGGAGATGCATCAACATCAGTAAATGCCCACTCTGAATTGTGTATTCCTTTTTCGTCGATTCCATACATAGGTAAAAGGTCTCCTGTAACGGGCTTAAATGCCCGTGGGTCTCCTGCCGGCCAGAGGTCAGGGCGCATATTCCATATCAATAAGTACTGCTTGCTTCGGATAGCACGAATCGGATAGCCCAGATTATTCCATCTCGAAGATGAGTGGCGCTCCCTGCCAGCGAATACGTAATTTTTCGTTTCATCAACTATTCCTGTTTTTTTCGACTTAAGTATGTTTGTTATACTTCTCCCGCAAATGGGCATCATTCCCTCAGACTCAGTTCCTGTCATTTCGAGAATAGTCGGGGCAATATCGACAAAACTTACTGGGTCCTCAACAACTCTATTCCCCGGGAAACCATCAGGATAACTGATTGCAAGCGGTACATGAACTCCATAATCAAATGCGTTTGCCTTTGCCCTTGGAAAAGGCATTCCATTATCGCCCGTTACAATTACGATTGTGTTATCAAGTTCTCCAATAGAATCCAGGTAATTCAGCATCCTTTTAAGGTGAAGATCGAACCATTCTATCTCCACAGCGTAATCGAGCAGGTCGCCTCTTATCACATCATCGTCAGGGAGAAAGGTAGGTACCTCTGCCTCATCAAGCTCTTTCCTGTTGCGCTTCCATGAATCCTTTTCGTAATCCCGGTGCGGTTCAGTAGCTCCGTACCAGAAATAAAATGGCTTCCCCGGAAGCTTCTCCTTCATGAACAATCGGAAATTCGCATAATAATTATTACCTCCGATGCCTCCGGCTGTTCTCTCATCTCCAGGCGTATTTCTTTCATATTGAATTGAATTGTAGGCTTTCCCCGCCGCGTTTTCCCTTCTCCACAATGAATCCTGATCATTCCGAGCATACTGGAAGGGGCCCACTCCTTTACCGGTAAAACCGGTATGGTATCCGTCTGCCCTGAGCAGATCGACAAAAGGAACATGTTTTTCCATCCAGCTGGATGCATGTTGACCACTCTGTTCATTCATCCAATGGTGGCGACCTGTCACAAGTGAACTACGCGATGGAGCGCTGCCGGGAGACCCTGCATAGCAATTTGTAAAATATATCCCGTTTGCTGCAATCCTGTCAAAACCAGGTGTATTGACATATTTACAACCGGCAAAGCTCGTATGAAAATAGGATTGATCATCGCTTATTGCAATAAGGATATTGGGCCTTCTTGTCTCACCTTTTTCTTTTAAACTGCAGCCGAAAAAAGTCATTATTCCCCCCAATGAACAAACGATCATATTTGATGTATACTTCATAGACTCCTTTTTAAATTTCTAAGATCCATAAGCCTTTCAGAAGTATTATCCAAAGCATTAGAGATGAATCTTCTGAATGAAAAGGATAGAGGTTACCAGGTCAGATTTGTCCAGCAAAAGGAATAACCTTGTGAGTCAATTTTCTCCCACATCTCCTTAACCCGTTTTTCATCCACAATAAACCTATCAAAATCATTTCGTTTTTCACTCCAGGGGATGCATGTTCCCGGAGGTCTGGAAAACTTTCTAAATAAATACTGGCCTGGTTCCGGTCTGCTGATATTCTTTAGTTCATTGATTTCTATAACTGAAGGAGACCTGGTATATCCACCATAGTTAAGGGCGATGTCGATCATTGCTTTAACATTCTCAATCTTCGCATCATCCATAATAAGTGTACTTGCATCCAGAATATAACCACCATCCATGGCAACTGTATCTAGAAGCTTCTTACAATAAGTCCGGACCTCGGAAGCAGAATTATTCGACAGCATTCCTACTGGTATTCCTCCGCTTATACAAAACTTGCTGCCTAAAATTTCATGTGCCCTGATTATATCCGTTTTATCAGCATGGAATATGACACTCTTATCCGGAAGCTCAGCAAACGCTTCCAGGTGGGGAGTCCAGTCTCCTTCGGCATAAAGGACAATTTGATGTCCATTTGCCCACAGCTCTTCAATTATCGGCTTCAGGGTAGGCCAGTATATTTCATTAAAATCTTCCATGGAAATAAATGGCACATGACTTCTGTGCATCCAGATAATTGAAGGAATGTTTTTTTCAGGATCAGCACCGCTTAATACATTGTATAACAAATGAGGCATCAATGCATGGCACGCTTCTATTACTTTATCTCTTCTTATGAGCAAGTCCGTTACAAGATTCATATAACCCCGCAATTTGTCTCCCATTATATCGAGCGGAGCTTTAAGAACTGAACCAACAGCAGGTACTATTCCGGAATCAATCAACCTTTTATAAGCATTACCCCACTCATTAAAAAATTGATTATAGGCTATCAATCCGTTGATAAACGACATGTTGTGTTCAAAGGTCACCGGTTCTCCGGCAGAATTAATATGAGATGTAAAACGGGGAAGCCACCTGTTCAGCATAAAAGCTGTTGGATCATCAACAAGAGTGTTGTACTCATCTTCTTTCATAAAAGCTTCCTCTTCATTGACTGGTTCTGTCCATTGTGTACATGAATTTAAAGGAAGCTCAATCCCGGGGAATTTTGCCAGTTTCCACCCGATACTTTTCATCATTCCAACCCAGTTAACAATAGAGTTGGTTTGAATGGCATCGCATCCAAGATCCAATGCAAATTTTCTGTTAACCTCAAACTGGATTTCATGCTTCAAAGCTGCGTCAAAATTGCTGTATCCTGAATGCTTGGAGGATAACTCCTCAGAAAATATTCTTATAGGAATACGGTCAGGCTGTTCATTATAACACGCAGTTAAATATCTTTTCAGACGTTCCTGATATAATTCCTCGTTTGCCATCATTTCAGGTATGACTCACTATAGACTTAATGCATCATTTCGCCACAAATGCAGGAATTTGTAATTGTCCCAGGCAATACTTATGATGTCGAGGTCTCCATCGCTATCCATATCAAAAAGAAGTGTTCCCAGGTGGCTTTCCTTACCCTGATCAATAACGTGCGGAGTGAACTGACCCCTTCCATCATTCTCCAGCACAAAGAGTCGCAGATCTTTTCCTTTATGTTCGCATGTCACAATGTCAAGGTCTTTGTCATGGTCAATATCTGCAACACCAATGCTATTCATTGAGGCAGCTGTTAAAACAGAATTGCGGCTCCATAATGGCACATTACCAACACCTCCCTGAGTGAAGCAAAACATCTGGGCAACGTGCTCAGGAGTCTGCCATGACTCCTCCGTTACTAAAATGTCTGCCCGTCCATCCCCATTCACATCTGCAACAGCCACCCGATCAGCTGAATAATTCTGTGTTTCTCCTACTTTATTCAGCTTCCATGTACCCGGTTGTTGACCAGGGTTTTTCCACCATCCGATTAATGTAGGATCCGAACGTACTCCGTAAGGTGCGATTATATCGATTAATCCATCACCATCAATATCACCAGTGGTAAGGCCCTGTTCAGAAGCTTCCTCTGCTGCTTGCCCTATAAAAGGAAATCTGATTATACTAAGCTTTACCTGCACAATTGAATACCTCCCTCATTTTGTAAATATAAATCTCTTTCATTGCTTCTCTTGACGGGGCAAGGAACTTGCGGGGATCAATTATCGAAGGATTTTCTGCCAATGCTTTGCGTGATACAGCTGTCATTGTAATCCAGCCATCCGATGCAATATTTATTTTACACACAGCCATTTTAGCAGCTTGATTTATTTGTTCAACGGGGATTCCCTGTGCCTGATCCAGTTTCCCTCCATACTGGTTTATCATGTCAACATATTTTTGGGGAATAGCCGATGCACCGTGCAATACTATAGGAAAACCAGGAAGTCGTTTTTCAACTTCGGAAAGTATGTCGAAGCGAAGAGGAGGAACAGGCTCTCCGGGTTTAACCCTGATTTTAACCACTCCGTGCGATGTTCCTATTGAAATAGCCAGACTATCAACGCCGGAACTTTTTACAAATTCCGATACTGCCTCCGGGTCAGTAAAGCGTGATTCGCTATGTTCAATTTCTTCTTCAATTCCTGAAACGACACCTAATTCCCCTTCGACAGTAACATCATGTTTCCTGGCAAACTCAACAACCCTTGCTGTAAGTTCAATGTTCTCCTGAAACGGTAGTGCAGAACCGTCAATCATTACAGATGAAAATCCCTCGTCTATAGCAGCTTTGCACTCTTCAAATGTAGTTCCATGATCAAGATGTAATGCCATAGGAATCGTCAGCCCCTCTGAACGGATAATCTCAATACATGCTGCAGCCATATGCCTGACCATAATTGGATTAACATATCTGGCTACATTTGCGGAGCATTGCATAATAAAGGGAGACCTGGTTTCCATGGCAGCAGCTGTTATAGCCTGCATCTGTTCAAGACATACAAAATTGAAGGCGCCTATTACATATGCCCCATCATAAGCTTTACTAAACATGTCACGGGTATTCACAAACCCTGAATCTTTAAATGATATCATTCTCCTTGTTTTAAGGTCGGATGTGTTTACATCTTACTATAAGTATTTTTTATCCAGCTATTTCCCGGGAAACAACTAATTTTTAACCACCTCCCATAAATGAACATAGATCTTATCTCTCCAACCATGACTTACGATCCCGAGTCGGCCCGGCTCAATCTCAAATATCTTTGCCCCCGAATGATGTTCGAACCGTCCATCAATAAGATAGCGGTACCATGCTGTTCCCTGTGTGTTAGCTTTTTTGTATGCCATAAGTCTGCACCTTTTCCTGTAAGGCCAGTAGGGGTCATGCTCCGCTGCTATTATTTCATTTTCACCGTCACCATCGAGATCGGCGACTCCTATTGAATGTGCACATCGTAATATATCGATAACATGCTTTTTCCACGGGACTGCAGTTGCATCAACAGGGTTTTCGAGCCAAAGGAGTTGAGTGAAAGGGATAGATCGGGTCGGGGAATCCATTGTACCCTGTCCAACGACAACATCCATCCTTCCATCTTTATTTACATCCAGCATACTGATTCTGGCCGGATCTGATGTTTCATCAGTAAGATAAGCTTTAAAAGTTCCATCCCCCTGATTATGAAAGTAATTCCGGCCACCAACAATATCAAGCAGACCATCTGAATCCATATCATAAGCAATCAATTCTTCATTGTATCTTACATCAGCGAATACTCTTTTTTCCCAGGGCCCATTCCTCGGATCTTCCGGAATTTCAAATATCTCTGGAGGATTTCCGTTTTTTTCGGAATCGTGATAGCAGGTAACAAACGCAAGTTTTCCTCCGGGTAACAATGGAGCTATAACACTTCCGTGTATCCAGTCACCTTTTATCTTTCCGATAAAATATTCCTCCCATTTTCCTTCTATAGGGTCAACAGGTTTAATCCACCATATTTCTCCTGAACTCAATCCCGAATATTCATCTTTGGCAAGAGGGTTCCGTTTTGATGCAATAAACTCAATATGCCCATCATTATCAATATCATAATTATTAATGACCTGAAATATCCCCGGGATTTCAAATCGCTCCCATGTCGGGTTTTTATACCAACAGGACCCGCAAACCACATCCGGTCTGCCATCATTATCAACATCTGCAGACATTATATCTGTTGCTGTAATTGGTTTATCCCTGTCAATCAGAGTATGTTTAAAGCTTACGTCAAGAGTTGGTTTGCTTTTGTAGTCCCATATCTGTACCCTTGGACTTTTATCTATCTGTGAACAGGTTTTTCCCAGTACTTCAAGCTCCCCATCGTTATCTATGTCGTACATAATAGCCTGATGAGTGCCTTCTCCTTTGTACAGGACATCTCTATTCCATGTCTTTCCTCCATCCTTTGTTAAATAGGTCATTAATCTTGCATCAAGATTATATGGTGCGTTCCATCCCCCCTGTTCCATTTCTGCCACAAATATGAGGGTCTCATTAGTCCTGGAAGTTTGTTTTATTTCCAATGAATGTGAATAAATCATTCCGTCCTCAAGTCTGTGCTCTATCCATGGATTTGCAGGATCTTCCACTAACCTGTTTTCAAACCAGGATAGAGATCCATCCATATATTCTGAATCGGTTATTACGATATCAGGTCGTCCGTTACCTGTAATATCTACAAGTGCAGTCCTGCACATTTCCCTGAAATTAGGCGCAAAAGTATGCCTCGACCAGTGACCGGAGAGTGCTCCTCCATCAGGTTGTGAATACCAATCAGGGCCGTTTACAATTTCTGGTTTTCCGTCTCCGTTAAGGTCTCCAACACTCAACCCTTCCGCAAATATGCCTTCAAAAACAGGATATTTAGTCCACGGAGATTTAATATCCATGCTGCGCTTAAAAGCAAATATTCCTGGAGTAGAGGTATAACACGCTATGGAAACCAGTTCGTTTTCTCCATCTCCATCGAGGTCAGCAAAGACAATATCATGAGGCCCTCCGTCAAAAGCCGGTTCAATTACATGTCTTTCCCAGGGTTTTGACAGATCCTTCCCTGGTTTATACCAGGTAATCATCCATGTTCCTGGATCGGCACTCTCTTCTCCAACAAACAGCTCTGGAAGTCCGCAGCCATCAACATCCTCCAGTACCATACCGACATGGAAGTTCCCATTAGCAATCACCCCCTTCTCAAATGTATCGGGACGGTACCATACCAATGCACCTTTGCCTCCGATAAACATTTCCTCTCTCCCGTCACCGTCAATGTCAGCAGCACCGAGACACCCGGTATTTCGAAAATCTGTTTTCCCATCCAGGATCAACAGCTCCCAATATCCATTTTTCTTCTTAATATCTGATTCTCCTGAGCAGGAAGAAATAATGGAAAAGACAAAAGCTGTGAGAGTTATCAAGGCAATTTTAGTAAGAGTAATTCCCCTTTTCATCTTATTTATTTTAATATTAATAAACTGAATGAATTTCTATTTTAGCTTATTCTCCCAATAATCAAGATGATATACCGGCTGATCAGCGTTCCAGACTTTGCTGACAATATCAATATCGCCATCCCCATCTACATCACCTATAAGAGCATCGTGCCAGCCGGGATTATCTTCATGAATGATAACCGGCGAAAACTGCGGACGTTTAATTGTTCCGATATTTTGAAAGATAATACCCCGTTCTTTTAATCCCGGTGGTTTCATCAATTTATTAGGATCTTCCTGTTCTCCGGCAAAAATATCAAGGTCGCCATCATTATCAAAGTCTGCAACCTGGAGCGAATGAAATGAACCTGATTCTCCAACATTGCTTTCCGGAACAGGAATCTCCTCCTTTTTCCAGGTCTTTCCGCCGTCTTCATTTATGAGTAAGTACACCTTTGAAAACTGGACATCGCAATCTGAATAAATAATATCATTAAGCTCGTCGCTATTGATATCTCCCGACCAGACTCTCATCCCTTTTCCATATGGATTAGGAAGAATTGGAGTATACAGGTACTCCTTTTTTATCCATTTCTCACCTGTTGTTCCCGGATTCTTATACCAAAATACAGGCATTATCAGATCAACATAATTATCGTTATCAAGATCAGCAAAACCCTTTGGAAATAAACCGGAATGCACATCGTTCTCATTAACGTCAGTTGCTATGTCTGTATATGTCCAATTGTAGGGGTCTGTAGTATTATACCATCGTAAAGTACCGGCTTCCTGATTATACATTACTATATCCTCCATCCCATCGAGGTTTATATCTGCGGTAACTATATCATGATTCTCTTCCGGCATATCGCCGTTATATGGATACATATCCCATTCCGAATCAGGATTCGCGTTCAGATCCCCGGGATTCCGGAACCATACATGTCCCATAACAAGATCTGTATGGCCATCCCGGTTTACATCATACGCAGTACCACCTAACTGATATTCTCTTGCTATTCCTATAAAATGTGGGATCCATTTATCAGATTCCCGGTATTCATACCAGTAAACCTTATCATCATCAGACCTGCACTGTATTGTAACATCGAGATCCCCATCACCGTCATAATCAGCCAATGTAAATCCCCCGGTACCCCACTCGGTTCCGGGAAGGGGGGTTGCAATTACCTGATGTTTGAATTCGATGGAGTGATCGCTACTGCAGGAAGAAGAAAACTGAGATGAAAAAAAGACCATATATGCTAAAAAGATGGTCTGCCTTCTGAATAAATTGATTAACAAATTCATTCTCCCCTTCATGATAGCTGATTTGATCATAATTATAAGTATTACTATAAGTACTATTATTATATCCATCAGTAAATGAATACACCCGCCTTTAATAATGTATCCGGTTGTAACAATTTAACAGTTTTGATATTGAATGATGTGTTCGAAGTTAACCTTACAAATAAGAGATTAGTTAATACAATGGAAATGGTATTTGTTCACAACCATTTTGATTCTATTGGCGGTTCCGAATGTCGATATCCCAGCATTGTTCAGGTAATTTCAACCTGTTTGTATCCTCCCTTTTTCTTAAAATAAAGAAGTAAAACTATAAAGGAAATAAGCATAATTACCGGCAGAACAGCAACGAGTTTCAGGGCTCCTTTTTTTGCTTTAAACATTCCAGATTCAATAATCTGGCGTTCCTGAACAGGCGCAACCTCAAAACTTGCAATATCAAGCGTCTGGTATGTTCCGAAAATACTGTTCTTTTCGACGCTGATATATTTTTCCTGTAAACTGGTATTGTTCATTCGGTCATAGTCAGCAATGCTTCTTTCTATCTCCTTATCCTGGGCAAAGCCAAGAAAAACAGCTCCTACAATTCCAACTGCCATCATACCAACTCCGGTAGTAACGTTTAATGTTAATGCACCTCCTTTTGGAAAACGCTCTCCGACAATTCCTATCATTGTAGGCCAGAGATAAGATTTAGCAAATCCATAAATAGTGGCTGCTATAAAAACCATGATACCTGTAGACAAAGAAAGAAAGAACAAACCTGCTGCTGCGATTGCAGAACTAAAAATCAGTAGTCCTGATGGTTTCAGTTTTTCTATGACAGGCCCGGCAAAGAAGCGGGCAATGGTCATTATCAAAGCTGTATAGACTAAAATCCAGCCGGGTTGTAACTGGAGGCTCTTCATCTCACCGGCCATAAGGTCAACGATCCAGCTGTCGGTTCCCAGCTCGGTGGTGGCTAATGGAAACATAATTAATAACAAAACAATAAATACCGGCTGGCCAAGCGACCTGACATAAATTCCAAATGCCCCTGTAATAAGGATTATCAATACTATTTCAACTGTTCTGAAGAGATTGAAAAAGTTTCCGATTTCAAAAACCATCAATGAAACTATAATCAGAGCCCCCAGTATTCCCAGTTCCTTCAGCATATCCTTATAAGAAACACCTGCAGCAACACGTTCCTGAACAGGGAACTTCTTCTTTAGCATCAGAAATCCATATGTAAGCATCGGGATCAGAATTATTGCTATTTTGTACTGCCACTTAACTGATTCACCCAATGCGATAGCTATAATTCCGCCAACAACCATACCAGCAGGCCATCCTGCATGCAGCTTGTTTATCCATTTAGTTTTTTCTTTGGGAAACATTGTAGCAACAGCAGGATTTATAGTTGCTTCAATAGTCCCGTTTCCCAATGCAAAAATGAAAGTGCCTATGTACAGCATCCAATAACCATTCGCCAATAAAGTAATAACCAATGAGCTTATGTGACAAATAAATGCAATAGCCATTGCCCTGCCATAACCGATCTTATCAATTATCAGACTGAACAGGACTATCGAGACTGCAAAGGGCCATAATCCAACACCCATTATTTCACCCATCTGGGTTTTTGTCAGATTGAATTCCTCGCCCCATTCAGTAATCAGCATCGCTCTCAGCATAAATCCGAATGAAGTTGCCATCAGCGCAAAAAAGCAGGCGCGAAAAAGGCTTTTCCTTGATTTCTCATCCATAGTTTAAGGGTTTTAAATAGAGTTTGTTACTTTTGAATTAATCCGATATTCCAAGGATCTTCCTGTTCCGTTCAGTTGAAGTAGTGTTTCCGGCAAAATCATCAAAAGATACCTCTGTTGAATTAATAATCTGGCTTCTTATAAAACCAGCACCTTCTGCAGCACCTTGCTCAGGGCTTTTAATACAATCTTCCCACTCAAGGATTGCCCAGCCGTCATAGTTCCTTTCAGTCAGTAATGAAAATATCCGTTTGAAATCGACCTGTCCGTCACCCAGAGAACGAAAACGACCGGCTCTTTTTATCCAGGATTGAAATCCGCCGTAAACACCTACACGTCCGGTTGGATTGAACTCTGCATCTTTGACATGAAATGCTTTGATCTTATCTGAAAACAAATCAATAAACCGGATATAGTCCATCTGCTGAAGAAGCATATGACTCGGATCGTAAGTAATGCAGGCAGAGGGGTGATCTCCCGACATTTCAAGGAACATTTCGTATGTAGCTCCGTCAAACAGGTCTGAACCAGGGTGCAGTTCATACCCGATTGTTATATTATTCTCCCGGGCAAAATTTAATACAGGCATCCAGCGGGTCACCAATTCCTTAAATGCTTCCTGTATTAATCCATCCGGTCGCTGAGGCCATGGATACATTGTATGCCAGGCAAATCCTCCGGAAAGAACAGATATATTCTTTGTATAAAAATTGGCAGATGCTTTAATGGTCATAATAAGCTGGTCAGTTGCCCATTCGGTCCTTGCTTTTGTGGTCAGTCCCTTAGGATAAAAAGCATCAAACATTGTTTCGTAGGCAGGGTGTATAGCAATCACCTGACCCTGCAAATAAGCTGCGAGTTCAACTATCTCCAAACCTTTTGATTCAACCTTGCCTCTTAATTCATCGCAATATGTTTTAGAGGTCGCAGCAAGTTTCAGATCGATAAGGTGATCATCCCACGATGGTATCTGAACACCTTTGTATCCCAGATCAGCTACCCATGAAGTTATTCCATCAAGAGTATTATAAGGAGCTTCATCGCGTATAAACTGGGCCAGAAAAATGGCAGGACCTTTAATTGTTTTCATATTTAATGTTGCTTTTATCAGGTTCTATTCCGGCTTTTATATATCTATCCATTTGCGTGATTCAGAGGATTCCAGAACTGCGTCAAGCACTAACTGGCACTTATACCCATCACTGAAATCAGGGGTTATTTTTTCGTTATTGGCAATGGCCATCAAAAAATCGCCAATCTCATGAATAAAAGTATGTTCCCAACCAATTATATGTCCGGGTGGCCACCACTTTCTTATATATGGATGTTCATTTTCAGTTATCAAAATGTTTCTGAAACCCTGTTCTCCCGATTTATCATCTCTTGAATAGTACTCAAGCTCATTCAGCCGCTCCAGGTTAAAAACAAGGCTGCCCCTGCTCCCGAATATCTCAAGTCTCAGAAAGTTCTTTTTCCCTGTTGCAAAGCGTGTTGCGACAAAATTTCCGGATGCCCCATTAGTGAATCTGGCAAGAAAAGATGTTGAATCATCAGCAGTAACCACGCCTGACCGGTCAGTACCTGAAATTTTCCTGCTGCTTATAAATACTCTCTCGTCACCGCAAACTGATCCGAGCTCTCCTACAAGAAACCGGGCCAGGTCAACAGTGTGTGCATTCATATCACCATGAGCTCCTGACCCTGCTACCCTGGAATCATGCCGCCAAACCCAGGGAAAATCCGGATCGACTAACCAGTCCTGGTAGTAAACTGCATTAAAATGATGTATCTGACCCAATTTACCTTCAGATATCATTTTTTTTGCCAGCGCTATTGCCGGAACTCTTCTGTAGTTATATGCAATCATGTTCTTCACCCCTGCTTTTTCAGCAGCTTCCGCCATTTGCAATGCTTCTCCTGCATTCATGGCTGCCGGTTTTTCACATATCACATGCTTTCCTGCCCTGGCTGCTGCAACTGCTATCGGCATATGAGAATTATTAGGAGTACAGATGTCGATAACATCGATATCACTACGGTTAACCATTGTCTCCCAAGAGGATTCAAAAGACAACCATCCCATGCGCCGGGCAAAATCCTTTTCAGACGCAGGATTAATGTCACAGGCAGCTCTCATTACCGGTTTAAAGGGGAGGTCATAAAATTGTGCCACATCGTACCAGCCATTGGAATGTGCCCTGCCCATAAACTGTGCACCTACGATTCCTATGTTGATTTCCTTTCTCATAACAGTCAATAATTCTAGATAATTTCCAGTTCATAATCAAAAATACCGGCTATAAGCTTCATGGCTGATTTATGATGCCCTGCCAATACAATATAGTGGTGTGAAACAACTTTATCGACGAAATTCTGCCCGTCTTTTACTTTAATTATACCACCGTTCAGGCAATCGGAATTTTCGTACTGAACATAACCTGTAAGTTCTGCCTCGGATAGTGAGATCTTTTTAAGATAAGGCTGGAATTTAATAAGGGTAATAGGACCGACAGGCATTGTGGCATCAATCATTGTGGCGTTTTCATTTACCATAGCCAGTACTTTTTTCCGCAAATTCCACTTATCAGAAAAAACTTCCGGCAATAAACCAAAATAGCCACAGTGGGCAGCCAGAATATGGTTATCTGGCTCATCTACTTCAGGGAAGTATGGGATACGCTCATGTGCCAGAGCTGCCTGCTTCATTATGAAAGGATAAAGGTTCGTCATAAAAAATGGTACCTGCAAAACTTTATCCGCAAGTATTTCGGTTAGCATGACCATTGTATCCGCCTCGCAACCCCACACAAGTTTTTCCTCCTGGTAAAGTAAATTCCATGCCAGGCAGGGCGTTGTATCACAACTCCTCGATTCATTCAGGCAGTTGAGACCCATCGCCAGTATATTATCATCCTTAACATATTCTTTTTTGATCTCCATATACAGTTTCACGGCACTGAGTAATGGCTTACCCTTAATGCTTTTGTGATTCGACTTCCATGCATCAATTACTTTCTGAGCTTCACTGTCGTTAATCTGACTTGCCTTTTGAGCCAACTCTTTAAAACTGCGTTGTTCAACCTTAATACCATATTTCTCGAACATCTTCTTGCCTGACTCCTTCTCAAGCCAATAGAATCTCTTAAATATGTCAGATTGCTGCCCGGTTGGCCCTGCAGGATCGTCCTGGTATACAACAAATTTACTCCGGGCCAACAGCCTGCGGACCTTCAGCGCTCTGCAAACCAGCCTGGTGTCATCCAGGCTGGGAGGGCAGATAGTATGTATGTCATTCATCCTTAAATAATGTACCACTTCCCAGTCCCACATATTTACAGTGCCAAATTGAGAAGTAATAACCATTATTGGCAACGAAATAGCTTTTAATGCCTCAATTCTGTTGTAAGCTTCCCCCAGCATCTGAGGGAAGATAACTGCATCAGCTTCAGGCAATTTACTACCCAGGGCGTGGGGCTCTAAAAATTCTGCATCATCCTTTAATAAATCTTTTACAATACCTAAATGTTTGTCAAAATTTTCATCCCGACCCGGATCAAAATAAACTGGTATTAATGTAGTTTTCATTATCGTTTTTTTTAATTGTTAAGTATCCTAATTTATATAATCTATGTAATTCTGATCAAATATTCTTTCATTATTAAGCGCTATGCCGGTCAATTCTTCCTGGGGAATCATCTGAGTTGCCCCTTTTTTTGTTGCAACCAGCGCCCCCAGATGATTTCCTGATTCGCTGGCCTCCTTCAATGATTTTCCATTCAGTAAAGCATCAACAAACCCTGCTGAAAAAGCGTCACCGGCTCCCAATGGATCGCCAAGTTTTATCTTAAAACCAGGATTATATACCAATTCCCCTTTTATTGAAGCTGCTAAAGATCCGAATTCTTCCAGAGTAATCACACAAAATTGAAGCTGATAAATCTTTATCAGTTCCAAAGAGATTTCCACTAATCCTTCTTTACTTAAATTGAGCATATCATTTAATTTGAATGCTTCCTGCTTGTTAAGTTTAAGGATATCGGCATTTCTGAGTGATGAGATTATATTTGTTGTTGAAAAACAGTCTTTACGAAGATTCAGATCATAAAAACGGTATTTCCCGGTAAAGTGCTTTAAAAGTTCTTGCAGTGTTTTTCCTGAAGTAGAATTACGTTGAGCCAGCGTACCGAAACAGATACAATCAGCTTCCATCATCAACGTCTTTAGATTTTCATTAAATGTTACATAATCGTATGCTACATTTTTAATTATCTCATAATCGGGATTCTTGAATTCATCAAAAAAAACATTCACTGTCCCGGTTGGATAACCCGGATTTATCTGAATATATTGATCTGAAATCTGCAATTCTGAAATAGCCTTAAGTGCTTTTTCTCCAAGGGCATCATCCCCGATTGCACTTATCATTAAACCTTCATTACCAATTGAATTAATCCGGTAGCTAAAATTAAAAGGCGCCCCACCCAGGATTGATTCATCTGGAAGTAGATCCCATAGCACCTCCCCAAAAGCTGCTATTTTAAATTTTCCGGTTTTGTTCATCGAAAAGGTTTATACTAATCCGGCATTTTTAAGTTTGTCCCAGGCAATATCAAATTCGCTCAACCCCTGATCGGTCTGAGGATGTTTAAACATATCGAAGAAAATAGGTTCAGGTAAAGAAACAATATCAACACCTGCTCTCATGCAATCAATTACATTAGCCCTGTTTTTAATACTTGCAGCCAGTATTTCCCCTTTAAAACCGTAATTCTCCTTAATTAAGACTGAATCATGCATCAGTCCAACTACGTCCCCGCCTATTTTATCAAGTCGGCTTATTACTATGCTCACAAATGCCGGATCAGTTTTCAATGCAAGCAAAACCTGATCGGGTGCAAATACCATTGTTACATTTACCATGATATTCTTTTCCTTAAGCATTCTGGAAGCTTTAAGTCCTTCAGGGTTCATAGGAACCTTTATTGCAATATTGGGTGCCAATCCGGCAATAATAACAGCTTCCTTAACAATATCCTCTGCTTTAATGGCAACGGCTTCTGCACTGACAGGCCCCTTCACAATTTTACAAATCTCCTTTATTACGTCATGAAATTTCTTACCGGATTCCAGTATCTTGCTGGGATTAGTGGTTATCCCATCCAGGAGTCCTGTATCATTTGCTCTTTTGATCGACTCAATATCTGCAGTATCAAGAAATATTTTCATATTATCTGTTTTTATTATTTATTAATATTATTAAATCCTCAATTGTAATTTGTATGTCAGGTTCATCGCCTAATTCATTTACTAATATATCCGCTTCCATAAAATCTTCATCAGCTGTATAACCATTAGTTGTAATAAGGCAATTGAAATTGGCAGCTTTCGCCGCAATCAAACCGTTTCGGCTATCTTCTACAACTATGCAGTTTTTGGGATTAATAATCAGCCTCTCCGTACATAAATTATAGATTTCAGGATCCGGTTTTTTTCTTGAAACAATATCCCCGGCTAATATAGCCTGAAAATGGGTTGCTCTCTCTTTTCCCAGAAGTAGTTCAACGATAAGTCGAACGCTTTTTTCATTGGAGGTTGAGCAAACTGCGAGCTTGATTTTATTTTCTATGGCTTCATCAATTAATCGCTTGATTCCGGGCCGCAGGGGCAAGGTACCTGTCTCAATCAGTTGCATAAAAAACTGCGTTTTCCGCTCGTGCAAATCAAGGATAAACTGTTCCCGATCATTATACTGCTCAGGCCATCCTTTCTCATCGAAGTAATACTTCATCCTTTCTTTGCCTCCAGCAACTTTCAGCAGTTCTTTATACTCCTCAATGCTCCATTTTACATTAATATTCTTATGGGTAAAAGCCATATTAAAAGCAACACGATGCCCGTCTCGTTCCGTATCAACTAATACTCCGTCACAATCAAAGATCAGCGCTTCCATTTTCATTCCCATTTTTTATTAGCTTGAAAAGTTTTCAATAATTCCTTTTAAGAAATTTAAAAATTCTGCCGCTTTTGCGCCATCAACTGCTCGATGATCGCAGGCCAACCCTAAAGTAAGACTATCAATAATTACAATTTCTTTTTCTTTAGGTACCACCTTTTTTTCAACAGCACCTACACTCAGAATAGCACATTCCGGAGGATTTATAATCGGGAGAAAACTGCTTATGCCATACATTCCCAAATTACTAATAGTAAAAGTTCCGGGGTTGGTAATATGGATTATTCCTTGTCTGGCATCTTCCGCATTTTTACGCGATTGTTTATTGATTTCAATAAGATTTAACCTGTCAGTGTCAGGAATAACAGCTACCAGCAACCCGTTTAATGTCGATACTGCAATTCCAATATTAATTTCCGGTTTGAGCAAAGTTTTTTCATCATCAACCCACGAGTTTAATTCAGGGAATCTTTTTAAAGCCTCTGCAGTAGATTTAATAATGATATCGGTTATGGAGATTTTAATACCCAGTTTTGAATTCGTAGTTCGTCTCCAGTTTAAAACAGATGTAATATCCACTTCAGAGAAAATATAATAATGTGGGATGGACAGTTTGCTGAAGCTCAGACGCTCAGCTATCCGTTTTCTGGCTTTATTAAAAAGAACTACCTGGTCACCTGGGATTTCTTTTAAAATAGTCGATTTAAGAGGACTTATGGATGATATAACATCTTTTTTCATTATCCGTCCTCCATATCCACTCCCGTCTATGGAATTAAAAGTTAACCCGGTATCCTCAGCAATTTTTTTTGCAACAGGTGTAACTTTCTTTTCTGATTTAGCAAGCTCAAGATAAGCTTCAACATCTTTTTTAATAATCCGGCCATTAGGTCCAGAGCCAATTATTTCTGAAAGTTCGAGATTTCTTTCTTTGGCTATTCTTCTGGCAGAGGGGCTTGAAATAAGAGATTTACGAACGCCTGTATTCTCAATTATTGTTATATTCTTTTCTTTTTTTAATACTTCTTCCGTGAACGTTTCTATTTTATCTTTTTTATCAGGAATGGTTTCACCTTTTTGTCCAATATAAGCAATGGGTTTAAAAACAGCTGCCTCGTCACCTTCATTAAATAATAATTGTAGAACAAATCCTGCTTCAGGAGCAATGACCTCGAAACTCGCTTTGTCAGATTCGACTGTAGCAAGGATACTTCCTTCTTTAACTTCATCTCCTTCTGTGACATTCCATTCGAGTATCCTTGCAAACTCAATATCCTGCCCTACCTGAGGCATTTTTATTGCTGTGACCATAATCTTATTTATTTAGCTTTCATATTACTTCCAAACAACAGGATGTTTTCAGCTACTGCCTGTTTTAAAGAAATATACTGAGCTTTAAGTACCGTAAGTGGATTATATTCGGTTGGCTTAGATTGATAATAATTCAGAAATCCATCGATAAAGGCATATTTCAGCTGAGTTGATATATTAATTTTAGAGCACCCCAATGAAATACACTTTTTAAAAATATCTTCTGATAAACCTGTTCCGCCATGAAGGGCAAGCGGAGTATCTGATAACTGGCTGATTTCTTTTAAACGGTCGAATGCAATTTTGGGTTCTCCCTTATAAATGCCATGGGCAGTTCCTATTGCGGGGGCAAAGCAATCGACTTTTACTTTCTCAAGGAATATTTTTGCCTGTTTCACTCCGGCCAGATGGGCATTTTCCTCATCTATCGAAATGTCATCTTCAACGCCGCCAATTTCACCTAGTTCAGCTTCGACGCTTATCCCGAAAGGTTTGGCCATTTTCACCACCTCCTGGCTGAGAGCAATATTTTCCTCCAAAGGTTTGGAAGATGCATCAATCATTACAGATGACCAACCTGCATCGATACAATTCTTTATTATACTTAGATCTTTGCAATGATCAAGATGAATTGCTACAGGTACAGCAGTGCGAGAGGATAGCTCATTTATCCAGGTTATAATCGGTTTAAATCCCCAGAAAAGAACTGTTTTCTCAGATGTCTGAACAATAACCGGAGATTGCAACTCGTCAGCAGTTTCAACAACAGCTTTTATAGAGTTATAATCCAGGATATTAAAAGCTCCAACAGCATATCTGCCCTTCCGTGCTTTTATTAACATTTCTGTCATACTAACTAGAGGCATATTTTTCCTATTAAATTATTACTATTTATACTGCGTATATAACTTCCTTTGCGGCTCTTATGATATCCTCCACCTGCGGAATTACCACTTTTTCAAGATTCAAGTTAAATGGGCAAGGTGTATTTAATCCACCCAATATCTTTACAGGAGAATCGATATAATCGAAGGCCTCTTCCTGGATGATTGATGAGATGTCCGAACCAACACCACCTCTGCGTGCAGCTTCCTGAACAATTAAAACATGTTCAGTTTTCTTAACTGAATTTATTATAGTCATTTTATCCAGAGGGACCAGTGAACGCGGATCAACCACCTCAGCACTAATGCCTTCTTTAGCCAGTATTTCTGCAGCCTGCATTACTTTTGGTACCATTCCTGACCATGCAATAATTGTCAGATCCGTACCTGTTCTCTTGATATCAGCCTGGCCCAGAGGAATAATATACTCACCCCCAGGAACTTCTCCTTTATTCATATACAATAACTTGTGCTCGATAAAGATCACAGGGTCATCGCAGCGAATGGCAGCCTTCAGCAATCCTTTTGCATCATATGGAGTGGAAGGCATTACAACCTTTAAACCCGGAATATGATAAAAAAGAGCTTCAAGACTTTGTGAATGCTGAGCTGCCAGGCCATTACCAACACCTCCCTGTGTACGAAGGACCAACGGAACGCTGGCTGTATCGCCCGACATAAACCGAAATTTTGCGGCCTGATTTATAAGCTGGTCAAGGATCAACATTGTGAAATCTATAAAAAGTATTTCTACAACAGGGCGCATACCTGTAAGGGCTGCACCAATCCCGGCACCTGTAAATCCATTCTCTGAAATCGGAGTGTCAAAGACCCTTTTTTTGCCAAATTGCTCAAGCAAACCCACTGTAACTTTATATGAACCTCCCCTTTGCGCAATACCTTCACCCATAATGAAAACCTTATCATCACGGGCCATCTCTTCTTTTAGCGCTTCATTCAATGCGTCGCGATACATTATTTCGCGTTTTTCAATCAAGACATCTTTAACCATCTAATATTCCTCCACAAATTTTAAGAATTTTTCTTCCGACATCTCCGGACTTTTTACTGCAAAATCGATAGCTTCCATAATCTCAGCCATAGCTTGCTTTTCTATTTCAGAGATTTCAGCCTCTGATAACCCGGCCGATGAAGTCAGATGCTTTTTGCCTATTATCAACGGATCATGCAATTTGAAATGTTCCAGCTTTTCCTTTGGCAGATAAAGACCGGGATCGTTGACATGATGACCGCTCTTTCTGAAGGTAATACATTCCATAAGGAATGGTCCCTGTCCATTTTTACAGCGGTCGGCAAATGATTTGGCGGTTTTATAAACTTCTATAACATCGTTGCCGTCAATCCGAATGCTTTCCACTCCAAAACCAATCCCCCTTTTATATAATTCCGTTTCACCTGTTGATTCTTCTATTGGGGTTGAAACCGCATATTGATTGTTTTCAATTACAAAAAGAACAGGCAACTTCCAGGCAGAAGCAAGGTTAAGGCCTTCAAGAAATGAACCGATACCAGAACCTCCGTCAGAGATAAAAGTTGAAACCATATGCTTCTCATTTCGGATTGAGATACCCAGAGCCGCCCCTACTGCAATTGGAACACCTGAACCTACAATTCCGTTGGCTCCCAGATTATTCTTAGTGTAATCAGCGATATGCATCGACCCACCCAGTCCCTTGCAATAACCGTTTTCCCTGCCAAGCACCTCTGAAAACATACGCTTCAGATCTGCTCCCCAGGCAAGGCAATGTCCATGCCCGCGATGGGTACTTGTAATATAGTCATGACTGTCCATAGCAGCGCAGACACCTGTTGCAATTGCCTCTTCGCCCAGGTAAGGATGGAAATAGCCCCTGATAAGGCCATCTCTGTAAAGTTTTATTGCCTGCTCCTCAAAATTTCTTATTTTATACATTGTCGTATAAAGAGAAATTAAAAAATCTTTTGTGTATTTCTTCACCTTAGTTTCTTAGTTTTGTTTATTCTATGATCATTTTTCAGGGTACAGCCTGTACCGAGAACTTATATTTATCTCCTCTGTAAATAGATTCCTCAGCTTCCAGAATCAACTCTCCATCACAAAAAGTAACACCTTCCACTTTTAAACCTACTGTTTCATTCTTAATTCCAAGCTTTTCTTTCGAATACTCATCAAGCTTTATTGCACTTAAATCCTGTTCTATTTTTTCAATAATCCGGTGGTATTTCTCACTATATATCCTGTACAATGAACCTTGCAGATCATGCTCATATATTTCCGGGCAACAGCTAAGTGAAATAAAACGCGTTTCATGCATCATAGGGATATCATTTGCCAGCCTTAAGCGTCTTAGTTTATAAATAGGACCCGGAACAGAATATAGCTTTCCTGAGACAGTGATTAACCAGTCCTTATCAATAATTTCGGAATCCAGTACTAAAGTTGAAGGAGTTAATCCCTGTTCAATCATATTTTTTGTAAAGCTTAATATCTTTGCAGCTGATCTGTCTATAACAAAATTATTCACATAAGTCCCTTTCCCTCTGACCTTTACGGCCCAGCCGGCAAACTCAATCTCCTGAAGGACTTTCCTGGCGGTTGTATTGCTCACATTATACTCTTTAATAATTTCATTTTCAGAGGGTACTTTTGATCCCGGGACCAACTCATTATTCTTAATACGATCAATAATCATATTCAGAATTGTCAGATATTTTGGGTTTCCTGTTTCCAGCATAACTTTTCAAATTAGTATTATTTATCATAGAGCGTTAACGCTCTAACCTGATACAAAATTATTACTTATTTTAATAAATCAAACGAAATTATCACTTATTTTGAAATATATTTTACAACCAGTTTATTAATAGAAATTTAACTAATCTTTAAAAAAAATTGTCGGTATCTGTCATTAATTTGAATATTTTTCTTTTAAAAAGGTTTATTAAACTGCTCTTATTCCCGATGCGCTCATCTTCTTTTTAATCAACTTTGGATATTCTGGCTAAAGCTATAACAAGCACCATTACAATAGTTATCACACCAATGATCAATAGAGAGAGATCCAGGGTAAATTATCCGGGACAAGTCCTGCCTGTCAGACTTCGGGTTCTCATCCGGGCTGATATTCACGCGACCAGTATTTCATGGAGGCAGGATCATCTTTTTTATGGCCATTGGCAGGATCGCCATTTCGAATTGAATAGCTTTATTTTTTACTAATTACCATTTAAAATACTCTCTATTTGCTTAGTTGCCCAATCATGATCTTCCCTCGATGTTATCTTCCTCTCTAAAAACCCAATCTTATAATTAACATCACTCTTTTGTTCCAGGGCTACAGTTCCTTTATCTCTCGAGAAACCAAACACAATCATTCCATCAGGAGAGCTATTACCCTCTTTTGTGTTTCCCATATAAGCAAAAAAATCATTCAGCGTATCTTTTGGATTTTGTGCTACATAGAAAATCCTGTCAGTCTCTTTATCTCCAAAATATACCCATTGCCAGTTTCCTACGATATTTTCACCGCGATTTAATGAAGGAGTCTCAAACCTGGGTCCTCCAAGATCCGTTCCCCAATACTTTCTCTCAGGTTCAAAGCTACCTGCAACAGGTCCCTCATAAAGGAACCAGAAGGTGCGATCAGGATCTGTTTTCTCCAAAGTCATACTGGCATGGTCATAATAGAACGTCCAGGACCATTGCCATTTCCCTCTCTTGCTTCGTGTGCGGATAATATTCTCACCTTCCTTTTCACTTATGCATTGATCAAAACCAGGATGACCAGCTCCTCCATCATCAAAACGGTAAACCATATTGGGGATTCCCCTGTAGCTTCCTGCAGCACCTGTGGGAACTTCTGCAGTAACATCTCCATTGAAATTCACCCAGTCTACATCATCGGTATCGATCACTCTTGAAAATCCACCTCCTGCCTTATCAAAAAAATAGGTTGCTGTTTTGGTTTCGATCCGGAAATGTGGTCTGTTTTCCCAGGTTGCATCTTCAATTGTTATCCTGTTGCAGGAAAGCATTAGCATTCCCGGTAGGATAATAGAAATCAAAATCATTTTTCTCATCGTAATAAATTAGTTTAATAGATAATATTTCAGCCGGTTACGATATAAAATATCAGGTTATTTTATCAGCAGGTTTTCAAGCCAGTCTACATGCTCTCTGCCACCATTTGAATTTTCGGGCCAGCGGTTCCATATTTTTGAAATGATATCCAGGTCTCCATCCCCGTCCATGTCACCAACCCTTGCATCATGTCCTCCTAATCCGCCGTCAAAGATCACCCGCTCCTTAAAAGTAATTTCCTCCGTTCCCATATTTTTCCAGATAAACCACCTGGGCCCGGCACCTGATGGTAAGATACTGGGATCTTCCTGGTCCACAACAAAAATATCAGGATTACCGTCCCCGTTGAAATCAGCAACTGCCAGCGAATGAAAAGATCCGCGTATACCTGTTGCCTCCTGTTTCAAAAAATGTGGTTTAAATGAGGGAGGATGCTGGCCATCGTTTTCTAACCATGCTACTTCTGACCCTTTCTGATCACAATCCGACATAACAATATCCGCAAAGCCATCTTTGTCTAAATCTACAATCCAGCTTCGCGAAGAAAGGCCCCATGGACCTCTTTTTCTTGCAAAAGGAAGTGGATGTTTAATCCATTCCTTCCCATGGTTCCTGTTTTCTAACCACCTGTCGGGCAATACTATATCCGCATCGCCGTCTCCATCCAGATCACTAATTCCTGCAGGAAAAAATCCCCCATGAATTCCGTCTTTTTCTACAAGCACATCCATTGTAATCAGATGCCTGTTCCAGTTTGACTCTTTTAATGGATCGCCTGGAATTTCATACCAGAAACAACCATCCTTATCTCCTGTAACAACGATATCTGTCTTTCCATCACCATTTACATCGGCAGTAACAACATCGTGCATTACTCCTATTTTGCTGTCATACACAATTTTTTTAAACAGGGATTCGCGCGGATTCCGGGGATTTTGATACCAGGTTGTCCCTGTAATGACATCCAGCCATCCATCGCCATCTATATCCATGATGGCACTTCCCAGCTGCGAAGTTAAAATCTTTCCAACGGTATGCCTGGCCCATTCGCCATTAACATTGACATTGTTTTCAAACCAGTAAATACTGTCCTGAAGAACACATGTAACATAATCAGGATCACCATCATTATCAATATCTGCAAATAATGATACCCCATACCCCCATTTTGCATCTCCCGGAAGATCGGTGGCTATGAAATGATGTCGGAACATGGTTGTGTCAATACTTCGGCTTGTTGTCTCTTCTGCTGAATTTTTCTGTGAAATATTTCCCTGGCATGAGAGCAATCCTATCAGAATGATTGACAGTAATGCCTTGAAAATCCCGGCTTTTATAACAGATCTTAAGAACATTTTAATATTTTCCATAATTGACCGCTTTTATTTATTTAATTTATTTTCCAGATAATATACTGATCCACTGGTCCATTCTTTTGATAATATATCTATATCACCATCCCCATCAACATCACCTGTCACTGCATCATGTGAGACAAAACCTTCCAGAATAACATGCTCTTTCCAGTCCGATGATTTTACTTTGTTTCCTGGCCCTGCCAGGTTCTCATAGATGAAAGTTCTTTTCCCCTTAGACAGGGGGCCATTACCAGCCAGAATATCCCGATCCCCATCATTGTCATAGTCAAATACTACCATACTGTGATAATCGTGGTTATATTCTCTGGATACTATCCAGTGAAGCTTAAAATTCCCTTTCCCATCATTCTCCAGCCAGCCTAATCCAGCCAACTCTTCACGAAGGTCACATTCGGCCTGAACTATGTCTATATCCCCATCGCCATCCAGGTCAACCACATGTGTTTTAACTGCCATCCCCCATGGACCTTCCTGCCCGATAAACCCATGATGGTGTTCTTTCCATTTGACCGCCTTGCCATCTAAATTTTCAAACCATGATCCTGCTGCAGCAACATCAAGGTCGCCGTCGCCGTCTAAATCCCCCACAGGCATAGGGTCCAATGCTCCATGTGCAAAATATACCTCACCTCCAATTTCATGTCTGACCCATGGTTTTAAAGGATCATCACTCATTTCATACCAGCACAATCCTTCTCCTCCTTTATTCCCACTGTTAGTTATTATATCCATTTTCCCGTCCTGATTTAAATCTGCCTTTACCATACAGTGGCAGGAAGGATCTCCTGTGCCTATGAAGTATTTATCCCATCCAATACCATATGGCTTCATAGTTCCTCTTTTATTTATAAATAAGTATTCTGATGATATGATATCGGTTCTACCATCACTATTTACATCCAATGAAACAGCTCCACCATAGAAATCGTCATCACTCCCGATTACATGCTTTGTCCATTTATCAGGAGCAATGTATTCATACCAGAAAAGACTTGGATTCTGATGCACGTTCCCTGTTGTGAAATCCAGATCACCATCATTATCAATATCTGATAGAGTAGTCTGTTGGGCGGAGGTGATCCAGTAAGCATCTTTTTCAATGTAATGAAATAAAAATTCAGGAGGTTTGGATATTTGCCGTCCTTCACCGGTTGTGATACTCACATCATAGGTTTTATTTATATGAGAAGCCCGGATTAAAGGATTATGTGAGTAACCAAAAACTATAAGTAAAAAGATCAATAGAGCAGAAATCTTCATGATTGCCTGGGATTAATATTATTTAAATCTCTTCGTACATTTTCGTCACATCAGAATTTCAACTACCTGATGAATTTAATAATGTTTTAAACCGGTAACTATCAAGGCAGTTTATTTATATAAACATAGTAGGCATCAAACCAGGTTAACATCTGACTTAGCGTGGGGACACTTGCCGGTGCCACATGAAAATCTGTAAATCTTATACTTTCATCATGAAGGTGGTCGAGATTAGGTGTTTTTACAACAGGGTTCCCAAAAACTGAAAAATCGCCATATCCCTGATCATCTGTCATCAGAATAATGACATTTGGTTGTTCATTCTTTTCAAGATTCTTACAGGCAAACAGAGCTACTGCTGATAAAGTAAAACTTAAATACTTTTTTAAATGCCCCATAATGTTCAGGTTACCTGATAAATTAAGGATTCCGATCAATTGACATATTTTCGTACAACCATATTTTAGGATTATACCATCCTATCGAAATTATGTCCATATCTCCATCATTATCCATATCAAAAGCCTGGGTTCCATCATGATGGTCGATCTTTGTGTTGAGTCCATTATCAATTATATGCGGTTTCCAGTTTATACCGCCGAGATTTTCATATATTATCAGTCTGTTGGAAGGTTTTGCCCTGTGTTCGCCTAAGATTACGTCAATCTTTTTATCACCATTCATATCAGCAGCATCCATGCTGAATCCTCCGCCTACGTCTTCAGCTATGATTCTCCTCGGCCAGGGAACTGTTGGATCTCCTTGTGAGCTGAACAAAAGGATATCCGTTCCGAATTCAAGGCCTACAACAGCATCTATATATCCATCTCCGGTAAAATCATATAAAGCATTCCTGTCGGCGAGACCTGTAGTCTCCTTACCAATTACGTGGAGCTTCCACTGGTCTGATCCATTCCCCGGACTCTGTAGCCAGCTTGTTCCCAGATACAAGTCAATGAAACCATCATTATTGATATCGTCTGCGCTCAGATCTTCATCCTGTGAAAACTCTGATATTCTTCTCCATTTCCAGGTTTCTTTAACAGGATCTTCAGGAACTGTGAACATCTGTATCCCGAAATTTGCTTTATGCCAGGAAAGCGCCACCTCAATGGGTCCACCAGCTGAAAATCGGGCAACCGCTACTCCCTGAAGAAAATCGCCTTCCGCAGCAGGTATATTATCCAGAATTTCGAAATTGCCTTTCCCGTCATTTCTGGCCCATACAAATTCGGAGTTTGCAGTTGCACCTTCTCCCTTAGTTCCCAGTATATCAGTATCTCCGTCACTGTCAAAATCAAAAACAACCGCCATATTATTCAATGGGGCGCTGATAGTATTTCTTTTCCATTCTCCGCCTGCACTGCCCGGATTCTTATACCACCAGCCTCCGGCAACAATATCTGATTGGTCATCCCCGTCCACATCAGCTGCAGTTATATATATTGCCCGGTAAGGTAACTCTTCTTCAATCAGTATTCTTTTCCACTTATTCAGAGGGAGCGCTGCTTCTGATTTTTTTGTGCCATTATTTAACCAGACATCAAGCCTGGGAGTATCCCAGGTATAAGGCTTTGTTAAAATATCCAGGTCCCCGTCCCCGTCAAGGTCGGCAATCCTGGATTCATGATTGCCAATACCTGTTGAAACAACCGATAAAGTAAAGTTCCCTTTCCCGTCACCATAAAATATCCTGCATGAAGCATCTTCCTTATGACCGGGTGTATGCATCTCTGCGTTGAATATGTCCGGGAATCCATCAGCATTAATATCTTCTATCTGCAGGCTATGTCCATGGACAACCATTGAATCCAAAAGTTCATGGGCAATCCAGGATTCTGAGATCAAAGGGGCTCCCACTGCTTCATACCATCTGATCGGACCTTTTGCATCTCCGGGAGACAATACCACTTCAGCGCTCCCGCCTTCCTTTATCTGACCTGAGGCTGAACGGGTAAAAAACATATCCTTATCGATGGTTATGGCTTTAAATGTATTGTCATCCTGATATTTAAACCACATTCCTCCTCCGATAATGTCTAAAAGGTTATCCCCATCAATATCACTTTTTGAGAATCCTTCATACTGAATTTTTTCCTCCCATGTAAATATTTTTTTATAAGACCAGAGTGTTTCAGAACTCGGATCTTCCGGGATTTCTGCAAAACATAAAGCCTTGTCTCCCTGGTTCCAGAAAACCAATTCTGTTTTCCCGTCACCATCGAAATCACCGAAAATCTGATCATGATGTTTTTTCCCACCAGTATTCTTAACCGTTCTTCGCTTCCATGGACGATCAGAACTGTAATCAGGATAAGGGTTTTCCCACCACCATACTTCATTTGACGAGGTATCGCCGCCAAACAGGATATCAAAATCGCCATCACCGTCTATATCATGAAATGCCCCTCCTGCCTCTACTGCCAGTAATTCCGGTTCAATTACATACTTCTCCCAGCCATCAGGCAGCCGGCGATACCACAATAACGCAGGTGCTGCTTTTCTTGCCCCTATTATGAAATCATTTATACCATTTTTATCAACATCCAGTATCAGACTGGCAGTCTGCTGATTGGATGGTCCGGGAGCAGGTATGTCACCATTTTTACTTGACAGATGTTCCCATGTTATGGGCAATACCTCTGCCTTACCTGGCTTTTTGTTTAACTGCCCGGAGCACGACCACAAAAGAAACAAAAACAAGAATAAAGACCTGTTTAAAAATCTGGAATAAGAACTTATTAATTTCATTTTTTGGAGAATAAAAGTTAATAAACAGGTCTTTCTTTTCCGGGCCTTTTTCAGGCGCGATCTTACTTATGGCCGGTATAGCAGTTGTATTTTTTCAGCAGGCCTTTCAGGTATTCTATTGATTCATTATACCTTTCATCAATTGTTTTTATTGTTCCAAGTTTATGCCCTTTCACGACAACCGGGGAACATATTTCAGCTGATAGTAATCCGGTATAATTGTTTTCTTTGAGTGCCTTTACAAATACCTCCCACTGCATCGGGTCTTTTTCCGAACCGGGAGCAACTTCCTCCCAGCTATACGGAGCGCCTCCAATAGTTTGATTTTTAGCTAAAGAGATAGTATGTGAATAGACCATATAATCCTTCATCTTCCGGACTATGTTTTTTATAAAATCAGGATCCTGCGATTCCAGCAATGGTAAATCAAGTCCGACTTTCAGATTTGGATTGTTTATTTCTTCCAGTATTTCAATAGTCTCTTCATTGTTACCCAGTATCTCCGGGTGTGTCTGAAGTGCTAATAAGATACCGTTGTCCTGTGCATACTTTGAGACTTCGGAAAGGCCATCCCTTACATCGCTCCATGCTTCAAGCCAGTCTTCACCCCTTGAAACCCTTCTTGAACGCGATTCAAATGCCGGAAAACCATATCCGGTCCCTGCAAGAGGGTTCTGAAAAAATCCATAAAATGCTGACAGAACCCTCACAATGGGTGAACCAAGCTCCTTAGCCATTTTAATGCATTCTTTTACATAGAAAATTTCCTTCTCCTGTGGATAAAGTAACACGTGGTTCCCTTTCATAAAATTGGTACAACAAACCACCGCTCCCATCTCCAGATCAAGTTCTTTATACAGGTCCACCAGTTTTTTTCTTCTCTCGGAATTTATATCCATTGGAAATCCCAAAGGCCGGTGAGCATAAATACAGGCTGCATCGTAACCGAATTTTGCTGCCTTTTTTACCGCTTCTTCAAGTGAAAGGCTTTCACCAGGTGCTGTGAAATACCCTCCATACCCGATAACATCTAAACTTAGTTTCATAGATCTATTGATTTTAGTTATTTATAATAGTAAAACTCATTATTTCAATTCATTCACCCACATTTTTACAATATTCCCGGCAAAGTTCGCCCCGAGAATATCGATATCGCCGTCTCCATCAAAATCATACAGGCGCATGCTGTGTGATCCTCCCGTGCTTATCACCTGTTTTTCCCATTTGTTTTTACCCCGGTTATAATATACAGCTACCTCATCCGGATCAACACCCTGCTGCATCTCAGCTACAACAATGTCAATTTTCCCATCCAGATCAAAATCAGCTGCCCCAATCGAATGTAAGACTGTTTCAACCGAATCAGCCACAATATGTTCCTTCCAGATCGATGCAGGATCTTTCGGAGCTTCAAACCATGAAATGCGATAATAGTCACCTCTCAATTCAGATGGAGAATACAAAATATCGGGCCGTCCGTCATTGTTAATATCGGCAACGTCGATTGCAACATTAACCCACTCCCATGTATCTGTGAATTTATGCCCGGTCCACTCAGCCATATTCCCAGCATTTTCAAACCAGTATCCGTTGGTCACTATATCCATTTTTTTATCAAGATTGATGTCTGCCATCTTTATTCCTTCCCCGTCAAGTATTTCTTTCTGATATCTTGTCCATGTTCCCAAAGGTTTTTGATTATAGAAGTAAAGTGTATGGCCTCCCAGAGTACCAAATGCCCCTTGATTTCTCGATATAACGTCAATTAAGACATCATTATCAAAATCATATACTTCCACATCATGTCCTGTAATAGAATCGATCAAATGTAATTTCCAGTCAGGCCCTTCGAACCATACTATAGCCTTATTAACTACTGCCACTATGTCGTTGATCTTGTCATTATTAACATCACTGACTTCTGCATCAGTAGATATCTTTAATGAATCATTTATAACTATTTTTCTCCAGTCAGGAGCAAGGTAAGCAACCATACCCCCTTTTTGCCAGCCTCCAACCAGAATGTCGGTTTTGCCATCCATGTTTACATCTCCGGTAGATTTCATCCAGAGATTTGAAGGCGCCTGATCATCAATTATCTTTTCAGTAAACTGAGGTTTTTCATTACTGCAGCTGATCGATAGTATGATAGCAATTACAAATGAAAAATTAAAAAATACTTTCATAATGTTTTTATTTTAATTATAGATTAAAGATTCTTATACAAAACAGTTTCCCTACTTAATTGTATTATCCATTTTTGAATGGTTACACCTATTGATAAAAGGATAAAATGAGTAATAAATATTTCATAATAACCGCTTGTCCGATATATCAATATTCTCTTTTTTGTTCGTAAAGAATATTGTGAAAAGTATTGCAACCACCAGAGCAATCATTGCAGGTACGAACATTACATTTTTCCAGTAGTGGCCTACTACTTTTGATGTTTCATCAGTAATCTGGTATGTCTGAAGTATGATTCCGTTCAGATATGAACCAATAAGCCAGCCTACACCATAGGTAAGAAGTGTAAAGAACCCCTGTACACTGGCCCTTAAATCCTGGGGAGCTTTTTTATCCATGTAAATCTGAGCCGTTACATAAAAGAAGTCATAACAGACTCCATGCAGAAGAATACCGATATAAAGAAAAGCAATAAGGGTATCATTGTTGCCATACATGAATAGAACATAACGAACTACCCAGGCAATCATACCCACAAGCAGCAATTTTTTGATACCCAGCCTTACAAACAGGAAAGGTATCATTAACATAAATACTACTTCCGACATTTGTGCCAGAGTCATTTTTCCGGCTGCATTTTCAACACCTATCTCATTCAGATACATATTGGTAAAAGGATGGTACATGGCAAATGGCAGGGTTATCAATAAGGCGCTGATAGACAGAATAGCGAAAGATCTGTCTTTCATGAGTTTCAGAGCATCAGCGCCAAGGATTTCTTTTATTGTAAGAGTCTTCCCCTGCGATTTCGGTGGGGTATGAGGCAGAGTAAAGCTATATAATCCCAAGATCACTGAAAATAATGCTGCCAGGTACATAGGCAGAGGTCCACCCTCTATCTTAAGGAAACCTATGGTCAGTCCTGCAGCAATCCACCCTAAGGTACCAAGCACACGGATTCCCGGATATTGTTTTCCCGGATCGGTACAATGATGCAGCCCTATTGCGGTTGTAAGGGCAATGGTAGGCATGTAGCAAAGAGCATAAGCAAGCAATACCCAGAAAAAAAGAACCGGATCCTTTATGGTCGTTACAAGATACATCAGTAATCCGCCCAAAATGTGCAAAACTCCGGTAATCTTCTCTGCCGCAAAGAATTTGTCCGCAACAAGACTCACAAAAAATGCAGAAATAACTGCAGCCCAGGCAATTGTACTATATGCACTACCTATGGCTGTACCCTGGAAGCCTATTTTGGTTAAATATGTTCCCATTGTTACATACCATACACCCCAGATAAAGTATTCCAAAAACATCATTAGCGAAAGTCTGGCATAGATTGTTGTTTTCATAATTTCTTAATTTGTATAAATTAATTAGAACCCTTATTTAACCAAATGTCCATGCGGGGTATCCCCTTCATAAATGGTTTCTGAATTATATCAGGACGACCATCTCCATTAAGATCTCCAATCCGTGATTCATGATTACCAATACCACTGAGGCTGCTTAATATTTCTATAGTAAATTTACCATTACCATCACCGTACAAAATCCAGGTTTTTGATCCCGGATTATTCCCCCCGGCCCATTCTGCCATCTCAGCACAAAAAATATCCAGACTCCCATCTCCATCTATATCAATTACCTGAAGAGTATGGCCGTGTATTACTTCTTCAATCAGAGTTGTCTTCTCCCACTTTTCGTTTTTCCACTGGTACAAATTTAATGGTCCCACCCCGTCTGCTGAACTAAGGACTACTTCGGGCCTGCCACCCTTGATCAGGTCTCCGGCTGCAGAACCGGATTCACCATAATCATCTATCTTCCGGGCTGTATAATCAATACCTGTTTTGTGTTCAAACCAAAATCCGCCTCCAACAATATCCTCTTTTCCATCCATATTAATATCACACTTTGCCAGCCCTTCATAATTCAACTGACCATCCCATGTCAATATTTCATTAAATTCCCAGGCATTTTTATCTTTGGGATCATCAGGAATTTTAGCCAGCAATAACTTCCCCGCACGTTTGTTCCATACTACGAGTTCAGGCTTACCATCCCCATCGAAATCGCCAAATATCTGATTGTGATACCCGTTTTGACCTGTATCTCTGATAGTATGCTTTTTCCATTGTTTCTGCGGATCATAATCAGGATAGGGATTTTCCCACCACCATATTTCATTGCTCTTCCATGCACCCCCGAATAAAACATCAATGTCACCGTCACCGTCCAGGTCACAAAAACTTCCTCCGATAGAGTGACTATTGCTTCTGTCAAGTAAACAGCGCTCCCATGTTTTGCCTTTCTGCCTGTACCATACTACACTGGTATCCCCCCAGCCTGCAACAAAAATTTCATCCTTTCCGTCTTTATCGATATCTAGTAAAAGTAAGGCAGCCTGTTCAGCTATACCTGGGGCTGCAAAATCTCCATTTGCACTTGAGAAATGTTCCCACTTTAACCTTTCACCTGTCGGCGAATCATTTCGGCAGGCAACAATCAAAATCATTAAAGTATTTAATATCAATGATTTCTTCAATATACTTATGTAATTAATCCTCATATTTTCTCAGATATCATGTATAGATAATATATTAAAAGACAAGGAAACTCATCAATTCAATTTATAACAGGTTTAATAGCCCGGGGTCAACAGAGGTTGAATGCTTCATGGCAAATTCCTTCAGCTTTCTTCCGCTCATTTCCGGATGTATTGTATGCTGTGAAGTTGCCGAGAATGCTCCGGCCAGATTCCCAAGCACCTGAGCCTGATGTAGTTCAAATCCTGCAGTCAATCCTGCAATAACTCCTGCAAGGTGAGCGTCTCCTGCTCCTGCAGTACTTTTCTCCTCAACAGGGAAAATCGGTACATGGGACAATTTGTGCCCATCCCACGACCAGCTTCCCTGTTTTCCGGCAGTGACAGAAAGAGATACGGTTGGATTGAACTCCATCATTTTGGAAATCGCTTTTTGCACTGTTGATTCTGGTCTTACCGGATCAGCATTCATACAGCAAAGAGCCGCAGCTTCATCTATATTAATAGCTATAAGATCAATCAGTTTTAACATTTTCATCTCTTCCGCCTCTGCCATCTCTCCTGAGGTGAATGAGGCAACGCTATAGCCCCCGTATTCCCTTGTAAGCTCAAGCAATTTCCTCCGTCCGCTGAGTGGAACCTCAGGGGCTGAGAGGGAAAGAAAATTACCTGCGTATTTAGAGAAAAACGGGATAGTTTTTTCAATATATGAAGCATCCACTCTGTTGCAGGCTGATTCCTCAGTTGTCAGATTACCTCCCGTACCGTCTGGATAAAGAAAACAAAAACCAAATAAGGTCCTGTCCTTCTCTGAAAACCCGACATATTCCATATTCAGCCCTGCCAGTTCCATTTCTCGATATAACGAGCGGCCTATATCATCATACCCTATCTTTCCAACCGGGAAAACCGGGAAGTCAGATCCGAGCAATACTTTTACATTATGAGCAATTATGTGCAATTTGCAATAGTCTCTTGCATCAAGATATTTGCCGCTCCGGCTTTCTTCTCTTCCAAGAGTGTGATTACCTTTAATCAAAAAAAGGGAGCCTGAACCTATTCCGCCAGTACCTATCAAAGCTTTATACTTACGATTTTCATGAGGAATATTCAAGGCTGTGTTGCTCATGATAAACTTTCAATTACCATTTTTATCAATATGAGTAAATGAGTTTATTGCATCAAATCTACAAACCAAAATCCCACTCAGGATGCTCGCTGATGGGGTGTCTGCTTGTCTCTACCGTTGCTGTAAGTAATGCATCAGGGTGTTCCTGTAATAGTGTTATTGGAAATTCCGGAGTCAGGGGACCGAACAGGGCAATGCGTAAAGATGTTTGTTTCCATGCACCGGTATCTGAAAACAGGCGGATTTTTTTTGCTGAAAGACACTCTTTTATGCCTAATGTAACAGACATCGGGGCTACAAGCTGATATGCGCTTCCAAGAGAACGATGAGCTAACGCAAGGACAGTATCCTGATTATTTTCCTGAAATCTTGCTGAAGATCTGCGCACATCATCAATGGTCAGATGACTGTAGGGATTTCGTCTTGCCTGATTATAGGCAACGTGTCCATCCTGCCCCCAGCCACCATAAGTTATATCAATCTCTGCAGAAGCCACCTTTTCAGCTATTTCCTCCAGATTTGATGGTAACAGGAAATGCCTGTTCTCTTCAGGCACATTTAAATTATGAGCTATTGGTCCGTAAAAATGGTTTTCCATATATGTCCTGAAATTCTGCGGGTGATTTTTCGGAAGCAGTTTTCCCTGCCAGTCAAGACATTCATCCATGTGAAAGACAACCAGATCCCTGAGACTCACCCTTTCCGTATTAACCATTTCGGTGAAGGGTTTGTACCAGCATAAGGGCCCGCATGGGACGATCGCACGGGTGATTTTTTGTTTACTGTTGTTAATCCTGATAAGGTCCACCAGCTCCCTGCTCATGATATAACCCATCTCCGCAGAATCCTTACAGATCCTGAAAGGGATCTTTCTATTGGGATGTTCTGCCAGGTCGGTGTAAGATATTCTGCACCATTCGAGAATGTCTTTTGGAGTTATATCGGATGTCATATATTATTATTTTATGGTTCTTTAATCTTATCGCTCAGTTTATCATTAAAAGCGAATAACCATAAAATCTGGTACGGCTATTCGACCCAGTTAAGATAATTGATTTATTAATATATTTACAGTAACTAACATTCAATATACTAATATCCATTTCAGCCATTTTACACCCATAGGAAATGAAGGAAAAGTAAGAACCAGTTATTTTGGATTCGACTGGTTTTCCCATAATTCAACTGTTGGGGGTCCCTGACTCCCATGATTAGCTTCGAAAATATCGATATCCCCATCTGAATCAATATCAGCAAACTGGTTCCAGTGAGAACCTTTAGATGACAGAATTTTTTTTGTCCAGGAAGTTCCGTTACCGTTATTAAAATAAATCCTTACTTCATCGGGGTCATCGCTTTGTTCCATTTCCGCAGTAAAAACATCAGGTGTCCCATTATTATCAAAATCATACACCCCGATTGAGTGCGTAATACATTGTACTTTTTCATCTATAATGTGTCCTTTCCAGTTACCCTGAGCCGGATCAACAGGAGCTTCATACCAGGCAGTCTTATACATCTTTGGATATTTTTCAGTTGGTGTCAGCACGATATCATTCCGCCCGTCCTTATTAATATCTGCCATAAAGGGGAACGTACTCGTATGATCCCATGCTGTGGTAAAAACATTTTCAGTCCATTCGGAAGGGTTGATCTTACCGGTATTTCCATACCATCTGTTTGCTACAATAAAATCCATTTTGCCATCAGAATCTACATCCCCGATATTAAAGTGCTCACCTGTACCTATATCGTTCCTCCTGAACCTCCTCCAGTCGGAAGCATTAAAAGGATTATTCCCTTGCTTCCAGATGAAAATATCTCTGCCTGTTCCTCCTGAATATAACTCAGAAGCCCTTGTTATAATATCGAGTTTGCCGTCATTGTCAAAATCGTGCAGGTATGTGGCATCAGTTTTGGGGCCGCCAAGATTATGCAATTTCCAGCTACCCTGTCCCTTTCCCGGATTCTCCAGACAATAGATTACATGCGTGTAATAACCCCCAATTATAATGTCAATATCCCCGTCATTGTCAATGTCGCCGCATACGGTGCCTTCAAATCCTATTGACGTTGGGCCGCTGTAAGCGATGTGCCTGGTCCATGTTTTGGTATCCTTAAAGCCGGGATTCTCATACCAGATAACAGTACCCTCACCCCCTATCATAAAATCGATATGTCCGTCTCCATTGAAGTCTCCTTTACCCTTTGCCCAGATGCTCCGAAGGGGATGTTTATCGTCAATGGTTATCTGTTTAAAGCTCCCCGGATCCTGTGCTGAACCCGGAATATTAGTTGCCCCGATCAACAGTGTTAAGACCAGAAGTATTGTTTTATTCATTTCAGTTGTTTTAATAATAATTTAAACTCCTATTTCATTATGCAAAGCTGCTTCTTAAATTCAGATAAAGGCCTAACAGTATAAAAAAATCCTGAAGAGCAATAAGCTATTTTTCTTTTTTGATTTGAAGTATTAATCCATATCTCAACTTTTGGCTTCTCCTTTCCTCCATGATTGCTGCCAAAAATATCAATGTCACCATCGCCATCAAAATCAATAAATTGATTTGAATGTGACCCCCTTTCAGAGATAACTTGCTTCTTCCATGAATTCCCCTTAAGATCAGAATTATAATAGATCCTTACTTCGTGGGGTTCTTCCCCCTGATGCATTTCCGCAGTAAAAACATCCGGATATCCATCCAGGTTAAAATCATATACTCCCAGGGCGTGTGTAACACACTCAATATTATCCTCAATAATATTCTCATTCCACAGGTTTCCAACCGGATTTTCCGGCGCTTCATACCAGGCTGTCTTATGATATTCACCTGCCCAGACCGTAGGTGTAAGAACAATATCATTGCGCCCATCTTTGTTCATGTCAATAATAACAGGAAAGGTGCTAAGCCAGGTGTATGCATTTGTGAAAGTGTATTCCTCCCATTTACTGATGTCAATGTTTCCGTTGTTCCGAAGCCATTTGTTGGCAAATACAACATCGGTGTTTCCATCATTGTCTACATCGCCAATATTAAAATATTCTCCGTCGCCAATCAATTTTCTGTATTTTGTCCAGGATTCAGGAGTATTCTGCTTCCATATCCATATATCACGTCCAACATCTCCCGAGTATTTCTCAGAAGCGCGCGTTATGATATCCAGTTTCCCGTCACTGTTAAAATCATACAGGTAGGTTGTTCCCGATTTTGGATAACCGAGTTCATGAAGTTCCCATTTCCCTATACCCTTACCTGGATTTTCCAGCCAGAATAATTTATCCTGCCAGTAACTCCCCGTAACAAGATCAACATCTCCATCTCCATCGAGATCACCGGAAGCTCCGCCTTCAAAACCATAAGCCTCACCCCCCTGGTAAACAGTATGTTTAATCCAGTTACCATCTGTTACACCAGGATTCTGATACCAGATAATAAAATCCTGACTTTTACCGTTATGGCCCGCGATCAGGAGGTCGTGATGTCCATCACCATTATAGTCGCCGGTACTTTTTATCCATATATTATCGGGAGGTTCATGGTCAATTATTCTGTTTTCAAATGTAACTGGTAACTGTGTTAAGCCTGGAGTACAACTGAAAATAATTACACAACCAAGCAAAAAGCTCTTTTTTATGTTCATTTTTATTCGGATTTGTCAAAAACCATTTGGAGTTCCTGATTTAAATATATATCTGACATACGCAAGTAATATCCATGAAACACGGTTCTCACCTATAAGAAAAAATGAGAAATAACGTTATTCCATTATCTGACAGGAATAATTTAGTTTCAGGAAATATGAATAGGTTAAATTAGGATTTTGATAAACCCTCTGATATATTTGTAAAAACGACTTTTTATTTACAGTTAATCATCGATAACATAAATATTGCATTGTGTCATATTCATTCTATTACAGGCATAAAGAATTATTGTTAAGGATTTCCAGTATACTGTTTGTTATATTGCTATTAGCTTTAGTCGAGGTTATATTCCGCATAACTTCTCCGGGCAAGCCGACAGACAATTTGATTGATCTCGGCCCGATTAATCTGTTCTCAAAACAGGTTATTAAAGGAGAAACCTGGTATAAGATTACAAACAGAAATGCATACAGAGACAGGAATATTGTCTTCAGAGAGAATAAAGAGAAGGATCAGATACGTATAATTTGCCTGGGCGGTTCAGCAAGTGCAGGATGGCCACATCCTCCGGATGAAATTTTCAGCAGATATCTTGAAAAATCATTGCAAAATTTATACCCTGCAAAAAAAGTAGAAGTAATCAATTGCAGTGCTCATGGATTTGCCAGCTACCGCGTCAGGCAGGTTTTTGAAACCATAATTCCCCTCCAGCCTGACGCAGTTATTATCTGGTGTGGAAATAACGAGTTCCTGGAAAGACGCAATTACAATACATCTGACCTGAAAAACTTCCTGATCAGTATCCGCAATAATTTCAGGTCGCTTCAGATTATCCATCAATTAATTTCAAAAAATCAGTTTGGCGACACCCCTGATGTTGCGGAGACATTCTGGAAAAAAGTAAATGAGGAAGCCCTCGAACTAAGAAGCGATGTTCAGCAATTTGAAATGGTGAAA
>MENI01000043.1 GCA_001768195.1 Bacteroidetes bacterium GWA2_40_15 | reverse complement strand
CCCCGGCCGCAACCAGCCTTTGTAATACTTTGACTATTATTGTACTGCGGCCACCCCTCCTTCAAAAGGAGGGGAAACTTTGTTTATTTCATCAAATCAACCACCCCGGCCGCAACTAAAATCAATTTATTTCCGTGTAGGGATGGGGTAAATAGAATCATTTTCAAGCTGTTTGTAATTTCTTATTCATGATTACCGATACTCATAAAATATATTATGAAAGTTATTGAGAGGGATAGATCATCAGGAAATCTAATGCGCCGTCACGATATAATAGGATATGCATACTGGAAGAATGGTTACAAAAAGGAGGCAGAATACTGGTTCAATGAACAAATAAGAATATCGAAGGGGGCGATAAAAGTTGGGCGATACTACTCATCTTCCTTTGATCCTAATAATGCATATTATGATCTTGCAGGTATGTATGCCTTCAGGGGAGAGAAAGAAAAAGCACTGGAGATGCTCAGAAAATTTGATCGCTGTCCGGTAATGTCTAAATCAATGGTTGATGACATAAATAACTACAACCCTCTGTTTAATAGTATTAGGAATGATCCTGAGTTCCAAAAGATTATTATAAGCTGGGAAGAAAAATACCAGGCAGAGCATGAGAAGGTCAGGAACTGGCTTGAAGAACAAGAGAAACTCTAAAGTATAATTAACCAGGTGAATAGGCGTTCGGGGGTTTGAAAGAAGCAATACTGACTGAGACAGTCCCGTTTCGTTTCACTACACGGGACCAAGCCCTGGTGGGTTACTTCATAAGCCTTGCTTTAGTCATTCAATAACCCCACTTCATATGCCGAAAATTTCCACCCCTGCAGTATGGAAAACACGCAAAACTATCCCACCCCTTTTTCCGGGGTGGGATTTAGTGCAACAGCAAAAGCAATGTCTCCTCACCGAGACAACTCCTGTTCATCTGCCGGAAGTGGTAACCTTGACAAATTCTCTTTTTAATTCACATGGACCTAAATGCTTCATCACTTTGGAAAAACCTTGATTTCAAATTAAAGAAATATATATTACTTTTGACTTATGAACGTAGTCGAGCAAAATATTGATATTATACGTGACTTGTGCAGAAAACATAAGGTCTCCGGACTTTTTGTTTTTGGATCTGTACTCAAAAATAAACTCAAGAAAAATAGTGACATTGATCTAATAGTTGATTTTGGGGAGATAGATGTTTACGATTATGCTGATAACTATTTTGATTTAAAGTTTTCATTAGAGAATTTATTTAAACGAAATGTTGACCTATTAGAAGATAAAGCAATTAATAATCCATATTTAAGACAGTCAATTGATTCCACAAAGCAACTGATTTATGGACAATGAGATTAAAACATGGCTTTATGACATCTTCCAATCTATCAATGAGATAGATAGTTATTATACTGATAAACCCAGAAAATACGCAGACTATTTGTCTGACCTTAAAACTAAAAGAGCTGTTGAACGAAATATCGAAATTATTGGAGAGGCTGTTAATCGTATTCTTAAAAAAGACAAACCCGTTAACCTTGAGAATGCACAGAAAATAATAGGGACTAGAAACCGGATAGCAAACGGTTATGATAAGATATCAGATGATCTCATTTGGAGTATTGTGATCAACAATTTACCCAAACTTAAAGAAGAAGTCCAAAATCTTTTAAAATAATCACTAACCATAACACGGATGGTAGGCTTAATTGCCTTCGTCAGCCCGGAAAGCTTTGTAATCAGCCCCAAAAGTCTATGCGAGAAAATTTAAACCAACTTATTAAACTTTCGATACCGTGTCTTTACTAAAATTTAATCAAATGAGGATTATTTTAGTATATCCTCTATTGATTTTGAATCGCTGCTCATATTTAAAAGTACTTTGAAGTACAAAGTAAAGCAATATTTTTTTGCCATCAAAATTTTAAAGACAATTTGTTTAGATCAGAAGGAATAGTCCTGAAAAAAATTTGACTTTTGATAATTCAATGTTTAAATTTGATATAGCATTTAACAAACTGCTGAAAACTAAATTCGTAGAAGGATCAGATTTGTAATATCTCATTACTATAAAGTTCTTTCATAAACTTTTTAATATCTAATAATGTGTCCTTTTATGAAATTTTAACCAGACTTACCATGAAAAAACAATTATTACTTTCAGCAAGAATTGCGATTATGGCAGCAATTCTGATTTCTGGAGCATGTACGCGTGCAAATGGCCAAAACAGAACAAAAGAAGCACCTGAAAAAGTTGCAATTTATTTACGATCAATTGAAATAAAAAAAGAGAAACACCTGTTAATGTTCGATTCAAATGGAAATTTCGCCACGGATAGTCTTAAAACAATTATTAGAGCAGGAGGCAGTGTTTTCTGGGAATTAGATCCCTCCAGCGGAATAAAGAAGATAGAAAGAATATATCCAAGTAGAGCAAGGAAAATATTTACTGAAGATGCCAAAAAACAAGTTTTTGGCAAAGGATTTAAACTTAAAGTACCAGATAACATTCCTGAAAATACAGAAGAAGAATACATTATTGAATATATCGATCAGGACAATTTAAACGTAAAAATAGATCCCTATATAAGGATTGAGGATTAATAAACCAGCTAAGTGTATTATCGTTTTCTCTCAATTTTATTAATTGCTATTAGTTCAGCAATTAATCCGCCAACTTTGGTAATCGGACAATCCACGGATAGCCTACTGTATTTACTTGAGAATGACTTGGTAATAGGGGATTCAGCCAGATATGAACTTTTACGCAAGATAATCCGCAGCACATCTGATGTGGAGATCAGGCTGCAATACTGTGATCAGGCCATAAAACTTGCTGAGGAGAAGAATATTATGCTTCCAAATACGTATATTTTAAAAGGTACCTGTTATATGGATTCCGGTGACCTTTCATCAGCACTGGAATGGTTCATTAAGGCAGCAAACTATTGCAAGGAAAATGCTGATAACAGGGGACTGGCAAGAACATATACCTATATTGCTGAAGCATACAATAAACAGGGAAATCCCGAAAATGAAAAATCTTATCTCCGGAATGCAATTGAAATTTTTAAAGAGGAAAAAGATTCAGTTAGACTGGCTATTCTCCAGACAAACATGGGATATGCAAATTACAGCATGGGGCAATATGACAGTGCACTGATCTATTTCACCGGAACAGCCAATATATACAAAAAACTGGACTTGCAACTTGAATATGGGTACTGTATTGGGAATTCCGGTCTGGCCTATTCAAAGCTGTCAGTTTATGATAAAGCCGAAGCCTTTCTTCTTCAGGCACTGGAAATACTTAAAAATACAGGGGATATACGTGGTGTTACTGAATTTATGATAGAATATGCGTATATATTGCAGAATAAGGGGGAAATTAATAAGGCAGTTGTATATGCAACACAGGCATTTGACAGAGCTGTAAAGAATGACTATAAGGAAGGAGAACGCAATGCAGCATACCGTCTTGCACAACTGTACCACAAGTCCAAAATGTATGATAGTGCCTTCCATTATCAGTCGATTTTCATAAGTGCGAATGACAGTATTAAAAACATTGAGACCATTCAGAAAATGGCTGATCTGCGAACAAAATTTGAAGTGGATAAAAAGCAGACAGAGGTTGAGATATTAGAGCAAAACAAGGTAATTCAGCGTATAGTTATTTTTGGGATGGCAGTCATCCTGTTGATGGCTGTTATCATTATATTGCTCTACTATTTAAACCTGAAACGCACTAAAAAGCTCATGGCAGCCCTTGATGAACGAAGGTTACTGCTGGAAAAACAGAGCTCGGAACTGAAAGAGAAAAATGACACAATTGTCAAGACACATGAAGAGCTGAAACAATTGTATGAGATCACAAATGCCCAAAAGGAAGAAATTATCAGCAGTATAAACTATGCGGAAAGAATACAGAAGGCAGTCCTGCCCCCTGAGGCTTACATAACGGAGTTAATAAATGAACATTTCATCTTCTATAAACCAAAAGAAATAGTCAGCGGTGATTTCTACTGGATAAAACAGATAAATCATTATATTATTCTGGTATGTGCAGATTGCACCGGTCATGGAGTTCCCGGGGCTTTTATGAGCATGCTCGGAATAAGTTATTTAAATGAAATTGTACAAAGAAAAGAAATAACCCGGGCAAACCAGGTTCTGAATGAACTCAGAAAGGGTATAAAGCATTCACTGCGGCAAACCGGTAAATCAGAAGAATCAAGGGAAGGCATTGATATGGCATTATGCGTGATAGACACCAATACAAACATAATGCAATATTCAGGTGCCTTTTGTCCTATATACATTATCAGCCATAATGACGGACAGCCGGTGCTTAATGAAATAAAGGCAGATACGATGCCGGTTGGTGTTCATGTTTCAACTGACAAAACCTTTACAAATAATGAGATTCAGCTTCAGATAGGCGATACTTTTTACATCTCAACTGATGGTTTCATTGATCAGCCAGGCAGCAACAACAACAGCAGGTTCGGCAGTAGTAATTTTAAAAAGCTGCTATTGGAGATCTATGATAAACCCCTATTTGAACAAAAGGAGGATTTACATCAGACTCTCAAAGCCTGGATGGGTGAAAACCAGCAGAGGGATGATATACTTGTAATCGGGGCAAGGTTATAAATTGTATATTACCTGTCTGACAGCTTCCCTGTAAGCACCCAGGTTCTGAGCTTTTTTAATTTTTTTCAGACCTTTTGGTGATTCGGAGAACGACTGAATAAAGTACACCCAGAAGGAATACATTTTCATAAGTAGATGTTTTTGACCCGATAATGCCTCTTCATAGGAAGAGAAGAGGGCATCGTGAAAAGAGCTGAATACTTCATATCTGTTTTCAGGATAGACAGGATTATCAGCTTTAATCATAGAAGGTAAAAAAGGGTCTGCAATGAGACCTCTGCCTATCATACAATGATTGATTTTTGGGAAACGCTCTTTCATTTCCCGAAATCTCCCGACTGATGTAATATCACCATTATAGAAGACTTTATGAGAACTCATCGCCAGGCACTTTTCAAAGGTATTAAGATCAACTTCTCCACTGTACATCTGCTTACCGATCCGTGGATGTATTGTGATATTTGAAAGACTGTATCTCTCCAGCACAGGTAAGACATGAAATATCTCCTGCGGACTTTCGTAGCCCAATCGCATTTTTACCGATACCTGAATATCTGTCTCTGCTAATATCCTGTTTAGAATTTCGTTAATCTTCTCAGGCCTACTCAGCAAGCCTGCACCCATTCCTCTTTTTGCAATCATAGGATATGGACAGCCCAGATTCCAGTTCAGCCCAGTGTAGCCAAGTTTTTGAACAGACTTCGCCACGAAAATAAATTCATCAGCATCTTTTGTAATTATCTGGGGAATAAGATCTGTCGAACTGTTATTTTCAGGCAATATATCGCGTTCACTGGCCGGTTTTATTTCCATTTTCCCCTTAAACTGTATATATGGAGCAATATATCGGTCGATTCCTCCGAAAAACCTTTGAAAGGTATTACGAAACCGGAAATCGGTAAATCCCTGAAGCGGCGATGAATGAATTGTAAGCATGGTTATTTATTTCAGATCAGACCTGATTGCCATCATAATCCGGTTAAGGACAAAAATATCAAATCAACGGGGAAACATGTTTATAATTTGAATTATAAATTAAGAGTAAGTACGTAACCAGTAAAGTAATAATAAAGCTGTAAGAGCCAGTAACTTTGACCATTCTTTGCCAGAGTTTATTGATCACCTCAAATCAATTGTATATATCTGATTTAATGTAATCTATGCTCCTGGACTTAAGACCGACCGGAAGTGGTCAATGCTTCCGGTTTTTGCACCCAGGTAACTTGGGACATATATACATAATAGCTTAAACCGCAAAAATGTTTCAGTATAGATTCAGCAGGAGTATAACGAAAAAAGCGCATTCAGCCATTATATTTCTGTTTGCGCTTTTTTAATGTGGGTTGTACTGGAGTCGAACCAGTGACCCCTACCCTGTCAAGGTAATGCTCTAAACCAACTGAGCTAACAACCCGTTAATGCGGCAAAAATAATAATTTTATCCATTCAACTTGCTAACAATAGCCAGATTGTTTAATTTCGATATTCAATTTGAAATGAAATTGATTTTCTTCGCTCCCCCTGGGGCCGGGGTAAACGAAAAAATCAATTTCCAATTAATTATTGGAACAAAATACCTTTTAACTTATTGAAGCTATGGTATCACATGAAATTGATTATAAGATTTTCGGAGATGACATCCAGTTCGTGGAGATTGAACTCGATCCGAGAGAGACTGTAATTGCTGAAGCAGGTACAATGGTCTATATGGAACAGGGCATCACCTTTGAAGTGAAAATGGGAGATGGCTCAACCCCGGACCAGGGTTTAATGGGCAAGCTGTTCCAGGCAGGTTCAAGAATAATAACAGGAGAATCCCTGTTTTTAACTCATTTTACCAACAATGGCTACGGGAAAAGCAGAGTTGCTTTTGCGGCTCCATACCCCGGAACAATCATTCCTGTTGATCTTAGAGAGGTTAGAAATACGCTGATAGTACAAAAAGATGGTTTCCTTTGTGCTGCCTTAGGCACTAAACTCTCTATTACCCTGAATAAGAGAATTGGAGCAGGATTGCTGGGAGGCGAAGGTTTTATTCTTCAGAAACTTGAAGGCGACGGAAAAGCATTTATACATGCAGGAGGTACAGTTATTGAAAAGCAATTAAACAATGAGACTCTCCGCATTGATACAGGATGCGTGGTGGCATTTGAACCATCGCTCGACTTTGATATAGAAGCCTCCGGAAGCCTTAAATCAATGGTCTTTGGAGGAGAAGGGCTTTTCCTTGCCACAATGCGTGGAACAGGTAAAGTGTGGCTGCAGTCAATGCCGATAAGAAAACTTGTACGTGCTCTCGCTCCGTTCGGCAGGAACAGGAGAAAAGAGGGAAGTTCAATACTTGGGAGCTTCCTGGAATAAAGGGGGCTAAAAAGAAGCCTTCATCACCCATACATACTTTGAAGGGGGCTTATTTCTGAGCTTTTCAGGAATGCTTATTGAAAATCCTTTTTCGGTTTTACTCCACTTCAATGAGGTTCCGGTGCCAACTATACTGATCCTGGCTCCTTTGGGCAGGGAAAATGTTGTCATTTCAACCTGTGAAGGCATCTTCTCACCATCATCAGCCAGATAGTATATATAAATGGTATTATCCCCTTTTTTTGAGATGCATACTTTACCTTCCTTAAATGGTGACAACGCCCTTGTCCCATAGATAGCTTCACCGTTCACATTCATCCATTTGCCAATGTCATCGAGCAGTTTGTACGCCTCTTCGTGCCATTGCCCCTGCGGACCAGGGCCGATGTTTAAAAGAAGGTTTCCACCCTTGATCACGATATCAACAAGCATATGAACGGCTTCGGTACTGCTTATGTATTTTGCATCGGGTACCCACGACCAGCTCTGCCCGGCAACAATACATGATTCCCATGGGTAGGGCAGAGCATGTTCAGGCACCCTGTTCTCAGGTGTGAGATAATTCTGGTTCTTTCCATATACCGCACGGTCGACAACTATCATACCCGGCTGTTTCTCCCGTACTTTTGCAACCAGTTCATCCATATGTATGTCCTGGCTCTGGATCTTTGTAAATTTGTAGCCCGATGATGTCAGGTATTTGTACATCTCCTCTTTTGACATTTTCTGAACCCTCTCAATATTTCTGTATACATCTTCTTCATTCAGCTTCTGAACCTGGCCGCCATCTAACCAGAGAATGTCCAGCTTCCCGTAATCACCTCCCACAAGCTCCATTATCTGTCCCTGGGTAAACTGTACAAAGTTTTCCCACCTTTCAGGGTACTTCGAGATATCATAATTGGGATTCCTGTCGGGTGTTGCAAAATTCGGCCACCAGTAGTATTCACTGTGCCAGTCGGGCTTTGAAAAATATGCTCCCGCCCATAAATCTTCTGCCCTGAAAGCATTGAACACCTCTTTTGCAATATTTGCCTTCGGATTTGTATGAAAAGGAGTCTTCGGACTTGTGATCCTGTAATCAGTCAGCTTTGTATCAAACATACTGAATCCGTCATGGTGCTTTGTGGTGAATACCACATATTTCATCCCTGCATTCCTGGCAGCCTTTGCCCACCGGACCGGATCAAAATCAACCGGGTTGAATGTGGTCTGAAGGTTTTCATAATCCCTCTTGTATTCCACATAATTTGTATTGTTTCTCCTGCACCAGGGTTCATCCTCGGAACAGATAGACCATGATTCAACTATCCCCCACTGGCTGTAAGTTCCCCAGTGCATCAGGAGTCCGAATTTAAGATCCTGCCACTGTTCAAGCTTCTGAAGTACAAGCGGATCAGTCTCAGGTACATATCGCTCATCTTCCTGGGCTGATAATGGAGAAAGTCCATTAATAAACAATATAAAAATTGTCAGGAGGTTAATTTTGGTTATCATATAGTTAGCTGTAAGTAAATAACAAAATCAATTAACAACAGTAATTGTTTTACTGAACTAAGGTACATAAAAATATCCGTCTATACTTCCCACCGCTAAATTCCAAAGGCCATCAACCTTAGGAGTCTGAAAAAAGATTTACAGGGAGATCAATAAAGGCAAACGGATTTTTTATTGAAATTCAATTCGTTCATAAGTTTCCCCTCCTTTTCAAGGAGGGGTGGCCGCAGTATACAGATAATTAATATGTTACAATGAATATATGCGGCCGGGGTGGTTGATCTATTAGTCTCTTACTACCTTTATTTCTATGTTGAATAAAATAGATGAAAACAGGAATAGCTACCTGTCGAGCTTAGGATTCGCTGTGTTAAGGTTTGAAACCAGATTTGTGTTCCGGGATCCTGAATATTTGAAAAGTGAGATAAGGAAAGTCTTAAATAAAAGAAATGAATCGACCGGATAAACAAATCAACCACCCCGGCCGGGAAATGAACCTTGTAAACATCAGATAATCACGTATCCCGGCCACCCCTCCTTGAAAAGGAGGGGAAACTTTTTCAATTCTTTCCTGCAACAAAACTATGTTTAAGTTGACGGCTATGGGGTTGGGGGTCAGGCTTCTCTAAGAGAAATCAAATCCTGAAATGTATGCCGGAGAATCGTAGAAGATCTCCTTCTCCTCATCACTAATATTTATGAATTTCGTATAGACCAGTCCTGGCTTTGCATTAAGCATTCTGTTGAGCGCACCCATTTTCACTCCGGTCCTTATCTTGTCGTACAGATCGCTTCTGTCATCGAGCCAGGTCAGCCCTGTATTGAATCCCTCAAAGGCACAGGCTGATTCAAAAAGCGGGGCCAGCAGTTCCTCTCTGCCTGGCTTATAATATATGGAATCAAATACAAGATACCTGAATTCTCCCGGCCGGAATAATCTTCGGAAATAAGGTGTTTTCGGAAGGACTTTCATCATAACCCAGCCCCATACTCCGGGAATATCATATACCTTATATGATGTTGGTATTGTACACACTCCTGCAACAATCTCGTCATTTTCCCTCAGAACATAATATTTATCCCCGTAAAAGGAGTATGAAGTAGTAAAAAATGAATAGTCGCGAAAAAAGATCTTTAACAGATCGTCCATTAACGGCTTATCTTTTTCGGCAAGCTTTGAAACCCTGATATCCGGTTTCGGCGAAAAACGGCTGAAGGCAACTGTAAGAAAAGACCGGATATATTCATAACCTGCCTGCTGAACCAGGTTTTTAGACCTTTCATTCATACTTTCCAGGAAAGCATACATAATATGTTTATCGCCCTCAAAAACGTCATCCAGCTCAAGCAGATGGGGCTTGCTGAAGATCTCCAGTGTTTTCTGCCTGAAACTGTCATCTTTTTCATGTTTTATCAGCGGATGGGTCCGCTTTCGCCAGTTGGGAGCTGACTGATATGTCGACTGAAAAGCAAGATATCTTAAATATGATGAAGGATACCTGAGTTTTCCCTGACCTGAGATGCGGAAACATGAACCGACGGTTCCCGTGATCTGATTCTTCCTGTAAAGTGATACAAACCTGATCTGATCCTTATATGCAGCTATCCGGGTAGCAATATTCTGCAATGAAAACCTCAATCCACCTTCGGATCCCTGTACCGAATGATTCAGAATATCGAGGATACCTTCGGTGGCATGATCAGATACTCTTACCTCAAGTCCTTCATATTTAAAAATACTCCGCTCAAACATCCTGCACTGTTATTTCATCAGTTTGTTTTATTGTCAAGACTGCCGAATACTCTCTGAAGAATTGGAGAAACTCTTGCCGACACATCTTTTCTTATCTTCAGTTCTTCTGTCTCCACCTTCAGGAAAATGCCATTTAATGCTTTGGTTGTAAGATAATCGTTGAGGTCGGTATTTACCGGTTTCAGATCTGCTATTCTTCCTGCCACTGAGTTTGCAAGCGTGTTCCACTTACCGGTAAGGGTGTTCCATGAATCTGTTGTGGACACGGTTCCAACTATATCTTTATCGGTTGATGCCTGTATTTTAGGTTTATATAAAGCATATAGTTCACTGTATGTAGTGTTTCGCAGGTAAGAGGTTGCTGCATTATCTGCACCCCGGAGAATGTTGAATGCATCCTGCACTGTCATTTGCCTGATACTGTTAATAAAAACGGGAGCTGCCTCCTTTGCTGCATCTTCAGCCGCCCGGTTAATCCTTAATACAACATCCTCCACCAACTTGTCTCCTCCCGGTATTTTAGAGATATTATCCACAATCACCTTTGCTTCATCCGGAAGCATAATTTTTACCAGAGCATCGCCATAATATCCGTTTTCAGCCGATAATATCCGGCAAGAATTATTTGCCCCGGTAATCAAAGCCTCTTTCAAACCGCTTATCACCTCAGCTTCAGTGAGTGGCGCAGTACCTGTTGACTGAACAACATTGAGCAATTCGGCACATGCTGTTAATAAAATAACAGCGGCTGCAACAGTTAAGTATTTTGCTATCATTGTCTCTTATATTTCAATTGGATACTTCCTTATCACGAAATTGTTGGCAGAAGTGCTGTGGAAATAATCAGATCTTCAGGATTTGTGATCTTAATGTTTTCACGGTTACCTTCCACTAGATTGATTTTCTCCCCAATACTTTCCAGAACAGTGGCATCATCAGTATATTCAGGTTTGTAATCGAGCAGATAGGCTTTTTTGAGAAGTTCTGCACTGAATACCTGCGGTGTCTGTATCTGCCTTACAAGAAGCCGGTTTATCGGATTGCTTCCCTTATCTGAGATCATTCTCAGCGACTCTGTTATTGAAATTGAAGGAATGGCATTACCCAGCTTTTCAGCAGTTTCAAAGCATCTCTTTATTGTTTCTATGCTTACAAAAGGTCTGACTCCGTCATGAATTGCCACCACTCCGGGTACATTGACAAACTGAAGCCCGTTTTTCACTGAATCAAATCTGTGTGAGCCTCCTTTAACCAGAGTCTCGGGAACATTAAAAGAGTACTTCTCCTTAAGTTCAATCCAGTGGCGTAACTGGTCTTCAGGAAGTACCGTTATTATTTCAACAGAATCATTAAAGGATTTGAATCTTTCAATAGTATGCATCAGAACAGGCCTTCCAGCCAGTTCAAGAAACTGTTTGGGGATTTCAGCCCCCATCCGTTTACCACTTCCGCCTGCAACAATAACAACGTAAAACTGCATATACAAATTGCTATTCTTTCGTGTACAAAAATCTTTTAATGCTCCTTTTTGGTGTCTTAACAAACTCTTCAAGATGTATCCTGTACTTGCTGACAGCCATAAATTCCGGTAATCGCTGATTTACCTCTTTCCTGGTTTCATCGAGCATGGTTAACAGCTGTTCATCAGAAGTATTGTTTTTCTTCAGCATCTCATAGTCAGGATAGATCAATCCAATCAGTTTGTTATCTTCTGCAATCACAAGTGATTCGACAATGTAATCCTTATTATTTATTACAGATTCTATCTCTTCCGGGTAAATATTTTTTCCTGAAGGTCCGAGTATCATGCTTTTACTTCTTCCTTTGATAAAAATATTACCTTCCTTATCTATCACACCCAGGTCGCCTGTATGCATCCAGCCTTTGTTGTCAATCATCTCGCTTGTGGCCTTTTCGTTCTTGTAATAGCCTGTCATAACATTCTCGCCCCGCAGAATTATCTCTCCGACAATCTTTTCGGGATCAGGAGAATCTATTGTTACTTCAAGTGTATCGACAGCTCTTCCGGAAGCCCCGAGTTTGGTTGTATCCCATGATGCATAACTGATAAGTGGTCCGCATTCGGTCATACCATAACCAACAGAAAACCGGAATCCGATCTTCTTGAAGAATTTTTCAGCCTCAGCATTTAACGCGGCCCCTCCGATCACAACCTCTTTGAACCGGCCACCAAATGTTTCAACAAGTTTTTCCCTGATTTTTTTATGAAGCAGTATATTTACCCCGGGTATGCCCAGTAATATTTTCATGTGAGGCTTGCTTATTACCGGCAGCAGCTGTTTCTTGAAGATCTTCTCAATTACGAGGGGTACTGAAAGAATAAGCCTCGGTTTGATCTCCTTGAATGCCTGAATAAGAATCTGAGGTGAAGGTGTTTTTGTAAGAATGGTTATATGGCAGCCATAAGTAAACGGGAAAAGAAACTCGAAAGCACATCCGTAGGTATGGGCAAGCGGAAGAAATGAAACTACCGGATCGCCTGACTCCAGGGGCATGTTTTTCTGTGCATATCTCACATTGCAGGCCAGACTGTTATGGGTTATCATTACGCCTTTTGAGAATCCGGTTGTACCGGAAGTATAGCTGATAACTGCAAGCTTGTCATTCGAAATATCTGAGAACTTTATATCCTCCTGCTTAAGATCGGGATATGTTTTCCCGAATTGTTCTTCAATAGAATCGAAGCTGTTCTTTACGGTGACACTGACAGCTTCAATCAACCTGAAATCATCCAGTGAAATAACCCCGGTTATGGCTGGTATTTTTGCAATCTCAAGACTCTCATAAATCTTATCGTCAGCAAACAGAAGCTTTGAATCGGAATGATTGATAATATTTGTGAGGTCCTCAGGCTTAAAGTCAGGAAGAACAGGCACAATGACTGCTCCGTATGTGACAGTAGCCAGGTAGGTAATACACCAGTTAGCTGAGTTTCTTCCGACAAGTGCTACCTTATCTCCTTCATTTATCCCTGCTCCCCTGAACAGGAAATGAATCCGGAGCATTCTCTCTGCGATACTTTTGTAAGAATAGCCTTGTTCCTTATAGTTCGACAAAGCCTCAATACCCCAGTTCTTTTTAATGCTTTCTTCTATATACTCTATTAGTCGTTCCCGGATCATTTGCTTAAGTATTAATTATCCAATAAAATTACAAATTGATTTATAACTAAATGAACGCCTTATATTGTTTTATTAAAACAGAGTTATTCAGATGAAATACATTAATAAAAGTGCAATTATTGAAATCCCGTTAACTACAGAGAAGAAATAGTTATAACCTTCCCTTTTTTTGGCGAATTGCCCGAGTTTGCGGGCAAAGATTCCAATAGTCGGTACAAAGAGAACAAGCAGAAAAGCAAAAAATTCTATCCCGAAAAAAACCTTTTCAAGACCCCCGTTTACAAGGGCCGACATATAAATAATTACCAGCAGAATAAGAAGATAAAGCAGATAGCTGCCTTTCAGCAAGAGAGTTGATACCAGTCTTCGTTTATGAAGCTGGTGTGGTTTAAGGTAAGCATATGCCAGGGCAAAGACTATTATAATAAAAACTACTCCCAGGATATGATTAAGAATCTCATTAAAATTGGCCATTTCTGAAAATATTAATCTGGTTCACGTAATGACCATACAAGGGAGCTGGCTCCGAGCACTGCAGCATTCTGAGTACTTAATTCGGAAGCCAGAAGTTTGACTTTACCTTTGTAGATACTGAGCAGGTTCTCTTCCATATACTCCCTGGCCGGTTCAAAGATCAGATCTTTTGCCAGGGCCAGCCCTATTACCACAAAGTTTTTCATGCCCCTGGCGCCGCCATAAACCATCTCTCCTACCGCAGCAGCATTTGCATCATTAGTTACAATTACAGGAAGATCCGTATGCCGGTTAAATATCTCTGCAAATGGTATTACCCCTTTAAACGGGAGGTCTGCGGCATGTTCAATGGTTCCCTTGTTTATGTTGCCCATAGGGGCTCCGACTCCAAAACCTATAAGTTCAATTCCATTACCGATCTTATGTGCCGTAACCATTATCTTTTCATACAGAGCCGCAATAAAAACCTCAATCTCATCATAATGTGCCGTCTTTATTGAATCCTCTCCGAGGATCTTTCCTTCCCTGTTAACAAAACCAAAACCGGTATTGGTGCCTCCTATGTCTATGCCAACTACGACTTGTTTTTTAGCCATCTGTTTTAAGGTTTAATTTCTGAACTGTTTTCACTCAATTCTTATCGTTACCCGGCAATATATTCATTACCGACCTTGCGTGCGCGTACAGGCTTATCAAGATCAATCCCAAGCGAAATACCTGTTTCAACCAGCAGATTCCAACCTGCAGCAAGCTGAACATACTCTGAATGCTCACCTCCCTCAGGAATAATAATTGTAGGGAAGATCGTCTTTTTAGCTGATATGGCAATAATATTCATTCCGACTCCTTTCACAAGACACTCATTGAATTTATCCTGTTCAGCTTCAAATGGATCAATCCATATCAAAACCTCACTCTTGTCCATTACTTCCTCAATACCGTGTACGGCAAATGTTCCCTCGAGGTAAGCAGATTTTTTTCTGGTAATCTCATTTGTTTTCAGAGCCAGTTCTTCTGCCACACCGTTATTTCTACCTGCAAAATAAATTACACTTGCTTTTCTTATTATATCAGTTATTCCGGCATCGATCTTAATAGTCAGGGCCTGTTCTGTTTTTTCCGCTAGATCTTTAAGTCCTTCCATCTTAACCCCATGGATTTTTCTCAACAGGGAATCATAAAACAATCCCTGTTCGACAACCGATTTTGTTGCAGCAACGGCATTCTCCTTTCCGCATGTTAACACATGAGTACCGCTGGCTATCTCCTCAAGCTTTGTCCCGGGATTTGCTGTCAGCCCGAAAACAGCATTGTGTTTATGTTGCTTAAGGGATGTCACCAGTCTGATTACTTCCTTGGTCTGACCTGAATTTGAAGCAGCAAATACAGCAAAATCCTGTAGATCATATTCGGCAGCCTGGGTGCTTCCCTCTGTTACAACAGGCATGGCGAATGATTTCTGAAGCGACCTCTGTATTGCTCTTTTGGCAGGAAAGATCCTGCTGCTGCCTTCACCGGTAAGAAATAATCCTTTTTTTGATTTAATGGCATCTGCAAATTTTGCTGATACTCCGGGATCAAAAGATTTAATAATCCCGGGGGTCTCCATCATCTCCCTTACAAGGGCATACCTGGTATATTTTTCCTCTTTTAAATTCATGGCTTGTTAAATTTTATTGATTAGAAATTCTTTAAGATCATTCTGAACCTGCGGGTCTTTCTGGAAACCACCACCCAGGTGCTGCCAGTAAACTTCGGCATACTCAGCGCCAACCATTTTCCCGTAATTTTTATTACCCTGAAGTACAAATCCGAAAAAATCATCAATTTTGTGCATGTGTTTCATAAGATCGATCTGTGATATGTGATATCCCAGCATTTTTTTCTTTGTTTCAATTACTGTAGTCACATCAACATAGAAATGCGGAGGAGCTATCTGAGAACCAATAGGGTCTGAAAGTGTAAGTGGTGATGAATGATATAACAGAGGAGTAATTCCGACAGGCTCCTCAGGCACCGGTACAGTATCGAGAGATGCAACCATTGCTGCTGCCTCAACAATATTGGAAGTCGTCCTGTGGTCGGTATGATAATCATTCGGCAGGTGTGTAAAAATTACGCCGGCCTTTACTTTCCTGATCAGGGAAATTACTTTAAGCCTGAACTCCTTTGAGTCGAATAGAAATCCATCAATTCCTCCGAGGGTATAATACTCTGCATCGAGAACTGCGGCAGCTTTCTTTGCCTCTTCAAAACGCACCCTGGCCGTCTCTTCCATATTCATGTTACATCCGCCAAGGTCTCCGCCGGTCATCGTTGCAATTACTATCTTATATCCTTTGTCTTTTAGCAGTTTAAGAACTCCGGCATTCCATGCTTCTGCATCATCAGGATGAGCATTGATTGACAATGCAACTTTGTTAAATATTTTAGTCATTAATTTAAGGTACTAGTTATTTTTTGGCATATACTTTCTCCAGTCTTACAAACTTAGGCAGTTCTCCTGCAAGCGGTTTCATATAATCCAGGAACTTTGAAGATACATGATTTCCTTCTTTATTAAAATAAGCTGGTGGCATAGGCTTGGCAGAAACAGCCACCTCTTTAAGTGGTACCTTTCCGAATTCAATTTTATATGGCCTGTTTGATTTTCTCTTTATGCTGACCATCACCCCCGAATCGCCCTTTTCGGCAAGCCTGACTGCTTCAACTCCGCAACGATATGCTTCCTCCAGATCAACTTCTGAAGCTCTGATAAAGTCACTCATAATAAGCGATTCGGTAATCTGGAACTCGCCCCGGTATCCGAATTCATCCACTATCATCCCGTGAAGATTTGTTGCCACACTTGTGCCTCCCATGGCACCAAATTCAATATTATTGAATTTGTCTTTTGTTGTTGAAGCGCTTACAGGGGTACCGTCAGCATATTTCAATCCCTCTCCGCAAACAACTGAAACCCAGCCATATGACCTTATGCACTTATCAACATCTTTAAGGAATTTATCGCGATCGAAATGAAATTCAGGGCAATAGATCAGATGAGGAGCATCATCTTCATTTTTCCTTGCCATGGCTGTTGCCGCTGCAAGCCAGCCTGCATCCCTGCCAATAGTCTGATAAATAACAAATTTATCAACTTTCTGCATATCACGGGCAAGTACTCCGCCCTGCATGACATTCAGAATATTTGATCGTGCTGCAGAAGCAAAACCGGGAGTATGATCGGTACCGAACAGGTCATTATCAACAGTCTTTGGTATACCGATACCCCTCAGTTCATATTTCTGTGTCCGGCAGTATTCCTCCACCCTGTGAATAGTATCCATGGTGTCGTTGCCCCCTATAAGAAAGAAATACCTGATATTAAATTTCTTAAGCACATTAAGAATAACCGGAAAATCCTTATCCTGTACCTTATGGCGCGATGATCCCAGGGCCGAGGAGGGGGTCCTTCTTAATCCCCTGATAACTTTCTCCGGCTGCTTTCCCAGATCGAAAATCATCTCCTGCATAAAACCTTCTATACCGTAATTCATCCCGTAAATGTGTTTGATGAAGGTTGAGGATAAAGATGTTTTAATAACTCCGGCCAGACTCGAATTAATAACTGATGTAGGTCCTCCTGATTGTCCTATTAATGCATTCCCTTTAAGCATGATGTTATTAGTCTTTTGTATTAATATTATGTTGTTAGTCTCCGTTGTGCAATTGTGCCTTTTATCTAACCCACCCCTAACCCCTCCCAGGAGGGGAACTATAAATCCCTGCCTCTGTGCCCTGCGCCATTTAATTAACCCACCCCTAACCCCTCCCAGTTAGGGGAACTATAAATCCCTGCCTCTGTGCCCTGCGCCCTTACACAAACTTCAGCATCCCGAAATATGATGGCTGATGGTAATCGGGATTTTCAGTACCAACCGGATTCCATGTCACGTAATGGGGTACTGATAACATATCACCGCATTTGTAAAAATTAGCCCTGAAGGTTTTTCCCTTAAGATCATTTATACTGTGATGAAAAAATATTTCATACGGAATGGCAATGGTTATACTCCATTCAAATTTGCCGGTCCTTTCCTTTACGGGCTTGTTCCCTGCAGTTGTCAGTCTCCTGATCTTCGAAATAATTTCAGGATCGGCTCTTTTGCTGTCTGCCCTGCCTGTTCCGGTTCCCAGGAGTATTGTACCTATACCGTTAAATTCCAGATTATAGTAAATCCCGTCATTTTCAGGTGATACAAAAAACTCGACGCAGGAGTCTTCGCATACCATCTGGTTTGTCTCAGTCTTTTCAGCTTTGAAATAATCTTCGGTGACATAATATTTCATGTAAATCTCCCTTTCACCATAGGCTATTGAAAATTTAACCCCGGGCTTATAACCATATCCCTTCCAGTTGATTGTATCTATCTGATGTTTTTCTTTCTGCCTGTCAAGGGCTTCAGATACCTGTTCAAGTTCAGGACAGGGAGAATCAAAATGAATCTTTTTTACTTCTGCGACTTTCATTTTACTGTGGTTTTTCTCAGTAGTTGTTTCACCAAATTTATAATTATTTTTTAACCACCCTATTACGGTTTTACTTCTTCAGTTCGTTCCAGGCCAGCGCTGCAGCACCAAGTACAGCTGCATTGCTCTCTGAGATTCCGGAAGGGAGTATCTTTACCGTCCCTTTAAAAATCGGCATTATATTCATATCGACATATTTTCTTACCGGTTTAAAGAGTATATCTCCTGCTTTTGTAAGACCGCCAAACAAGAACACTGCTTCCGGACTCGAGAATGCCACAGAATTTATTATACCGAATGCAAGCATTTCAGCAGTATAATCCATTGCTTCAAGGGCTACAGGATCTTTGCCGGCAGCAGCTTCGGCAATTATTTTTGAGGTAAGTGATGATGGAGGGATATCCCTTAAAGAACTCTCCTCTCTTGTCTCACTTAATATCTGAAGTACCGTCCGTACAAGTCCTGATGCCGATGCATATGTTTCAAAGCAACCCAGTCTGCCGCATCCACATTCCCGTCCCCCCGGAACCACGGTAGTATGACCCAGCTCCCCGGCGAAAGCTGTGTGCCCGTATACAACTTCGCCATTAATAACGATTCCGCTTCCAAGACCGGTTCCCAGTGTCAGGACAATGAAATTCTTCATCTTCCTGGCGCCACCGAATACCATCTCTCCCACAGCCGCAGCATTGGCATCGTTAGTGACAATAACAGGAACACTATTTTTCTTCTTCATCAGCTCCGCCAGGGGAACAACCCCTTTCCATGGAAGATTAGGAGCAAGTTCAATGGTTCCCTTGTAATAATTTGCATTAGGAGCTCCTATTCCTATGCCAATGAGATCGTGATCCTTCTTAACAAGTTTGTTCACTGCTTCGGAAAGAGCAGTAATGAATTTATTTATTTCAGGATAATCTTTTGTGAGGATCCTGCTTTCTGCAAGAACCTTGCCTGTTCTGTCAACCAGTCCAAAAATTGTATTTGTCCCACCGATATCAACTCCTGCTACAACCTGCTTCATATTAATTTGTTATTGGTAAAAAATCTCCTTCTGAATATATTTCTTTACTCACAACTCGCGACTCACGAGTCGCGACTCACAACGCACATCTCACTGCTCACCAACTACCTACTGCCTACTACCACCTACTGCCTACTACCACCTACTGCCTACTGCCTACTGCCAACTACATGCTACCTGCTGCCTTACTTTTAGTTAATCTCATCTTCACATCTTTCACATATTTAACTGCCACATCCCAGTCCTGTTCGAGTTCAAATTTTGCCTTGATCTCAATCTCTGTGGGATAATATGATACAGGTTCAGGCTGCCGGCCGGCAGAGAAATCACCTGTTGTCCATTTTCCGTTACCATCATAGTCAAAAATCACCCTGGCACGATATAATCCGGCCTCTATTAATGGAAAATCTATCTTTCCATCTCCGTTTATTTTACCTTCTCTTACAATTTTCTCTGTTTTATCGAGAAGCTGAATGATCATATCTCCCTCCCCGTTCCTGATATTAAATGTAAGCTTACTATATGAATCAGCCGGTTTCAGCGACATTCTTATCCCAATTGAATCGGAACATTCCCCGAAATAGTTGAAGAATGCGGAGGAATCCGCCACAAAAAAGTATTTCTTCTCGGAGAGAATATTTGCCACAAACAAGTACTTTGTTGCAGTAAGGCTGTCTTTCACAAAAACATATGGAATTTTAAGTGTATCTTTTGTTGTTACATCATACAGCCTGATCAAAGTTGTATCCGGCTCTTTAAGAGGGGTTTCCGAACTGAAGATAATTTTCTGGCCCGGCTTGACTGACCCTGCAGGAATGTTGTTTAAAACAGGCAGTGAAAGAGGTTTTTTTATTCTGGTTCCTTTAATCTCTTTTGGAGCAACAAACCTCAGCATCACGGTATCTTCCTTATATACAATCATGTCTGAGGTATCGGTAAAAGGATATTTAAGATAAGTTGTGATCTGGTTCTGGCCATAAATAGTTGTGTCGGTAATCCAGACTGTCATTGTGTCTCGTTGTCTGCTATTCTCGATAAAATAGGAGCTGCTGTCCGTATCCGGAATTCTGATTTTAAAATCAAGGCTGTCCGGTGGCAAAGAAAGCACATACTCCAGCCGGTACTTCATTTTTCTTTCCGATGATTTCAGATAACGTGCAGTAGGGGCCTGTACAAATAGCAAGAGCTTATTTTTACCTGTTAAAACGACTGTATCCTGAATTTTTTTCTTCAGATCCCTTTGTGCATTTGTCCTGGCAACTGGTTCCCTGATAACCTTCACAGTATCTTTCACAATCGGGAGCCAGTTGCTGTCGGCAGTAACCTCAAGAAGAGAACTCAAAAATGCAAACTCCTCATCTTTAAGATTATATGTCTTATTATTATCGGCATCGTTAAGGGCATATAACCTGTACGATCCCGGCTTTACATTATTAATGCGGAAATATCCGTTTTTGTCAATTATGGATAAATAATCAGGAAGATGTTTTTTAACTGCCGAATCAGCCAATTCACTGTGCATAAGAACAAATGCCTTTTCAGCAAGATCAAGATTTTCAGCAGAGTACACATTACCGGTTACAGAAAGTGAGTCAAGTACAGGTCCGGTTGAAAAGACAAACTGGTAACCTTCAAGGATATTACCTTCGTTAAGATCCTTTATTGCATTCTGAAAATTGAAGGTATAGGTGGTACTGTCTTTCAGATCTTCCTGCAGTTCAACCACCACGCTTTTCCCTTTAAGCCATACCTTTGGCTTTTGCTTCATCGGAGGAGAGACCAGCAAGTTTTCATTAATGTTATCAAGGACAACATATTCATCTAGCGTGAGAAGTAGCTCGTCGCCTGAAAAGTTTATCGATCTTTCTCCCGGTAGAGTTTTAACGACTACCGGCGGGACCCTGTCTCTCGGACCTCCTGTGGGCCTTCCTATTTTTGCACAGGAGTATATCAGCAGAAATATAAGTAGCAGGATGTGATGCCTTTTCAGGAATGAATTACTCATCAATTACATTTGATAATTATTGCAGTTACAAACATACCATATTTTTTAAAGTAAAAATCAGATATAAGATCTTGTTCATGGTTTAAGGTTCAAGGTTACAGGTTAATTTGAACCTGGAACAATGAACCCCGAACTAAAATAATTTTCTACCTTTGGCAACAATGTAAATTTATCATATATGCACTTTTTAATTGTTCCCTGGGATGTAGATCCTGAAATTTTCAGGGTTGGCTCTTTAGCCGTCAGATGGTATGGTCTCCTTTTTGCCTCATCATTTTTCTTTGGCTATATCATTATGAATAAGATATTCAAAAACGAGGGTCTGGGGGAAGCTGTACTTGACAGGCTTACAATATATATGGCTATCGGAGTCATTGCAGGTGCAAGAATAGGACATTGCCTTTTTTATGAACCCGCCTATTATCTTCAGAATCCGCTTGAAATATTAATGATATGGCATGGAGGGCTGGCAAGCCATGGAGCTTCAGTTGGTATACTGGTCGCCCTCTGGATGTTCAAGAAAAAAGAGAAGAAAGATTATTTCTGGATCCTCGACAGAATTGCTATTGTTGTTGCCCTCTCAGGGTTCTTTATCAGGATGGGTAACCTGATGAATTCTGAAATATATGGTATTGAGACTACTGTTCCCTGGGGATTTGTATTCCTGCGAAACCATGAGGTTGCACCAAAACATCCCACACAGATATATGAAGCCCTTGTATATCTCTCAATATTTATATTGCTCTACCGGATCTACTGGTCAAAAAAGGGAGAGCATATTCAGGGCCTGCTTATCAGCCTTTTGTGTATAATGATTTTCACTGCCCGATTTTTTATTGAGTTCCTTAAAGAAGACCAGGTTGCCTTTGAGGCCGGTATGAAGATCAACATGGGCCAATGGCTGAGTATCCCATTTATTATGCTGGGCTTATGGTGGTTATACATAAGTTTCACCAGGAAAAAACGGGCAGTTATAAAGAGATAATTACTGTTTCCTTAAGATCCCGTTGAACAGCACATCAAGAATTGCATTTAGCCTGCTCTCAATGTTAACCTCCCTCTTTTTCCAGAACAGGGGGACCTCCAATCCCTTCAGTGTTGTCTGAATTGCAAGGGCAGTATACTCGCTGTTGACTATACTGAATACATTTTTTCTTGAACCGTGATAAAGGATCAATCGCAGGATGGCGAGCTCTTCGCGGTCATATTTTTCTCTTATCTGTTCAATGAAATCGAAATGATCGAGGTTCTTGTCAAAAATGGCATTATAATAATTTGCCAGTTTTTCGAACGATTTCATCCTTACAAAAACATATTTTTTCATTTTGTCAACCGGAGAATCCACAGATTTGATTGCTGTAGTAAGCTCATTCCTAAGGATATTAGCTTCATTACGAACAATAGCTTCAAATATCTCTTCCTTACTGTCAAAGTAGTAGTATATGGAACTTTTACCCATTTTCAGAGCGGTGGCTATCTCCTCCATGGTAGTCTTCCTGAATCCGTAACGGCTGAATATCTGCCCGGCAGTCAGGATAACTTTCCTTCTAAACTCCTCTTTGTTAACCATATATCTGCAAAATAAAATAAACTGGCACAAACGATAAAGATAATAATTTTTTCAATTACAGAAAAGTTTTCGAATAATTTGGTCGATAATTCGAATCCGCTGCCTCTTTGCCCGCTGATCCACATCCTGCTGAAGGGCTAAACCCCTAGGGGGTGGACCCGCGCCAGCGGGGCTGGGGGCAAGGGAGCAAAATACATGTAATATTATCTCACTATATTTTATTAAGTTTGAGGTTAATTAAATTTTCCCATAAACTTCACCTTAATATGAGGATCGGAAATCAACTTTATCAAACTATCTGGCTTGACGAATCCGATCCTTCTGTTGTCAGGGTAATTGATCAGCAGAGGCTCCCGTTCTTCTTCGAGATTAAGGAGCTTCGGTCAGTAGAGGATGTTTATAATGCGATTGACCTGATGACAGTGAGGGGAGCGCCCCTGATAGGAGCTGCAGCTGCATTTGGGATATACCTTGCTGCCCTGGAGATCACTGTCAATACCAATCCTCTTTCGCATCTTCATAACGCTGCCAGATACCTGGTCTCCTGCAGACCAACTGCAGTCAATCTGGCCTGGGCAGTTGACTTTGTGATGAAAAGACTAAGCGATGAAATGTCTGCTGAAGAGCTTGCCGATACATCGCGAGGAGCAGCAATTGAAATATGTGAGCTTGAAAAGGAAAACTGCAGACAGATAGGTCTTCATGGTGTAAAACTGATCGAAAGCATAAGCGAAAAGAAAAAAGGGGAGCCTGTCAATATCCTTACTCACTGCAATGCCGGATGGCTTGCATGTATTGATTACGGAACAGCAACAGCTCCGGTTTACCTGGCTCATGACAAAGGCATAAAGGTTCATGTTTGGGTCGATGAGACAAGACCAAGAAACCAGGGTGCCAGGCTTACTGCTTATGAGCTGGGACAGCATGGAGTGCCATACACTATAATACCTGATAATTCAGGAGGGCATCTCATGCAACATAATATGGTAGATATCGTTATAGTTGGCAGCGATCGTACTACAAAAGCGGGAGACAGTGCAAACAAAACAGGTACTTATCTCAAGGCTCTTGCCGCCGCTGATAACAAAATACCGTTTTACTCCGCCGTTCCGTCGACATCGATCGATTTCAGCATTCTTGACGGGATTAAAGAGGTGGAAATTGAAGAGCGCGACCCTGAGGAGGTAACAAAAATTGAAGGTCTGCTCCATGGAAAAATTGAACAGGTAAGGCTTTGTCCTGAAGATGCAAAAGCTGCTAATTATGGCTTTGACATCACACCGGCACGCTTTATTACCGGCATAATAACCGAAAAAGGAATATGCAGTGCAACAGAGGAAGGTATAAAAGAAATGTTTCCAGATAAATTCATATAAAATGCAAGGTTTTGTTAAATTTAATTGTCACTGGAGTCAGTCGGGCCCGGTAATATCAGATGAACAATATGAGATAATAAACTACTGGCGGGAGATCCTTTACAACATGGACCTTATTGGCGCTTATGAGAACGGAGTAGCATTCGGGAATGTAAGTATGAGGATAGGCGGAACCAACCAGTTTGTCATTACAGGTTCAGCTACAGGTGAGATGCCTGAGCTGGAACCCGGCCATTATGTAAAAGTCAATTCATTTAATATTGATGATAATGCCGTCCAGTGTGCAGGACCACTGAAAGCATCATCTGAATCACTTACCCACGCAGCGATTTACCTTGCTGATCCGGGTGCGAACGCAGTTATACATGTTCATAGCATCGACCTCTGGAATGAGCTGATCTATAAAGTGCCAACAACTAATCCGTCGATGGATTACGGAACTACCGGCCTTGCAAAAGATATATTCAGGCTCTTCAATGATTCTGACGTAATTGAAAAAAGAATAATCATTATGGCGGGCGACAGGGCAGGGATACTTGTATTTGGCCATGATATGGATGAGGCGGTAAACATACTTATGTCTTTTCTCAGGAAAGAGTGATGGTAAAAGTAGGCATTATAGGCGGTTCCGGCCTTGAAAATCCCGATATCCTTAAATCACCTGAAGAAAGGAATATAGAGACCCCTTATGGTTTGCCATCATCGTCTCTGCTGTCAGGAAAACTAAATGGCACTGATATAATAATTCTTTCGAGGCATGGAAGGCATCACACAATACCTCCCTCGGAAGTGAATAACCGTGCCAATATATCTGCTCTTAAGGAATCAGGCTGTACCCATATCATATCGACCACAGCGTGCGGCAGTCTCAGGGAAGATATCGGCCGTGGCGACCTGGTTATACCCGATCAGTTCATTGATTTTACCAGGCACAGAAGCATTACATTTTTCAGTGAGTTTGAGCCCGGGAAGATGAAGCATACCTCTATGGCAGATCCTTTTGACAGGACCCTTCGTAACCTGATAATCTCCTCTGCATCTGAAATTGGTTTGCCTGTTCATAAAACCGGAACAGTTATAACCATTGAGGGACCACGATTCTCCACCAGGGCAGAATCGGGAATGTTCAGGATATGGGGAGCTGATTTGGTCAACATGTCAGTGGCTCCTGAAGCAATACTTGCAAATGAGATCGGTATCCCCTATGCGGCCATTGCCATGAGCACTGATTATGACTGCTGGAAAGAGGATGAAGCTCCTGTTTCATGGGAGGAAGTAATTGCAGTCTTCAATAAGAATGTAGGTAATGTTTTACAGTTGCTTATTAAAGTAATTGGCAGCATAAAATAAATGCCTTTCAATCTTTTTACCAGGTTCTTGCAAAATTATATCAAATTGATTAATATTGCAGTCCGATTTTTCGGGCCCATAGCTCAGATGGTTAGCAGCACCTGACTCATAATCAGGGGGTCGCTGGTTCGATCCCAGCTGGGCCCACATAAAAAAGAGTGAGAGCGAGAGCGAGAGCGAACGAACTCACTCTTTTTTCTCAATACTCACTCTCACACTCACACTTATTCAGGTTTT
>MENI01000042.1 GCA_001768195.1 Bacteroidetes bacterium GWA2_40_15 | reverse complement strand
GTTACCTATGGTCAACAAGTGCAACCACTGCAAGTATAAACATTTCCACATCAGGAAGCTATACTGTCCGGGTAACCAATGCAAACGGATGTCAGAGTGTACAGTCGGCAGCAACAGTAGTAACAGTCAATGCATTACCTCTGGTAAGTATAACCAGCAGCAGCAATACAATGTGTATAAATGATTTGAGGACTTTATCTGGTACTCCGGCCGGCGGGACTTTTGATATTATTGACGGACCTGGTACTGTTTCAGGCAATGTTCTATCGGCAACTGGAACAGGTACTATCAATATAGAATATAGCTATACTAATGTCTGTACCAATAAAACCACTCAGGGTATAATTGTTAATGAGAATCCTGTAGCAGTTGCAGGGCCGGACCAGGAACTGACATTTATCTTTGAAACACAGTTGACGGCTGAATTGTCTCTATCCGAAACAGGTGAATGGTCTTTAGTTTCCGGATCAGGACAGATCAGCGATATTCATTCTCCAATAACCATGGTAACTGATTTATCAATCGGTGAGAACATATTCTTATGGACAGTGCGGAATGGCAACTGCGATGCAAGTACAGAAGTTAAAATTACCGTTTCTGATCTGTTTGTACCATCAGTAATCACACCCAACGGTGATGGTAAAAATGACTATTTTAAGATCAATGCTTTAAATGTCCGTACCGAGCTGATAATTTTCAACAGGTGGGGGAATGTGGAATACACAAACAGTAATTATCAGAATGACTGGGACGGAAGGAATGACAATGGCAATGATATGACAAATGACACATATTATTATATATTAAAATTTGAAAACGGGCTGATAAAGAAAGGAACTGTCTTAATTACAAGATAAATGAATCGGTTTTTTCTGATCATATTGACCTTCATGTTCCCCGTGAATATGTTCTGTCAGATGTTTACATTATCTGATCAGTATCTGAACAATACACTTGCATTTAATCCGGCCTTTGCCGGTAGCCATGATGCTCTGAGTGTTTCGGTTTTATACAGGAACCAATGGGTCGGTTTTGAGGATGCGCCATCAAGCAATATTCTGTCGGTACATACTCCCCTGAGTAATGGCCGGATAGGTCTTGGTTTGCTTCTTGAAAAAGAAAGCTATGGTATTTATAGCGAAACCGGTATAAATGGAAATTACGCATACAGGATTGAACTGAAAAAAGGGGTCCTTTCTATGGGCATTGGATTCGGAGCTACCAGAAAGAATGTTGCATGGGATGAACTGAATGCGGCTGATGAAGGAGATATTTTACTGATAAATTATCCTGAGAGCTCCGTATTGCCTGATTTCAGTCTTGGTATGTATTATCATAACAATAAATACTTTTTTGGTTTCTCCATTCCGATGATGTTGAGCCATGAGCTGGAACAGAACAGTGGTAAATATCGAATTAAGAACGATTTTTCAGAATATAATTACTTTATTGAAGGAGGGTACTACATTGGTTTAGCCCCTGATATAGAGCTTCTTCCATCGCTTTTGGCAAAATATCATCCTGGTCATGATCCCCAGTTGGACATTAATGCACAGGTAATCCTTAAGGAAAGGCTTTGGCTGGGAGCAGGTTACAGGAGTGAGAATACACTCCTCGGAATGCTTCAATGTCAGCTGAACCGCCAGTTAATGACTGCATATTCGTATAGTTTTGATACAGGAAGGACAGGAAAATATAACAGAGGATCGCATGAGGTTGTAATGAACTATATTTTCAACTATTCGCGAAAAGTGATAAGCCCGAGGCAATTTTAGAAGAAAAAAGAATGAGAAGGATCTTCTCCACACTATTGCTTGTTTCGCAACTTCTGAGTATTGAAGCCTACTCTCAGGAGCATCGTTTTGTTGTGAAAAGGGCCACTTTCAGTTCAGGATTAGATGATGAGTTCTCGCCTGTGTTTTTTAATAATGGCTTAGTATTTTGTTCTAATCTGAGGGACAATTCACTTGTTGGCTATAAGGATGGTGGGGACAGGTTGTTTAAAATCGTTTATGTTAACAAGAAAAGCAAATCAGGCTGGAAACCACCGGTTCTGCTGGCAAAGGAACTTACAACCGGATTTAACGACGGACCTGCAACATTTGATACAGAGGGAACGATCATTTATTTTAGCAGGAATAATTATACAGGAAAAAGTCTCAGGAACATTTCTGACACAACCAATAAACTTGGGATTTTCAGAGCGGAGATGATTGACGGTCTATGGTCCGCGATCGAACCATGCTCATTTAACGATCCGCTTTATAATTTTTATACTCCTTCACTTTCACCTGACGGGAGCAGAATTTATTTTTCTTCAGACATGCCCGGAGGATTTGGAGGGATGGATCTTTATTATTGCGATACTATTACTGATGGATGGAAACCTCCCGTAAACCTGGGCCCGGAGATTAATACTGCAAAGAATGAAACCTTTCCATTTGCTGCAAGATACGGGATTCTCTATTTTACTTCTGACGGACATGAGGGCTTTGGAGGAAAGGATTTGTATTATACCCGCGAAATAAGTGGAAAATGGATCTATCCTGTTCATCTCGATTCAGCAATAAACTCACCTGCCGATGATTTCGGACTTGTAACCGATTCAACATTGGAAAAGGGTTATTTTTCAACCAACAGACTTAAAACGGATGATATTTTCAGTTTCACTACAGCTCCGGTCGAGTTTTCCTCCTGCGATAGTATACAGGAAAATAAATATTGTTTTACCTTTTATGATGAGCAGCATAAACTCATTGATACTGTACCTGTTACTTACAGGTGGGATTTTGGGGATAGTATAATAGTGAAGGGTGTGCAGGTTAAGCATTGTTTTCCGGGCCCCGGTAAATATTCAGTTAAGTTAAGTATATATGACGAACTGACGGGAGATGCCATTGCGGATCAGGTTAACTATGATGTTGTACTTGAGGAAATCGAACAGGCACAGGTTAAGTCTCAAAATATTGGATTCGTTGATAACTCATTATCCTTTGAAGGTGTATTGACAGGTCTTAAGGGCATACAGGTAACTGATTATTACTGGGATTTTGGTACAGGTTTTGAACCAGGCGGTCCGTTAGCCAGACATTCGTTTAAGAAAAAGGGGGAGTATTTTGTCCGGCTGGGATTAACAGGTGAGGCAGATAGTCTGGGTCAGGGTTTTAAGAAGTGCATTATGAAAAAGATAAGAATATTTGATTCATTCCGGGAGATGGAGACGAGGAGTGAAATAGCGGGAAGCATACCTCATGAGAAAATTGATACTGCGGGAGGTCAGCTAAAGACTCTCGGGGTACTTACATATTTTATGGATGATTTGTCTGAACGCCAGAAAACAAATATCAGAGCGAAGTTATCGGGTAATATCAGTCATGAACTGAACTTTTTCAGGAATGGGTTATTAACTTCTTCCAACAGCATTCTTCAGATTATATATGAAGTCTTAAAGGAAGATCCCGATATCAGGCTTGAAATGAGTGTTTATGCAAACAGAGCTGAATTTTCAGGAGGTAAGATGGAGATATCTGAGATGTGGGCACAGGAAGTAACCTACTGGTTCAGAAATAATGAGATCAGCATGGAAGTATTAAACAGCAGTGGTTATGGTTTAGCCCGGTCACCGTTCAGACCTGTTGAAAAAGAAGATAAGACAAAAGATGGTGTAATAGAATTTGCTTTTATGAAAAACTAACTGAAAGTGGAATTGATAAGATATCTTTATATATTATTGATAATCATTATTTCCGGTAGAGAGCTTAAATCACAACCTGCCCCTGCTGTCGATGAAAATATCCACAGTCTTATCACTTTTGGTGGAAATGCCGTCACATCATGGGGTGATGATGATTTTTGCCAGATTTTCTTCTTTGTAGTTCCATATTCACAGACCAGTCCTGTTTACCTCCGGGTTTTTGATCCGGATACCGGCGGAGATCTTGATGAAGTCAAAGGGGGATTTAATACAGTAGTTAACTTTTCGATATATGGAGGAACCGGTTGCTGGTCTGATACTGCAGCACAAAGTATCCACCCCGGTGGCAATTTCAAAAGTGGATATTTAATGACAGAAAGAAATTTTGGAGCTGACCCGAAATTTGATAAAAAATGGCACACTTTTGGTCCTTTGAGCCCTTTTGAGGGAGAGAAAGCCGAGAAGCTCGGAGGCCATGTTTTTAAGATAATTGCTCAGGGAATATCAGGTGATGATGATAATATCTATAAATATTTTTTAAGTACAAATCCTGGTGAAAACATACCAGTGGAGGGAGGGAACCTGTTTACCTGTAAATATCATTTCAGACTTCCTGATAATCAGAAGGAGGTATGCCATATCTATCCATTTGCAGATGACAAGACCATCTCAGTACAAATATCTAACTTTGACTGGGATAATGACGGAATTATACGTGTATTCTCAGTTGCGAAAAACGGGATTAACTGCGAGGTTTCCGGTGAGGACAACTGGATAAGTAAGACTCTCCCTATTGTGGAGGAAGAAAAGAATTCATCTATTGAGATACAGTTTATTAAAAATCAGAACGAAACGATCAGAAATTTTAAGGGAATAATACTTTTATTGTTAACCATATCACTCCCTGTAATTAATGCGGATCCGCAGGATTATAATTTTCGTTCATTCAGTTCATCGGAGGGATTGGCAGCTCCTTATGTATATTCTACAATACAAGAGTCACAGGGTTATTTGTGGATTGGTACAGCTGACGGATTATCAAAGTACAATGTTTTCACTTTTAAAACATTTACAATCCCTGACTCGGTGGCAGATAATTTCATTACGTCAGCTATTGATGATGGTAGCTGTCTGTGGTTTGGTCACAGGAATGGACGAATAACCTGGTTTGACGGGAAAAAATTCAAACCGGTAAACTACAACGGGAGACAACTAAGTTCCATAACTCATTTTGCTAAAAGTCCTGATGGCCGGATATAGGTAAGTACACTTGCTGATGGACTATTCAGACTTGAAAGGGGAGAGATCCGTTTTGAAAGTAATATATTCCCCGATCATCAATCGATACATTCCTTCGCTTTTATAAATGATAATGAATTACTTATTGGAAGCGGATCGGGTCTTTTGTCTGGAAAGCCCGGTAAAACACCGGGAACAGATGTGCTTCAGATAATTGATAATATTCCGGTATCTAAAGTCCCGGTAATTAAGAAAGTGAGGAACGGATCGGGATTCTATATTGTCACTGAAAAAGAAGGAATATATACACTCAAAAAGGACGGCATTCTGTTCACTGTTAAGAAGATAGAGACAGATGATGTTTTTAAATTTACTGATGTACAGAGCTTCTGTGAGGACAATCAGGCAAATCTGTGGATAGGATCATTCAAAAATGGTCTGATAAAACTTATCCCCGGCCCTGACGGTGAAAAAACAATAGTTCTTTTCAATAAATCATCAGGTTTTGTTACAGACAATGTTAAAACTGTATATGAAGACCTTGAGGGGAATATCTGGAGCGGAAACTATGGAGAGGGTCTGACTCAGATTAATCCAAGACTGTTTTCTAATCAGACTTTTGACAGGAACAGGTATGGGAACACTGTTTTTGCTATATGTTCAGACAATCAGTATTTGTGGATAGGTACGGGGAACAGTCTTTTAAAAACAGACCGTCTGACAGGTAAGGTAGTCAGTTTTTTCACCAGTGACTCAGGATTGCTCAAAGATACAGTTACGGCAATTTATAAATCAGGAGAAGAATCGGTTTGGGTTGGAACTTATAAAAACGGACTGTATGTACTTAATCCGGGTAAAGAGAAATTATCAAGATACGCCATAGGTAGCGGAACTCTTGAAAACTCTGTAACTACGATAACAGGAAGATGATCGGGTGTGGGCAGGTACAAAAAAAGGATTATGTAATATTAATACTGTGACAAATACCCTTAACTGGTATTCCATTAACCAGGGCGGATTGCCTCATAACTCCGTAAATAGCCTGTTTCTGGATAAGGAGGAGAGGTTATGGATAAGTACAAACAGCAGTATTATATCATATATGCAGGATGGGAAGATCACCAGGATCCCGCTTAGTACAGGATCCGGAATTCTGACACTGGGTTCTGTGTGTGAGGATGACGCTTCACGGATCTGGGTAGCATCAAGAGGCAATGGTGTTTTTATTATTGACTTCGATTCAATACTTTACCTTACAACAAAGCAGGGTTTGTTATCAGATTATTGTTACTCCTTAATCTCTGATGATCATTATAATATATGGATCGGACATAAAGGAGGATTAAGCACGATAAGGACAACTGATTATTTTGTGAAGCCGTTGCAAAATTTTGAGGGTATCCCAAATGACTACTAAAAAATTATAAAATATTGATAATTTTCATGAGCGATAATGGCTATTTTCATGGAGAGCATGGACTGGCTGATAAATGGTACCCTTACCAGAAATCAATTAAGGTCCCTCTTATTGTGCATGATCCGCGTCTTTCTGAGAACAGGAGGAATATCATAAATGATGAGTTTATTCTTAATATTGATATTGCCCCTTCTATCCTTGCTTCAACCGGTCTTACTGTACCACAGAGAATGCAGGGGGTGGATTTCTCAGATCTGTATCTGGAAGAAAAACCAGTGGACTGGCGTAAGGATTTCTTTTATGAACATCCTTATGTTACAAATGAAGAGAGAATCCCTTCTTCGGAGGCTCTGGTCACTCATTCAGAAAAATACATACTATGGCCTCATTATGATTTTGAAGAGTTTTTTGACCTGGTAAAGGACCCTTTTGAAGTTTCAAATGCAATAAATGACAGAAGCTCCGTCCGGAATGTTGAATCAATGAAAAAAAGATTCCTTGAGTTGAAGGAAAACGCAAAATAACCATATGGATTTGTGATTTAGCCTCTCTGACAACTGTTATTTTTCCTTATCAAACCTGGCTAAAAAAATGAAGATACATACAAAAATCTGATGATCACTGAATGAGAAATAGTCATTGCCGCAATTCAACTAATCAGGATAAATATTAACTTGGTCTTATAAATGTCCTATATCTAAAAGCCAGAATTCACAAACATGAAACGCAGAGATTTCTTTACAAAAGTCCTTATAACCGGAGGTGGTTTGACCCTTGGTATGGGATGCAAGCGGAGGATTGAACCATCTTCTGCAGAAAAATCAGGAACCATTATTCCGGTGATTGAATCACACGGAAGAACCATAAGAGAACCTGAGCGATTGATCCCCATACTGGCAGAAACGGATGTTCTGATTATAGGGGGAGGCCCTGCCGGAGCAGCAGCGGCAATAGCAGCAAGCCGCACAGGAGCTGAAACTTACCTTGTGGAGAGATATAATCACCTTGGCGGACTCTGGACCGGAGGATTGGTACTTCCTCTTCTTTCAACACATGGGGCAGATAAGCAGAAGCGGCGAAAACAGGTTATTTTTGGTATCGGAGGTGAGATGTCGAAACGACTTGTTGATCTTGGCATGTCTATTCATGAGGAAAGCCCGGTTGTGGATCCGGAGGCGGCCAAATACGTGCTGGAGGAGATGATACGCGAGTCAGGCGTTAAAATGCTTTACCACACCTGGGGTGCGAATGTTATAATGGATGGCAATGTGATCAAAGGAGTTTATATCGAAAGCAAATCCGGCAGAATGGCCATTCTTACAAAAGTAGTTATTGATTGTACAGGTGATGGAGATATCTTTCACATGGCCGGAGAGAATTACGATGTTATGCAGTATGCTATCGGCCTTGTTCATAGGCTTGGAAACATCGATCGTATTAAAACTGATAAACCCGGATATGTTAAAATGAATACAGGCGGCCCGACACCCATACCGGGAGTGAACTGGGTTAACATGTGGGGCAGGGAGAACCAGGATGCACTTGATATAGAAAACCTGTCGCAGCTTCAATCCGATTACCGGATGGAGATCTGGAATAATGTTCAAAAGATCAGGCAGACCCCGGGACATGAAGAGGTGTTCCTTCTCGATACTGCTTCCCAGATAGGAGTCAGGATGTCACGCATTTTAGACGGGGAATACAGGCTTACCCTTGAAGATTCGATGACCTACAGATCATTCGATGATGTGATAGGATTAAGCGGCTCCTGGACACCGGTACTTTACAAAGGGAAAAAGATACCATCATCAAAGCGCCCTTTCTGGCAGATCCCTTACCGGTCACTTCTTCCTAAGCTTACAGAAAACCTTCTTGTAGCCGGACGTTGTTTCTGTTTTGAAAGGGAGCTTGTTGAAGACGGGAGAATTATCGGTACCTGTCTTGTTACCGGACATGGAGCCGGAACTGCTGCGGGACTGGCTGTTAAGAATAACAGCAGTGTGAAAGATATTGATATAAAAGAACTTAAGAAGGTACTTATTCAGCAGGGAGCATTTCTTGGATGAAAAATATTGTCAGAATCTTAAATCTGCGGACACTATCTTTTATGGTTGCGGTGATTCTGGCTCTTCCCCTTTCATTGAAAGGGTGGACTGGAATATATCTCTGGCTCAGCCCTTTTATTATGCTAAATTCGGTATTCGCGCTTAAATCATTGGTTTTTCTTAACAGCCTTGGCCTCATTATTCTGTTATTTGTTTTATTCAGGAAACGATGGTTTTGTAATAATCTGTGCCCTGTTGGCTGGAGTTGTGATAAAGTCTCCGGTCTCAGCAGAAAGACATACTCATACAGACAAGTGCCAGATTTTGGTAAGTGGCTGGCAATTACATCATTGGTTGCTTCTCTTGTCGGAATACCACTCTTTGTGATTTTTGATCCCCTTGCAATATTCAATGGCTTTTTTACCATATTTTCAGGCGGATTTACTCCCGTTAAGATCCTGTTTTATGATTTCTTTCCGGGTCTTCTGTTGATGCATCTCTTTCTGCCGGGGATCTGGTGTAAAAAGATATGTCCGCTCGGGGGACTTCAGCTGGCAGTTGATGATGTAAGAAGCGGGGTGCGGAAGTTAACAGTCAGGGATGAACCGGGCAGGTCTGTACCTGACTCCGGCAGGCGCTATTTTGTGATGGCCGGAGCAGGATTGCTGGCTGGTTTTATGGTACCACGAATTCTCAGATCCGAAGGAGAGACCATTATAAGGCCGCCTGCTTCGGCCGGTCCGGATTTGTTTAACCTCCTTTGCTGCAGGTGCGGCAGTTGTTCCAGGACATGTCCTACAAACATTATTAAACCTGTTACTGATACTGCTTATCCACTCGCCTGGATGACACCGCAACTGATATTCGTTGACGGCTACTGTCTTGAATCATGTAATCTCTGCAGCACTGTGTGCCCTACCGGTGCTATATCTCTCTTCAGCGTTGAGGCAAAAGCTGAATTGTTTATCGGAAAAGCAGAGATTGAACTTAAAAACTGTCTGCTCTTAAACAATAAAGAGTGCATAAAATGTAAGGAATCATGCAAATTCGAAGCAATTGATTTTGTTGCTTCCGGGAATATTTTAAATACAGTGCCGGTTATAAACTTTAAGAGATGTGTTGGCTGCGGGGCATGCGCGGTAGTTTGCCCACAGGATTGTATTTTAATCACACCCCCTGTTGCAGATTTGAAAATATTAAGCTAACTATGAGACCTGAATGATATATTACCCGAACGCAATTTTTACTTCTTAACACCAGCATTATGAAACCAAAGACCAGCATCATCCTTAGCTCCATGATGTTCCTTCAGTACTATATATGGGGTTCATGGTATGTCACAATGGGAACATTTATGTCGAAATATCTTGGCTCGACCGGCATTCAGATCGGCGCTGCATACAGTGCGCTTGCGATAGCTACAATGATATCCCCATTCTTTGTCGGGATGGTTGCAGACAGGTTTTTTGCGGCCCAGAAAGTAATGGGCTTGCTTCATATTATTGGCGGGATACTGCTTTTCCTTGCTTCAAGGATCACGACCAACGGGGCATTCTACTGGATCATTCTGCTTTATTCGCTTGCATACATGCCCACCATCGCCCTGTCAAATAGCGTGGCATTCCGCCAGATGACCGATATCGGGAAACAATTCCCGCCTATCAGGGTGTTCGGGACTGTCGGATGGGTGATCTCAGGCTTTATGATCTCCATACTCGGTATTGAACAAACTCCTCTTACTTTTTATATGGCTGCTATTGTGTCGTTCGGACTGGGCATATTTAGTTTTATGCTACCCGACACACCTGCTCAGGAAAAAGCTGCATCATCGGCAAAATCAGTAATGGGGATCGATGCACTGGTTCTATTCAAAGACAAACCGTATCTGATCTTTTTTATTGCTGCCATTTTTGTATGCATCCCGCTCTCATTCTATTTCGGATTTGCCAACCTCTACCTTAACCAGTCGGGAATGGAGAACACAGCCGGTAAGATGGTTATGGGGCAGATATCAGAGGCTCTGTTCATACTGGCTATCCCATTCCTGTTTAACAGGATCGGTGTCAAAAAAATGCTGCTTATCGGGATGACTGCATGGATACTCAGGTATCTGGCCTTTGCATACGGCAATATGGGAACTAACCTCTGGATGCTTTATGCCGGGATAATACTGCATGGAGTTTGTTACGACTTCTTTTTTGTTACAGGATATATGTATACGGAAAAGAAATCGAATGAAAGAATTAAAAGTGCAGCACAGGGACTTTTCACTTTTGTTACGTACGGTCTCGGCATGTTTATAGGCACATGGTTCTCCGGTTTTGTAACAACATATTATTCCACAGGACAGGTCTACCAATGGCGCAACATATGGTTTATACCTGCATACATTGCTGTAGCAGTGCTGATATGCTTTATATTCTTCTTCAGGGAGAAAAAGGAGATCGGAGTGGTGAAGTAAGGCTCAGGGCGCAGGGCGCAGGACTAGGAGCTAGTTGCCAACTGCCAACTTTCTTCAATTGCCAACTGCTAATTGCCAACTGCCAACTATTTATTACTAATTCTGGATATTTACATCCCATGAACCTGGTTCATTGATCCTGAATTCAAATGTAACATCGGTCATTACGGTACGCATTACATTCCATGTCCGGTACTGCATGCGAACTGTTAAAGGATATGTGACATTCTGAATGCCGTATGCAGTTCCAAGCCGGAACTCTTCGCCACTGCTGTAAGTCATCGAAAAATCCTGAATTGTATTGTTAGGTACTCCGCCCAGGGTGAGCTTAACTTTTACCTGAAGCGGAGTATTTCCTGTTCTGCTGAATGAGGACCGGGCAACATACCTGCTTTGGGTTACTTCGTATTGCTTGATTTTTTCTTTACCAGCATATTTATCAGCTTTCCAGAATCCTCTTACTATCGAATCAGGACTGAATGTCATAATGCCTGATCCATCCCGCAGCCCCTGTCTCCAGTATCCTTCATAATATGATCCGTCAGCCCAATTGTAAACACCCATTCCTTCCGGCAAGCCTTTTTTGAATTCTCCTTCATACATGTCAATCCCCTGGGCAATACCTTTGCCATGCGCCAGACTATTCTTACATTCTCCACGGTAAATGCCTGATATCCTTGGTGCTAACACTTTACAGTCGGTCTCCTGTGCATAAAGAAGATTGCCCGAAAGCATAACAAGGAGTAACATAATTCTATTTATCATCACTTAATCCTTTTCCAGATATTTTAAATATACTGCAACAAATATACCAAATTTTGGAAAGGGCTGGTCATGATTCCATTTATCAAAATAGGCTATATTTACATTAAAGACTAAAATGTTTTATTTATGAGAACCCGGTTTATTTTCTCAGCCGTATTATGCTTCTCTCTGTTTGTACCCCTTGCCGGGCAAAAGTTTGCCAATCAGGCCGAAGAAAAGCTTATACTTGATAACGATGTAATAAAACGTGTAATCAACCTCAATGCTGATAAGGGAGGTATAGTCTCACAGAGTATGATGCTGAAGGGAGGTAAGTCAGAATACCTCGCAGATGGTTCTCTGGAATTCTCATTCGAGGTTGATGGGAAGGCATATACCGGCACCGACAAATGGAAAGTAGTAGATGTCAGAATAATCAAAGGTGAGCTGGGAGGCGCCGGCGCAACAGTGATTCTTGATCATCCGGAAAAAAGTCTGAGGATAAGTTTAACATATCTGCTTTATCCCGGTCTTCCGCTTGTAAGGAAAAAAATTGCCATTCAGAACACAGGAAAAAATGAAATCAGGATTGAAGCCCTCGATATTGAAAGCATAAAGTTCAGCGGTGATGATGGTACACATACCTGGATAATGCATGAATATGCAAGGCAGAAAGCCCTTGGACCTTATGTGGGAGAGTGTTATGATCCTGTGGTAGTGGCGCACCAATTCCGTAACAGAAGGGGAATTGCATTCGGCAATGAAGCGCCCGGAGTTATGAAACGATCCACCGCTTTCCTCAAACCTCAGCAATTTACGACAGGTTTAACACATCCCGACCAGAATTATGGATTCCGTAAATGGATAGCACCGGCAGAACAATGGGAGAGTACCTGGGTTTTTACTGCAATTTATGAAAACAGCAGCGATCCGTTTGAAGTATTAAATACAACTGTCAGCGATTATGTCCGTCTTCATATGGGAATCCGCCTGAGCCTGATCCCCAAAAAACCTGTATTTATTTATAATACATGGGAACCGTTCCTTCATAATATAAATGAAAAGCTGATTTATGAACTGGCCGATGCAGCAGCCGAATGTGGTATAGAAGAGTTTATAATAGATGACGGATGGCAGGACAACTATGGTGATTGGGGAATTAATAAGGAAAAATTTCCAAACGGACTCAAACCTGTATTCGACTATATTAAAAGCAAGGGAATGAAACCGGGATTGTGGATCAGTCTTGGCGCAGCCGAGTCGAAGAGCAAAGTATATATGGAGCATCCTGAGTGGCTTGTACGAAAAGCCGACGGCACTCCTATAAGCCTTCATGCCGACTTTGATAAGATGTATGGATGGGAAAGCTATTCGATGTGCATGACAACAGGCTGGTACGATCATATTAAAGGAGTGATTCTCAGCCTGGTGAAAGAGCATGGGCTTGAGTACATAAAAGGTGATTTTGCTGTAGCAACAGGAGCTTATACAACCGATAAGACCAGATCAGGTTGTCATGCAAAGGATCATCCAATGCATAAGGACAGGAATGAGTCGATGCTGGAGATGTATCAGCGTACATGGAGACTATTTGACGACCTTCACCGGGAGGCGCCAAACCTCTTTATTGACTGCACCTTCGAAACCATGGGCGCGTTGCAGCTTATCGACCTCGACATGTGCAAGCATGCCGAAGGCAATTGGCTGTCAAACTTTTCTGAAAAAGTTCCTGACGGATCACTCAGGGTAAGGAATATGTCGTGGTGGAGATCTCCGGTCATCCCTGCAACAGCTATGGTTATAGGAAACCAGCATTTTGAAGATCCGGAATTTGAATTATCATTAATGTCACTTAACGGTTCCCTGCCGATTGTCCTCGGCGATCCCCGTAAACTGAGTAAAGATGAGAGGATCAGGATGAAGAGCTGGGCCGACTGGATGAGAAAAGCACAGGAGAAACACGATTATATGTTATTCAGGCAGGACCTGAAGGGGTATGGGGAACCGGCAGAAGGAAACTGGGATGGCTATCAGCGTATTAATTCCGATACAAAATCGGGTGGCATTGTTGGTATTTTCAGGCAGGGTTCTCCTGAGAGTCAGCGGACAGTGACAGTAAAGTTCCTGAACCCTTCTTTTGTTTATGAGGTAAGGAAAGCCCCATCAGGAGATCTGATTATGAATTCAACCGGCAAGGAACTATTACAGAAAGGATTCAGAGTGACACTTGATAAAGAATATGATGGTGCAGTATTCGAAATAATCAGAAAATAGAAATCAGATTGATGAAACAGGAATAACTATCCGGTTATGGAAATTAAATTCTTTTGTCCCAACTGGGGATCGGGTCATAATGATTTTAATGAGTTTGTGACCAGTGTTACAGCCGCTGGTTATGATGGGATTGAGATGAGTCTGCCCCTGAATCAAAGTGAGAAGGAATCAATATTTGATTCAATCAGGAGACACGGTTTATTATTCATTGCTCAACATTGGGAAACAGCTACCTCCGATTTTGAGGAGCACAAAAAAGAATATCGTTCCAGACTGGTTAACCTTGCGACAGTTGCCCCATTATTCATAAACTCACAAACAGGGAAAGATTTCTTTTCTTTTGAACAAAATGTGGAGTTGATACAGATTGCCTCAGAAGTTTCACATAAGTATGGTGTAAAGATTATTCATGAGACTCATAGGGGGAAGTTTAGTTTTGCGGCCCATATTACTTCTGACTATCTGACCCGCTTACCTGATTTGCGTATCGGGTTCGATATTTCGCACTGGTGCAATGTAGCTGAATCATATTTACCTGATCAGCAGGCAGCCATTGATCAGGCAATCAGCCGTGCCGATCATATCCATGCCAGGGTCGGTTTTCCTGAAGGACCTCAGATTACGGATCCGCGTGATCCTGATTGGAAGGAAGCTGTGGATATCCACACCGGATGGTGGAAGCGAATTGTTGAAGTACGCAGAAAAGAAGGTCTGCCGGTTTTCACAATTACTTCCGAATTTGGGCCTTTCCCATACATGATAAATATGCCATTTACACAGAAGCCTATTGCCAATCAATGGGAAATTAACGTTTACATGATGAAAATGCTAAAATCGATACTTAATTCTGAATAACTTTTTTTAAGTACAGTTCGATATAAATTATGGTAAACGAAAAAACATCAGTCAGGGATTATAGTTTAATAGGCACAGAAACTCCGATAGCTATTAAAATGGGGCTTGCTGACGCCAAATGGTATCACTCGCCGGTATCACGGGAAGAGATGCGCGAATTACTTGTCAGAAAAGATGGTCCTGCTATCCGGGATACCATAATCTGGTTTAGTCTGATTATCAGTTCAGGTTATCTGGTTTTCCAATGGTGGGGCTCATGGTTTGTTATATTCCCATATTTTATTTACAGTGTTTTATATGCTTCAACATCCGATTCCCGTTGGCACGAGTCGAGCCACGGTACTGCTTTTAAAACCGATTGGATGAACAATGTCCTTTATGAAATTGCATCGTTTATGGTATTCAGACAATCAACAGTCTGGCGTTGGAGCCATGCCAGGCATCACAGCGACACTTTAATCCGTGGCCGTGATCCTGAAATAGCCGTACCACGGCCGCCTAAGATCAGAATGATATTACTTGCATTTGTCGGAATCCGCGGAGCTATTCCGGAAATAAGACGTATTTTTTTACATGCTACCGGTAGAATTGATCCTGAAGTTGCCACTTATCTGCCGGTATATGAATATTCCAAAGTTATTTTTAAAGCCCGGATTTACATTGGAATATATCTGTTGGTTATTGCCATGGCAGTTCTCTACAGAAGTATTCTGCCACTCATGTTTGTAGGTTTTCCTACGTTATTTGGCGGATGGTTATTACCAATTTACGGATTGACTCAACATGCAGCTCTTCAGGAGAATGTACTGGATCATCGCCTGAATTGCCGTACAGTTTATATGAATCGCATTCACCGGTACTTATACTGGAACATGAACTATCATGTTGAACACCACATGTATCCGTTAGTGCCTTACCATGCTTTACCTAAGTTGCATAAACTGATCAAAGACGATTGCCCGGAACCATATAAAAGTATTACCGATGCTTTCAGGGAAATAATCCCGGCAATTCTGAAACAGGCCAAAGACCCTTCATATTTTGTGGAACGGAGAATTCCTGAACAAGAGGGAAAATATTTAAACACAGACAGGAATATCTTTTTTGGAAAACCGGATTCATTACACGGGGGGAAAATAGAAGTATGTCAGAGCAGCGATATACCCGGGGGTGAAGTTGTAAGATTCGATTTTCAGCAACAAACCTATGCGGTTTACCGTACAGAAGATAATGATTTATATGCAACCGATGGGTTTTGTACACATGGCAATGCTCATTTGGCTGAAGGAGTTGTAATTGGAAAAGTAATTGAATGTGCCAAACACAATGGTCGTTTCAATATTAAGGACGGATCACCTGCAAGAATGCCAGTATCATTAGGTGTAAAAACATATCCTGTTGAAAATGTGGATGATAAAATTGTATTGGACTTATCAGGAGTTCACAGTGATAAACTTAATGCACAGGAACACCAAACTACTTTTAAGGTCGTCAGTAACAAAAATGTAGCTACGTTCATAAAAGAATTGACACTTGAACCTTTAAATGCAGTACCTTTTCCGTTTCAACCCGGACAGTATATTAAAATATCAATCCCGCCTCATAAAACCTTCTTCAGCGAATTTCAGATTGAGGAACCATATTATAAAGTATGGAACGAAATGGGTTTATTGGATATTTGGGCTGAAACAACTATTTATTCAAAACGAAATTATTCAATGGCAACAAATCCGGCAATAGATTCAACCCTGAAATTCAATTTAAGAATCGCTTTGCCACCAGCAGAAAGTAAAGTTAGTGCAGGAGTTGGTTCTTCGTATGTATTTAATCTGAGGCCAGGGGATGAAGTACAGTTAACCGGACCCTTTGGAGATTTTCTGATCAAAAAGTCGGACCGCGAAATGGTTTATTTGGGTGGTGGGGCAGGAATGGCTCCATTACGCTCACATTTGTCATATTTGTTCGAAACAGAAAGGACAGGTCGAAAGGTTAGTTTCTGGTATGGAGCGCGTTCGGTTGAAGACATTTTTTATGATGATTATTTCGTTAAGCTTGAACAGGAACATAGAAATTTTTCTTTCCATCCGGCTTTATCTGAAATCCGTGAGCAGGTCACCTGGAATGGTCATGTTGGATTCATTCATGAGGTATTACTGGCCGAATATCTGTCAAAACATGAAAACCCTCAGGAAATTGAATATTACTTGTGTGGCCCTCCGGCAATGATCAGAGCAGGAATGGATATGCTTAAAAACCTGGGTGTTGGTGATGACTTTATATCCTTTGATGAGTTCTGAATTAGTAAAAATATATTTAAGTAGGATTCAATAATACCATTATGTCTGAAAGTCTGTACCTGTCCAATGTTGAGCTGATCCTGCATAACCAGAATCCTTCCGGCATAGTTTATTCCCCAAATTACTGGCAGTGGTTCAAACTATCAGATCTTCACGAAAAAACTCAGCTTGATTGCATTAAGACGTGTGTTGAAAGTGGTGTAAAAGCTTTAATGTCAATGGATAATCTCGACACTATGTTTCATCCTCCTGATTATGCAGTAGTTTTATTCTGATATGACAAAACGGAAATATGAGGAAGAAAAAAGGTAAAATCCGTTACGCGATCCTTGGATTGTTGTTTTTTGCAACAACAATAAACTATATTGACAGGCAGGTTATTGGCATTCTGAAGCCATATATTGAAACTGATCTGGGCTGGAGTGAGTTTGATTATGGATTAATAGTTACAGCTTTCCAGGTGGCTTATGCAGCAGGTTTGCTGGTCACAGGAGTTATACTTGACAGGTTTGGAACGCGGTTAGGTTATGCTATTGCAATTGCAGTATGGAGCATTGCAGGGATGCTTCATGCTGCTGCCCGTTCTGCAATCGGTTTTGCCACCGCCAGGTTTTTTCTTGGTTTGGGAGAATCAGCCAATTTCCCTGCCGCAATAAAAACGGTAGCAGAGTGGTTTCCGCAAAATGAGCGGGCTCATGCCACAGGGTGGTTTAATTCAGGATCTACAATCGGGGCAATAGCGGCTCCTGTTATTGTAACCGGAATTACAGTAACAATGGGATGGCAGTGGGCATTCATCATAACCGGGGCACTTGGTTTTATATGGATCATCTGCTGGCTTATTTACTATTTCCCGCCTTCAAAGCATCCCCGTCTGTCAGCGGAAGAGCACGACTATATCCTTCATGATACCATAGTGAATGATAAAACTGACAACGTGAAATGGAAAGATCTCTTCAGGTACAGGCAAACCTATGCACTCTGTTCCACCCGTTTTATTTCAGACTGGGTGTGGTGGTTCTTTCTGTTCTGGACACCTGATTTTCTGCACAAAATGCATGGCATTAATATCAAAGAGGCCATCTTGCCACTGATTGTTATTTATGGTGTCGCCAGTTTCGGAGGTATCGGAGGAGGATGGATCTCATCCTTCCTGATCAATAAGGGAAGGTCGGTTGACTATGCAAGGAAGGCAGCAATTCTGATAAGCGCCCTGGTAGTTTTGCCGATTATGATCGTTCCCCAGGTTAAGAGCCTTTGGCTGACTGTTGCCCTGATTGCTATTGGTTGCGCCGGGCATTGCGGATGGGCGGCAAATATGTTCACTCTGATCTCAGATATCTACCCAAAAAAAGCAGTAGGCTCAATGACCGGTCTTGCAGGGTTCGCAGCAGCTGCAGGAGGTGCGCTTTCTGCCTCATTTGTGGGTTACATTCTCGATACTACCGGAAGTTATTTCCTTATTTTTGCAATTGCCTCCACCGTTTACATGGCGAACTGGCTGATCATAAAAATATTTATACCTGAAATAAAACCAATAACTTAACTTTACCTAAAACTAGCTTCAATTATGATAGTAACCTGCGTACATATTAGCGTTAAGAAAGATCTTATTGACCGGTTTATCATGGCAACCATTGATAATCACAGAGAATCGGTAAAAGAACCGGGAAACCTGAGGTTTGATTTTCTTCAGCTGGCTGATGATCCCTGTCAGTTCATGCTCTATGAGGCTTATGAATCCGAGCAGTCAGCAGCAGAACATAAGCTTACTCCACATTATGCTGTATGGCGTGATACCGTTGCTGACTATATGGCTGAACCCAGGAAGGGGATTAAATATAAGATCATTGAACCGGAAGACAGCTCACAATGGTAAAACCGTTTCAGTTTGCACGGATACCGTCAATCAGGTTTAAAAACGGTGTCATCGCCGGACTTCCAGGGTTGACAGGTTTTTATGGTAAAAAGCTCGTAATTGTTACCGGTAAAAGTTCATTTATTATTTCAAATCAGGCAGAAAAACTTTTCAGCGATCTGAAAAAAGTATCTGCTGACTGGCGACTGATTTCAATCCCCGGTGAACCCTCTCCAGAAATGATTGATAATGCTGTTCAACTGATCGGTGGCGAAAAGGTTGATCTGGTAATAGCTATCGGGGGCGGGAGTGTCCTGGATGCAGGAAAAGCAATATCGGCAATGCTTTACAAACCTGATTCTGTAAAAGAATACCTCGAGTTTGCAGGAACAAAAGAACATCCCGGAACTAAAGTTCCTTTTATTGCTGTTCCTACCACTTCCGGAACCGGAAGCGAAGTAACCAAAAATGCCGTCATTTCAAAAATTGGGGCAGATGGATTCAAGCGTTCTCTCAGGCATGATAACCTTGTGCCTGAAATTGCAATAATCGATCCGGAACTTACGCTTAACTGCCCTGAAGATATTACAGCTGCAAGCGGAATGGACTGCTTTACACAGCTTACTGAGTCATACCTTTCAGTTAAATCAAATCCCTATACAGATGCGCTTGCCATTGAAGGACTTAAAGCAATAAAGAGTTCACTTGTGAGGGTCTGCAAAGAGGGGAGTAATATCGAAGCCAGAGCAGAAATGTCATTTGCTGCTCTTACTTCAGGGATATGCCTGGCTAATGCAGGACTCGGCACAGTACATGGATTTGCTTCATCAATCGGAGCGAGGTATGATGTTCCGCACGGTCTGATATGTGGTACTTTGATGTCTGCTGCTAATGATTTAAATGTGAGAAATTTGCGTAAAAATCAGGACATATCAGCGCTTGAAAAGTATAAGTTTTTAGGTAAGCTGTTCCTCGATAAGAAGGAGGGCAGTGATGATTATCTTATCGACGGATTCATTGAGTATCTCTACCGGCTCAGTGAAGAAATAAGACTGCCTGGATTGAAAACTGCAGGTGCTGATGAAAGTGATTTTGAATTGATTATTAAAAATACCGAATGCAAAAATAATCCTGTAAAGCTTTCAAATGAAGAACTTCTGGAGATCCTTCAAAAAAGGTACTTTTGAAATAATGATTATATTTACTATTGGTAAATCAACCAGTTAACTTTAACCAGATAACCTATGAAACTCAAAAACCTCTCAATCATTACATTAACACTCCTGTTGTTAATTATTTCACAATACTCTCAGGCCCAGCTGCCAAAAGAGACTGAAGCGCAGAAGATCCAGCGTATGAAATGGTGGACCGATGCAAGGTTCGGTATGTTCATTCACTGGGGTCTGTATGCTTTACCGGCCCGTCATGAATGGGTGAAACTGCATGAGCGGATCACTAACGATCAGTATCAGAAGTACTTTGAGATGTTCAACCCCGATCTTTACGATCCGCGTGAATGGGCAAGACAGGCAAAAACTGCGGGTATGAAATATGTTGTACTGACAGCCAAACATCACGAGGGATTCTGTCTGTTTGATTCCAAATTCACCGATTACAAGGCAACGAACACTCCTTTCGGGAAAGATCTTATTAAAGAATATGTTGAAGCGTTCAGGGCTGAGGGGCTAAAGGTTGGCTTCTACTATTCACTTATTGACTGGCATCACCCTGATTATACTATTGACAGGAATCATCCACAGAGAGTGGATTCCGATACAGCATTTGCACGTCTTAACAAGGGCAGGGATATGAATAAATACCGTGAATATATGAAGAACCAGGTACGTGAACTGCTGACCAATTATGGTGAGATCAGTATAATCTGGTTCGATTTCTCCTTCCCCGGTAAGAATGGTAAAGGACATGCAGACTGGGACTCAGAGAGCCTGCTTAAAATGGCGCGCTCGCTTCAGCCGGGTATTATAGTTGACGATCGTCTTGATCTTAAAGAGGTTGAAGGGGGGTGGGATTTTATTTCACCTGAACAGGTGAAAGTTGCGAAATGGCCTGAGTACAATGGCAAAAAGATACCATGGGAGACATGCCAGACGTTTTCAGGGTCATGGGGTTACTACCGCGATGAGCATACATGGAAGAGCAATGCACAGCTTATCGAGCTTCTTATAGAATCAGTAAGCAAAGGGGGAAATCTTCTTCTGAATGTTGGTCCTACTGCTCGTGGAACTTTTGATCTGAGGGCACAGGACAGGCTTAAGTCGATGGGGGAGTGGATGAAGTTAAACAACAGGTCGGTTTATGGATGTACTGAAGCTCCGGCTGAGTTTACAGCTCCTGCAAATACGGTTCTGACTTATAACCCTGTTACGAACCGGCTTTATATTCACTTACTTGCATATCCCATGGGAAGGTTGAATCTGAAAGGAATGAATGATAAGATTAAATATGTTCAGTTCCTTCACGATGCTTCAGAAGTGAAATTCAGTGCAGGAAGCGGCGAAGACGCAGGGACCCTTTCTCTTCAACTTCCTATGCAAAAACCACCGGTGGAGATAGCTGTTTTGGAAGTGTATTTGAAATAGTTGCTGGTTGCTGTAGCTGGGGATCGATTCCCCCTTTGAAGGGGGTTAGGGGGATGTTAAGTTCAAAGTTCAAAGTTCAAAGTTCCAGGTTCATGGGTGCCAGGTAAAATACTTGTCAGCACCCAGCACCAATTAAATACTCACCGAATCATACACCACAACCTTCTCCCAGAGTTCCTGGCAGTCCTCTATGAATTTCAGGTGTTTGGGATGAGTCTGGTAAATATCCTGGTCTTCTTTATTCCTATAGGTCGTAAGGACTGAGTATGAGTATGTTGTATCTATTACTTCACGGTCCGTCGGCGCTGGTACACCTATGTGGAAATCTAAAATTGTTTCAACAGTAACAAGCTCCCTTGCAGCTTTCTCAAATTTGTCCCTCGCTTCCTTATTAGACGGATCCTTAAGCCAGAAAAATACATGGTGAATGAATTGTTTTCCCAGTTCTGCTTTTTCAGAAGAGCTGCATGAAACAGCCGCCACTATTCCTGCTCCTGCCATCCCTTTTGTCGATTTTTCAATAAAAATTCTGCGGTCAATATGTTTTTCCATAATGTTATATTTCTATTACAAATATTGTATCTGTTTTATCTATGATTTCATTCGGAATTACAATAGTGATCCCATAGGCATCCTGTTTGAACTTAAGCTTTACAGAGGATGAGAAGGAAGTTATACTCTTCACCTTTTTGCCAAAATCGGGTATCAGCAGGTTGCTGTCCTCTGCATTAAGAACGTGTACATAAATTTTATTGTTCTTGATTGTTGTTACGCCCCAGCTCTTTGGAGCTACAGGTCCTCCGCGGGTACCATAAATTGTCTCACCGTTCTTCTCCATCCACTTACCCATTTCCTTAAGTGTGGATACAAACTCGGGCTGAATTCGGCCGTCAGGCATCGGACCGACATTCAGAAGAAAGTTGGAGTTGTATCCTGCAGCTTTTACCATGTACTGTATAAGATCCTTCGTTGATTTGTATCTTTTATCCTGGAGGTTAAATCCCCAGGAGTTATTCATTGTTTCACATGTTTCAAAAGGGAGTTCACCAACCTCTGACTCTTCTGAAAATCCGGTAGTGTTATGTCCGGGAAGGTCCTTTTCAAAGGCCTGGAAATCTTCACCGGGGATCACTGCCTGGTGGTGATTATTTGATATAAGAGTTGCCGGTTGGAGGCTGTGGATCAGTTTATAGGTTTTTTCAAGCCGCCAGTCGGCATCCTTTTTATCCCAGAATCCGTCAAACCAGATACCGCCTATCTCACCATAATTGGTAAGAAGTTCTGTTAACTGACCATCCATATAATCGAGGTATTTATACCAGTCGCCGGCTTCAGGGCGACCGGTGGTCTGACCTGTTCTCCCCCGCGGGAAATAGTTTTCCTGGTACCAGTCGAGATGGGAATGGTAAAAGAAAAGCTTAATTCCCTCTTTTCTGCATTCATCAGCAAGCATTTTAAGAATATCCTTTTTATAAGGTGTACGGTCAGCTATATCCCAGTCGGTAAGTTTGGAGTCGAACATGGCAAAACCGTCGTGATGTTTGCTGGTAATGGTTATGTACTTCATCCCGGCAGCTTTAACAAGTGCCACCCACTCCTTCGGATCGTAGTTTACAGGATTGAAGAAAGATGGAAGTTTTTGGTATGTCTGTTTGTCAATGAATTGCGTATTCATTACCCATTCACCATCACCAAGAACGCTGTAGACGCCCCAGTGAATGAACATTCCGAATTTTGCATCCTGGAACCACTCCCTTGACCTGAGGTTTTCAGTTGTCGGGGTATAGGTTGTTTGAGCACTGGCATTTATCGCCAGGACAAGAAATAATGGAATTATTGTTTTTCGGATCATGACTTTATTTATCTGATTAATGTAAAATTCTGTTTTCCTTCAGCCTTCAGCCTTCCTGTCTATCATTTTATTAAATATTGCCAGCTGTTCTTTCATAGCTGCAACAGTATCTGCAGGTTCGGTTCTTGCCTCGAGAAGTATCCAGCCTTTATAATCAATAGCTTTAAAAAGGTCAAAAAGCTGCTGGTAAGGATAGTTACCGTCATTAAGCTCTCTTATATGAACTGTATCGCCAAACCATTTTTTTACGGAGTTGAAGTTTGCTTCCAGTCCGGGAGGGAGAAGATCCTGGTCGTTGCTGTTCCAGCAGATCTTTACCAGAGGTTCGGTAACCTGGTCAAAAATAGCCTTCATCACAGGAATCTCCTGGGTCTTTGGTCCATGCACCTCAACCCTTACCAGCTGACCGTAATCTTTTGCAAATTGACCTACCTCATTGAGTGATGCGGCTATTTGTGTTATGGTTTTTTCAGGTGGAACATCTGCCGGAAGATCATTGGGTTTGACTTTTATGCCCGTAGCTCCAATATCAGAGCATAGCTTAATGTATTCCTTTGTCTGGTCAATATTCTCACGAAGTTTAGCGGGATCAGGGCTATGGTATTCAAAATTAGCTCCATATCCTATGCATGTTACAGGACTATCGGCAAACCGCTTTTTGACATCAGCTCTCTGTGCCGCATTAAGACTCGTTTCAACTCCATGGGCATGCTGGGTACGTAACTCAACTCCGGCAAACCCCGATTTTTCACAGTTGGCGATAATTGCAGGCAGATCCCAGTACTGAGCCCACAGGTAGGTTACCAGTCCGAACTGCATTCCTTTGTTAGCCGGATCAGAACAGGCTGTAAGATTCTTAATGGCAGCCAGCCCTATGCCTGCTGCTATGCTCCTTTGAAGGAAATTGCGACGGGTGATGTACTTATTCATTATCAGCTTAGTTTAGTTCCCCTAAAATACTTATAAAAATTCAATACTGGCAAACCACCTTCAATTAATAAATAATTATGATAAAGAGCATTCTTATACAACTCCTGTTTCACGGATATTTCATAATTTTATAAAAAAAATGAAATATGGAAAAGTTAAACCTGAATTCACGTCGCGAATTTCTGCAGAAACTGCTTGCAGCATCAGCAGTTGCTGGATTATATCCTTATATTAACACAGCTAATGGTGCAGAAGCTACCTTTAATAAGGGGAAAATGCCTCTCAGACCACTTGGCAAAACTGGCCATATGGTTGGTATTTACAGTCTTGGAGGCCAGGCTACTGTTGAGACACCCGGAAAGGAAGAACTTGCAGTTCAGATCATCAACAAGGCTATAGATCTGGGAATAAATTATATAGATACTGCTGCAGGTTACGGAAGAGCCACTGCAACGCTTGCCAAGGCTGAAGCAAGAGGTACCAGCGAGAGAAATATAGGCCAGGTTATGAAGACCAGGCGTAAGGAGGTTTTTCTGGCGTCCAAAACAGATGACCGCACATATGATGGTTCAATGAGACTAATCGAAAAGAGTCTGAAGAACCTGCAGACCGATCACCTCGATCTGTGGCAGGTGCATAATGTAAGGAAAGCAGAAATAACCGAACTGGATAAATGGTTTACAGCAGGCGGAGTTGTTAAAGCTATGGAAAAAATGAGGGATCAGAAGGTTATCAGGTTTATAGGTTTTACGGGTCATGAAGGTCCGGATGTCCTTAAGGCCATGGCCGACAGGTATCCATTTGACAATGTACTGGTGGCACTTAATGCTGCCGACAAACATTATGATCCGTTTATTGAGAAATTCCTTCCGACAGCAGTATCAAAGAATATGGGTATTGTCGGAATGAAGATCCCGGCCCGCGACAGGATATTTGCACATGGAGGAATAATTACCATGAAAGAGGCAATGGAGTATGTAATGTCGCTTCCGATAAGCACAGTAATAGTCGGACTGGATGATATTGCCCAGCTTGAGGAGAATATAAAGATTGCAGAAAATTTCAAGCCTCTTTCAGCTGATCAGATGCTGGAAATAGAAGCAAAAACAAAGCCGTATTACAAGGAAATAATGTTCTTCAAACTCCGTTCGGAATGGCCTGCAGAGTGGTAGTACTTATCGGGCTCATGACATTGTTCAGCTGCAGAGGAAGAACTACAGAACATAGTGATCTTAAAATTGTTGAAACTGTTGAAACTGTTGAATCGGGGCAGCCGGATAGTACATTTATTTTTAACGGCAGGTCACTCGACGGATGGGAGATTACAAACTTTGGCCCGCAGGGCCCTGTTTCAGTATCAGGAGGGGAAATAATTCTGGGTATGGGAGATGGGTGTACAGGAATAACTTATACCCGTAATATTCCAACAATCAATTATGAAGTCTCACTTGAAGCCCGCAGAAAGGAGGGGAACGATTTCTTTTGCGGACTTACTTTCCCGGTAAAAAATGATTTTTGCACGTTTATTGCAGGAGGATGGGGAGGCACAACTGTAGGTCTGAGTTGCATCAATGGAAAGCATGCTTCAGAAAATGAGACAACCACTTTGCAGAGCTTTGAGAAGAACCGCTGGTACGTTATAAAACTGGTTGTAACTGATGGTAAAATTGAAGCATGGATTGATGAGGAAAAAGTTATTGATTTTATTACCACAGGCAGAAAGCTTTCAATACGTCCGGAAGTAACACTCTCCCGACCTTTAGGCATTGCTTCGTGGAATACAAAGGCTGGAGTGAGGAATATAAGGATTAGGAGTTTGTAGGAAGGATAACGGCGCAACGGCATAACGGCACAACGACACAACGACACAACAACACAACGATATAGCGACATAACAGCAAATAGTTGGCGGTAAGGTTTATGAATTTTAATTTGTAGAAATGAAAAAAGCAATAAGTATTATTAGTGTAGTACTCCTTATATTCAGCTCTATGCAGGCGCAGTATTATAAACGAATTACTGTGGAGGCAGGAACCAGAGTGATTGAAAAATTCCCTCCATATGAAAGATATCTTTATCCCCGGTTTACTGATGGCCAGGTTTTTATGAAAACCGGAGTCGTCAGTCCCGCCAGCTTAAACTATAACTTACTTCTCGGAGAAATTGAGTTTGTTCAGGATCGTGATACTCTTGTAATTGCAAGGAAGAAGGATGTAAATATTGTAACTATTGATCAGGATACCTTTATTTACAAGACTACATATCTTAAACTTATCCACAGCGGAACAGTAAAGGTTTGCCTGAGGGATAAGATCGTGCTTAAGGATATTGTAAAAAAAGGAGCTATGGGCACTGCAAACAGAACCTCTTCAGTAGATTCATATAGTTCTTTGCCATTAGATGGTAAGATCTATGAACTGGTCCCTGCTGATGATATGGAATTCCAGAGAAGTCCTGAATTCTACATTTTGAATTCATCCGGGGAACTGGTGGAGTTCAGAAAAAAGAATATACTGAATCTTTATCCGGATAGTGAAGCTGAAATACAGAAATACCTGAAATCAAACAAAGTCAATTTCGATTCGCAGGAGGATATCCTGAGATTTGCGGATTTTCTGGCAGCACTATAAAATAATATCTCTTTGGTATTTACATTATCACCGTATAATTTAAATTAGTCAGAGGACAAATCAAATTATATATAATTAAACCTATGAATAAATACCTGATGATTTTAATAGCAGGGATGGCATTAGTATCCTGTAAAACCAATCAGTTATATCTTAATGTTGTTGAACCTGCTCCGGTGCAGCTGCCCTCTGCAATTACAAGTGTAGGGATCATAAACCGCTATCTCCATACAGATGAAACCAAAGTTATCGATGCAATTGACAAAACTTTGTCACTCGAAGGCAAAAATCTGGATAAAGATGGAGCTGCGGAGAGTGTAAAGGGACTCACTGATGAATTGGCCGGTAACGTAAGATTCTCTTCAGTGGTAGTCATCGACGATATTAAGTTCAAAACACCCGGGACCCTGAATTTCCCTTCGCCTCTGAATTGGGAGATCGTTGAAATGATATGCAGTGAAAAAAACACTGATGCTCTTTTTGCCCTTGAAAAGTATGATACAGATACAAGGGTCAATTACTCCTCGCAGAAAGTGGATATTCAGACACCACTGGGCAAGATCCCAGGACTTGAACACCAGGTAAATATGGAAACACTTGTTAAGACAGGATGGCGTATTTATTATCCATTCACCAGGTCGATACTTGATGAGTATTCTTACGACGAGTCAATTGTATTTACCGGAAGGGGAGTTAATCCTCTTGTTGCAGCTTCAGCACTAATTGGAAGAAAAGAGGCTGTAAATCAGGTGAGTAACAAATCCGGACATGGTTATGCTATGAGGCTTTTACCTTATCAGATCAGAGTTACACGTGATTACTATGTAAAAGGGACAAATAATTTCAAGATCGCCAAACGGAAAGCACAGGTTGGAAAATGGGATGAGGCTGGACAGCTGTGGGAGGAGGAGACTAATAATTCCAGCGGAAAGATTGCAGGAAGGGCCTGTTATAACATGGCCATTATAAATGAAATAAACGGTGATCTTGATACAGCCCTGGGATGGGCTCAGAAAGCGTATGAGGATTACAATAATAAGCCGGCATTAGATTATGTCAGGATTCTGGAGCGAAGAAGATACAAGGATGATATTTTGAAAGCTCGGTAAGAACCCTAAATAAATAGATTTGTTTATCAGAGCATCAGGTAATAGGCAAATTATGTTTAACGATATAATTGTAAAGGTGTGATGCAAAAAATGTGACGAGCTTTTTGCATACCAGAAAGAAGTCAATTCCCGTGTATGTCTCTATGTCTCATGATATGATTTAGAGCTTTCTGATAAGTAATCCTGTAGAGTTCTTTATCTGAAGTATCTTTCGTTAAGGGCAAACCCTTTTATAAGATAGTCTCTCAAGAGTCGAAATGTCTTCTTTGATTGTTTTCCAAACAACAGTAACGTCCACCCCTAAACAGTCATGGATAAGTTTGTCCCGCATTCCTGCAATTTCTTTCCAGGGAACCTTATAATAGGTTTGTTATGTGTCTTTAGAGATTTTTTTCGAAACCTTTCCAATTATCCCAATATTTCTAATGATAGCATCTTGAACTAACTCGTTGGTCTTAAAATCCTTTAACAATACTCCACAACTAAACTCATTAATTTTTCTAATTGAGTATCTGGAATCATACACATAAATTCATTGATTTTCAAGTGATTTGGGTTATTTTATTTATGATTGCCGATAGTCATATTTTTCTAATGCAATCAGAATATGCTCTATAATATGCTTGCAAAAGATCCAAAAATACCAACCTTAAGAAGATCGTATCCTTTTAAGTGATTCAAGATTATATTTTTAATCTCAGATTGGTTCATTTGGATTGTTTTTACAAATCTATTAAAAATTGGTCATTCGACAATGATGGTATCTTGTTTTAGTTAGATGATTATTCGATCACTTTCAATTTTACTTTCTTTTCAAAATAATTGCCCATCATTCCTTGTTTTGCATTTCCTTTTACAGATTCTCCTTTAGTGAGCATTACCTGCAATTGCAATTCACTATCCTGTGCGGAATCGGTGGGACGAATAGTCATAGGTAATGAAGTTATTTCCGCCCCTTCATAATTTTCTAATTTGTCGCCAATCACACGGCAAGCCATCTGCAAGTTACACTCCCATCCTGGAGCAAATTTGGAGAGTGCACTTGTTTCTATTGTTTTTGGGTCAATATAAATCCAGGCATTTCGATAGGGCGGCTCTGTTAAATCTTCCTTTGTCCTTCCAATAACAGTGAGAACGGTTTTCGCTTGATTGCGTTTGACTTCAATAAGGAAACTTCCGTCAGATTGTTTGAGAGATTTTTTTGTGTCTGCTTCCAGCATATCAATAATGTTTTTTGATTCATCACTCCACTGTCCGTTGCTTGGATGACACGCTAAACAGTTTTTTGACTTGGTTAAAATTCCCACGCTAGGTGGATACGCATAAGCCACTCCGATGCTGCTTGTATTACTACCAAATTCAAGGTGATAATAATTCTCTGTTCCAATATACTGACTGATGGTAACTACCATTGGCAGAATGATTGACAAAATAATTACTTTTGTTTTCATTGTCGTTTGTTTTTTAGTTTTTACTTGCCATTGTCTAAATTCGACTGGCTGTCTACCGTATAAAAAAATGTTCAACCGATTTCGTCTTAAATATCACATAACATCTCAATAAACGCAACTAGTTGAGGTTATTTGTGCATAGGAGAAACTCGAAAAGCATTCAATGTTTTTTCTAGTTCTTTGGTTTCTAAAATAATTCCGATATTCATACTGATAATATTCATAATTTAATTAAATCAATAGTTTTCTGGATTAATTGCAATGAATCAATACTGCCATTTTCTGATCCTTTTTCAAAATCGCCTTCAGTTTGAGCCATTGTATTTGTTAGATGAGCGAAACAAATAATTTGCGCATTTTTCTTTATCGCTAATGAATAGAGTGCCGATGCCTCCATTTCGACAACATCTACTCCATTATCTATCATTACTTTAATTGCACTTTGTGTTTCTCTATATGGTGCATCGGTTGTCCAACTTTTGCCAGGCTTAACTGAGATATCTTCTTTTGAATATAATGGTTGTAGTTTATTCCGAAGATTTTCGTTGAGAATTGCTTTAGTATTTGATGGCAGGTAATGATAGCTTGTCCCCTCATCTCGGATAGTTTCTGTTATTAGCATAAATTGAGGATAATCAGGTGTTTTTTTTAAGATGCCCGCTGAAGTTATACTTATTATCAAATCACAATCTGATGCTATTAGTTGTTCTGACACTAATACAGCAAATGAAGCACCTACAACATTTCCAATTATCCCGATTTCTATATCATTATAACTAAAGCTAAATAATGTTGTATGATAGCAAGCCCAGCACTTATTTATTTTTGCATACCCTGACTTTAATAAATATTGCACTATATCTCCATCAGGGTCAAGTACGCAAAATTTAGGCACACTGCATTTTTCTATCTGCTTCTGTCGTCTTGCTTCCCGCAATAAATTATCAGGACTAAAAACTGATTCTTCTTCATAATTTTTATTTGATAGTATGGGTTGCATTAAGTCCATCATTCTTTAAAGTACAGAATTTGAAGTTATAAATATACTGAAGGGTTATTGATATTTTTTATTTTTGAATCATGATTGATGAAGATTAATATCTTCATAGTTTTCTTGTTTTTAATGATTTAATTATTTCGTGTGTTTCTTTAAAAAGGCAGAACGATTTTATTTTTCCGTATCAATTCATACAGGTCTTTCAGCGAAGATATCTTGCAAACCTGAGGCGCATTATTTTTACGGCTGAGCAAACATGTACCGCAACCAAGTATTGAGCCTCCATTGTCTAAGAATAATTCAGATTGTTCTTAGACATCTTTATTCTCTTTTACCAGGTTATCCAATTCAACTCCTTTGCCGAGAAGGAATATACAAACGGTATCACCTTCACTTTTGGCATAATTCGCAAGCCGTAAAGCATTCCAACCTGTTTCGGTATCGTTTGAATAAATAACCATGCCAATGGATACATTTGTTTTAAGATCCGCCGGTTTAAATGTTAGTTGTGCATTCAGGTTAAATGTTAGCATATTACCTGTTAATGCCAGGAGAACAATTGTCTTTTTCATGTAATGCAGTATAAATAGTTATTGTTTTAATTTCAACTTCATAAAAGCCTTGATACATCATTCGAAAGTAATTCCGTTGCAGTGGTTGTTGCATTATAATAGAGATAAACCAGCTTTTCCATAATTTGCTTTAAAAATTGTTTTGCCGTTCAATGAGCACCAAAACCTAAAAATGCACTGGATACAAGTACTATTATGGCAAAAAGAAGACATATTTCGCAAAGCTTTTTCCTTCTTCCTCTGAGTTTAAAAAAGAAAGCTTCTTTTTCTGAATCAGGTTTACTATCTTCTGAAAACGCAACAAATAGTTTACTTAATTGGGGATTAATCTTTAAAAAAATAATTGCCATAATGGTAACCATTCCAAATACAAATGCAAGTTTAACAATCAGTGCAATTGTTGCAACGGTATGCATTTCCTTTAAAGCTCCATGAAACAGATAGTGGTTAAGAGGAATACCCATTCCTGTGATAAACAATGTAATGATAAAAAACAGGCAATAAGGTGCATTTCCCTGAAGTGTATCTTCAACTACCTTATCCAGCTTATAAAAAAGCTTCGGTCCATATTGACTTCTGCTATTAACCAGGTTACGGTTATAGAAAGGGGCGGCTGCACAACCTACTAAAGCTATGTTATGCAATGCAAGCAAAACTCCATGAATAATTTGTTCCATTTTCTTTATTTTAATGGTTCGACAATTTTTATTTCTTTACTAAACTTTTCATTTTCCATTCAGGATACCCTTCATCAAGCCTTCTTACATTAAACCCATTCTCATGTAATATTTTTACAGCTTCATCGGCTAAAACACAAAAAGGGCCACGACAATATGCCACTATTTTTTTGTCCATGGGTATATTTTTTAGTTTAGCCATCAGTTCACTCATAGGGACTGAAATTGCACCAGTGATGTGCCCGAATTCAAATTCGATGGGGGGACGAACATCCATTAACAAAATACTTCCATTTTCTATCATGCTTCCAAGTTCAGCGAGACTAACTGCATTTAATGTCTTGTTGTCTTTTCTTTGTCTATTGAGTATCTTTTCCAGTTCGGCAACCTCTTGAACAGCGTATTTTATTACATGCTGGTATAATGATAGAAATTCGTCATTGATTAGTGAATAGTAAACGTATTGTTTTTCTTTTCTTGATTTTACAATGTTGCTGTTCTTCAGGACTTGTAAATGCTGTGAAGCATTAGCAAAAGTCAGGCTTGTAGTTTGCACAATTCCTTCAACGCTTTTTTCTCCTTGCGAAAGCATTTCAATAATTTCTAAGCGAAAAGGATTGGATAAAGCTTTAAGCAGTTTTGTAAGCCCATGGTACATAGCATCTTTAAATTCTCTGTCTTTCATTGTTTAAGTTATATTATTAGACTTTGCAAATATAAAACAACAATTCAAGTATTCAATAGATATATTGAATATATTTTAATATGACTATCGGTAATGATACATACAAAATCCAAAAACGCTTGAAAATCAATTTATTTACCCCAGCCCCGAGGGGAGTAAATTGATTTTGACTTCGTCGAGCTCCTCCGCTTCGCGTCGTCGGTTCTTCGCTCCCCTTGGGGTCGGGGTAAACGAAGAAAATCATTGAAGTTATATGTATGATTCCTGATACTCATTTATTTTAATAAAGATTAATAGTACCAATTTTATAAAGGTGTGTTGGCAAAATTTGGCTTTTGGTTTTGCAGAAGGTTAACTTGTGTGCCGGGCAGAATCAAATGTGCCAAATGTGGGCTGCCTTGAATGACGTGATCAAGGTTCGGAATCTCATCAATCCTCTTAACGGCTTCTACATATATTCTTAACCCATCTACCGGCACAGGCATCTGGTAAGGCTGAAGATTTAAAGTAAAAGTCTTACCGAAACTATAATATCCACCTCTGCTTTGTAATAATTGGCTTTTCCCGTCGAATCGGGAAACCAGCTATTATACTCACTAAACAAACGTATCTCTTTCAGATATACGGTCCTGAAAATTCTTTTACTGTTATATGTCCGGTCAATTAGAATTGAATCGCCTTTATTCAATTCAAATACAAAAGGATAGCCGGGAATATCCATTACAATTGCCGGTTGTTCAGAGACTGAAGACTTTTCAGAAAACAAAAAAGGAGCAAACAAAATGCCGGCTACCGATAGTATAAATAGTATATGTTTCATAACTCATTTAACAGGATGTATCATTAGTGTCCATTTAAATATAATTGATTTTCAACTGTATAAAATTCAGTCCTTTGACATCTTGGTTATCTTGGTTTGTAAGTAGCTATATTATAGGCGTTTTGATTACAGTAGGTATATTCAAAATCTGGAGAATTTTGTAGTCTGTTCACTTAACTGTTATTTTATCCTGATCAGAATCTTAGAGGTATTCAAATTCAAATCGTCACGCTCTGAAAAAACTTTATAACCTCGATTTAATCATGATTTCAATGAACAATGTTTAATTTATAGTGGACACTAATGAAGATGTATTTCAAATTTACAAATGATTTCAGAAAGGGCAAGGTGGTTAAAATATTTTAATAGATTTTGTGTTAAGTAAAATATCTACTATCTATTCTTTTCTTAACTTAGTAACCTGTTCATAAACAATTATCTCATCATAAACTATAAAACCTATGAAAACCAAATCTTTATTTATTGCAGCACTTCTGGTGTCATTCATGGTCACCTCATGTAAAAATGAAACAACTACTGTTCCGGTACCGGTTCAGAAAACAGATATTTCTGAGTTCCTGGGCCAGTGGACGATCGACGTTGAAGGCGGCGGAGTAAGCTGGCTCGAAGTGACACAGCAGAATAACTTTCTCGACGGGAAGCTCCTCTGGATAGGTGGTAGTGTTTTACCGGTCGGGTCTGTATTCCTTGCCAAAGATCATGTCCTTATGGTGCAGCGCACAAATAGTGTTGTGCGTGAGAGGGATGCAAACAATAATCCGGTAAAAGCCAACCAGGTAACCAATTGGCTTGAGATTGTGAAAAAGGGCGACAAGATTGAGGGTATCATCCTCAATCCGAAAAACAATGGGCTGGGTGTTGACACTGCGACATTTACAGGTACCAAACTTCCTGCTCCTCCTGCAGCTCCGGATCTTTCGAAAGTAAAATATGGTGACCCGATAACTCTTTTCAACGGGAAGGATCTTACAGGTTGGAGACTTATCAATGAGAAACAGAAGAATGGTTTTTCAGTGAAAAATGGAGTTCTATCAAACGAGCCGGTTCAGGTAGAAGGTCAGCCACATGTCAGCTATGGAAACCTGCGGACCGAACAGGAATTTGAGGATTTCAACATTAAACTTGAGGTTAACATTCCTGCCGGAAGCAACAGTGGCGTATACCTGAGGGGATTGTACGAAATACAGGTTGTTGACTCATACGGAAAGGGTCTCGATTCACATAACATGGGAGGTCTCTACAGCAGGGTATCACCAACAATGAGCGCCGAGAAGCCTGCCGGTCAGTGGCAGACAATGGATATCACCCTCTGCGACAGGCATGTAACAGTTATTCTTAATGGGAAAAAGATCATTGACAATCAGCCTGCTTACGGACCTACAGGCGGAGCCATCATTTCCGATGTCTTCTCCAAAGGACCAATTTACCTGCAGGGTGACCATGGAACTGTTAATTACAGGAATATTGTGCTGACTCCAATTGTGAAGTAAACACGTACTCACCCCCCCGACCCCCTCTCTACTTCGTAAAGAGGGGGTGAAATACAATACCGGATAGTCGTTTCCCCCTCTTTGCAGAGCAGAGAGGGGGAATCCTGAGCGAAGCGAAGGAAGGGGGTGAGTTCATGCTAAATGCAGAATGACTCGGAAGGATTAATCTTTATACTATGAAAAACATGAGCAAAACAACCCGTCGTGAATTCATCGGGAAGGCCGGAATAGTCACAGCAGGAGTATCGCTGGGAGTAACTGCCTTAAATGCTGCAAGTTATAATCGCATTATAGGTGCTAACGATAAGATCAGAATGGGTTTTATCGGTGTAGGGAACCGTGGGTCCCAACTGCTTAAACTCTTTATGGATCAGCCTGACCAGGAAGTCGCATCACTATGCGATATTTATGATCCGTATCTGCAGCGCGACAGGAGCAAGGTTGATCAGCGTTATCTTTCTGTTATGCCGGGGCAGATACCAAAAATGGGAGAGAAGTTCCCGGTTAAGCCTGTTCTTTACAAAGATTACCGCAAACTGCTTCAGGATAAGAATATCGATGCTGTTTGTATTGCTACTCCCGATCACTGGCATGCTTTGCAGACAATCGATGCCATAAAGGCAGGCAAAGACGTTTATGTTGAGAAACCTCTTACAAACACTCTTGTTGAGGGTAGGAAAATGGTTGAAGCTCAGGGGAAAAGTGACCGTATTGTAGCTGTAGGACTCAACAGAAGAGGCAATGTGGTATTCCAGAAACTTGCCAGTGAGATCCCTCAGGGAAAAATCGGGAAGGTATCAGTTGCACGAGCTGCCAGGGTAAGTAATATGGCTCCGGATGGCATCGGAAAACTAAAGGCTGAACAGCCTCCCAGGGATTTAGACTGGGATATGTGGCTGGGACCAAGAGCTTACCGTCCATACCAGTATAATATTGCTCCTTACATGTTCAGATGGTGGAGTGAATATTCAAGCCAGATGGGTAACTGGGGCGTTCATTATATGGATGCAATTAGATGGCTGATGGGTGAAAGGGCTCCGGTTGCAATAACAGCTCACGGAGGTAAATTTATTATCGACCATGATGCCGATATTCCTGATACAATGCAGGTAACATTCGAATTTGCTTCCAAAAAGATAATTTCCTTTGCCATCTACGAAGCCACCAGCGGCGATCTTTTCCCATACGGTGAACTTGAACTACGCGGTACAAAAGGGAATGTATATGCAAATGAACAAGGATACAGGATCATTCCTGCTACAAAAGGGCAATTCCAGAAATGGGATAAGCTGATCGCTGAAGAGGAGTTCAAAAATCCAACTACATTGCTTGACGACGGCAGCGCTCCTGACAGCACTTCGGGATTGATAAGGAATTTCCTCGATTGTGTAAAATCGCGCAAACAACCTTACTGTACTCTGGAGGAGGGTCACCGTTCAACATCGTTTGCCCATCTTGCAAATATTGCCGTGGCAACTCAGCAGAAATTGTTATGGGATGCTGATAAAGAGAGGTTTACAAACAGTGATGTTGCCAACAGCATGCTTCAGTATGAATACCGCAGCCCCTGGAAACTTTAGAAAGGAAACCGAAAATGCATAACAGAAGAGAATTCATTTCAAGAGTATCTGCTGCAGGAGCAGCAGTGATGATCGATCCACTGGATATTTTTGGTGCTTCAGGAATTAATCCGATACCCAAAAAGATTACAATTAAAGGAGTCAATGCCAATTTTGAGCGTGAACCGCTGATACGTCCCTTCGGTTTCAAAGGTGGATACATGACAGAGATTTGGCAGTCGATAGCTTACCTGGAGAGTGATTCGGGAAATCATTCAATAGGTCTGTGCTCGCAGAGTGTACTCTGGTCAGACGCCAGTGTTTTTGCCGCCCATTCCGAAAGTGGTGGCAACTCACTTATGTATGCAATGACCGAGAGAGCTATGCAGATCATAAAGGGACAATCTTTTACATCTCCTATTGAACTGCTCGACTCATTGTATCCCGAGGTATATGAATATGGAAAGGAAATAACTTCAAATCCGGCTCTTCGCAAGACCTTCGCTCTCAATGCACTGGTAGGACCCGACAACGCCGCATGGATTCTCTATGCAAAAGAAAACGGGATGAAATCATTTGACGAATTGATACCTGCAGCATATAAACCGGCTTTATCGCACAGGCACAACAAGGTTGCAGGAATTCCTCTGATGGCCTACACCATTCCGATTGAAGAAATAAAGGCTGCAACCGATCAGGGATACTTCTTTATGAAGATAAAGATAGGCCAGCCGGGTACCCAGGAGGAGATGCTTGAAAAGGACAAAGCGAGACTTTCAGCGATTCATAAAGCAATAGGTCATATAAAGACCACTTATACAAAGAATGGAAAGCTGCCATATTACTTCGATGCAAATGGCAGGTACGAGTCAAAGGAAACCCTTCTTAAGCTGCTCGATCATGCCCGGAAGATAGGAGCTTTCGAACAGATAGCTATCATAGAGGAGCCATTTGCTGAAGAGAATGAGACGGATGTAAGCGATATCCCTGTACGTCTTGCGTCAGATGAGAGCGCACATACAGTTGAAGATGCACTTCACAGAATTCAGTTGGGTTATAAGGCTATTGCCCTTAAAGCCATAGCCAAAACTCTCAGTATGACCATGAAAATTGCCCAGGCTGCTTATGAAAAGAATATCCCCTGCTTCTGTGCCGATCTAACTGTAAACCCGGTTTTGATTGAATGGAACAAGAATGTTGCCGCAAGGCTTGCATCATTCCCGGGAATAGGCGACCTTGGACTTGTTGAGAGCAATGGACATCAGAATTACAGGAACTGGCAAACCATGAAGAGTTACCATCCCCGCATGAATGGAAAATGGGTTGACGTGAACAGGGGTGTATATGAACTCAATGATGAATTCTATGCCTCAGGAGGAGGGATCTTCGACCCGATGCCTCACTACGAAGAGATGTTCAAATCTCATTAAGAACTTTAAAGAGCGAACAAACGAATGAAGAACAATCGAAATCAGAATTAAGAAGTTCTGATTTCTTAGTTCGTTTGTTCAATTGTTCTTACTTCGGAATACAGATTAGTTTATCCCAATACAATA